>JAXLWE010000057.1:0-32374 GCA_046328655.1 Anaerolineae bacterium | reverse complement strand
CGAGTGGTAGTAGCCGCCCGTCGCCACGAATTCGAACTGGCGGGTTTCCGGGTAACGCTGCTCGGCGTTGCGCCCGCGAAACACGAAGCCCTCGATCTCGTTGGAGATGTTGAACGTGTAGCCGTTCGCCTCGTACTGTGTGGCGGTGTACTGCTTCAGCACCGAGCGCATGTCGGCGCTGTACGGCTTGCCGTCGCGCTGGAGCACTTCGCCAAAGACCAGCACTTTGCCGGGACCGAACACGTCCGACGGAACCCAGTAGAATGCCGACCAGTCGATGCCCAGGCGCAGGTCAGACTCGATCTGCTGCGAGAAGCCGCGCACCGACGAGCCGTCGAACGTCAGGTTGTCGGCGGACTTCAGCAGGAATTTCTTGTCGTAGTCGAGCATGTGCAGCCGACCTTCGAGGTCGCTGAAGCACACCGTCACCGCCTTGATGCGCTTCTCGTCGGCGAGGTACTTCATCCGTTCCTCGCGCACCGTATCGATGGGCGTGCGGTTCAGGCGCTTCGACTTGGCTTCCAGATTCAGTTCTTCAAGCTGGTCATACGGAATTTCAAGAAAATCACGGAGTTGTGTGGTCATGATCACCTTCATCGGGCAGCGAGAGTCTAATCCGCCAAGTCTATGAAGAACGCCCGGAAAATTGATGTTCATAGCCGCTAAAGAAACAATGGGTTCATTGTGGAAATCTCACAATGAATGTCGTTTGCCGCCCGATCAAGTCTCATGAGACGCCCGGAATACGCTATCATCAGGTCAAAATCAACAAAATATTGCTTCAGGGGATGATGCTATGAGCACACTCGCGGATTTCGACATCAGCAGCCTGCCGGGGCTTTGGCGCTGGTACGATCAGGAGGGGCGCAGGCTCGCATTTCGGGCGCAGTCGGCTGTTGAAGCCGAGCGCTGGCAGGCGGCGCTGCGCGAGCAGGTCGCCCGGCTGCTGGGCGGCTTCGCGGCGGAGCGCTGCGACCTGACGCCCACCGAAATCGACAGCACCGACGAGGGTGATTTCCGCCGCGACCTGCTCGTGCTGCAAACGCTGCCCGGCGAATATATGCCGGTCTACGTCCTGACGCCGAACCGGACGGACACCCCATACAAGCCGGTCATCGCGCTGCACGGGCATGGGTCGTGGGGCGTGCGCAGCATCGTCGGCATCGACGACAGCGCCGCCGCCGCCGAATTCTCCGCGCTGCTTCATTACGACTACGCCCGCCAGATCGCGCGGATGGGGTATCAGGTGTTCGCGCCCGAACTGCGCGGCTTCGGCCGGCGGCTGGAGTACAGGGAGCGGGCGTTGCAGGCTGCCGACCCGACCGCCCAGTGGGTGTCGTCGTGCGAGCGAGTCAGCCTGAACGCGCTCATGAGCGGCAAGACGCTGATGGGGCTGCGCGTGTGGGACACCCTGCGGCTGATCGACTACATCCAGTCGCGCGCCGACGTACAAGTGGGCGAACTCGCCTGCGTCGGCTTATCCGGCGGCGGCACGCTGACCATGTACACCGCCGCGCTCGACATGCGCATCACCTGCGCGTATATCAGCGGCGCGGTCAACACCTTCCGCGATTCGATCCTGTCGATTGACCACTGCCTGTGCAATTACGTCCCCGGCATCCTCGAATATGCCGAGATGGACGAGATCGCCGGGCTGATCGCGCCGCGCCCGCTGGTGATCGAACACGGGCTGCGCGACCCGATCTACCCGCCGCACGGAGTCGAAGCGGCGGCGGAGACGCTGCGCCGTATTTATGCCTGCTTCGGCGCAGACGACCGTTTCATGGTACACAGCTTCGACGGCGAGCATCGCTGGGACGGCGCGCCGGTCGAAGCGTGGCTGGCGCGGTATCTGTAATCGCTACAGCGTCCCGCCGAGGTTCCAGGGGGTGAATTCGGCTTCGCCCACACCCTGCGCCTCGCTCTTGCTCGGCTGCCCCGACGCCACGTCGATCAGCAGGTCGAGCAGCGCGTCGGCGGTCGCCTGCATATCCGCGCCGTCCAGCACCTGCCCGGCGTTGAAATCCATGTCGTCGGTCATGTGGTCGTACATCGCCGTGTTGGTGGCGATCTTGATGCTCGGCGCTGGCTTGAAGCCGAACACCGAGCCGCGCCCGGTCGTGAACAGCACGATATTGCAGCCGCTGGCGACCTGCCCCGTCACCGAAACCGGATCGTAGCCCGGCGAATCGACGTAGGTGAAGCCGCGCGTCGTGATTGGCTCGCCGTAGTCATACACGTCCATCAGCGGGGTCGATCCGCTCTTGGCGACCGCGCCCAGCGACTTCTCCAGAATCGTCGTCAACCCGCCGACCTTGTTTCCCGCGCTGGGGTTGTTGTCGATTTCCATGTTGTGCGCCGCCGCGTGCCGCTCCCACCAGCGCACCATTTCGACCAGCTTCTCGCCCACTTCCCGGCTGATGGCGCGGCGCGTCAGCAGATGCTCCGCCCCGTAGATTTCCGGCGTCTCGGCGAGCGCGGCGTACCCGCCCTGCCGCACCACCTCGTCAGCGACCAGCCCCACGACCGGGTTCGCCGTCACGCCCGACCAGCCGTCGCTGCCGCCGCATTGCAGCGCGACCACCAGCTCCGAGATCGGCTGCGGCGTGCGCGGCGTGGCGTTGACGACCGGCAGCAGCCGCTCGACCATCTCGATGCCCGCCGCCACCGTCTTACGAATGCCGCCCGCTCCCTGAATCGTCAGGTTGAGCGGCAGCTCGCCCGAATTCCCGTTCAGATGGTAGTTGTCCATGATGTCGGCGATCTGGTTGGTCTCGCAGCCCAAGCCGATCATCATGTACGCCCCGACGTTGGCGTGGCGCGCCATCCCGGCAATCGTGCGCTGGAGCAGCGTGTAATCGTCGCCGCCGATGCGCACGCCGCAGCCGGAGCCGTGCGTCAGCGCGATCACGCCGTCGACGTTGGGATAGGCGGCAAGACGCTCCGGCGTGAAGTAGTGGGCGATCTCGCGGATGGCGTGCGCCGAGCAGTTGACGCTGGCGAGGATGGCGATGTAGTTGCGCGTCCCGACGCGACCGTCGGCGCGTTTGTAACCCATGAACGTCCGGCGCTGATCTTCGGGCACGTACTCGACCGGGCGCACGTCGGCGCAGAAGGCGTAATCGCGGTCGAACGCCTCGACCGCCAGATTGTGCGTGTGAACGTGGTCGCCCGCGCGGATCGGCTGGGTGGCGAAGCCGATGATCTGCCCGTAGCGGCGCAGCGGCGCGCCCGTTTCCACGTCGTTCACGGCGAACTTGTGCCCGCTGGCGACGAACTGGTTGAGGACAACATCGGGCGCGCCCTCGCGCTTGAGGACGACTCCCGGCGAGATCGGCGTCTTGGCGATTGCCACGTCGTCCATCGGGTTCAGGTGCAGGGCGACGCTGCCGAACGCCACCGCGCCGGTCGGCGTATCGAAGAAACGGATGCTGCCAGTCGTCATGAGATTGCCCTCGTGGATGTGCCGCTCGCTGGCATAGATCGTAGATCAATTGCGCGGCGGAAGGCAAATGGCGGTATGCGAACCTCACCCCGCTGCACGGCAAACCTGTGGTTTGCGTCGCTTAGCTCCCCTCTCCACGATGTGGAGAGGGGTCGGGGGTGAGGTCAGCAAAACGGTTGTCTCTGTGGTGAAGGGATCTATCGACGATCCAGCAGGAAGGTGGGTACGACCGAGCCACCGCCCGCCGTGACATTGAGCAGCGACACCGACGACAGCCGCGTCAGGCAGCCGTAGACCGTCTTGCCGTAAAACACATAGGGGTCGGCGTCGACGTGGCGCGGGCTGATTTCCAGATGCCCGTTGACGCACGACGGGAAATCGCGCTGGATGGTCTCAACTCGCTCCTGCACAACATACGGCGTCGTCTGCGCCTGCCGCAGCGTCTCATTCCACACTGCGAGCGGCGCTTCCCAGCCGAGGATCACGCCCTTGCCGCCGTATTCGTCGTTCGGCTTGAGCGCAAAATGATCGCGCCGCTCTGTGATGAATTCGAGCAGGTCGACTTCCTTGCCCTGATAGACGGTCTTGCGTTCGCTGACGACGCGCGTCCAGGGGATGTGCTCGTGGATCACGCGAAGCTGCTCCGGCGTGAACAGGTGAGCATTCCGCTCGTCGCTCAGGAAGGCGAAGCTGGCTTTCTTCGCCATCAGCTTGGCGCTGAACGAGTTCGTCATCAGCACGGCGTGGTCGCGCACCGCGTGCACAATCGGGTTGTCGATACCCATGCGCTGGATCATCTCGCTGATCAGCACACGCTTGTAGATCAGGTCGATCCGTTCCTGCCCGTGCCACAGAAAGCCGCTGTGGTATTCCAGCTCGCGCGGGTCGACCAGAATCGCGTGAACATCATTATGTTCGAAGAACTCGCGGCAGATTTCGTGCTCGTTGAGCGTGGGCACGTCCTGCCAGTCCGCAATCGCAATCGTCGGCTTGTTCGTTCCCCCGGACTCGTCGTAGGCGCGCAGCAGCATGTCGAGCAGGTTGCCGAGCGTCGGCATACTGTGGACGTGGTAAAGCTGCTGGAAGCGGCGCATCGGCTCCAGTTCGAGGAACAGATTCGCCAGCACGTCGCCGTAGCCCATGCCCGCCGGGGTCTCGGCATTGTACTCGACGAAATGCAGCGTGTTGCCGTCAAGCTGAAAGAATGAGTCGAGCCGCGAGGTCGTCCAGGGCACGACGCCGCCGATGTCGAGGCTGAACAGGCGCTCCTCGTAGGCTTCCAGCATCAACTGTTCGCGCAGGTCGGCTTCGGCACAGCAGGCTTCGTGCGCTGCCGCGAACGCCGTCAGCAGGATTTCGGTCTCGTGCTTCAGGTATGCCCACTGATCCACGAAGTAGAAATGCGGGCGCATCACCGTGCAGATCGGGCGGGTTCCGAAGTACAGGCTGCGCTTCCACAATTCCTCGCGCAGTTGGTTGTCGGCATCCGACGTAATCTGGTCGTCCAGCAGGTCGTGGTAGGCGTCAATCGCTTCACGGAGCATGGTCGGCTGCCTTGCTCAGCTTGCCCCACGTGTATGAATTGCGCGTCTGCTCGTTGGAAAGCGCCAGCCGGATGGTCATATCCGCCATGTGCGTGACCATCCAGTCGAAATGCCCGCGACCGAGCGAGTTCACGTCCATATCCGGCGCGGGGTTCATGAAGTCGATGGCATACGGGATGCCGTCGCGGATGGCGAACTCGCAGGTGTTCATGTCGTAGCCGAACGCCCGGCAAATCGCCAGCGTGTCGTCGTGGATGCGCTGGTGCAGATCGGGCGCGAAGTCCGGCTCCGGGTAGTAGTAGCGCTCGTTCGGGTTGTACTTCATCACGTGAACGTCGCTCTGCCCCAGACACATGCAGCGCGCGTAATCGTCCCAGCGGATGAATTCCTGAAGAATCATCGAGAGCAGCCCGGTCTGGTTGTAGGCATCGAACAGCTCCTGCATCGAATGGACGACGTAGACTTCCTTCCAGCCGCCGCCGTGCGCGTCCTTGAGTACACACGGGAAGCCGCCGACGTAATCGACCAGCGCCTGCCAGTCAATCGGGTAGATCAGGTTGCGCAGGCTCTCGTTGTGGACGATGCCGGGCACGTATTCCTTGTTGGGCAGCGCGACGGTTTTCGGCTGGGCAACACCCAACTGCGTCATCAGCGACGCGCCGAAAAACTTGTCGTCCGCCGTCCACATGAACGGATCGTTGACGACCTTGACGCCCTGCAGCGCGGCATTCTTGAGGTACAGGCGGTAGTAGGGGATTTCGTGCGAGATGCGGTCGACGATGACGCGGTACGGCACAGGCTCGTTCATGGTCGTGCCGCCGACCTTCATGTACTCGGCGATCACGCCCGTCTCCGGCGTGCGCCGGTTGACTTCTTCCAGAAAGGCTGGCGGCCAAGACCATTCACGCCCGACGAACAATCCAATGCGAACTGGTTCACCCATAGCCGCCCTCTCCAGATGTTGGTTGAGTTATTCCATTGTCTGCGTGCGATTATAACGAGTATCGCGCCGGAATGTAATGAGTCTCGTGGACGAGATTCGTCGGATTGCCGTACATCAGTCGTGCCCGCCGATGTACGTCGGCACAACCCGCTGCCAGTAGGGCCAGTCGTGAATCCAGCCATCCCATTCGCGCAGGGCGTTACCGATGCCCTTGCTCCACAGCATCCCGGACATGTCGCGCGTCCACTGAAGCTGCGGATCGCCCGTGCCGACAGCGAGGATGATGTCCTGCCGCCGCATGGCGTCCAGCCGCCAACCGTCATTCTCGCCGGCAACGAACTGCATCGGATTGTTGAAGTAGACGTAATCGTCGCTGTAGCCGCCGGTGAACGAGCGAATGTCGTACAGCCCGCAGATACCCAGAATCCGGTTGACTTCGAACGGATACTTCAGCCCGAAGCCCATCGCATGGAACGCGCCGAAGCTCGCCCCCATCGTGATCAGATAGGGATCGGGGTTCTTCTGGCGGCTGAGCGGCAGCACTTCGTTATGCAGGTACTCGATGTACTGGTGATGGCGATACGCCCGCCCACCCGGATGCGCCCACCAGCAGTACCAGCTTTCAGTGTCGATGGCGTCGACGCAGTAGGCTTGCAGCCAGCCCCGCTCCAGTGGCTCGCGCAGCGCGCCGTGAATCATGCCGCGATCTTCCCATTCGTAGAAGCGCCCCTTCGACGTTGGGAAGATCAGCACGCGCGCCCCGGCGTGCCCGAACACCAGCAAATCCATGTCACGGTTGAGCGATGGGCTGTACCAGCGATGATGTTCTCGATTCATGCTCTCGCCTCTAGCGCTGCACGCACCGCCCGCGTCGGGTCGATTGCCCCCGCGCCCTGACGACCGCGCTGCACCGACTCCAGCGGCTGTGCCGTCTCCATTAAGATGCTCCTGATTTGCCCCGGTGTCAGCATTGGGTTCGCCTCGATCATCTGCGCGACCAGCGCCGACACGATTGCCGCAGAAACCGACGTGCCGTCGACGTGTTGATGGCGCGCGTCGAGCAGCTTGTGACTGTTGATGCGCGCTTGCAGCAAGTCGTACAACGGCTGATCCGGCTGCAAGGCGCGCTCGCGCGACAAGCCGAGATCGCCGTAACCCTGCGTCAGCAGTCGCTTGAGCGCCCGCTCGCTCTCGCTTTCCAGCAGCGGACCGAGCCAGCGAGCTTCGCGCGCCACGACCGAGCCGGGCAGCACCGGCGACGGGATCCACGCCGCCGGAGCGACCACATCCGGCTTGGCAGAGCCATCGTATGCCGTGCCCCAGTCGCTGTGATAGCCCGTCCACTGGCTCCGGTCAGTCGTGTTGTGATCGTCGTAGCCGCCGACCGTGATCGCCTCGACCGCGCTGGCGGGTGGGACGATCCAGCCGCGATTGTGATTGCCGGACGCCGCCACCACCGTAATCCCGGCTTCGGTCAGCCGCCGCACCGCCCAGTACAGCGGGTGTTCCGGGTCGGCGCTGAAATCGTCGCCGCCGACCGATAGATTGACGACGCGCACGTTGAAGCGGCGGTGCGTGTCGATAATCCAGCGCAAGCCGCGAAAGATGTCGCGCTCCTTGACCTGTCCGCGCGGGCTGCTGATCTTGACCAGCACCAGTTGGCTTTCCGAGGCGAGACCGCGATACCGCCCGCCCGACAGCGAGCCATCACCTGCCGCCACAACGCTGGTCATCTGCCCGTGCCAGCTCAGGTCGTCGATCTCCACGACGCGCGGCTGCTCGACGATGTGGTTGGTGGTCGCGTCGACGTGGATCAGCACCCGCTCGCGCAGGTCGGGGTGCATGTAGAAGCCGGAATCGACAATGGCGATGACGACGCCGCGCCCGGTGAACTGACGAGGCGCGCCAACGCGCTCAGGAACGGGCAAAACCGCCCGCTGGAAAAGGTCGTCGCGTGGAATATTGGAGGTGAACAACGGCATGATGGCTTAGCCGGAATGTCCTGTTCGTGTGGCATCCATCGGAGCCGCAGCCGTCGAGAAATCCTGAACCACCCGCACCGTGTAGTCGTCCAGCAGCGCCTCGACACGCTCATACTGCGGCGACACGACGATCATCGCCGCGTGGAACGGCTTATCAGCTTTCCACACGACTTCCGGCGCGTTGTAAGCGGACATATCCGGGTGTTCCTGCCGCGCCAGCGTCACCAGCAGACCGCCGTAGTCGTCACGCACGTCAGGGAGCGCATAGCTTTCGCCGCGCAGATGCGCGACTTCCAGCCGACACCATTCGCGCCACAGGTTGACGTTGGTCGCCTTCTCGATCATGTCGGAGATGAACGCCCCGCCGACGCGCGCCGCCACTTCGAGGAAATAGAAGCGTCCATCGGCGTGCGCCTTACCGAACTCTGGCGTGCGACGCGCCGTTCTGCATTCCCAGGCCTTGAGCACCTGTGCGTTCAGCGCCCTCAACTGCTTCACGTCGTCCGGGAATCGCGGGACGACGCGGGTGTTGAATACTCCCCACCCTGACAGACCTGCATCGGCGGCGCGCCATACTTCTGCGCGCTGACAAAGGCGATCTCGCCGTCGACCGTCAGCGTATCGACGTGGAATACGTCGCCAGCGATGAACTGCTCCAGCAGATAATACGACTGGCGGTCGCCGAGCTTGTCGAGTGTGCGCCAGACATCTTCTTCGCTCTGCGGCTTGGAGATGCCCATCGACCCGGCTTCGGTGCGCGGCTTCAGCACCCAGGGCGGCGGGACGCGGCTCATGAAGTCGCGCAGTTGGTCGTATTCTTGATGCCGGATGACGGCGGCACGAGGATCTCCGGCGGCATGAGTCAATTCACGCATCGTCAGCTTGTCGCGGGCGGCGGATCGGCCGTCACGCCTGTGCCCGGCAGCCGCGCAGATGCTCAGCAGCATCGCCACCAGCTCGACCTCGAACTCGCTGTCCAGCGGCAGGATGTAGTCGATGACCTCGCCCCGGCACATCCAGCTTACGGCGTAGATCACGTCCTGATAGCGGCGCAGGTCAGCGACAGTGTGAAATGCGTCGATGCTTTCGCGAGGGCCAGCTGGTCGCGCAGGCTCTCCTCGATCACCAGCAGCACCCGGCAGCCGAGCGCCTTCGCCGTTTGCAGCATGACTTCGCCCTTGAATGAGCTGAGATGAACAGAATCGTCAGCGGTGTGTCGCTCATGTGTCGCCTTCTTTGTTTGTGGGATGCAAAAATATAGCACGTCCCAACAGGCTTTTCTACTGACGGATCTCACGCCGGTTTGATGACCCTACTCCGACTTATGAACCCATGTGCCGACTTGTGCATCGATCCCCGCACCTTCGCCTTCGACCGGCTCCATGTACAGACGTGCCCATGAGAGCAGGTTATCGCGGACGCCGAAAATGATCGTCGCAGCTACGTGAAATGCCGTCCCGTCCGTTCGCGTGCCGTGCCAGTCCCACTCGCTCCAGATCGTATCCTCCGTCACTACCGAGCGCAGTAGGTCGCCCACAAAATCGGGTGCATCCCCTCGAACAGACGCCCCAATTCTTGCGCACCTGGTCACTACCGATGAACGCCCGATCCAGGTGGGGTGGGCTGCTTACTATCGAAATCGGGCTGGAAACAGGCGACAAATGCATCGAGGTCATGCCGATTCATTGCAGCGTGGAAGCGTTCCAGAAGCGCGGAGGATGTGCTCATCATTGACACCTATCTCCTGTGGCTTAAGTTGATTGCTCGTGACTCTTCTTCAATATAACATTTTGCCCGGATGGTCTCGCAATACCAGCCGTAGAACTGACGGTACAGCGCCTGCTGTCGCTCGCGGGCGGCGCGCAAGGCTTCGACGGCATCGGGGCGCGGCTTCAATCGTCCGGGCGATTCGAGCGGAAAGTCCGTCAGAGCGCGTCCGTCGAGCGCGCTCAGTACCAGAACGCCGTGCCGCGCGCCGTAATCTCGCTCTCCCCGGCAAGGCTTAGCGGACGGTTGAGCGCATCGGCGAACATCTGCGCCCAGAACGGGCGAGGCTTCCAGCGCTCCTCCGCTGGCGATGACCGGCTGCTTTCTCGTTGCCGGGCTTGCCCCGGTAAGTGCCTGCTCAGCGATGATCGCCAGCCGCAGGGCGACGCCTTCCAGCGCCGCCTGCAGGATGTCGAGCGAGGTCGTCGACAGCCGCAGCCCATCGATCACTCCGGTCGCGCTCGCCTGCCAGCCGGGGCTGCGCTCGCCTGCCAGCAGCGGCAGAAAGGTCAGCCTGGGTGACCATCCGGCGTCCGCGCCTGTAGCTGGCGCTCGGCGTCATCGGGCAGCGCCAGTGTTTGCCTGCCCATTCGAAGATGTTGCCGCCTTCGCTGGTCGCCCCGCCGATCAGGTGCAGCCCGGCGCAGATGCGGTAGCTCCACATGCCGCGCGGGACAGGCGGGCGCGGATCGCTCGAACGACGCGCAGCGCGGCGGTCGTGCCCAGGCTGAGCGCCATCTGCCCGCCGCCGACGCAGCCCGACCCCACGTTGGCAGCCGCGCCATCGCCAACCGCCAGAAAGAACGGAGCGTCGCAGCGCCGACCAGCGCGCGCCAAATTCGCGCAGAACCTCGAGCATGGCTGGTCGAAATCCGCAAGCGGCGGCAGCGCCGTTTTCGGCAGATCGAGCAGCCGCAGCCACTCATCATCCCAGTCGAGCGTCGCCCGGTCGAGCGTCCCTGACCACGACGCGACCGAATAGCTGCACGCCGCCGCGCCGAACCAGCGTCGATACAGATGCGTCCCCACGTCCGTCCACTGGGCGACCGAATCATACAACGCTGGCTCGGTTCGGCGGAGCCAGCGCAGGCGACCGGGAACATACGCCGTGTGCAGGATGCAGCCCATCCGCTGGTGCGCCGCCTCGCGGTCGATCTGCTCCCCAAGCGCCGCCACGTCGTCAGCGCTGCGTGTGTCGGCGTAGGTGTAAACGGGTGTGAGCGCCCTGCCCTGCGTCGACGCCAAGCACGTTGCCGACGAATGTATCCATCGCCACCGCGCGAATGTCGCGCGCCTGCGGATGCCGCAGGATTTCGTCGATGCAGGCTTCGACGCGCGCTGCCAGTTCCGCCGGATCGATGGTCGAAGCACCGGGCGGGGTCGCGGCGAAGCGGTGCGGGCGCGAGGTATGCGCCAGCAGCGCAACATCGTCATCGAATAGCAGCGCTCGCACGGACGAACTGCCCACATCCAGCACGAGAATCGTCATGACTGCTCCGGAAAAGTCCGCGACCGCGGGTATTGTGCCCATCGATCTGGTACAATGGGCGCAGATAAGAGCCAATCACACTTAAGGTACGGCTATGACATCATACACGATAGGAATAGATTACGGTACAGAAAGTCGGGGCGAGCCGTCGTCATCGACACCACCAGCGGGCGCGAGGTCGCCAGCGCGGTGCATTCGTATGCAAACAGTGTCGCCGACGAGCATCTGCCTGGCAGCGACAAGCCGCTCCCGCCAGAGTGGGCGCTGCAAGACCCCAACGATTACCTTGAGGTGCTGAAAAACGCCGTCCCGGCAGCGATGCGGGCGGCGGGGGTCAGTCCGCAGGACGTGGTCGGCGTCGGCATCGATTTCACCGCCTGCACGATGCTGCCGGTGAAAGCCGACGGCACGCCGCTGTGCTTCATCGGCGAATACCGGAACAACCCGCATAGTTGGGTCAAGCTGTGGAAGCACCACGCCGCCCAACCGCAAGCCGACCACATCAACGACAACACGCGCAAGCGCGGCGAGGAATGGCTGCCGCGCTACGGTGGAAAAATCGTCGGAATGGTTCTCTTCAGCAAGGCGCTGCAGATTCATCAGGAAGCCCCGGACATCTACCAGGCTGCCGACCGGATGCTGGAAGCGACCGACTGGGTGATCTGGCAGCTCACGGGCGTCGAGACGCGCAACGCCTGCACCGCCGGGTACAAAGCCATCGTGCAGAATGGAAGCTATCCCTCGAAAGACTACTTCGAGGCGCTCGCGCCGGGCTTCGGCGGCGTGATTGACACCAAGATGAGCCGCTCGTTCGCCCAGCTTGGCGCGAAGGCGGGCAGCCTGACCGAGCAGGCAGCGGCATGGATGGGTCTCAAGCCCGGAATCGCCGTCGCCGTCGCCAATGTCGACGCGCACGTGACTGTGCCCGCCGTCGGCGTGGTCGGCACAGGCGCGATGGTGCTGATCATGGGCACGTCCACCTGCCACATGCTGATGGGCGACCGCATCGAGAGCGTCGAAGGCATGTGCGGCGTCGTCCGTGATGGCATCATTCCCGGCTATTACGGCTACGAAGCGGGACAGAGCGGCGTCGGCGACATTTTCGCCTGGTGGGTCAACAACGGGGTGCCACAGGAATACTACGACGCCGCCAAAAGCGCCGGTGTCGACATTCACCGCTATCTGGAGATGGAAGCCGCCAAGCAGAAGCCCGGCGAATCGGGCGTGCTGGCGCTGGACTGGGTCAACGGCAACCGCTCGGTGCTGGTCGATGCCGACCTGAGCGGGCTGCTGGTCGGCATGACGCTGGGCACGCGCGCCCCCGACATCTACCGGGCGCTGATCGAAGCGACGGCTTACGGCACGCGCGTAATCGTGGAGTCGTTCGAGAAGCGCGGCGTCCCGGTCAACGAGCTGGTGGCGGCGGGCGGCTTGCCGGAGAAAAATAAGCTGCTGATGCAGATTTACGCCGACGTGACCGGCAGGACGTTCCGGCTGGCTGCCGCCAAGCAGGCGCCCGCTCTCGGCGCAGCCATGCACGCCGCCGTCGCCGCCGGGGTCTACCCGACGATTCAGGCGGCTGCCGAGAAGATGGCGTCGCCCACCAACGAGACCGTCCAGCCGATCCCGGAAAACAAGGCGATCTACGACCAGTTGTATGCCGAATACGTGCTGCTGCACGATTACTTCGGGCGCGGCGAAAACGATGTGATGAAGCGCCTCAAGAGACTGCGCAATCAGGTGCGTGGCGTGGCGGAGTAATCACGAATTGATGTGTATGTAGGGGCACGGCGGCGCCGTGCCCCTACGGATGATCGATATAGAGGACATCATGAAGCTCAAGCATTTGCGTGAAGAAGTGTGCGCGCTGCACGCGGAACTGCCGCGCAACAACCTCGTCGCCTGGACGAGCGGCAACATCAGCGCCCGCGACCCGGAAACCGGGCTGATCGTCATCAAGCCGAGCGGCGTCAAGTTCGCTGAACTGACGCCCGAAAACATGGTCATCGTCGACGTGGACGGGCAGGTTGTCGAAGCGTCGCACAAGCCGTCGTCGGACACCGCCTCGCACTGCTACATCTACCGCCAGCGCCCCGAAGTCAACGGCATCGTCCATACGCACTCGCGCTACGCGACGGCGTTCGCGGCGCTCGGTCGCCCGATCCCGTGCGTGCTGACAGCGATGGCGGACGAGTTCGGCGCGGACATCCCATGCGCCGGATTCGCCCTGATTGGCGGCGAGGAAATCGGGCAGCAGGTCGTCAGCCAGCTCGACCTGTGCCCCGGACCGAACGTCGCCGTGCTGCTGCAAAATCACGGCGTGTTCACCGTCGGCAAGAACGCGGAATCGGCGGTCAAAGCCGCCATCATGACCGAGGATAACGCCGCCATCGTCTGGACGGCGCTTCAGATCGGCGATCCGCTCCCGCTGTCGAAGGAGGACATCGCCAAGCTCCACTATCGCTACACCCACGTTTACGGGCAATGAGCGTCGGTCACTGCCTTGATCATCGTTGCACGAGAAGCGATGCTAAAATAAGGGGGTGTGAACGCACAGCCGAGACCCGTTGCCGGAGTGCATCATGAGTCCAAGCGACCCAGCGGCATTTGCTTGCTTGCGGTCAGTCGCAGTCCCCATCCTGATCCTGCAAGCCAATCAGATCGTCTGGGCGAATGATGCCGCCACAGCGCTGACCGGCTATGATGCGCTCGACCTCTGTTCCCGGTCGTGTTCCGATCTGCTTGCACCGCACGGGCGAAGCCCCAACGGTGATCGCCCGCTCAGCGGCGAGACCGAACTCATCACGGCGCAGGGCGAAGCCATCTCGGTCGATGCGACCTTTCAGCCAGCCGAGATCGACGGAAAGATGCTGGAGATCGCCACCATCATCGACATTCGCAGCCGAAAACGGCTGGAGGGAACGCTGAGCCAGCGCGACAGCGTGTACCGTCGCGCGATAGAAGCCAGCCTGGATGCCTTTTACCTGCTGCGCAGCGAGCGCGACGAAAGCGGCGGGATTGTCGATTTCGTGTTCACGGACGTGAACCCGGCGGGCGAAGCCATGATCCCGTCCCCGCGACACGAACTGATCGGGAAACGGGTCAGCGAGGTTTTCCCTCACGAGCGGGGACTGCGCTTCCTTCAGATATACATCGAGGTCGCCGAGACCGGGCGGCTTCTCGACGAGGATTTCGAGCTAACCCGCGTCAATGGGATACGCCACTGGTATCACCATCAGGTGCTCCCTGTCGAGAACGGTGTCACGGTGTTCATCCGCGAAATCAGCCAGCGCAAGGAGATGGAAGCCATCCTGCTCGAACAGGAACGCCTGCGGTTCGACCTGCAGAAAGAGCAGGAGCTGAACGAGGTCAAGACCAACCTCATGCGCACGATCTCGCACGAGTTCCGCACGCCGCTCGCCTCGATTGTCACGGCGACCGATATGCTGGACAAGTACAGCGACCGGCTGGACAGCGAGCGCCGTGCCGAGCGCTTCCAGTCGATTCGGATGCAGGTCAAGCGGCTGAGCGACATGCTGGACGACATCAATTTCGTCGTACACGGCACACTGCACCACATGACGGCACATCTGTCTCACATCAATCTCGAAGCCTACTGCCGCGAAATCGTCGAGGACATTCAGACAAGCATCGGCACGCTGCATCAGTTCAACTTCACAACCGACGGCACGCTGGCGCAGGGGATCGCCGACAAAGCGCTGATCGTCCGCATCCTCAGTAATCTGCTGTCCAATGCCGTCAAATACTCACCGGAAGGCAGCACGATCACGGTCGCCCTCTACCGGCAGGGCAGCGCCGCGATCCTTGAAGTCCGCGATCAGGGTATCGGCATCCAGCCGGAGGATTTGAAGCGCATCTTCGAGCCATTCTACCGGGGTAAAGGCGTGCTCGACGCCATCGGTGGCACGGGTCTCGGCTTGGGGATCGTCAAGGAATGCGTCGAGCTGCAGGGCGGGACGATCACCGTCACGAGCGAGCCGGGCAGCGGCACGGCGTTCACCATCCGGCTGCCGCAGACCGGCGATTGACGCGGGACGAATGGCACTTGCACCCGCCCATCGCTCGCACTACCATACGGGCGGTGCAGCAAAGTAGTCAGAGCATCACGAAAGAAAAGATACCGTGTCTCCCTCACTCCTAATCACCAACTCGGAACTGATGACCCCCACCGCCCACATCTCGCGGGGGTGGCTGCTGGCGCGCGACGGCAAGATCGTCGCGCTCGGTCACGGCGACGCGCCGGAAGGCGTGGACGCCGAGCACATCGAAGGCAGCGGCAAAACCCTGCTGCCGGGCTTCGTCGACGTTCACGTTCACGGCGGCGCGGGCAGCGAGGCGATGGACGCCACGCCCGACGCGCTGCGCACGATGGCGCAGTTCTACGCCAAACACGGCGTCACCAGCTTTCTGGCGACGACCTGGACGGATTCGCGCGAGCGCGTGCAGGCGGCGCTGGAAACCATCGCGGCGGCGCAGGGACGCCAGCCGAACGGCGCGACCATCGTCGGCGCGCACGTCGAAGGACCGTACCTCAACCCGGAGCGCTGCGGCGCGCAGAGCACGACCCACATCCGCCGAGCCGAACGTGTCGAGGCGCTGGCGTTTCTCGACACGGGCGTCGTCCGGCTGATGGCGCTCGCGCCCGAATTTCCCGAAAATCACTGGCTGATCCGCGAATGTGTCCGGCGCGGCATCACCGTCTCGGCAGCGCACACCGCCGCGACCTACGAGCAGATGCGCGAGGCGGTGGCGATGGGACTCACCCACGCCACGCACACCGGCAACGCCATGACCGGGCTGCACCACCGCGAGCCGGGCACGCTCGGCGCGGTGCTGACCATGCCGGAGATCAACGCCGAGCTGATCGCCGACAACATCCACATTCACCCGGCGGTGATGAACCTGTTCTATCGCGCGAAAGGCGCGTCCCGCCTGATCCTGATCACCGACGCAATTCGCGGCGCGGGGATGCCGGACGGCGAGTATCCCATCGACGACCGGACGATCACCATCCGCAGCGGAATCGCCCGCCTGCCCGACGGCACGCTGGCGGGCAGCACCCTGACGATGGAGCGCGCGCTGCGCAACCTGATCGCGGCGAGCAGCGCGCCGCTGGCGGAGGTGTGGCAGACGAGCAGCCTCAACGCCGCGCGCGCGGTCGGCATTTCGGCGCGCAAGGGCAGCCTGGAAGCGGGCAAAGACGCCGACCTGGTGCTGGTGGACGCCGACATCAACGTACATCTGACGGTCGCCGAAGGTGAGGTCGTCTACCGGAGCTAACGCGATGAGCAAGGCGTATGCCTACGTTGCGGGTCAGTTCATCCTGTTCGGCGTGCTCGCCGTCGCGGTGATCGTCTTTCCGCTCGGTCAGTATCCGGTCGGGCGCATCATCGGGCTGGTGCTGATCGCGGCGGCGTTCGTCGTCCTCGCGCTGGCGGTGCGCGAGTTCGCGGCGCGCAACCGGACGATTCCCAATATCACGCCGACGCCGTCGACTGCCGCCGCACTGGTTGATACAGGCGTGTACGCCTACGTCCGCCACCCGATCTACACCAGTGTACTGCTGGGCGCGGTCGGCGTAGCGCTGGTACACGGGCATTACGCCGTCATGCTGGTCGCGCTGGCGCTGATCGTGTTCTTCACGTTCAAGTCACGCTACGAGGAGTCGCTGCTGCGAGTCGCCTACCCCCAGTACGATGCTTACATGGCGCGAACCGGGCGTTTTCTGCCGTTTCTGTGAGATCGGGCTGAGCGTGAAGCGGTATAATCGGCGGCGAACCGGGACGAGATTGAGCCGCTCCACGATGCGAGTGTTTCTGCTGATCGTTCTGCTGCTGTGCGCGGCATGCGCCAGCGCCCAGACCGCCCCCGAAACCGGGACGGTGGTGACGCCGTTTCCCGCGCCGGATTTCACGCTGGAGACGCTCAATGGCGGCACGTTCAGCCTGAACTCGATGCGCGGGCGCTGGGTGATCCTGAATTTCTGGGCGACGTGGTGCGCGCCCTGCACCGACGAGATGCCAGCGCTGCAAACTATCGCCAGCGAGCGCTCCGGGCAGGTGGCGCTGTTCGGCATTAACATGCGCGAGAGCGCCGACGACATTCGCACCTATATGGCGCGCTATCGCATCAGCTTTCCGATGCTGATGAACCCGGACGAGCAGGTCTCCGCCAACTATCGGCTGGACCTGGGTATTCCGCAGACGGTGATCATCACGCCGGAAGGCGAAATCGTCTGGCATAAATTCGGCGCTATCGATCTGGACAGCTTCCGCTCGACGCTCGACGGATTCATCGCCGGGACGACGTGAGCGCCGCCATAGTTGGTTTTGACGAGACTGCTGAAGGAGAAATTCATCGTGGCTTTCTTTGATTATTCGCTCGAAGAGCTACAAAAATACCGCCCCGCCCGCGAGGAACAGCCCGATTTTGACGAGTTCTGGCGCAAAACACTTGACGAAGCGCGCCAGCACCCGCTCGACGCCAAGTTCGAGCGCGTCGACTACGGGCTGAAGCTCGTGGAGACCTACGACGTGACCTACTCCGGCTACGGCGGGCAGCCAATAAAGGGATGGTTCATCATCCCACGCGATGCCAGCAGCTCGCTGCCGTGCGTGGTCGAATACATCGGCTACGGCGGCGGCAGGGGCTTCCCGCACGACCGGCTGGTCTACCCGGTCGCCGGATACGCCATGCTGCTCATGGACACGCGCGGTCAGGGCAGCGCGTGGTCGCCAGGCGATACGCCCGACCTGATCGACGGCGGCAACCCGTTCTTCCCCGGCTTCATGACGCAGGGCATCCTTGACCCGAAAACTTATTACTACCGCCGCGTGTTCACCGACGCCGTGCGCGCGGTCGAGGCGGCGCGGGCGCACCCGATGGTCGATTCGTCGCGGGTGGCGGTCACCGGGGGCAGCCAGGGCGGTGGAATCACGCTGGCGGTCGCCGGGCTTCAGCCGGACGTGGCGGCGGCGCTGCCGGACGTGCCGTTCCTGTGCCACTACCGCCGGGCGACGACCGTGATCAATACGATGCCTTATGGTGAAATCGCCAAGTACTGCCAGACGCACCGAGACAAGATCGAGACGGTTTTCCACACGCTCAGCTACTTCGACGGCGTGAACTTTGCGACGCGGGCGCAGGCTCCGTCGCTGTTCTCGGTCGGCTTGATGGACGACATCTGCCCGCCCTCGACGGTCTACGCGGCGTACAATTACTACGGCGGCGAGAAAGACATCCGCATTTACGAGTACAACTATCATGACGGCGGCGGCATCTACCAGACGGTCGAAAAGGTCAACTACCTGAACCGCCTGTGGGGATAATCACGCCGGGACTACCGAAAGGAACATAGATATGACCAGCCTGCTCGCCAGCGAAATCGCTGAACAGCCGGACGTGCTGGCTCGCCTGCTCGATCAGGAGCGCGAGACGGTCGAGCGGATCGCCCGGACGATCCGCGAGCGCAGCCCGCGCTACGTGGTGCTGGCGGGGCGCGGCACGTCGGATAACGCCGCCCGCTACTGCCAGTATCTGTTCGGGACGGTCAACGAACTGACCGCTGCGCTGGCGACGCCGTCGATCTTCACCCTCTACGGCAAAGCGCCGCGCCTGGACGACGCGCTGGTGATCGCCATCTCGCAGTCCGGACAGTCGCCGGATATCGTGTCGGTCGTCGCCGAGGCGGCGCGGCAGGGCGCGCTGACCGTTGCGCTCACCAACGCCCCGGATCTCGCCGCTGGCGAACACCGCCGAGCATACCATCAACCTGCACGCAGGCGCGGAGAAAGCCGTCGCTGCCACCAAGACCTACACCACATCACTGATGGCGCTGGCGATGCTCAGCTCGGCGATGGCGCAGAGCGAAGCGAGCTTCGAGACGCTGGCGCGCGTGCCCGGCTGGATCGACGAAGTGCTGCAAGGGAGCGCAGCGACGATGACAGCCGCCGAGCGCTACTGCTACATCGATTACTGCGTGGTCGCCAGCCGGGGCTACAACTACGCCACCGCCCACGAAGTCGCGCTCAAGCTGAAGGAGATGGCGTACATTATCGCCGAGCCGTACTCGTCGGCGGATTTCCAGCACGGTCCGCTGGCGCTGGTCGAGCACGGCTTCCCGGTGTTCGCCGTCATTCCGGAAGGCAGGCTGGACGGCGAGCTGATCCCGTTTTTTGCGCAACTGCGCGACAAAGGCGCGGACTTGATCGTCACGTCGGGAAGCGCCGAGGCGCTGGCGATGGCGCAGACTCCGCTCCCGATCCCCGCTGGAATCCCGGAATGGGCGTCGCCCCCGGTGATGGTCGTGAAGGGGCAGCTTTTCGCGCTGGGGCTGACGCTCGCCAAAGGCTTCGACCCGGATCACCCGCGCAGCATCCACAAGGTGACGCTGACCCGGTGACTCGTGGTTCGAGCGTAGATCGGGCGGGAAAACAGGGGGCGAGCCAGAACTCGCCCTCCCGTTGTTACGCTACGGGTCGCGGCGCTTTCCAGGGGAATTTGATACGGCGCGGCACGATGCCAGATGCCATATGACACTGCTTCAAAGTAATTACTTCCTTGACGCAAAATGCGGTATGGGTTAGTCTCTAGATAGTGACACAACAAAAATCAGATTTCATTGAAGTTTGGTTCTTAAATGCTGCAAGATTTGATCAGTCTCCACTTTGACACCTGCCGCCCGCAGGTATCCCACGTATGGCGTCGGGTGCTGATTGGTATTGAAGCGCCGCAAGACCGTTTTTCCCATGGAGCAGCTTTCCCCGGTGCAATTCACCTGAGAGCAACATCGTTTTCTAGCCTGCTATCAGCCCGATTTTAGTTAGCGTATTCCACGAAAGGACGGTGATTACCCGCACAAAACGTACCGCATAGTGTTTTCCGTGAGCGCTCCCAATATTGGAAGATTGCGGAATTGCGCTCGATCAGTGTTCTTGTTTTTCTTAGCAGGAGATGACTGCAATGAGATTTACACGGTTCATGTTTTTCTCGCTATTGCTCGCAGTAATGTTGGCGGTCGCCGCCGTCCCGACGATTGCTCAGGACACGCTGCCCCGCGATGAAACCCTGTACTTCAATGGGCAGCAGTGGGGTTCCGTAGTCGGCTGGAATCCGTATTCGAACAATAACAACAACGCGATGGCGATTGCCCAGCAGGACAATGCCCGCGTGATCATGTTCGAGACGCCCTACCTGTACGACATGCTCGACGGGCAGGTCTATCCGCTGCTGGCGGACGGTCCCTACGCGTGGAACGATGCCCACACCGAACTCACCTTCCACATCAAGGCGGTCGCTCACTGGAGCGATGACACCCCTGTGACCGCTGATGACGTGGCTTATACCTGGGCGACTCATGTCAAGTACAACACCCCGACTGGCGCTGCCAACATCGACTACATTGACGACATTGTCGCAGCTGATCCTTCGACCGTCGTCATCCGCGCGAAGCTGAATGACGCTGGCGCGGCAGTCAATCCTCTGCTCGTCCAAGCTTACGTCAGCACCAACTACGTCATCCAGAAAGCCTGGACTCAGACGCTGGAAGCGCGCGTCAACGGTGATGCCACCGCCCTGCTCGCCGACCCGGCTGAAGACGTCGTCTACTCCGGTCCGTATCACAAGTACTTTGCGGACGACACCAAGGTTGTCTACGTGCGCGACGACAACTATTGGGGACAAGACGCCAGCATGTGGGGCAAGCTGCCCGTTCCGCGTTACCTTGCTCACAACATTTTCAAAGACAATGCAGCCGGTACGACGGCGCTGAAGGCTGGCGAGGTTGATGTCAGCCAGCAGTTCAACTCCAACGTTCAGGACCTGTGGCTGGTCGACAATCTGCCGATCTCCACGTACCTGCCCGAAGCCCCGTACAGCATCGGCGCCAGCCTGCCGACCGCCTTCTACAACCTGCAGTCGCCCGGTCTGGACAACGTTGCGGTGCGCAAGGCTATTGCGATTGCCGTCGACTATCCCACCATCATCGCCAACGCGATGACCAATCAGTCTGCCACGTTTGAGCAGGTTCCGCGTTCGCTGATGAACCCGACCGCTGGTGAGCAGGCGCTCTATGATCACGACGCGGTTGCGGATCTGCAGTGGGTCGGCAACGACATTGACGGCGCGAAGGCGCTGCTCGACGAAGCCGGTATTGTGGACACCGACGGCGATGGCTGGCGTGAAGTCGATGGTCAGAACCTGCACTACGTTGCGACCTGCCCGAACGGCTGGTCGGACTGGCAGGCGGCTATCGAAGTCGTCGCGGCTGCTGGCGCCAAGATCGGTATCGATATCACCACCAATTACCCGGAGTGGTCGGTTTACCAGACGGTCGTCACCAAGTCTGATGCCCCGCTGCCCGAAGGCTACGACATCTTCATGATGTGGAGCGATGGCGCTGGTCCCACGCAGCCGTGGAGCCGTATCCGCAAGCTGCTCAGCTCCGAATTCAACGGCATGACGAGCAACTGGAACGGCAACTGGGGTGGCTATGCGAATGCTGACGCCGATGCGCTGATCAACGCGATCCCTGGCGAAACTGACGCCGCCAAGCTGAAGGACATGTACACGCAACTGGTCAGCATCTACCTGACCGACGTCCCGTCCTTCACGCTCATGTATCGTCCGCAGTCGTTCCACACCGTGAACGAAAGCGTTTGGACCAACTTCCCGTTTGACGGCGACGGCACCAACCCGCCTGTCCCGCCGCTCGACCTGACGGATGGTTGGAGCATTGCCGGTCTCTATAACCTGGAGCTGGTCAATCAGTAAGTGAAGTAGACCAATAGCAGGTGGCAGCCACCTCATCACGCTGAGCGCAGTCAATGGAACTGAAAGCCATGACTGATCTCTTGGGGTGACTGCCACCTTCTTTATAGTTCGTCAAATACCTATGAGGAGTGGCGGGTTGAAGGGGTATCGGAATTATTTCCTTAAGAAGTTGGCGTGGTTCGTCGCTACACTGTTAGTTGCATTCACTCTGAATTTTATCCTGCCCCGACTCATGCCCGGAGACCCGGTGGCTGCCATCGCAGCGCGAATGGCGCAGGGAATGTCCAATGCTACGGGTGTTCAAGCCGTATATGAACAATATACCAAGCTGTTTGGCACTGATAAGCCCATCGTAGAACAGTACTTTATCTACCTCCAGAACGTCCTTCGCGGCGATTTTGGCTATTCAATCAGCCAGTACCCGCGAACGGTTGCGGACGTGATCAAATCGTCCATCTGGTGGACGATTGAACTGCAATTTCCAGCCATCATCGTCGGCTGGATACTCGGTAACACGCTCGGTGCTATGGCAGCGTACCTCAGGAAGGGCTTTGACAAAGTCCTGCTGCCGGTCAGCATTTTCCTCAGCAATATTCCCGCCTTTGGGATGGCGATCATCTTACTCGTGATTTTCGCCGTTGATTTGCAGTGGTTCCCAACATCTGGCGGTTACGCATACAACATGGTTCCCACAGCCAGCCTGGAATTTATGTGGTCGGTCATCGTTCATTATCAACTCCCCTTCTGGTCGATTGTGTTGATTACCATCGGTGGTCAGGCAATAGGGATGCGTTCAATGGCAATCTATGAATTGAACGCAGATTACGTCAAGTATGCGCGTTTCCTCGGCATCAAAGACAGCAAAATCATCCGATACGTTTTCAGGAATGCGATGCTGCCCCAGATCACGGGACTGGCGCTGTCCATTGGAACGATGGTCAGCGGCGCGCTGGTCGCAGAGATTATCTTCAGCTATCCGGGGCTTGGCTCTACCACCCTGACAGCCGTACTCGGTGGAGATTACCCGCTCATTTCGGCAACGACGCTGATCATCACCATCATGACACTGATCGCGTTCTTTGCCCTCGAAATCCTTTACGGGTTGATCGACCCGCGCATTAGAGCCGCTCAATCAGAGTAGGCGGTGATACGAGCGTGAAACATATTTTGAGTCAGATATTTCAGTCGGGACGGTTTCGGATCGGCTTTGGAATATTTGCCACGATTGTACTAACGGTGCTGATCTACCCTCTCGTCATCAAGGACCGTCCGCTGACAATCATCAGCCGGGGTACATTCCTTGCCCCCGGCATTTACGTGAATGTCTACGACAGTATCGCCTTTACGCCCCGGTATACCCTGGTGGTGGATGACGCGGCAGCCCGGCGCGTGGCGGCAAAGCTCAGCGATGAAGATCGCCAGGCGATGTTCAAGTGGCTGGTCGCAGCCGACATTCCCGCCGAGGAGATCAATGTCGACGACACGGCGAAGCTCCTTCAGCAGTGGGAAAGCAATTTCGACCCGACCAAGCGCCTGCCCGGAATGACGAATGCCGACCGCAATTACTACATCCGGCTTTCGACCTCGCTGGAAGGCGTGCTTGCCACCGAAGGCGAGATCATTGCCGCCAACGATGCCAATACAGGGCAGCTCGCGCAGAAAGATCTGATTAACCAGACCGATTATGTGAATGTCAACGAAGTGCCGAATTCCCGTTTGTTTGTACTGGGAACGGACAACTTTGGGCGCGACATTCTCACGGAACTGGTGAGCGCTACCGGCGTGTCGCTGACCATTGGGTTTGTCGCCGGAACCGTCGCCACCATTATCGGACTGCTGCTTGGCTTGATATCCGGCTACGTCGGCGGTTTTGCCGACGAGTTGATCGTGTTCATCACCAATCTGTTTACCGTCATCCCCAGTTTCGTGCTGCTGATCCTCATCTCGTTCAGCATCGGACAGGACAAGCGTGGGGCTATCACGATTGCGGTGGTCATCGGGCTGACTTCGTGGGTCTGACCGCCAGAGCGGTGCGCGCGCAGGTAATTTCGCTGCGCAACCGCGATCACGTCAACCTGTCAAGGCTGTCCGGGCATTCCATCGCGTACATCCTGCTGACCGACATCCTGCCCTACATCGCCTCCTACGTCGTCATGGCGCTGATCCTGCAAATTTCCTCCGTAATTTGGCGGAAGCCGGGTTGTCAATTCTTTGACTGGGACCGCGAACAACGGATGTTCCAACCCTGGGGCTGATGATGAACTGGGGGATGATCTACCAGGCGCATATCCTCGGAAAGTGGTGGGCGTACCTCCCGGTGCTCCTCGTTATTGCCTTGATTACGTTCTCGATGAATCTGATGAACACTGGTCTTGACCAGGTATTCAATCCCGCTTTGAGGGAATGAGTGATTGTATGCCCAGAATCATGTTAGAGGTCAACGAACTGACAACGCGATATGTGACCCGGTTTGGGGAGAACATTTACGCCGTTGATCATGTTACTCTGAAGGTAGAAGAAGGAAGATCGTTAGGCATTGCGGGTGAATCCGGCTGCGGGAAGTCGACGCTGGCGCTGAGCCTGATGGGATACTACTTTGCCCCGCTGCGCTACACCAGTGGGGACATCATCCTCGACGGGCGGGACATCACGAGCATGGACCCGGATGAGGTTCGCAAAACCATCCTGGGAAGCGAGATTTCCTACATCCCGCAGGCGGCGATGAATGCGCTGAATCCGACACAGAAGGTCATCAACTTTGTCGAGGATGTCATTCGCGCGCATCATCCCCAGACTTCCAAGAAAGAGATTTACGAGCTAGCGAGGGAGCGTTTTGAGCTGCTCGGCCTGCCAGCGGAAGTGCTGCAAAAATATCCCGTCGAGCTATCGGGCGGGATGAAGCAGCGCACCGTAATCGCTACCTCGGTGATTCTGTCTCCTGATGTCCTGATCGCAGATGAGCCATCCTCCGCCCTCGACGTGACCTCGCAGAAGATGGTCATCAAGATGGTGATGGACTTGATGGACAAAGGCATCGTCAAGGCGCTCGTGTTTATTACCCACGAACTTCCGCTCCTGTACAACGTCACCGACGACATCATGGTCATGTATGCCGGGCAGGTTGTGGAAAAAGGAAGCGCCGACGAGACGGTCTTTGATCCCATCCACCCGTATACGCGGGCGCTCATGGGGTCAATTATCGTCCCCGAACACGGGTTGCGGGGCGTCAAGCTGGCAGCCATTCCTGGCACCCCGCCCAATCTCAAGAACCCGCCCTCCGGATGCCGGTTCGCGGAACGCTGCAAGTATGTGATGCCGGAATGCCGGACGGTTTCTGTTGCTCTACGTGATATTGGTGGTGGACGCGCTTATCGCTGTATCATACCGGAAGAAGACCTGAGAAAGATTTACAAAAATGAAGCATGATACGTTGATTCTGAGTGGCAAAAACGTTACCAAGGTATTCGGTCTTGGAAACCACAAGGTTGTTGCCGTCGATCACGTGAATTTCAGTTTCAAAAAAGGCGAGATCATCTCGATTGTCGGCGAGTCCGGCAGCGGCAAAACTACCCTGGCAAAGATGCTCCTGGGGCTGACGTCTGTCAGCGAAGGGGAAATCTATTTCGAGGGAGAACTCCGCGACATCCGCTCGCACCGGAGGAAGCGCGAATACTGGAAGAACATCCAGGCGATTTTCCAGGACCCGTTCTCCTCATATAACATCTTCCGGAAGATCGACGCAGTGCTGCTCGACTGTATTCGGATGCGTGGTGGTCGAGGACTCTCCTACGACGAGAAGCTGGTGATGATGCGCGAGGCGTGCAGCTTCGTCAACCTGAAATTCGACGAGCTGACGAACAAATATCCGTTTGAGCTGTCGGGCGGGCAGCAGCAGCGCCTGATGATCGCACGCATCTTCCTCCTGAAGCCGAAAATCCTGATCGCCGACGAACCCACCTCGATGATCGATGCGTGCTCGCGTGCAACTATCCTGGAAATGCTGATGGACTTGCGCAGCGAAATCGGCATGACGCCAATTTTCATCACCCACGACATCGGCTTGGCTTACTACGTGTCGGACACCGTCTACATCATGGAGCATGGTCGATTCGTCGAAAGCGGCTCCGCTGATGAAGTGATTTTGCAGCCCAAGGAAGCCTACACGAAGCGCCTGCTCAACGATGTCCCGAAGCTCCACGAGGAATGGGATCTATCGACCGTGTGAGGTAGGCGTCGGCAGCAGCGCGGCTAGGCGAAGATCACCGTCTTGTTGTGATACACCAGCACCTGACGGCGCAGGTGGTAGCCGACGGCACGTGAAAGCACCAGCTTTTCGACATCCTTCCCCTTGCGGACAAGGTCGTCAACCGAGTCCTTGTGGTTGACGCGCACCGTGTCCTGTTCGAGGATCGGTCCGGCGTCAAGGTCGGCGGTGACGTAATGGCTGGTCGCGCCGATCATCTTGACGCCGCGCGCGTAGGCAGCATGGTACGGCTTTGTCCCGATGAACGCGGGCAAGAATGAGTGATGGATGTTGATGATCCGGTTGGGGTACGCCGCCACGAACTCCGGCGAGAGAATCTGCATGTAGCGCGCCAGCACGATGAAGTCGACGTTGTAGTCGCGCAGCAGCGCAAGCTGTGCCTGTTCCTGCTCCAGCTTGTTTTCCTTCGTAATCGTGAACTGACGGTAGTTGATGCCGAACTTCTCGACTATCGCACCCATGTCGGAGTGATTGCTGACCACGACCGGAATATCCACCTGCCATTCGCCCGACTGGTAGCGCGCGAGAATGTCGTACAGGCAGTGTCCCTGCTTCGAGACGAACACCGCCATGCGCGGCGTCTCGTCCGAGAAATGCAGCGCCCAGCGCATCTGCAAGCGGTCGGCGATGACCTGAAACGCTGGCTCGATGTCGGCGTCGGGCAGCGCGAAGCCATCCAGATCCCACTCGACGCGCATGAAAAACACGTTTTCCTCGGCGTCGACGTGCTGGTCGAGGTGCAGAATGTTGCCGTTGTTACGGTACAGGAAATCGGTGATGGCGGCGACCAGCCCCGTGCGGTCGGGGCAGGAGATCAGCAGGATGGCGGAACGCGACATGATGCTCCTTGAAGGGACACGAGAAGGGCGCACAGCCGTGCGCCCCTACATTTACCCCTGATCTTTCGTTTGTCTCAGCACTCAGCACTCGATACTCAGCACTCGCTGTAGCCGCAGGTGGTGCATTTGCGGCAGCCGTCTACCCGCAAGAGCGAGATCGTCCCGCACGACGGGCACATGTCCGCCCCGCTGACGTAGCCGTTGGTCTCATTGTACGTCTCGGCGAGTTCGTGGACGTGGGTCACTTCGGTCTGCACTTCTTCGGAGTGCCCGCCGTTGAACAACGCCAACTGCTGCGCCTTGTCCTCTTTGAAGTAGTGGTTCATGAGCGCCCCGGCGACCGCATCCGGCAGCGACATCACCCGGTTCGGTCCCATGCCATAGGTGCGCGACCCGCCGATGCCCTGAAGCTGCTCGACGATCAGCCGCAGCATCTGGGTGCGGTTCTGCGGCGCGGTCGAGCGCAGTTGCAGCGAGATCATGCGCCCCAAGCCTTCGGCGTCGGCTTGCAGGTCGCTGCCCGCCTTGCCCGGCGCGCTGATGAACACCTCGAACGGGCAGCCGTTCTCGTCGCTGTTCATGGTGATGTACGCCGTGCCGAACGGCGTCTTGGTCTTGACGGTCACGCCCTGAAGCATCGCCGGGCGCGGGTAGACGTGGTGCGGCGTCGCCACCTGCTCCAGCGGCTTGACTTCCGCCTCTTTCTTGATTTCGGATTCGGCGCGCTCGTCGCCCTTCAGCATCAGCACCTGCTCGTCGCGGCTGCCGTCGCGGTAGATCGTGCCGCCCTTGCAGCCGAGCGCGTACATCAGCTCGTACAGCTCGCGCGTCTGCTCGACGGTGTAGTGATTGGGCAGGTTCGAGGTCTTGCTGATGCTCGAATCGACCCAGCGCTGGATCGCCGCCTGCACGCGGACGTGATCTTCGGGCGAGAGTTCCATCGCCGTGACGAAATAGTCGGGCAGATCGGTCGAGCCGGGGTTGGCGTCGTACCACTCCTGCACAATCGGCACTTTTTCCTCGTGCAGACCGAGGCGGCTCTTGCGGTAGTAGATCCACGAGAAGAATGGCTCGATGCCGGTCGAGGTGTTGACCATCGTGCCGGTCGTGCCGGTGGGAGCCTGCGTCAGCAGCGTCACGTTGCGGATACCGTGCTGATACACGCGATCCTGAATATCCTTCGGCATCGACTGCATGAAACCGCTCTGCAGGAACTTCTCGGCGTCGAATTTGGGGAACGCGCCGCGCTCCTGCGCCAGCTCGACCGACGTTTCATACGATGCCCGCGCGATGAAGCCGTACAGCTTATCGATGAACTCCACCGATTCGGGGCTGCCGTAGCGGACGCCCAACCGGATCATCAGTTCCGCCAGACCCATGTTGTTCAGCCCGACGCGGCGCTCGCTCATCTGCTGCTTCTCGTTCTGCTCAAAGAAGTAGGGCGTGCTGTCGATCACGTTGTCGAGGAAGCGGGTCGCGTAGCGCACCGTGATTTCGAGGTTGTCCCAGTCGACATCGTGCTGGTCTTCGTCGTAGAACTTCGCCAGATTGATCGCGCCCAGGTTGCACACGCCCCACGCCGGGAGTCCCTGCTCGCCGCACGGGTTGGTGCAGATGATCGGCGCGAAATAGTGGCTGTTGGACATCTTGTTGTAGCGCTCGCGGAAGAACACGCCCGGCTCGGCGCTCGCCCACGCACTTTCGATGATCGCGTTCCAGACTTCGCGCGCCTTGACGGTGCGGAAATGGGTGACGCCGTGCCCGGCTTCGACCCACTGTTCGAGGTTGCCGTCCCACACATCGTCGTAATCCGGATCGCTGGTATCAGGGAACACCAGTTCCCAGTCGCCATCGACCTTGACGGCTTCCATCAGCTTGTCGGAGACGCCAACGCTGATGTTAGCGTTGGTAATCTTGCCCGCTTCGCGCTTGCTGTTGATGAAATTGAAGATATCGGGATGCCAGTCGTTGAGAATCAGCATGAGCGCGCCGCGCCGCGAGCCGCCCTGCTCGATCAAGCCGGTGACGAAGCTGTACAGCCCGCCCCACGACACCGCGCCGCTCGACCGCCCATTGACGCCCTTGACGTATGCCTGACGCGGGCGCAGGCTGGAAATGTTGATGCCCACGCCGCCGCCGCGCGACATGATCTCGGTCATATTGAGCAGTGTATCGATGATGCCGCCGCGCGAATCCTTCGGCGACGGGACGACGTAGCAGTTGTAATAGGTGAGCGCCTGATCAGTCCCGGCGGCGGTCAGAATACGTCCGGCGGGCACGAATTTGAAGTCGTCCAGCAGCCAGCGGAATCGTTCCGTCCACGCCTCCTGGAGTTCGGGAGTCACTTCGCAGGCGGCGATACCTTTGGCAACGCGATCCATCATCTGACCGGGATCGGTCTCCAGCGGCTTATCGACGTTTTCGAGGTCGCGCGTCACGACTTCGCCGTCAAGCAGCTCAATCGTCACTTCGGGCAGGCGCATTTCGGTCACTTTGCCGATCTCGCGCTGCCCGGTCGCCGGGTTGACGACCACGATCACCGTGTCGCCGACCGCCAGCGTCGTCCGTGTCATATCCTTCTGAGCATAACGATCCAGAAAGATTTTATAGCCCAAGTCGTGAAGCTGGTTGCGTTTTTTAGCTTTGGCTTGAACCATCGCGTTTTCCCCTTTTAAGGATAGTCCTCGTTACTTTTCTTCCCGAAACCTGCCGGGAACGGACAATACGAAATCCATAGCCATGCCACGCGGCATGACCAACCTCAAAACCACTGATTGTATATTAAGTGGGTTGAGCAGAGGTTAACTGGCTATGAAAATCTCTGATCGATTTAAGAGTAATTTAGCACGCTCACCTGTTCTTGTCCACAGCCCTTCAGGTACAACTCCGCTCAGGTTTGGTTAGAACATAGTTATTAAATATAACGGCTTTCCCACAGTTTCGCAGAATCCCACAGCCTCCAAAACGCGCGTCAGTCTGATCCTGCAAAACGGACGGGATTGGTTCTCAAACACACCATCATCTTCTAACTGGGGTGATAAAAAGTGCTGAGCAAACAGACCGCTTGCTCAGCACCCGGTATGCAAAAACTAGCGACGCTTACGCAGGAAAGTCGGGATTTCGATGTTGTCCTCGTCGTAGACGCGCGCGCTGAAATTGTCCGACTGCTGCTGCGGCTTCTGCGGCGGAGGCGTATCCGGCTGGCTCTTTTCCAGCGGCGGGTTGGCGGGCGGCTGCGGCGCACTGTACTGCTGCATCGGGCGCTGCTGCGGTGCCTGCTGCTGCGGCTGGCGCTGGACGGGCTGCTGCTGCGGCTGGCGATAGATGGTCTGCTGATCCATCTTGCGCTGCACGCGACTACTGTGCTCGAAACCCGTCGCTATTACGGTCACTCGCACCTCGTCGCCTAGGCTCTCGTCGATCTGTGCGCCGAAGATCAGGTTGACTTCAGGATGCGCGCTTTCCTTGATGATGGCGGCAGCTTCGTTGACTTCGAACAGGCTGAGGTCGGGTCCGCCGGTGATGTTGAACAGGATGCCGCGAGCGCCGTCGATGGTCACGTCGAGCAGCGCGCTGCTGATGGCTGATTCGGCAGCTTTACGCGCCCGCTCGTCACCCGTCGAATGCCCAACCGCCATCAACGCCGCCCCACCCTCCGACATAATGGTACGCACGTCGGCAAAGTCGAGGTTAATCAGCGCCGGGACGGTGATCAGTTCGGAAATACCCTGAATACCTTGGCGCAGCACGTCGTCGGCGAGCGAGAACGCCTGCTGGAGCGTCGCGTTCTTGCTGGCGATTTGCAGCAGGCGGTCGTTCGGGATGACGATCAGCGTATCGACCTGGCTCTTGAGCGCTTCGATACCGGCTTCGGCGGTCTGCTGACGCTTCGCGCCTTCAAACGTGAACGGGCGGGTGACGACGCCGATGGTCAGCGCGCCGAGTTCCTTGGCGATCTGCGCCACAATCGGTGACGCGCCAGTCCCGGTTCCGCCGCCCATGCCGCTGGCGATGAAGATCATGTCTGCGCCGCGCAGGACTTCGTACAGCTCGTCGGCGCTCTCCTCGGCGGCTTTCCGACCAATTTCAGGATTGCCGCCTGCCCCCAGACCGCGAGTGAGCTTATCGCCGATACGCACGCGGGTCTTGGACTTCGACAGCATCAGCGCCTGATTGTCGGTATTGACCGCGATAAACTCGACGCCCCCCAGACCTTCGGTAATCATGCGGTTGACCGCGTTGTTGCCGCCGCCCCCGACACCAACCACCTTGATCTGCGCGAAGTTCTCACCGGGTGTAAGCATATCCATGAAGTCAGCCCTTCCTCAAAGCTTCCCACTAATCGCAACATGAGCGCCGGATTAATTAACTCTATTTTATTCCACACTAACCCACGCGCAACTCGACTTATCCAGCATTTCTCGCTCGAAGGACGCAAAAGCACGCATTCGAGCCATTACAAAATGAAAACAATTCAAACTTATCTAGCGTTCGTTATCAGGCAGCAGGCGGCGGAAGAAGCCAGTGAGTAAGCTGCCTATGCTCGCTCCGACAGCCGAGCCGTTACTGACGGTCTGCACAGGCATGGCGGTTTCCATTTGCAAGCCAAGCCGCAGCAGACCGACGCTGGTGCTGTACGCCGGGCTGCGCAGGGCGTCCGCCATGCCGGTGATCTTCTCCGGCTTGGCGACGCGCACGGGGCAGCCGAGCACCTCGGCGGCTACTTCGCGGATTCCCGGAAGCAGCGCGCAGCCTCCGGTCAGGACAACTCCGGCACGCAGCAGACCATCGTAACCGGAACGTTTGATTTCGGCGTGAACGAATTCGAACAGCTCGGTGACGCGCGCCTCGATCACCGCCGCCAATTCGCTGTGCTTAACCGGAGTCGGCATCCCTTCGCCGAACGGCTGCACCAGGAATTCTTCCAGCGGGCTGACATCGGCTTCGCGCGCGCTGCCATACTGAATCTTGACGGCTTCCGCTACATCAAAGGGTACGTGCATCCAGTGGGTGATGTCATTGGTGATTAAGTCACCCCCGACCGCGATCACGGCGGAATGCCAGACCGTGCCGTCGATGAAAATGGCGAGGTCGGTCGTGCCGCCGCCGATGTCGATGAGTACGGTACCGCTCTCGCGTTCCTGCTCGGTCAGCACAATGTCGCCGGACGCCAGCGGGTTGAGAATGAAGCGATCCGGGAAGATGCCCGCCGACTGAATCGCCTGTTCGAGATTGCTGATGCCGGTCGACGACACGGTGATGATGTGCACCTGACATTCGAGCCGGAAGCCGTGCATCCCAACCGGGCTG
>JAXLWE010000056.1:0-32607 GCA_046328655.1 Anaerolineae bacterium | reverse complement strand
TCGCCTGCACGTCAACAAGGCAGTGGACGACGTGAGCGTCTTTATCGACGACTACGAGCACGGCGTCTCGATTTGGCCGGATGTCCGCGAAGCTGAAGAAGTGCTAGGCATTGACCCGCACCAGAAAGCGGCGAAAGCGGCAGCTACAGGAGACTGATTCGGGTCTCTGCTTGCGAAACGAATTTGTGCAGCGGGAGGCGCGAGTCTCCCGCTGCGGCATGTACTGTAATGAGGTGATTTTGTCGGAGTCCGCACCAATGGGTTTAGCCATCATCAGCGCAACCCCCGCATTTCTCGCCCTGATGATGGCGGCTGCCCGCAGATCGCTGCCGAAAGCCCCGCAGACGTGGGTGATCGGCGCGCTGGTCGGCGGCTTGTTCGTCTGGCTGCTCACGTTCGTGCCGGTTGTCAGCGAATCCGGTCCGATCATCGCCAGCATCCCCTGGGTTCCCCAACTGGGACTGAGCCTGTCGTTGTACCTCGACGGTCTCTCGCTGCTGTTCAGCCTCGTGATCGTCGGCATCGGCGCGATGATCGTGATCTACGCCGGATACTACTTCGACGACGAAGCGGATTTGAACCGCTTCTACCGCGAGATGCTGGCGTTCATGAGCGCCATGCTAGTCCTGGTGCTGGCGGGCAACCTGATCAGCCTGTTCATCGGCTGGGAGCTGACCAGTGTGATCTCGTTCCTGCTGATCGGCTTCAAGCGCGAGAGCGCCGAGGCGCGGCGCGGGGCGCTGCAAGCGCTGATCGTGACGGGCAGCGGCGGGCTGGCGCTGTTGATCGGGCTGGTGCTGCTCGGCACGGCGGCGGGTTCGATGGAACTGTCGCAGATACTCACCAGCACGACGCTGCACGAGAGTCCCTGGTACGCTGGCTTCACCATCCTGATCCTGATCGGCTGCTTCGCCAAAAGCGCGCAGTTCCCGTTCCACTTCTGGCTGCCCGGCGCGATGAACGCGCCGACACCCGCCAGCGCGTACCTGCACTCGGCGACGATGGTCAAAGCCGGGATTTACCTGCTGCTCCGGCTGTACCCGGTGCTGGGCGAAACCCTCCTGTGGCAGAACACCCTGCTCGCGGTCGGCTTGATCACCATGCTGATGGGCGCGGCGTTCGCGCTGCGCCAGCGCGACCTGAAAGCCGCGCTCGCCTACTCCACCATCAGCCAGCTTGGGATACTGGTCGCGCTGATCAGCCTGCCGCACGGCGAAGGGCTGAAAGCGGCGCTGATCGGTATTCTGGCGCACAGCCTGTACAAAGCTGCGCTGTTCCTGGTGGTCGGCGCGGTCGATCATTCCGCCGGGACGCGCCAGTTGGACAAGCTGGGCGGGCTGGCGCGGTCAATGCCCGGCTGGACGGTGGTCGCCGTCCTCGCCGCCCTGTCGATGGCAGGTCTGCCGCCGCTGCTCGGCTTCGTGGCGAAAGAATCGCTATTGGACGCCATGCTCGGCAACATCAGCGCCGTGACGGTGATCGTCGTCACCGCCGCGCTGACGGTCGCGCTGGCGCTGATCATCGTATTCGACGTGTTCGGTGGGAAACCAGCGCACGCCGCGCACCTGCACGATGCCCCTCACGGGCTGCTGGTCGGTCCGGCGGTGCTGGCGGGTGGCTCGCTCGTCGGTGGGCTGGGCTTGCAGGCGCTGATCGTCCTGCTGGTCGGCATGAGCATCCCCGGCAACCTGCACCTGTCGCTGTTTCCGGGGCTAAACACGCCATTCCTGCTCAGCCTGGTCGCCATCGGCAGCGGCGCGGGCGATCTTCGTGGGGCGCGAGCGCTGGCGCGGCTGGGGGCTGCCGCTGCGCATCCCCAGCGGTGAAACGATCTACAACGGCGGCGTGCATCTGGTCGAGCGAGTCGGCGATCTGGTCTTGCGGACTCAGGGCGGAAAGCTGCGCTACTACCTGGTCGTCATCCTGGTCAGCGTCGTCGCCCTGCAGGCGACAGCGGGGCTGGTGCACGTGACCGGCTTCCCGCTGGTGTTCGAGTTCAACGGCAGCGTCGACTTCCTGCGCGTCCTGCTGATCGGGCTGGCGCTGGCGATGATGCTGGCGAGCATCATATTTCGCAATCACCTGCTTGCGGCGCTGGCGCTCGGCGTATCCGGGTACGCGGTTGGCGGCTTGTTCTTAATCGAACCCGCGCCGGACGTAGCGCTGGTGCAGTTCATGGTCGAGACCATCGGCACGGTGCTGCTGATCGTCATGCTCGCGCGCATCCACCCCGGAGCGCGTAAGCGGGCGATGGTCTCGCTCTGGAAGCAGTCGCGCGCCGGGCTGGTGCGCGACATCGTGATTTCCGTGCTGGTTGGCGGCGGCGTCGCTCTGTTCGCGCTGGCGGCGCTGCTCAGCCGCCCCAAGCCGGAGTCCATCGCCACGTGGCATCTGGAAAACGCCCAGCATCTGATGGGCTTCTCGGACGTGGTCGGCGCGATTGTCACCGACTTTCGCGGCATGGACACCATCATCGAAATCACCGTGTTCAGCGTCTCGGCGCTGGGCGTCCTCACGCTGATCGCCAAGCCCGCCGCCGCCGCGCGCTGGCCCCGCCACGTTTCAAGGGCGATTGCCGGGCTGCGCCGAACGAAGGAGATCGAGCCGGTCAAGATTCACCCGGCGGAGGAAGTCCGCGACGACTCGGCGCTGTTCACGTCAGAGTTCTCGACGCCGCTCACCCGCACCATCTCACGGATCGTGCTGCCGTTCGCCTTCCTGCTGGCGCTGGCGCAGCTTCTCTACGGCGGCGACGCGCCCGGCGACGGCTTCACGGCGGGCGTGATCAGCGGGCTGGGCGTGGCGCTGTGGTACATCGTCTTTGGCTACACCGAGGCGCGCAAAGAGCTTGGCTGGCTGCGCGCCCGACTGCTGATCGGCGGCGGTCTCACGCTGGTGATCGGCAACGCCCTATTCCCGATGCTGCTGGGGCAGCCATTCCTGACGCATCTCAATACCGATTTGGCGCTGCCCGCGAATCTGCACCTGTCGTCCACGCTGGTGTACGAGACGGGCATTTTCCTGACGGTGCTGGGCAGCGTGGCGACGGTGATGGAAGCCATCGCGTATCCGAAAGAGGTCGAACCGTTATGAATATCGTGTTTGCGCTGGCGACGGGTGTGATGTTCGCGCTGGGGATATTCCAGCTTCTGCGCCGCGACATGGTGAAATCGGCGCTGGGCTTCTACATCCTGTTCACGGCGATCAACCTGTTCTTCTTCGCCGTCGGCGCGTTCAACGGCGTTGCTCCCGCTTACGCCCAGAACGTCGACAAGACCACCACGAGCGATCCGCTGGTGCAGGCGTTGATCCTGACGGCAATCGTCATCAGCTTCGGCTCGTATGCCATCCTGCTCGGTCTGATCGCGGCGTCGGCGCGGCGCTACAAGACCGCCGACCTCGACACGCTGGATCGGTTGAAGGGATGATGATGCCGAACAACCCGCTCGTCCTCGTCCCGATATTCGCCCCGCTGACCGGAGCCGCCCTGTGCGTGCTGACGGCGCGCTACCTGCGCGTGCAGCACTCCGTCGGCATCGCGGCGACGGCGCTCGCGTGGATCGCCAGTCTGGTGATCCTGCTGCTGAACTGGAGCGACGGGATGCAGGTCTACCGCATCGGCGGCTACGCCCCGCCCTACGGCATCGTGCTCGCGCCCGACATGCTGTCGGCGCTGTTCGAGCTAATGGCGACGACGGTCGTCGCCTGCGGCGCGATTTACATCCTCGGCTGCCACGACAAATGCGTCTCCTACCCCGCCTTCATGCCGCTGTATCTGTGCATGGCGGCGGGTCTCAACGGCGCGTTCTACACTGGCGACATTTTCACGCTGTTCGTGTTCCAGGAACTGATGATCATGTCCTCGGTGGTGCTGGTCGCCATCTCGGACAACCGTCTCGGCGTCGAAGCGGCGATCAAGTACCTGCTGATCAGCGCGATGGGTTCGCTGTTCCTGCTGCTCGGCATCTGCGCGATTTACGCGACGTTCGGCACGCTGACGCTGGCGGACATCGCCCGGCTGCTCGAAGGCGGTCAGCGCCCGCTGCTGGCGCAGGTCGCCGCCGTCGTGCTGATGTGCGCCTTCCTGCTCAAGAGCGCGGTTTTCCCGTTCCACTTCTGGCAGCCGGATTTCCACACCGCTGCCCCGACGCCCGTTCACGCCGTGCTGTCGTCGGTCGTGGTGAAGGTCGGCGTGTACGGGCTGATCCGCCTGACGATGCTGCTGTTCATCGCCGAAGCACCGCTGGTGCGCACACTGCTGCTGATCCTCGGCATCATCGGCATCTTCTTCGGCGGGCTGGCGGCGCTGCGCACTTACGACGCCAAGCGTATGCTCGCCTACTCCACCTTCGGGCAGATCGGCTTCATCCTGCTCGGCATCGGCTGGGGCACACCGCTGGCGCTGGTGGGCGCGATTGTCTACGCCTTCAACCACTCGTTCATCAAATCTTCGCTGCTGATGATCACCGGCGCGGTTTCCAGCCGGATGCCCAACAAGAGCGCCAAACTGACCGAAATCGGCGGCGCGGGCAAGACGCTGGGCGGGCTGAGCGCGCTGTATCTGCTCGGCGGGCTAGCGCTGGCGGGCATCCCGCCGCTGAACGGCTTCATCAGCAAGCTGAGCATCGTGCAGGGCGGGATTCAGGCGCAGGGCTGGGTCGTGCTGGGGCTGGCTGTCGGCGCGGGCTTGATCACCCTGCTCTACACCATGCGCACCTGGCAGCACATTTTCCAGCGCTCGCCGGACGAGACGCTGACGCTCAAGCCGGTCGGGGACAGCCTGATCGCCCCGGCGCTGCTGATCGGGCTGTGCGTGTTGTTCGGACTGTATGCTGCACCGCTGGTCGAAGCGGCGACGATTGCGGTCGACCGCCTCGGCGATCCACAGCTTTACATTCGTGGTGTATTGGGAGGTTCGTGATGTTCGTGATACCGCTACTCGCCGCTCCGATGGCTATCGTGTGGATGATCGTCACGTCGAGCATCTCTATCGACAGCTTCATCGTCGGGTTCCTGCTGGCGTCGGCAATCCTGCTGATGCTCAAGGTGAACGAGATCAGGGTCGACCCGCGCCGCATCCCGGATCAGATCGTCGCGCTGGTGATCTACACGGTCACGCTGGCGCGCGACATCTGGATGTCGAGCGTGACGGTCGCCAGGGTGATCCTCAACCCGAATCTGCCGCTCAAGCCGGGCATCCTCAAGGTATACACGCAGGACGCAGCCGAAAGCGACTTCACCGCCGCCTTCAGCGCACACGGGATCACCATCACCCCCGGCGAGCTGGTCGTCGATTTCGACGGCAGCCACACCATGTACGTTCACTGCCTGGACGTGGAAGCTTCGGCACAAACGTCCGCGCAGGCGCAGACGCGGCGGCTCAGGCTGCTGAGCCGCATCGCCGGGAGGGGCTAGCGGATGACTGGCGTGATTCAGTTGAGCGTTCAGGCAGCATTGGTCGTACTGGTGGTACTGATCCTGCCATGCGCCTACCGCGTGTGGGTAGGACCATCCGCCGCTGACCGCCTGCAAGCCACCGACGCCATCACCACGCTGCTGATCGGGATCATCATTGTGCTGGCGCTGCTGCGCGACACGGCGATGTACATCGACATCGCCATCGCTCTGGCGGCGTTCGCATTCATCGGCACGATAGCCCTGGCTCGCTATATCTCGGAAGGAAAGGTGTTCTGATGGTCGTACTGCAAATTCTGGGACTGGTCGTTCTGTGGATCGGCGTGGGTTTCAGCGTGCTGGGTATCGTCGGCATGATCCGTATGCCCGACCTGTACTGCCGCCTGCACGCTTCCGGCAAGGTCTCGACCGTCGGTCTGTGCGGGCTGCTGCTCGGAACCGCCATCCTGATGCCGTCGGTGGCGCTCAAGCTGGTGGCGCTGGCGGTCTTCGCCGTGCTGACACTGCCGGTCAGTACGCACGCCATCGCAGCGGCGGCGTACCGTCACGGCGTGCCGATGAGCAAAGCCATCCGCGACGACATGGCGAGCAAGGCAATCGAAGAGGAATTATCCGTTCGCGCGAGCTAAGCTAGGCGCCAGTTTGTTTCTCCTTAACCTCACCCCGTGACAACCTGCGGTGCCTTCCTCTCCACGACGTGGATGAGGAAGGCACTTTTCCGGTTTGGTGCGGAATCCTCTGAATATGTGTTCTCGTAGGGGCACGACATGTCATGCCCTACACGTGTCTCGCTCCAGACGTTTTCCTATTTCCAAAACATGTCTCCCTATCCGTTGTGGAAGGGGAATGAGGGGTGAGGTAAGCGACACTTCCCCCTTCTCTACCCCTAAGACAACATCTGTAATCCGATCTCTCTATCATTTGGCACGTGGGACGGCTCGCCAACCATGCTACGATCAGGGCATTGAGGGTATGATCGCAGCGTCATGCACGAATTGTCGATAGCGCTCCAACTGATCGAAACCGCCGAAGCCGCCGCGCGGCAGGCGAACGTGCCGCGCGTGGACACCGTGCATCTGCGGCTGGGCGTGCTGGCGGGCGTGGTCAGGGACGCGCTGCTGTTCGCCTACGACACCGCCGCGCACGGCACGATGCTGGAAGGCTCGCGGCTGGATATCGAAGATGTGCCGCTGGTTGTATACTGCCCCATCTGCCGGCGCGAGCGCGAACTCCCCTCGATCCAAGCCTTTCAATGCCCGGTTTGCGGGACATTCAGCGCCGACGTTCGTCACGGGACGGAACTGGAGCTGGTCTCACTGGAGATTATGCAGGATGAAGCCGAGACTTATTGAGATTCGACAGGGCGTTCTGAACAGGAACGACGAGGTCGCCGCCGGGCTGCGCGAGCGCTTCACGCGCAACCGCGTATTCGTCACCAATCTGGTATCCAGCCCCGGCGCGGGCAAGACGACCTTTCTACAGGAGACGATGCGCCGCCTGATCGAGCGCGGCGCGCGAGTCGCGGCGCTGGTCGGCGACATCGCCACCGACAACGACGCCCGACGGCTGGCGCAGACCGGCGCGCCGGTCAAGCAGATCGAGACGGCGGGCAACTGCCATCTGGAAGCCGATCAGATCGAGCGCTTCCTTGAGGGCTGGGATTTGGACGCGCTCGATTACCTGTTCATCGAGAACGTCGGCAACCTGATCTGCCCATCGAGCTACGACCTGGGCGAAGCGCTGCGGGTCGTGCTGCTCTCGACCACCGAGGGCGAGGATAAGCCGCTCAAGTACCCGCCGATGTTCTTCTCGTCGGACGTTGCCGTGCTCACCAAGATCGACATCGCCGAAGCGGTCGAGTTCAATCGCACGGCGGCATTCGACTCGATCATGCACGTGCATCCGGGGATGCCCGTGCTCGAAGTCTCCGCCAAAACCGGCGCGGGCATGGACGCCTGGCTGGATTTCCTCACCGACTACCGAACGGCGCAGATCAATGAAGCACGTCAGGAGGTGCGCTGATGTGTCTCGGCATTCCGGGGCGCGTGACCAGCACCTACGAGACTGACGGCATCCTGATGGGCACGGTCGATTTCGGCGGCGTAGTCAAGGAAGTATGCCTCGCCTACGTGCCGGAAATTCAGGTGGGCGAATACACGATTGTCCACGTTGGCTTCGCCATCACCCGGCTGGACGAGCAGTCAGCGCAGGAATCGCTGGCGCTGTTCGACCAGTTGGGGATGCTGGAGCAGGAATTCGGCGAAGGTGAGCAGGAATCCTCGCCATGAAGTATCTGGACGAGTTCCGCAACCCGGTGCTGGCGAAAGCCCTGCTCGACGACATCCGCGCGCGCACGACCCGCCACTGGAGCATGATGGAAGTGTGCGGCGGGCAGACCCACAGCATCATCCGCAACGGCATCGACCAGCTTCTGCCCGACGGCATCGAGCTGATTCACGGTCCCGGCTGCCCGGTGTGCGTGACGCCGCTCGAAGTGATCGATAAGGCGCTGGCGATTGCCGCCCGCCCGAACGTGATCTTCTGCTCGTTCGGCGATATGCTGCGCGTCCCCGGCAGTCACGGCGACCTGTTCCGCGTCAAGAGCGCGGGCGGCGACGTGCGCGTCGTCTATTCGCCACTGGATGCGCTGAAGATCGCGGTTGCCAACCCGGACAAAGAGGTCGTGTTCTTCGGCATCGGCTTCGAGACGACCGCCCCGGCGAACGCGATGGTGGTCGTGCAGGCGAAGCGCCAGGGCTTGCGCAATTTCTCGACGCTGGTCTCGCACGTGCTTGTTCCGCCCGCGCTCGAAGCCATCCTGCAGTCGCCGACTAACCGCGTGCAGGCATTTCTGGCGGCGGGGCACGTGTGCAGCGTGATGGGCTACTGGCAGTACCCCGAAATCGCGCAGAAATACCACGTGCCGATTGTCGTGACCGGCTTCGAGCCGCTCGACGTGCTGGAAGGCATTCGCCGCGTCGTCGTGCAGCTAGAGGCAGGTCGCGCCGAGGTCGAGAACGCCTACGGGCGCGCCGTCACCCACGACGGCAATATCCCGGCGCAGCAGCTTCTGGAGCAGGTATTCGAGGTCAGCGACCGGGGCTGGCGCGGCATCGGCGTCATCCCGCAGAGCGGCTGGCGGCTGCGCGAGGCATACCGCGATTACGACGCCGCGCTCAAGTTCGACGTGACCGACATCCAGACCGACGAATCGCCGATCTGTCGCAGCGGCGACGTGCTGACCGGGAAAATCAAGCCGCACCAGTGTCCGGCGTTCGGCAGGCAGTGTACGCCGCGCAGCCCGCTGGGCGCAACGATGGTCAGCAGCGAAGGCGCGTGCGCCGCCTACTATCAGTACCGACGCTTTGACGTTCCAGAAGAAATCCGATGACCGACACGAACCTGAATCTTGACGGCTGGGCGTGCCCCATCCCGCTGCGCGACTACCCGAACGTGATTTTGGGGCACGGCGGCGGCGGCAAGCTCTCGGCGGAGCTGGTGCAGAACGTGTTTCTGCCCGCCTTCCAGAACGACATCCTGGGCGCGCTCGGCGATTCCGCCGTGCTGTTCGTGCGCGGCGAGCGGCTCGCCTTCAGCACCGACTCGTTCGTGGTGCAGCCGTTATTCTTCCCCGGCGGCTGCATCGGCGACCTCGCCATTAACGGCACGGTCAACGATCTGGCGATGAGCGGAGCCAAGCCGCTGTTCCTGAGCGCCGGGTTCATTGTGGAAGAGGGCATGTCCGTCGAGATGCTGAGCCGGATCGCCGAGCGCATGGGCGCGGCGGCGCGGCTGGCAGGCGTGCGCGTCGTGACCGGCGACACCAAAGTCGTCGAAAAAGGGCACGGCGACGGCGTGTTCATCAACACCAGCGGCATCGGCTTGATCCCGGAAGGCGTCCACATCGCGCCGGATCGCGCGCAGCCGGGCGACGTGGTGCTGGTCAGCGGCACGATTGGCGATCACGGCATGGCGGTGATGAGCGCGCGCGAAGGGCTGGCGTTCGACACGACGATTGAGTCCGACTGCGCGCCGCTTGGCGATCTGGTCGCCGCGATGCTGGCGGCGTCGCCGAACATCCACGTCCTGCGCGACCCAACGCGCGGCGGCGTGGCGTCGTCGCTCAACGAGATCGCCGGGGCAGCGCGGGTCGGCATCGTCCTCGAAGAAACCAGCATCCCGGTCAAGCCCGCCGTCCAGTCCGCCTGCGAAATGCTAGGCATGGACGCGCTGTACGTCGCCAACGAAGGCAAGCTGATCGCCATCGTCCCGTCCTCGGCAGCCGAGGCGGTGCTGAACGCGATGCGCACCCACCCGCTCGGTCACGACGCGGCGATCATCGGGCGCGTGGTCGAGGATCATCGCGGTCTGCTGACGGCGCGCACGGCGCTCGGCGCGACCCGGATCGTCGACATGCAGGTCGGCGAACAGCTTCCGCGCATCTGCTGATGGCGGACGTTTCTCCCATCCAGCTCCCCTTCGCCTCGCACCCGCTGCTGGCGGTCGGCGGCGAAATCAAGAACACTTTTTGCCTCGCCCGCGACCACTCCGCGTGGATGAGTGCTCCCAACGGCGACATGGAGTACGTCGAATCGATGGCGCGCTTTGAAGCTGCGCGCGCCGAGATGCAGGCGCGCTCCGGCATCACCCCCGAACGGATCGCCTGCGACCTGCACCCCGGCTACCATTCAACGCGCTGGGCGGCGGGATATGCGCAGAAACATGGAGTCCCGCTGGTCAGGGTGCAGCATCATCACGCTCACATCGCCGCCGTGATGGCGGAACACGGGCGCGGCGCTGACGAGCAGGTGATCGGGCTGGCGCTGGACGGCACGGGCTACGGAACCGACGGCGCAATCTGGGGCGGCGAGGTGCTGGTGGCGGGCTATCGCGGCTTCACGCGCGCCGCGCATCTGAAGTACACGTCTCTGCCCGGCGGCGATGCCGCGATCCGCAAGCCCTACCGGCTGGCGCTGGCGAACCTGCTGGCGGCGGGCATCGCGTGGGACGACGACCTGCCGCCCGTGCGGGCATGTTCGGAGACCGAGCGCGGCGTGCTGCGCCGCCAGATCGAGCGCGGCATCAACACGGTCTCAACCAGCAGCATGGGGCGGCTGTTCGACGCCGTCGCCTCGCTGGTCGGCGTGCGGCAGGTGGTCGATTACGAAGCGCAGGCGGCGATTGAGCTGGAAAAATGCGCGGCGTCAGTGACCGAGACGCCGTATGCCTTTGGGATCGATCTGTCAGTCGAGCCGATCCAGATCGACGCCGCGCCGCTGCTGCGCGCGCTGATCGCCGACTTGCGCGCGGGAGTCGAGCTTTCGCTGCTGTCGGCATGGTTTCACCGGGCAGTCGCCGAGGCGCTGGTCACAGTTGCGGTCATGCTGCGCGAGCGCACGCGGATTACCGTCGTCGGGCTGAGCGGCGGCGTGTTCCAGAACCGGCTGCTGCTGACAGCGACGCGCGAAACGCTCGGCGCGGCGGGGTTTGAAGTCCTGATCCACGAGCAGGTGTCGCCGAGCGACAGCGGCATCGCGCTCGGACAGGCGGCAGTCGCGGAATTTCAGGAATGTAACGTCGGAAGATACGAGGTGTTTAAAAACTATCGCCAGCGTGAATTTGGCGCCCTTTTTACCCCCATCCCGCGACTTACGGTCGCTTCCTTCCCCCGAATTCGGGGAAAGTAGGATTCGCACCCCCCTGAATTCGAGGCAGGGTGGGGTCAAAGAAGGCTATTGACACCTCGTATCGTGCCCCTACGATGTCACATCACTCACTTGAGCGGAATTGAGAGGAAAGCCGAGCGGCGTGGTCATCGCGCAAGCGCCGCACAATCGTATTGGTGAGGCGGCGGGCAGCTTTCTCGACGGCGGGGGTCAAGCCCATGCCCCAGTCGAAACACGCGCCCTCGATGCCGTACACCATACACGACGGCGGAAGCTGCCCCAGCGACCGCGCCAGCTCAATCGCCTCGGCGACGCCGAAAGCGTGAGTCGAGCGCCCGAACGAGTCAGTCGGCAGCGATTGATCCTGCACGCAGAACTGCCGGATGGTGCCGGGGCGCGCGCCAGGCGCAGCGCGTCGATCAGGATCACGGCGTCTTCGCCAGCGATGGCGTCGAGCAGCGACGCGCCTTCGCCGTCGTGCTCGGCGACGCAGAGGTTGGGCAGCGATTCCAGCCGCAGCCTCTGCGCCGCGTATAAGCCCGCGCCGTCGTCACGCCGGTAGAGATTGCCGATGCCGATGCAGCGCACTTTTGCCAAGACGCGCCCCTATTCCCGGTCGATGTCCAGCTTGAGGAAATGCACCGAACACGAGATGCACGGGTCGTAGTTGCGCACCGCCTGCTCGCAGCGGATTATCATTTCATCCTGCGGCAGATCGAGCACTTTTTCGACGAACTTCCACAGGTCGTCCTCAATCGTCTTTTGGTTCTGCGACGTGGGTGGGACGATCTGCGCCGTCAGGATCGCGCCGTTGTCATCGATGCTGTAGCGGTGATACAGGATGCCGCGCGGCGCTTCGGTGCAGCCATGCCCGACCGCCGCGCGCGGCGTGACTTCGACATATGGCTGATCCGGCATTTCGTACTGCTCGATGATCCGCAGCGCTTCTTCGCAGGCGTAGTACGTCTCAAGACTGCGCACGATGATGCTCTTGAACGGATTGGTCACGGGCGGCAGCACGCCGACTTCCTTCGCCAGCTTCTGCACCGACTTGGGCAGCCTGTCGAAATTCAGGTTGAAGCGCGCCAGCGATCCGACGAAGTAAGCGCCCCGCTCGCGCACGACCGAATGCAGCGCCGTCGAATGGGCGACATGCTGTTCGACAAAGTGCGCATTGTAATCGGCGATGTCGATGTCCAGCCCCTTGTTGGAGACCAGCCGCCCCTCGTTGAATGGATATTCGTCGGGGTGGCGCAGCGCCACGAACTCGTAATCCTTCTCCAGATCAGGGAACGACAGCCCGGCGCTGAAACGCACCATTTCGCGGCAGGCGTCGCGCGCCCATTCGAGATCCTCGACCATCGCCTGTAGCTCGCGCTTGGTCGGCACGCGGTAGAAGCCGCCGACACGCACGTTGATCGGGTGAACCTCGCGCCCGCCGACCACCGTCATGATGTGATTGCCGATTTTCTTGATGCGCAGCGCCGTCTTGACGACATCCGGGTAATCCTTCGCCAGCGTGATGGCGTCCGGGTAGCCGAGGAAATCCGGGGCGTGCAGCATGTAGACGTGCAGCACGTGGCTTTCGATCCACTCGCCGCAGTAAATCAGGCGGCGCAGCGCCCGTAGCTGACCGCCGACAGTCACGCCGAACGCCTGCTCCATCGCGTGGACGGAACTCATCTGGTAGGCAATCGGGCAGATGCCGCAGATGCGCGCGGTGATGTCGGGCGCTTCGCTGAAGTTGCGCCCCTGAAGCAGCCCCTCGAACATGCGCGGCGGCTCAAAGATCGACAGCTTCACGTCCTGAACCTTGTCGTCCCGCACCTTGATAAACAGCCCACCTTCGCCTTCGACGCGCGCCAGCACGTCAACCTTGATCGTCTGGGTGGTCATGGCGTCAGTTCCTCCTGATCATAGGCTTCGCTCTGTTTGCGGAAGGCTTCGGCGTAGGCGTTGATGCCCCGGAAGGCGCGCAGGATGTTCAGATCGCTGACGCCGAGGCGTCCCCAGCCTTCGCTGAGCGATGCCGTGTTGGGGGTCTCCATCGGTCCGAAGCAGCCGAAGCAGCCGCGATGATACGCCGGGCAGAGCGCTCCGCACCCGGCATGGGTGACAGGTCCCAGGCATGGAGTCCCCTGCGCGACCATCACACAGGTCGTGCCGCGCCGCTTGCACTCGACGCACACGCTGTACGCCGGGGTGTTAGGCTTGCCGCCATGCAGCAGCGACGTAAGCACGTCGATTAACTGATATTTGTTGACCGGGCAGCCGCGCAGCTCGAAGTCGACGAAGACGTGCGCCGAAATCGGCGTCGATTTGCTGAGCGTGTCGATGTAGGCAGGCGTCGCATAGACCGCCGCCACCAGATCGTCGACATCGCGGAAATTGCGCAGCGCCTGAATACCGCCCGCCGTCGCGCACGCGCCAATCGTGATCAGCAGCTTGGACTGCTTGCGGATTTTCTTGATTCGCTCGGCATCGTGCGGCGTTGTGATCGAGCCTTCGACCAGCGAAACGTCATACGGCCCGCGAATCTGGGCGCGGGTCGCTTCCGGGAAGTAGGCGATCTTCACAGCGTCGGCAATCGCCAGCAGTTCGTCCTCACAGTCGAGGATGCTGAGCTGGCAGCCGTCGCACGAGGCGAATTTCCACACCGCGAGTTTTGGCTTGTTATCCTGTGCCATCTCAGACCTCCCACCGATTGATCCACTGGCGAATCTGGCTGTAGGCGAACACGGGTCCGTCCTGACACATGAACCACGATCCGAACTGGCAGTGACCGCAGAAGCCGATGGCGCACTTCATGTTGCGTTCCAGCGACAGGTAGATGTTGTCGGGCGTAACGCCGCGCTTTTCAAGTTCCGCCGCCGTGAAGCGCATCATGACTTCCGGTCCGCAGACCATCGCCAGCGTGTGCGTCGGATCGAACGGGGCTTTCGGGATCAGCTTGGTGACGACGCCGACATTCCCCTGCCAGCGAGTGCCCGCGTAGTCAACCGTGACGTGAATCTCCAGGTCGAAGCGGGCGCGCAGGCGTTCCAGGTCGCGCCGGAAAAGAATATCCTCCGGGCTGCGCGTGCCGTAGAGCAGCACGATCTTGCCGTACTCCTCGCGGCGAGCGAGGATTTGATACAGCGCCGAGCGCAGCGGAGCCAGCCCGATACCACCGGCGACGAACACGACATCGTGCCCCTTCGCCGCCTTGACGGGCCACGGCGTGCCATACGGTCCGCGCACGCCGACGACATCGCCGACTTCCAGCGTGTTCATTACGTTGGTGACCGCCCCGACCGCGCGCACCGTATGGATCAGCCGCTCCGGGTGCGCCGGGTCGCCGCTGATAGAGATCGGAATTTCGCCGACGCCGAACACGTAGAGCATGTTGAACTGCCCCGGCTCGAACGAGTGGACGTAGTAGGCTTCGACCGGCATCAACTCCAGCGTGAAGGAGTCGGATGTCTCTTTGATCACCCGGCGAATCCGAAACAGGTCGGGCTGCATCGGATCGCTGACTTTCTCTTGCGTATGATTACGGAATGCGACATCAACCATAGAGATTCAACGCCTGCAGGCGGGTAGCCCGCAGGTGCTCCAGCAGCACACCAGCGAAACGCTTCATCAGCTCGTAGCCCAGGCTGTGATCGGCGTCGCATTTCTCGCGCAGGCATTTGCCATCGAACGCGGTCATGCGCACCAGCGTCAGGGCGTGGGCGTCGTTCTGCCATTTGTAGGGCGGGAACAGCCACGACCAGCCCAGCACGTTGTCTTCCATGATGGTCTGCAACTGGACGGGTCCCCGGCGCAGGTCGTGGGTTTCGATGGCGACCATGCCGTGACGGATCATGTAGAATTTCTCGGCTGCCTCACCCTCGTGGAAAATGTAATCGCCCGCATTGACGCTGACGTTCGAGGCGCAGCCGGCGATGAAGTGCAGGTGCTCAGGGTTCATGCCCTGGAAAAACTTATGGGTGCTAATCATTTCTTCGACGGTAATCATATCGCTTCCTCCTGAACAGTCGGTGCAGCGTGGGTTTCCTGAATCGCCTTCACTTCCGCCGTGATGTCGATGCCGACCGGACACCAGGTGATGCAGCGCCCGCAGCCAACGCAGCCGCGCATCCCAAATTCGTCAATCCAGGTCGCCATCTTGTGCGTCAGCCACTGGCGATACCGGGCTTTAGGCGTATAGCGCACGCTGCCGCCATGTATGTAAGAGAAATCCATCGTGAAGCAGGAATCCCACAGGCGGCGGCGCTCGGCGTGATCGCCCGTGAGGTCGGTCGCGTCCTCAATCGTCGCGCAGAAGCAGGTCGGGCAGACCATCGTGCAGTTGCCGCACATCAGGCAGCGCTGCGCGATTTCTTCCCAGTGGGGATGCTCGTAGCTCTCGTAGAGTCGCTCCTTGGTCTCCGACAGATCGACGGTGCGCCCCATGTTGGCGGCGGTCTCATCGACCAGCCCCTCCGCCCGCGCGATTTCGTCCTCGCGCGCGTCGCGGTGCTCCACCTCGCCGAGCACGGCAGCGCCCTGCTCCGTCCCGACATCGACCAGAAAATAGTGGCTTTCGGCATCGACGACTTCGGTGAGCGCCAGGTCGAAACCTGATCTCGCGCTCGGTCCGGTTCCGGTCGATACACAGAAGCACGTCCCGCCCGCTCGCGTGCAGTTGACGGCAACGATGAAAACACCCTCGCGGTTGCGCGCGTAAATCGGATCGACAAATGCCCCACCCGTGAACACGCGATCCTGAATGGCAATCGCGGCAAGCTCGCAGGCGCGCACGCCGATGAACGCATAGGGCGGCTCGTCGGCTTCTTCGGTCACGACGGCGAAGCCCTGTTCGTTGCGCTCCGCCCGCCAGAGCCGCGCGACCGGCGGATGCAGCAGGCGCTTCCACGACTGCGCGCCCACCACATAGCCGAAATAGGCGTCATCCGCGCGACGCTCCAGATGATACTTGCCGCTGTCCTGCTGATCCCCCCACCCAACCGGGAGATCGTCGACCGAGTCGATCTCGTCGTAAGTGATCGAATGGTCGCGGACAGTGGGACCGACGACCCGATAACCTCGCCCACGCAGGGCATCTATCAACTGCTGAAAACAGGCACTTTCTATCACAACAGGTTGATTATCCATTTAAATCCTTCTCTAATTTCCCCTTCCCTAGATCATAGTAGGCGTCCGGTGCGCCTTCATGTGAAATTATTCACTATTAAGCGTGCGCAATATCATGCCATACAGAGCCGCCAAAGGTGTCGCTCACAGCGCGTGCGAAGCTATAATCAGGGGAGGCTGCCAACGAGGTGAACGAGTATGCTCTCCCCGATCCTTGCGTGTTCCGACGTTAATCAGGCAATCGCTTACTATACTGAGCGGCTCGGCTTCGAGCTGGCGTGGACGATGCCGCCTAACGAGCGCGGAGAGACGGATTTCGCCTGCGTGCGGCTAGGGACGGCAGAAATCCTGCTGGGGATTACGGCGGGCTTTGTTTCGGCGGAGGATTTGCCCCGACGTGGCATCGGCATCCAGCTTTACATCATTCTGCCGGAGACGCTCAACATCGACACGATCTATGCCGACGCCAGGAAGCGCGGCGCGCGCATCACCCGCGAGATCGAAACGCGCGACTGGGGCGAGCGCGCTTTCAACGTCCGCGACCTGGACGGCTACCAGTTGATGATCGCCCAGAACGCGAAATAGAACCCGCTAGAGCGCAGAGGATTGGACTGGTGATTTTCGGCAAAATCCGCGACCCTCGGTTGATTACCGTGCGTCGCGGCGGCACGCTGCAGGACGCCGATCATCGCCTGCTTGCAATCTGGGCAGCGGATTGCGCAGAGCATGTGTTGCATTTCTTCGAGCAGGCGCAGCCCGGTGATGACCGTCCGCGCCGGGCGATTGAGCAGGCGCACGCCTGGGTACGCGGCGAAATTTCGATGATGGAAGCCCGCGCCGCTGGCGGGCACGCGATGGGCGCTGCCAGAGCGTTGAGCGGCGCAGCACGAGAAGCGGCTTATGCCGCCGGACAAGCGGCGGTAGTGGCGCACGTCGCCGCTCACGAACTGGGCGCGGCGGCATACGCGATCCGGGCTGCGCGCGCGGCGGCTCCCGAAACTGAGCGTATGGAAGCAGGTCGTCTGGAGTGCCTGTGGCAGCGCGCGCAGCTTCCCGCCGAAATCCGTGAACTCGTGCTTGACGACCAGCGGTTACGCAACGAGTACTGCTGGTTCGTCTTCGATTGCTGACAGCGCCAATAAGGTGATTATCGCTTGATGGTAGGGGCACGACCTGTCATGCCCCCCTGCAGGAGGTAATCGCCAAAAATAAAGACGCCAGATCGCGGATTCGGCGTCTTTTTGATGCGCGCGTTACATCGGCATCTCGGTCATCGCCGCGAACGGCACGCCGGGGTTGTCGTAGCCGAGCATATCGGCGTCGGCGCGGATGGCGGCAACGTCGCTGTCGCTCGGCGCGGCGACCGGACCGACAAAGCCGTCGCCTGAGCCGTCGAGGAACGGCTGGAGCACGGGGACGGCGCTGGACACGTTGTAGAGCGTGTACTGGGCATACGGGTGTTGTTCGCCAGCTTCTTGCCGATCTGACGGATAAGCGCCAGATGCGTCTGCTCGACGGCGGCGATCTGGGCGCAGGTCACGGCGTAGGGCGTCGTGTCGGCGGATTTGGAGAAGATGCGCACCGCCGCCAGATACGCGCTAGTGAAGGCGGTCTCGGCGACTTCGGTGGTCGCCGTGAATACGCCGATGTCGCTGAACAGGTTGCCGGGGACGTAGAATTCGGTGACGACTGGCTGCGCACCGAGCGACTTGAGCAGCTCCAGATGATCTTGCTCGGCGAGGAAGCCCGCCTTCATATAGGCGACCTGGGCATCGTCCAGCCCCAGATCGGCGGCGGCGTTGATCGCCGCGAGATAATGCGTCGTGGCGAACAGCTCGGCGGTGGATGCCAGGTTGATGATGGTCTGAAGATCGTCGTCCGCCGCCATATCCTGCCCGAATACGCGGGCGATGCCGAACAACTGGCTGAAGCTCAACAGTGTACCGCCGCCGAGCACCGCGCTGCCCTTGAGCAGATTGCGCCGTGAAATCGCGTTCATTTTTCCAATTCTCCTCATGATCATTCCAACTGCGTCTCAGGATTGGGGCTGTGCGCACAACCCCGGTTTGGCTCGACGCCGCGTCAGCCTATATATCGCGCCGTCGGATTTTTCGGATGTATCGCCGCAAAAGACGCAATTCGCGGACTGAGGGCGCTCCGCTTCGCCTGCGGACGCGAGGATTTGGAGCGAGAGCGGCGGTTCTCAAATGCCCGCGTTTCTCATCGTCTTCTCACCAGAGCCACCATTCTTCCAGCCCCATGAAACCGCCAGCCCCGATTTCAGCGAATTTATGTCTGGGGATTTCACTTAAGGAGAGCTTGCGATGAATCAAAGAGGATTACGCATTGGGCTGATGGCGCTGGGCGTCGGGCTGGTGGTGCTGGGGATGCTCGCCTTGCAGTTAGCGACCGCGACGGCGCAGGACGGCGGCGACAGCCCTGCCCTGCCCAACGATTATCGCTTCTGGTATCACGTCGGCTCGAAGTCGATCACGGCGGATGGCGCGGCGGCACTCGGCTTGCCGGTCGAGGTGTTCGGTGAGACGTTCGACTCGGTGTTCGCCAACGTGGTCGCGCTCAACGACCTGCGCAATAACACGCGCCCGTACCGCGACGGCGCGATGTTCGTCGCGCCATTCTTCAAGCTGACGCACCCAGCGGACGGACTGGATCAGCCCGGCGATCTCGCCTTCGTCGCGGTCATGGAAAAGGACAGCGCCCGCTATGCCGACACGGGCGGCTGGGGCTTCGCCGTCTATGGACCGGACAAGCAGGAGATCGCCAGCCTCAAGCCAAGCTGCTTCGCCTGCCACCAGAGCCAGGAAGCCAACGACTTCGTGTTCTCGACGCTCAACGAGCGCGAAATCCACGCCGTGCCTGCGTCGGATAACGGCGTGTTCCTGCCACCGGACTATCGCAACAAACTCTACTGGCGCAGCGCGACCGTGATCACGTCCGCAGGCGCGACCGCCATCGGTCTGCCCGCCGAGATTTTCGGCAACACGTTCGACTCGGTCTACATGAATAACGCGGCGCTGCGGGCGCTCGCCACCGAGACGCGCCCGTTCCCGGTCGGCAGCCTGCTGGTCGCGGATTTCCACCAGTTGGCGACCCCGGTTGACGGTGTGGCGGCGGAAGGCGGCGAAGGCTTCACCGCCGTCATGCTGAAGGGACCCGCTGGCACGGGCGACGATCCATCGACGGGTGATTGGCGCTTCGAGGCATTCGACGCGGCGGGCGCGCCGCTGAGCCAGCTTCGGTCGGCGTGCGTTAGCTGCCACGCGACCAAAGCCAGCAACGATTTCGTGTTCAGCGGGAGTTGAGAAGAAGCTGTCAGCCGTCAGCGGTCAGCAATCAGCAAAAAGCTGGTGAAATGAATGAGGGTGATCGGAATTGATCACCCTCACTTGCTTTTAGCTGACCGCTGACGGCTACTCGCTACATATTCCCGATGACGGCGGTGGCGAACTCGCTGGTCTTGACTTCCTTCGCCCCTTCCATCTGGCGGGCGAAGTCGTAAGTCACGACCTTCTGGTCGAGCGTCTTTTCGTAAGCGCTCGTGATCGTGTCGGCGGCTTCCTGCCAGCCAATGTGCTCCAGCATCATGACGCCGCTGAACAGCAGCGAGCCGGGGTTCACCTTGTCGAGATCGGTGTATTTGGGCGCAGTTCCGTGCGTGGCTTCGAACAGCGCCACTTCGTCGCCGATGTTCGCGCCTGGGGCGATGCCCACGCCACCGACTTCCGCCGCAATCGCGTCGCTCAGGTAGTCGCCGTTGAGGTTGGGCGTCGCCAGCACGTCGAACTCGCTCGGACGCAGCAGCATCTTCTGGAAGCTGATGTCGGCGATCACGTCCTGGATCAGAATCTTGCCGTCCGGCGTCTTGCCGCCGTGATTCGCGGCAACGTCGTCCCACGAAATCGTCTGCTCCGGGAATTCCTGCGCGGCGACTTCGTAACCCCACTTGGTGAACGCGCCCTCGGTGAATTTCTGGATGTTGCCCTTGTGAACCAGCGTCACGCTCTTGCGCCCGTGATCGATGGCGTAGTGGATCGCCGCGCGCACCAACCGCTTGGTTCCGAACGCGCTGATCGGCTTGATGCCGATGCCCGCGCCTTCAAAGAAGTTCGCGCCGAGCTCTTCACGCAGGAACTTCGCCAGCTTCGCGTTTTCTGGCGTGCCGGATTCGTACTCGATGCCCGCGTACACGTCCTCGGTGTTCTCGCGGAAGATGACCACATCGACTTCTTCCGGGTGCTTGACCGGGCTGGGCACGCCGCGATACCAGCGCACCGGGCGCACACAGCTATACAGGTCGAGCACCTGCCGCAGCGTCACGTTCAGGCTGCGGAAGCCGCCGCCGACTGGCGTGGTCAGCGGTCCCTTGATGCCGATCAGGAACTCTCGCAGGGCATCAAACGTTACTTCGGGCATGTAGTTGCCATCGTAAACCGTAGCAGCTTTCTCGCCAGCGTAGACCTCCATCCATGCGACCTTGCGATTGCCGCCGTAGGCTTTTTCGACGGCGGCATCCCAGATGCGCTTGCTGGCGGTCATGATGTCTTTGCCGATACCGTCGCCTTCGATGAACAGCAGGATTGGGTTGTCCGGGACGTTCAGTTTCCCGTTCGTCGCCGTGATCTTCTTGCCATTTGCAGGCACGGAGACTCTGTCGAATGCCATGTAGCGCGCTCTCCTTTATACAAAACTGTTACAAATGCGTGGCAGGAGTATAACACCGTCTCCCGCAGAATGGAATCATGGTACACTAAGCGCGATGCAACGTACTGCGTGCATCGGGGGAAATTATGCAAGCGATTATTCAAGTCGCCATCGGCATGATCTTCGTCTACAGCCTCCTCAGCATTCTGGTGACGACGCTGAATACGGTGATTGCCAACCTCCTGCGCTGGCGCTCGAAACATCTCAAGACTGCCCTCGAAAGCCTGATCACCGATCCTGAGGTGCAGGCGCAGTTCCTGTCGCACCCGCTGATCAACATCGTCAACACGCAGATGGTTCGCCCGCAGGAAGTGGCGACCACCGAGACCGCCGAGATCAAGGCGCTCCAGGTGCGCACTGCCGAAGTCAGTACGGTGGACTGGATCGATCCCAAGACGTTCGCGCAGGTAATGAGCAGCATCCTCGCCGAGAAAGCCGGTCTCGAACTGTACGGCCCGCTGCTGCTGGCGGTCGATGCCGCGCCGGACAGCCCGGCGAAGCAAAAACTGCTGGAGCTGGTTTTCCGGCTGCAAAATACCGGCGTCGGCTTGGACGCCGTTCACGACGCGATCCCCACGCTGCCTGTCGACAGTCAGGGCGCTGTCATCCGGGCGCTCAAGCCCATCGAGGAGCAGATGCGGATCGCTCAGCTTACGGCGACCAGCGGCGGTCAACTGCTGCCGGTGCTGGAAGGCTTGCGCAATGTGAACGACGAAGCCTTCCGCCGCGCCCTGAAGGTAATCGTCGCGTCGGCGCAGTCGCTCGATCAGGCGCAGTCGAACCTTGAGGACTGGTTCAACCAGCGCATGGATCAGCTCTCCGTATCCTACAAACGTCACTTGAGTAACCTGACACTGGTGATTGGACTGGTCCTCGCCCTCGTCCTCAACGCCGATTCGCTGCAAATCGCGCGGTCGCTATGGGACGACCCGGCGCTGCGCGAAACAGTGGTCGCGGCGGTGCAGACTGCGGCGGCGAACGGGCAGCTTGCTCAACTCGCGGATCAGGCGCAGGCTTCGCAGCAGCAGGCACAGCAGCAAGCCGATGCGCAAAGCCCTGAGGCGACGGCGGAGCCAACCCTCGGCACGGGACAGATCATCAGCGATGCCACCGCGCAAATCGCAACTTCGCTCAACCAGATTTCGGCGCTCAACCTGCCGATTGGCTGGGAATACACGGTGCTGGATAAGCCGTGCGTGGCGGCTGCCGGCGAGACGCTGCCCATCGAGTGCGGCAACATGCGCAACCTGTGGCTGCTCAGTCCCCAGAACAACCCCGCCTGGTTCGGCTTGCTGGTCCGCTAGCTGATCTGCATGATCGTGACGATCATCGCCATCGGACAGGGCGCGCCATTCTGGTTCGACCTGATCCGGCGGATCGTCAACCCGCGCAGCTAGCGCCTACCCTATCTGAATCACAAACGGGGCACATTTCGGCGTGCCCCGTTTTTATTTTGCCTCGGCGTAAAGATGTTTAGTTCGCCGTAACCTGCTTGCCCATGCTGTCGCCGTATTCCAGCAGCGCCTTGACCGCGTCCTGCGTATGCGCTTCGGCGTAGATGCGCAGCAGCGGCTCCGTCCCGCTCGGTCGGATCAGCAGCCAGCTATTGTCGCTCATGTAGAACTTGATGCCGTCGAGCGTGTCGACGCGCACGACGGTTTCGCCGTTGAGCTGGCTCGGCGCGCTGTCCGCCAGCATCTGCACGATCATCTTTTTGGGCTTCTGCTGATGAAGCTGCACGTCGAGCCGGGCGTAGCAGGCGGGACCGTAATTCGCCTGCAGGTCGGCGACGATTTCGTGCAGCGGCGCGTGGTGGAACGCCATGACTTCCAGCAGCAGCAAGCCCATCAGGATGCCGTCGCCCTCCGGGATGTGCCCGCGAATACTGATACCGCCGCTCTCCTCGCCGCCGATCAGCACATCCTTCTTCATCATCAGGTCGGCGATGTGGTTGAAGCCGACCGGCGTTTCGTGCAGCTTCAAGCCGTATTTTTGCACCAGCGCGTCGATCATCATCGTCGTCGAGACGGTCTTGACGATCTCGCCGCGCAGGTGCTTGTTCTCGACCAGATGGCGGAGCGTCAGCGCGAACACGGTGTGCGGGTCGATGAACGTGCCGTGCGCATCAATTGCGCCGATGCGGTCGGCGTCGCCGTCGGTCGCCAGCCCCACGTCCGCCTGCAGGCGCTGGACGGCAGCGACCAGATCGTTGAGGTTGCGCATGATCGGCTCCGGGTGAATTCCGCCGAAGCCGGGGTTGAGCGCCGCCCGGATTTCGCTCACGCGGGTGCGGGTGCGCGAGAGAATCCCGGCGAACGCGCCGCGCCCTGCCCCCCACATCGCGTCGGCGACGACGTTTAGCTCGCCTTCCGAGATGCAGTCGAGGTCAACCAGCGTGCCGAGGTGCTGATAGTACGACCACGACGGGTCGAAGCGGCGGATCAGCCCGGCGTCGAGCGCGTGCTGGTAGTCCATGATGTTGGGACCGCGCGCCTCGCCCTCCATCGCCATCAATTCTTCCTCGACCAGCGCACACTGCTCCGCCGTCGCGCTGCCGCCGTAGCTCGCCTTGAGCTTGAAGCCGTTATAGCGCGGCGGGTTATGGCTCGCCGTGATCACGATGCCGACCGCCGCGCCCTTCTCCTTGACGTTGTAGGAGATCGCCGGGGTGGGCGCGTCAGTACGAGTCAGCCACGTGACGATGTTATTGCCCGCCAGGACGCGCGCCGTCTCCATAGCGAAGCGGTCGGAGAGAAAGCGCGTATCGTAGCCGACCACGACTTCCGGCGGCTGCGAACCGGCGTGATGCTTGTTCACGTATTCGGCGACCGCCTGCGAAAGCTGCCGCACGTTGGCGAACGTGAACGTATCTGCGATGACGGCTCGCCAGCCGTCCGTACCGAAACGTATCATGATGCCGAAATTTCCCTTTGCGCAAAGATAATGACAGGCGGTCGTCCGTCGGGGCAGCCGCGACGCTCAAAACCTATAGAAAGGATTCTAGCAGTAATATGCTTATTTGCAGCCAGCGATTCTCCGCCGTCTCATTTTCGGGCAAGAATGTAAAAACGGCGGATCGTGAACGTCAACGGCTGGCGCTCGCGGTTCAGGCGCAGCAGCACGTCGCCGTAGCGCTCGACCGAGAAATCCGGCGGCGCGTTCCAGGGCGCGGCGTGCAGAAAGTAGACCAGCGCCCCCATATCACTGTAAGTCGCCTGCCCTTCCCATTCGCCCGAACGGTCGATGTACAGCCCGGCGCGCGACAATTCCGTCCGGCAGTTTTCGAGATTGACGTGCAGATAATCGGACTGCAATCCAAACAGGGACAAGCAGTCGTCCAGATCGCGCCCATCGACCTGCTGAGTGAAAAACACGCCGCCGGGCTTCAGCACGCGGCGAATTTCAGCGGCGTCGTATGCCTCGTGGCGGTCGATGATCAGCGCGAAGGTTTCATCGTCGAACGGCATCCGGCTTTCCACGTCGATATTGTAATCCACGACACGAATGCCGTAAGGAGCCAGGTTGGCGCGCGCCAGCGGGAGATTCGGCGCGTAGCCTTCGGTCGCCACCGTGTTCGACGGCAGGGCATCGGCAAATTCGCGCAGCTTTTCGCCGCCGCCTGTGCCCAAATCCAGCACCGAATCGGCAGCGGGGAGCAGCTCACGCACTATCGCTTCGTATGACCAGGGCGGGCGTTCTTCGTGATAGCGTCCTTCGAGAAATGAGAAATCCCAGCCGTGAAATGGCTGTTGTTCTTCGGCTTTCCAGCGCGCCAGCAGTTCCCGATCAGCGTTCAAACGAGTTACTTCGTATTGTCCAAGCCGGTCGTCGCCAGCAGCTCGCCGATGCGCTCGGCGGTCGGGTCGAGGTCGTTGAGGATGCTGTACGGCAGGTCATGCTTGCGGACGTATTCCGGCAGGGTCTTGAGCGTGTCGACAATATCCTGATGGCGCAGTTGATCAAGCTGGATGCCCGCCGATTCGAGCGTCCCGCGGATGGGACTCACATCCTGCCCGTGCAGCGCCGCCGCGATCAGGATGCCGGGACCGACCATGTCGGCATAGGGCAGCGGACGCCCGTTGCTGATGCGCGACTCGATGGCGTAGGCGAAATACTGCTCACTGCCCTCCTGCGGGCGGTTGTGTCCCATCTGGTTCGTGAGCTGCACTTCCATGCAGATCAGGTCAAGCAGGTTGCGCAGCGATTCGACATTCCCGCGCCCCACCCCGGCGGCGATCTTGAACGCTTGCTGAGCGATTCCCGCCATCAGCCCGGCTGCCCAGGGGACGAAGCGCGTTTCCGGCGTGGTCTTGTCGCGCTCGGCGGCGTATTTCCAGTCGAGAATGCCGGTGACAATCGTGAGAAGCTCGACGATACCCGCGCCGCGAACGCTCTGCGGCGCTGCCCGGATCACGTCCCAGTCGATGATCAGGCGCTCGGCGGGACCGGTCGTGACGTAGCCAACCGTGCCGTCCTCGCGCGCCGCGACCAGCGCCGTGAAGAAACCGTCCTGGCTCAGCGAAGTCGGGACAAGGACGACCGGAAGCCCCTTCTTCCAGGCGACGTACTTGGCAGCATCGCCCACCATCCCGCCGCCAACACCGTAGATGACCTGCGCCTGCGGCGGCAAATCCTCCGCCAGCGTGTCGAGATAATCAGCCTTGGCGTGAAACGGCTCCGCCTGGACGACCAGCGGCAGGTTCAGCAGCGAGCTGACCGCCGCCCAGGAACGCTCCCCCGTCAGCAAAGCAACCGGGCGAGTTTCCTCTACGCTGATCAGATCGCGGATTTCGATTATCGGCAGGGGATAAATCGTCGTCATGCAGCGCCCTCCATAGAGCGGGACAAGGGGCAAGTATCCTCCCAATCATAATCGTGATTGCGATTCTTCACCAGTCGGGCGCGTCGCTCAAACCGGACGACACGCCGACGTTCCGGCGCGTCAACGCGAATGTTACGAAATTAGATGGGACTGTTGTCACTTTCAGCTTGTCGGATAGGCTGCCATGAGCGACAATGATAGGCGGACAATTCCGATTACTGCGAAAGAGTACGTTATGTCGCTCCCACCGAACGACGATTTGACAGCGTTCAGCGTCGATGCACCCTGGCAGGAAGTAGAACGGGTCCGGCGACAGTTCACCCGCGCGCTGGAAACGGTCGCCGCTCACCCCGCGAATGACAGCCTGCCGCTCGATGAGTTGTCCGAGACGGTCGGCGCGCCCGTGACGACTTACTACGATGGAGTATCGCCGGACACCGGCAACGTCCTGCTCGCCGAGGTCGGCGGGCGCAAGCTGGTGCTGGGCAGCTTCGTCAGCAGCCGCTACCGCAGCGGGCACACGCTGCTGGAAAGTGTCGTCCCGTACAATCTGAATCCGAGCGTCAACCACACCAACATCAACGAAACTGAAGACTCGCTCACGCGGCTGCGCGTGCTCGGTGCGGAAATCGAGCTTGGGTTAATGCACCCCGACGGGGCATCGCCGACCGAAGCCGAGGTGCAGGGGTTCATCAACGCCTATTCCGGTCACGCACTGCGGATCGGCGTCTACCCACGCCTCGACCGGGAAGCGTGCCAGTATCAGGTGGAGGCGCACATCGCGCCGAGCGTCGGCTACAACAAGACGCGCAACGCGCTCAACGGCATGTTGACGGCGCTCTCGCTGGCGAGCCGCGAAACCGACCTGCGCACCCTGATCTTCTCGTGCTACCCTACCGAGTCCGACTTCAAGATGACGGATCACCCGAAGGTGACGACAGCGGTCGACCTGATGCTTCAGGTCAACTCGATGTTCCCGGAGTATGCCGAGCGGCTGAAGCACGTGCAGGAGCGCTACCACGTCGACCCGGCATCCAGCCATTACGTCAACATGTTCCGCAACCAGGGTTGCCACATCCACATCGACCTCGCCGGGCGCTCCGAGGCGCTGGGGCTGCTCACGTTCCACACCATGCTCAAAAGCGCGACCGCCATCGCTAATTCGGCGGTGCTGAAGGGCTGCCCATTTGTCAACGGCACGGGCGACCCCGACCTACTGTGCGCGCGCGAGTACCTACGCTCGGTCACGGTAACGGGGCGCTATCTCGATCTGCCGCTTAGCCCGCATTTCACGCCCAATGGACTCGACAATTACTCGGCGCTGCTCATGCTGGAACGCGCCAACGCCACCGGGCGCGCCATGATGTACGACGAGTACGACGGCGAGAAGATTTCGCTGATGCACAACCCGATTGGACGAATCCGCCCCGACCTGGGCACGCCGAAGCGCGTCTGCACGGTTGAAAGCACCGGGATGCCGACCAATATCAGCGCCTCGCGCATGGCGGCGGTGCTGGTCGATTTCGAGTTCAGCCACGTCGTGATCGAATCGTACTTCCGCAGGCACGGCTGCGACCTTGAGCCGATGTATAACGACAATGTGATGTGGGACATCCTCGGTCCGCTCGACCTGGACGCCTTCCGCGCGATGCAGGATCGCTCGGATGTCGAGGGGAGCGACACGCTGCTGAAGCTGCACAGTGGGCGCGAGGTCACGCTGGCGGAGTTCTACGATATGAAGCGGCGCTATATGCACCGGGCGCTGGAAGAAGTCGACGAGATCGCGCCGCGCGACATCGACGAGGTGTATTCCAGCCTGGAGCGAATGCTGGAGCCGCCGAGCGGGCACGCAGCGTCCACCATCAACGAGTTCATCAACAACCCCAAGCTGCGCAGCACCGGGAACTGGGGGCGCATCCTGCGCGACGCTTATCTGGAGGCGGGCGGCGTGCTGGGCGAGCATCACCCCGACGCCGTGCTGAGCGTGGTGAATCAGGTACACGATGCCATGTGCGACCGCTACCTGAATGAATAGACCCGGTGCGGCGCATCTACTCGGCTCCTGATCAGCTTCAGCGCATCGGTCTGGCGGGCGGGATCGCCCGGTTGCCGCTCCACTATTCCCTGCTCGACCTGCTGTGGGTGCTGGCGGTTCGGCGCGCTGCCGCTGGTCGGCGCGGGGATGATCGGTCGGCGGATCGCGCTTGCGCCGCCTCCCCTGCCCCGCGCGCTGCTGATTGTCGGCGTCGCGGCAGGTTGCGCCGTTAGCCTGCGCTCGGTGCGCGCCTGAATTTCTCAGCGACCGACGAAGTTATCATCGTAAATTACGTCGACACGTTCGAGCGTGCTGGGCGGATCGAGGGCGAGCCTCGTGCCCTACGACGCGCCGACGGTGACCGGCAACCTGTACGTGTACGCGGCGGCGCTGTGGATGCGCCTGTTCCCGGACGATCCGTATGCGCTGCGAGCGTTTTCGGCGCTCGGCGGGCTTGTTCTGCTGGCGGTCGTGTACATGGTCGGGCGCGCGCTGGATGACGCGACGACCGGTGGGATCGCGGCGGCGCTGCTGGCGACCAACCTGCTGTGGCTGGCGGTGGCGCACGCCGGGCGGCAGGAAATCTGGCTGGCGGCGCGTTCGTGTGGGGCGCGGTCGGGCTATCGCTGGCGGCGCAGAAAGTCGAAGATCCCCAACGCCAGGGCGCTGCTGGCGGCGTGGTCGCCGCGCTCAGCGCCGACGTGCATCCATTGGGCGCGTATGCGGCGCTGGCGCGCTGGCGGCATGGTGGGTGTACGAAACGCGAACAAGGGCGTCGCCGTGCGCCCCTCCCGCGCCAATTGTTCATTATGTTCATCCTCGGCGGGCTGGTCGGCGCGGGATAGCTACGCGGTCGCGCACGTGCTGCCCGACCCGGCGCGCTTTTTCGCCGCGCTGCGTGACGAGGCAATGAGCTACGGCGCAGAAGGCTGGACGCCGCTGGCGGCGATGCTGGCGCGGCATCTCGGCTACCTGCTGGCGAATCCGCTGGAGCTGGGGCTGCTGGTCGCCGGGGCGCTGTCGGGGCTGCGGCGGGCGCGGCATCTCGGCGTGTTTCTGGACGCGCTGCTCCTGCTCTACGCCGTAACGGTCGCCGACCCAAACCCTTATTACCCGATCATCTGGGTGACCGGCATGGCGCTCCTGACAGCGCCCGCCCTGCGACGCGCTGCTCCCCACTGGCGCGCGCCGCTGGTGGTGGCGTTCGCGGCGGCGTTCGTTGTGAACGTCGGGCTGGTCGAACGCCATGTCCATGCCGACTGGAACGCCCGCGCGCTCGACGCGATTCAGCAGGTGGCAGCGCGCGTCCCGCCCGATCAGCGCGGCATGGGTGAGTCGTTTCTCTATCTGGCGCTGCGCGACGAGCGCTATACCGGCTTCACGTTCGTGGATTTCGCAGCGGCGAATCAAGGCGTCAGCCGCTGGGTGGTGGTTGAAGCGCTTCAGCCGGACTGGATCGTGACGATGCGCGACGAAGCCGCCTTCGCGCCGGAATTCGACACGCTGGGCGTCGCCCCGCCACACATGCGCCTGCAAATCCCGGACTCGGCTCTGGCGGCAGCCTACGCGCTGCGCGAGACGCTGCCGACGAGCGTCGGCGCGTTCGAAATCTGGGAGCGTCGTCGGTAGCGCGACCCTTTTTCCATCTTATCGACGCCTTAAAAACGGGCGCTAAAATCTGTGCTATAATAAGATTATTATCGTTTGAAAAATTTCCATTGATATTGTTCTTACGAGACTTTGATTTAATGGAATAACACAGAAAGGAACACAGGCGACGCGCGCAGTGTGCGTCGCCACATATCGCTATATGGCAAAATCGAAACCAAAACTCCGTATCATTCCCCTCGGCGGTTGCGGCGAAGTCGGCAAGAACATGACGGTCATCGAGCTGGGAAATGATGCCCTGATCGTCGATACAGGCGTCATGTTCCCGGCAAATGACATGCTGGGGGTGGACTACATTATCCCCGACTTCCGCTACCTGCTTGAACGTACAGACCTGACCATTCACGGCATCCTGTACACGCACGGGCACGAAGATCACACCGGTGCGGTCGCCCACGTCGTCGAGGCATTTCGCAAGGTGCCGCTCTACGCCACGCCGCTGACCGCCGCCCTGCTCGAAGTCAAGCTGCGCGACGCGCGGCTGCTGAACGAGACGACCATCAATGTGTTCAACCCCGGCGACGATCTTCAGGTCGGTCCGTTCAGGGTCGAAAGCTATCACGTCACCCACAGCATCCCGGACTGCGTCGGCTTCGGCATCAATACGCCTTACGGCATCGTCGTCCACAGCGGCGACTACAAGCTCGACAACACGCCGATTGACGGCAAAAAGACTGACTACGCGAAGATCGCCGAGTTTTCACGGCGCGGCGTCCTGCTGCTGATGGGCGACAGCACCAATTCCGAGCGCCCCGGCTGGACCCAGTCGGAGATCGTCGTCAATGAGGCATTCGACGACATCTTCCGGCAGGCGAAAGCCCGCATCATCGTCGCCACCTTCGCCTCGCACATCTCGCGCATCCAGCAGGTGGCGAACCTCGCCAAGCGTTACGGGCGCAAGCTGGCGATTGCCGGTCACAGCATGACCGAAAACGTCAAGACGGCGCGGCGCATTGGCATTCTCGACATCGACGACGACATGCTGATCGACCTGAACCGGATCAACGGCTTCCAGCCGCACCAGATCGTGATCATGGCGACAGGCTCGCAGGGTGAGCCGACTGCCGTACTCGGTCGGCTGGCGACGGGGCAGCACCGCAGCCTCGACGTGATGGAAGGCGACACGATTGTCGTCTCGGCGCACACCATCCCCGGCAACGAGGAGACCGTCAGCCGTACGATCAACAAGCTGTTCCAGCGCGGCGCCGAAGTGATCTACGACCCGCTCGCGCCGGTGCACGTCTCCGGGCACGCCTGTCAGGAGGAGATGAAGCTCCTGATGACGCTGGTCAACCCCAAGTACTTTATGCCGATTCACGGCGAGCTTCGCCAGCTACGGGCACACTCCAAGCTGGCGCTGCAAGCCGGAATCCCGCCGGAAAAGATTTTCGTGGTCGAAAACGGGATGGTGATCGAAGTCGACAGGGGCGGCATCCGCAAGGGCGAGCGCGTGCCCGGCGGCTACGTATTCGTCGACGGCAGCGGCGTGGGCGACGTGGGCAAGTCGGTCATCCATGACCGCGAAATTCTGGCGCGCGACGGCTTCATCATCGTGGTCGTCAACGTCGACGCCGATACCGGCAAGCTGATCGGCGAGCCGGAGATCATCTCGCGCGGGTTCATCTATCTGCGCGACGCCAGCCAACTGCTGGTCAACGTCAAGCAGAACGTGGCGGACGTGATGCTGGCGATGCGCCAGAGCCGCAACGGGAAGCGCCGCGAGCGGCTGCAGGACTCGCTGAGTAAACTGCTCTACAACGAGACCAAGCGCCGCCCGATGATCTTCAGCATCATCAACGAGCACTGAGCGACAGCCCGCCGCAGCGGGATACCCGTATCAAGCTGCAACAGGAGAGCCGGGGCGCGAAATAATGCACCTCGGCTTTTATTGTTCTGGTTGCCCGCGCTGCGGAAGCCGCTTTGTGAGGCTTTTGGGCGCGGTCAACCGGTAGCTGTCGTCAATCAGATCGGCGATGAAAGCCAAATCCTGCTCGACATCGAGCCAGATGCCAACCCAGCCGTGCTGCCCGACGTAGGGCGGCACGAAGAAGCGCTCCGGCTCCGCGCCGACGATCACGTCCTGAAACCCCGGCTGTCCCTTGAACCAGAACGAGGGGCGTCCGTCCCGCGCCGGATGGCGCATGGCGAAGATTTTGCCGCGCACCTTGTAGGCGGGCGAACCGACGCCCTCATAATCTTCAGTGGCTTCGGGGAAGGCGAGACAGGCCGCGCGCAGGCGTTCCAGCGCTTCGTCACTCATGCGATCAATGCTCATCGATTACGGCATAACCGAATTAACACGTGCGAAGCGCTCAGGACACGCCACATGCGTCAGTTTCCCGTTTCGAGCAGGCTCTTAAGGCGTTTGAGTTCGGCGGCAAGCTCCTTGTTGACCTCGCCGCCGAACAACGGCTCCAGCAGCCGCCAGAAACCGCCCAGCCGCGTCCACCCGGAGTACGTTACCTGAGTGCCGCCGTCATTGGGTTCAAAGCTGTAATGCCCCTCAAACTGGATGGCGGGTGACGAACTGCTCCTGAAGCCAATTTTGCTTCCGGACTCGTATTCGATGACTTCGCAGAGCGCCTCAACCGGGCGACCGATCACCTTGATGACTTCGCTGAACTGCGTTCCGACGCGCAGCGGACCTGTAGAGATGACTTTCGAGTCGGTCACGCCGGACTGCCACTTCGGCGAATTTTCCAGGTTTGCCATGAAAGCAAACACATGATCAACCGGACGGCTTATGGTAATGGTTGCCATTTGTTTGAGCATGTTGTCACCCCTTCGGCTGTCATATATGATTAAAGCGTACAATCTAAAGGGCACTTGAGGTCAAGTTAGAAAGCGGTAACCATGATGATCGACGGGCTGAACATCGGGGAAGTCGCGCGCCGGGCGGGTATCCAGCCATCGGCGATCCGTTATTATGAGAGCGTTGGGCTGCTCTCGGCGCCCGAACGCATCGGCGGCTGGCGGAGCTATCCGACTGAGGTGCTGGATCGGCTGCGACTAATCCGCACGGCGCGGGGTATGGGGTTCACGCTGGAGGAGCTTCACATCCTGCTCGACGGTTTTTCCGACGATACACCACCCTCAGAACGCTGGCGCTCGCTGGCTGCCGAGAAACTGCCCGAAGTCGACGACCTGATCTATCGCGCACA
>JAXLWE010000055.1:0-33126 GCA_046328655.1 Anaerolineae bacterium | reverse complement strand
GAGCGAATCCGCTCTCCTGAGGACAATTCGGGCAGCTTCCGCTCGGCTGCTTCACGCAGGGCGGGCATGACCTCGCGGGCGAACTGCTCCAGCGTCCGCGAGTCGTCGCCCATCAGGATGAAAGTGCTCATGCCCTCGTCAATCACCAGCGGCAGGAGATCGTCCACCCACTGCTGGCTCGTCCCGTTGAGGAAGCCGCCACGCTGTGCCGAGAACTGACCGGAGATGTTGAGCATCCGGCGAATCTCGCGCGGGTCGCGCCCGGCGTCGCGTGCCGCTTCGTCGATGATCTGGTTGGCGGCGTGGATTTCTTCCGGCTTGATGTAGCCGAGCGACGGCAGCCAGCCGTCGCCTTTCTGACCGACGAGCCGCAGCATCCGGGGCTTGTACGCGCCAATCCAGATCGGGATGGTGTGGGCGGGCAGCGGTCCGCGCCGCATCCCGTTGATCTGGTAATACTTGCCGTCGATGCGCAGGTGCGAGCGGTCGGCGACATCCCACACGCTGCGCAGGATGTCGATGGCTTCGCTGAGCGCATCGACCGCCTCGCCCGCCGTGAGCTGGCGCGCGCCCATCGCCTTGATGCCATCCCAGAACGCGCCCGCGCCGAGCGCGAGGTCGAGCCGCCCGCCGGAAAGCAGGTCGAGGCTTGCCGCCGCGCGCGCCAGCACCGCCGGGGGTCGCAGTGGCAGATTGAGCACGTTGGGCGCGACGTGGATGCGCTCGGTCTGAGCGGCGACCCACGTCATCAGCGTCCAGGTGTCGAGAAACGCGGGTTGGTACGGGTGATCCTGAAACGTGACCAGATCGTAGCCGAGTTCTTCGCTGAGCCGCGCCAGCGCGACCACCTGTTCCGACGCCCGGTTGGACGGCGTGATGAAGGTTCCGAACTGGAGCGGATGACCATAATTCATGAGCGGCAATTCCTTTTGTTGACGTATCAACCACGAGTATACCACATTCGGTTGACACGTCAACCATTAAGCGGTATACTCGTGGTATGTCCAAATCTGGAATGACTGACACGCAGCGAGCGGCGTGGGCAAGCTACCAGCGGATGCGCGTCCTGCTGGCGGCGCGCCTCAACCGCGAACTCGCCCACAAGACCGGCTTGTCCGAAGCGGATTTCGAGATTCTGGTCGCCCTGACCGAATCGGCGGACGACTCGGTTCGGGCGCTGGCGCTGCGCTGCGGGCTGGCGTGGGAAAAAAGCCGACTCTCGCACCAGCTTCGGCGCATGGAAGAACGCGGGCTGGTCACGCGCGCCGAATGTCTTGAGGATAATCGCGGCTCGGTCGTCCGCGTCACCGACGCCGGGCGCAGGCTCGTCGCTGAAGCGCGCGCCTGCCACGAGCGCGCCGTCCAGCGCTACGTCACGGAGGTGCTGACGGACGAGCAGCTCGCCGCGCTCGGCGCGATTGCCGAGACGCTGCTGGCGCAGCTTGAAGAGCCGCACACCCAGATAAGTTAACGTCCCCCGTTGCCGAGTGGTATTGTCATATGTGTAGGAGATGCCATGAAGGTTGAAATCTGGTCGGATATTGCCTGTCCCTGGTGCTACATCGGGCGGCGTCGGTTCGAGACCGCCCTGAAGCAGTTCGAGCACGGCGATCAGGTCGAGGTGATCTGGCGCAGCTTCCAGCTTGACCCGACCGCGCCGCGCGAGTACGCCGGTAGCGCCAACGACATGCTGATGGAACGCTACGGCATGAGCCGCCAGCAGGCGGAAGCCGCCCACGCCCGCGTGACGGCGCTGGCAGCGGCGGAGGGTTTCGAATACCGCTTCGACCGCGCCCGCCCGGTCAACTCGCTGGACGCGCACCGCCTGATCCACCTGGCTGCCGCGCACGGCTTGCAGGTGAAATGAAGGAGCGCTTCAGAAAGCCTATTTCACCGAGGGCTTGGTCGTCAGCGATCACGAGATTACGCTGGCGCGGCTTGGCGAGGAAGTCGGACTGGATCGGGAGGAAATCCTGACCATGCTGCGCGGCGATACCTACGCCGCCGAAGTCCGCGCCGAAGCGCGGCGGACGCATCTACTGGGCAGCCGGGGCGTTCCCTTCTTCATGTTTGACGAGAAATACGCCGTCTCCGGCGCGCAGCCCGCAGAGCTGTTCCTGCAGGCGTTGGAACAGACATGGGCGGATGCTCACCCGCTGGTCGAGATCGCCGAAGCCAGCATGGATAGCTGCGCCGACGAAAACTGCGAGGTTTAAAAACGCGGCAGCACTTCACGAGGCGAAATTGATTCGCCCCGTGAAGCAAAGTGCCTTCTCCCGGCGCGGGCGGCTTGGGCAGCGCCCGAATCTCTGCGCGAGAGAAGGCATTTGTATATCTCTATTCGCCCGACAGCCGCTTGCGGTACTTGTCGATAGCGACCGCTGCCAGCACGACCAAGCCCATCAACACCTGCTGTCAGAATGACGTGACGTTGAGAATCACCAGACCGTTGAGCAGCGTGGCGATGAAGATCGCGCCGACCAGCGTCCCGATGACACCGCCGATGCCGCCGGTCACCGAAGTCAGCGCCAGCGTCGAGCCAACCGAGAGATCCATCTCGTTCGAGATGATGACGTAGGACATGTCAGCATCAAACGTCGGTGTCAAGCGACTGGTAAGCACTTTTGTGCAAACTAGCTTACGCGAGGCGCCGTGCGCTTGACAACCCTTCGGAGAAGAAGTAAATTGGGGCTTGAATATGCGTTCACAAAGGAATATATATTCAAGCATCGACAATTTGACCCACAGGAACAACCTTGACCGACCGCACGCCCGACCTCATCGCCTTTCTACAGGCGCAGGCAAATGAAATTCGTCGCCGTGACCTGCAAATCATCCACCGCGCCGGGATGGGACACCCCGGCGGCGACTTTTCCGCCGCCGATATTCTGACCACGCTGTATTTCGCGGTCCTGAAGATCGATCCTCAACATCCGACCGCGCCGGATCGTGACCGCTTCATCCTCAGCAAGGGACACTGCTCCGGGGCGCTCTACACCACGCTCGCCTTTCGCGGCTTCTTCCCGCGCGACGAACTCGACACTTACATGCAGCCGCTCTCACCCCTGAACGGGCATCCCGACCGCAACAAGGTGCGCGGCGTCGAGACGAACACGGGACCACTCGGTCACGGCTTGCCGGTCGGTGTGGGATCGCCATCGGCGCGCGAAAATGATCATGCTGATTACCGGGTATATGTGCTGACTGGCGACGGCGAGCTTGTGGAAGGCAGCAACTGGAAGCCGCCCTGAATGCCGGGCATCGCGGGCTGGATAACCCGGTCGTGATCGTTGACGCCAACGGCTTCAGCAGGGCGATACCGTCGCCAACACCGTCAGGGTCGAGCCGCTCGCCGATAAATGGGCGGCGTTCAACTGGTCGGTGCGCGAAGTCGACGGGCACGATTATCGGGCGCTGCTCAACGTGTTCGACGCGGTGCCGTTTACGCCGGGGAAGCCGAGCTGCATCATCGCCCATACCCATAAAGGGAAGGGCGTCTCGTTCATGGAAGATCAGGTGGGCTGGCATCATCACGTGCCGACCGATGCCGAGCTGGAAGCGGCGCTCAGGGAACTCGATCTCGAACTTAAAGCGGAGAAACCATGAATCCGAGGCTGTACGACTGTCGTGAAGCCTTCGCCAATGCCATCGAAGCGCTGGGGGAAACCAACCCGCAAGTCGTGGTCGTCAACAACGACTCGGTCGGCTCCAGCAAGACCGATGGCTTCCAGGTCAAATTCCCGGAGCGCCTGGTCAACGTTGGCATCGCCGAGCAAACGCTGATCGGCATTGGCGCGGGGCTGGCGAACACGGGCAAGATTCCGTTCGTCTGCTCGGCGTCGTGCTTTCTGACGGCGCGGGCGCTGGAACAGATCAAGGTCGATGTCGCCTATGCCAATACCAATGTCAAGCTGGTCGGCATCAGCAGCGGCATGGCTTACGGGCAGCTTGGTCCGACCCATCACTCGATTGAGGACATCGCCTGGACGCGCGCCATCGCCAATATGACTGTCGTCGTCCCCGCCGACCCGGTCGAGACGACGCAGGCGGTCTACGCCGCCGCCGAGTTCCAGGGTCCCGTGTTTCTGCGCCTAAGCCGCATGGGCATCCCCATCGTTCACCCCGACGACTACCGGTTCCAGATCGGCAAGGCAGCGCTGATGCGTCAGGGCGGCGACGTGACGATCATCGCCAACGGCGTGATGGTGACGCGCGCCCTGGACGCGGCGCGGATGCTGGCGGACGCTGGCATCGAGGCGCGCGTGCTCAATATGGCGACCGTTCGCCCGCTGGACGAGCAGGCGGTGATCGCCGCCGCGCAGGAAACCGGCGCTATCATCACCGTCGAGGAGCATACGGTCTTTGGGGGCCTGGGTGGCGCGGTCGCGGAAGTCGTCAGCCAGAACGAGCCGGTGATCATGCGGATCATGGGTGTGCCGGGCGTATTCGCCCCGACTGGCGATCCTGCCTGGCTGCTGGATTATTTTCACCTGAGCGCCGACGATATTCACCGGACGGCGGTCGCGCTCGTCCAAAGGAAAAATGAGCTTTATGGCAGAAGAATACATCCTCGCAATTGATCAGGGCACGACCAACACCAAGGTCATTCTGGTCGACCAGGACGGCGAAGTCGTCAAAATGGCGTCGCAGCCGGTCGACATCTCCTTTCCGCAAGCCGCATGGGTCGAGCAGGACGCCGCCGCTGTCTGGCAAAGTGTGACGCGCGCCATCGACGCCTGCCTCAAAGCGGCGGGCAATCCCGGACTCATCGGCGTCGCGGTCAGCAACCAGCGCGAATCGGGCATTGCCTGGGAGCGCAGCACCGGGAAGCCGGTCGGTCCGCTGGTGAGCTGGCAGTGCCGTCGCACGACGCCGCTGGTCGCCGCGCTGCGCACGCCGGAATTCGAGGCGGAAGTGCTTCAGCGCACCGGGCTGGTGCTCGACCCGATGTTCACGGCGGCGAAATTCCGCTGGCTGCTCGACCACACGCCCGATGGGAAGCGCCGGGCGGCGGACGGCGACATCTGCGTCGGGACGGTCGATAGCTGGCTGCTCTGGAATCTGACCGGCGGCAGGCAGCACCGCACCGACATGAGCAACGCCTCGCGCACCGAGTTGTTCAACATCGACGCGCTCGCCTGGGATGAAACCCTGCTCGACACCTTCGGCGTGCCGCTGGCGGCGCTGCCGGAAGTTCGCCCCTCCGCCTCAGTTTTCGGCGAGACGGTGGCGCTGGGCAGGCTTCCGGCGGGGCTTCCCGTCGCCAGCATGATCGGCGACTCGCACGCCGCCCTGTTCGGGCACGCGGGCTTCGAGCCGGGCGCGGTCAAAGCCACGCACGGCACAGGCAGCTCGCTGATGACGCCGACCCGGCGGCGCAAAACGTCGCAGATCGGTCTGTCCTCGACCGTCGCCTGGGGCGCTCCCGACGCCACCTACGCGCTGGAAGGCAATATCACCGTGACCGGCGCGGCAGTGCAGTGGCTGTCCGATTTGCTGGGGCTGGGCGCACCGGGCAAGGTCGCGGAACTGGCGGAGCAGGTCGAGAGCAGCGACGGCGTGTACTTCGTCCCGGCGTTCGCCGGGCTGGGCGCGCCCCACTGGGATGATGCGGCGCGCGGCACGATCACCGGGCTGACGCGCGGCACGACCCCGCAGCAGGTGTCGCGGGCGGTGATCGAATCGATTGCCTACCAAATCCGCGACGTGTTCGACGGGATGCAGCGCGAATGCGATTCGCCAATCCATATGCTGCTGGCGGACGGCGGAGTCACGCGCAACCGCCAGCTTATGCAGTTCGAGGCGGACATTCTGGGCGTGCCGGTGCAGCGCAACAACACGCCGGAACTCTCGGCGCTGGGGGCAGCCTATCTCGCCGGGCTGACGCTCGGCTGCTGGGAGTCGAAAGCAGTGATTGCCTCGCTTCCACGTTCCATCGACCGATTTGAGCCGCAAATGCCACCAGCCCGGCGCGAAGCGCTCTATGCTGGCTGGTGCGAAGCGGTGGAGCGCACGAAGTACCACCCGCGTCAGGTATAATCCATAGTGATCGATACATGACACCAGCGGGGAAAAGATCGTGGGACGTCTGGAAGAACTGCGCCTGATGGCGAAGGTCGCAAACTTGTATTACATGGAAAACCTGAAGCAGACCGAGATCGCCCAACGCCTGGAGCTTTCGCAAGCCGGGGTATCGCGCCTGTTGAAGCGCGCGCTCGACGACAAGATCGTGCGCATCACCGTGAGCACGCCCATCGGCTATTACCCGGAGCTTGAGGAGCAGATTCGCGCCCGCTATCACCTGCGCGACGTGATCGTGGTCGACAATTCCGACGAGAACGGGCAGCTTCTGCGCAACCTGGGCGCGGCGGCAGCCTACTACCTCGAAACGACCGTGCGCGAGGACGAGGTCATCGGCATTTCGTCGTGGAGTGAGACCTTGCTGGCGATGGCGAATGCCATGCAGCCGCTCAACCGCATGTCGAACACGCGCGTCATCCAGATTTTGGGCGGCGTTGGCAACCCCAACGCCGAAGCCCACGCCACCCAACTGACCCGCAAGATCGCCGGGCTGGTCAATGGGCGACCGATCATGCTCCCCGCCCCCGGCATCGTCGGCAGCAGCGACAGCCGTGACATTCTGCTGTCCGACCCCTACATTCAGGACACGCTCAACCAGTTCGAGGACGTGACGCTGGCGCTGGTCGGCGTCGGCGGCATCGAGCCATCACGTTTCCTTGCCCAGAGCGGTAATGTCTATTCGACTGAGGAACTGGAAGCCTTACGCGAACAGGGCGCGGTGGGCGATGTCTGCCTTCGCTTCTTCGACGCTGACGGACAGAGCGTCGCTTCAACGCTCGACAAGCGCGTGATCGGCATGAGTCTCGAACAGCTCAAGCGCGTGCGCCGGACGGTCGGCGTCGCCGGGGGCGAGCGCAAAACGGCGGCGATTCGCGGCGCGTTGCTCGGCGGGTGGATACACGTACTCGTGACCGATCACGCCACCGCCGAAGAACTGGCTATGAGAAAACCCGCGAGTCCGGAGGAAAATTCATGGAGAATTCACACCGCTTTACGGGAAAAGTTGTTGTACTGACGGGCGCGAGCCGAGGAATTGGCGAAGGCGTCGCGCTGCGTTTTGCCGACGAGGGCGCATCCGTCGTCGTCGCGTCGAACGAGATGCGGTGCATGGCGTCGCGGAGAAAATCCGCCAGATGGGTTGTGAATCGCTCTCGTTCGTGCTCGACGTGACGAAAAAGGATGAGGTTGAAGCTCTGTACGCCAAGACCTTCGAGCGTTTCGGGCAGATTGATGTCTCGTTCCAGAACGCGGGCGTGATCACGATCAAGCCGCTCGAAGAACTCAGCGAAAACGAGTGGGATTGGTGATGGATGTGAACACGAAAGGCGTGTTCCTCTGCTGCCAGGCGGCGGCGCATTACATGCTCAAGCAGGGCTTCGGCAAGCTCGTCAACACCGGCTCCGGTCAGCCGCGCTGACGGCTTCATCTATACGCCGCACTACGCCGCCAGCAAGATGGGCGTCGTCGGCATCACACAGAGCCTGCTAAAGAGCTTGCGCCGCACGGCATCACGGTCAACGCCATCGCGCCCGGAATCATTGCGACCGATATGTGGAAGTACAACGACAAAGCCTGGGGCGCTGCTGGGCAGCTACAAAGAGGGCGAGTTGATCGACGAGTGGATCGACCAGAAAATCCCGATGCGGCGCGTCGGCACGCCGGACGACGTGGTGGGTCTGGTGCTGTTCCTCGCCTCAAGCGCGGCGGATTACATCACCGGGCAGACGATCAACGTGGACGGCGGCTTGATCATGTCGTAACCGGATGGGAGCATCAATCCCCTCTGAAGGCAGTCAAATGAAGCGCTTCTGGACATCCAGAGGCGCTTTTTTATTGCCCCACACGCGCGCGTAGCAGGGTGTAGGGAAATTTCGGACAGCATCCGTCTCGCTTTGCCCGACAGACACCGACAGGGCAATCCCCATAATGAATAGTTAGGACGATCAGCGCCACACGAGACCGGGCGCGAAACGAGGTATGCGGTTTATGTCCAAACGGCAACGGATAGCGCGAGGTTTTGGGCGCACCGTCAAACGGCTTGCGAAAGGCGTCGCACGACTGCTCGTGCTCGCCATTTTGCTGGCTGTGGTGGGAACGGCGGCTGTGTGGAGTCATTTCTGGGGCGCGCGCGTGGGAAACCCCAGCGCGGATTCCTGCGGAAACTGTCACATCATGCAGTCTTACGTCGATTCCCTGCAAGCCTCCGACATGCTGGCGAGCGCCCATTCGGCGCGCGAGATCACCTGCACCGATTGCCATGACTACGGCTTGGAGCAGCAGGTTCAGGATACGCTGGCGTATCTGCAAAACAACTACCAGCAGCCGCTCACCCGTGAGCGCATTTCGATGGATACGTGCTTCAAGTGCCACGAGCACGGCAGCTACGATCAAATCGCGTGGCGCACAACCGATCTGGGCGTGACCGATGCCCAAGCCAAGGGACATTCGGCGAATCCGCACCAGCCGCCGCATTACACCAATCTGGAGTGCTATAGCTGTCACCGTGTTCACAGCCAGAGCACGCTTTTATGCTGGGAGTGCCACAACTACGAGTTTCCGTCGCCCTACATGGGGATCAAGCCGGAACCCACTCCCACCGCCACCCCACCAGGCAATTAGAGGGCGCGAATGAAGCGCGCCCCGGTTGAATAAGGAGTATTAAAACAATGAGCGAGAAGAATCAACCACTGTCCAGACGTGGCTTCCTGAAGGGGGCTGCGGTCACCGGGACCGTCGCGGCAAGCGCTGGCTTGCTCGGCGGGTTCGGCAAGCCGCAAGTCGCGCGAGCGCAGGATGTTAGCTGGGCAAAAGAAGTCGATGTCGTCGTCGTGGGCAGCGGAACCGGGCAGGTTGCGGCTCTGCGCGCGGTGGCGAACGGTCTGAGCGCGGTCGTGCTGGAAAAAGCCAGCACCGGCGGCGGCACGACCGGTATTTCCGGCGGCGGCATCTGGGTTCCGAACAACTTCCGTATGCAGGAAGCCGGAATCCCCGATTCGCGCGAAGAAGCGCTGACGTACCTCAGCCAGACCACGTTCGGGCAGAGCAATCAGGCGCTCATGGAAGCCTACGTCGACAACGTCAACCTGATGATCGACTTCCTGCGCAGCCAGGGCTTGGATTTCAAACTGTCGCCGACCTTCAACGACTATTTCCCGATGTGGGATGGCGGCAAGCCGGAAGGGCGTCAGCTCGCCCCGATTTCCAGCATTGAAGGCGTCAGCGGCGGCGGCGCGCTCACCCGGATGCTCCAGAACGCTGGTGAAGCCATCGGCGTGGAGTACATCTTCGGCACGCCTGCCAAGCAGCTCATCCTCAGCCCCGAAGGCGACCTGCTGGGTGTGGCGGCGGAGCAAGAAGGCGCGGCATTCAACGTGCGCGCGCATCGCGGCGTCGTCATCGCCACCGGCGGCTTCGATCACAACGCGGAAATGGTCGCCCACTTCCTGCGCGGACCCATCTACTATCCGAGCGCGGTGCGCACCAACACCGGCGACGGTCACCTGATGGGCATGGCGCTGGGCGCGAACCTGCGCAACATGAACGAGCACTGGGGCTGGCCCGTGTACTATAACGAAGAAGGGCAATTCAGCCTGCCAGCGCTCACGCTGGAGCTGGGCAAGCCGGGCGGACTCGTGGTCAACAGCAAGGGTCATCGCTTCTTCAACGAAGCAGGTCCTTACGACGATGCGTCGCGCACGTTCTTCTCGTGGGATAACGGCGTGCACGCCTATGAGAACATCCCCGCCTACTTCATCGTCGATTCCAACTACCGCAAGAACTACTCGCTCGCCTACAACCCGGCTGGGGAAGCAGTGCCTGGCTGGATCAAGCAGGCGGACACGCTGGCTGACCTGGCGACCGCGCTGGGGATCGACCCGGTGGCGCTCGAAGCTACCGTCACGCGCTTCAACGAGTTCGCGGCGCAGGGACTCGACCCCGACTATCATCGCGGCGAATCCGCCTTCGACCAGCTCACCGGCGGCGACCGCGCCCGCACCGACATCCCGCACCCGAACCTTGCTCCGCTGACCGAGGGTCCGTTCTTCGCAGTGAACGTGTACCCCGGCTCGCTGGGAACCTCCGGCGGCTTGCAGATCAACGAGAACGCTCAGGTGCTTGACGTGTGGGGCGCGCCGATCCCGCGTCTGTACGCAGTCGGCAACGCTTCCGGCAGCCCGATGGGCGCTGGTTATCCTGGTGGCGGCAGCACGGTTGGCGCAGGCTCGACCTTCGGCTTCCTGGCGGCGAACCATCTGGCGACCCTGGAGTCGAACTAGTTTGAATTGATGGTGACGGTTCGCCGTCACCTGTAATTTCGGGCAGGGCTGCCGCAAGTGGCAGTCCTGCCCCTGAAAAGCGTTCTCGGCTTGGACCCGGCTATGACATCACGCATCCCACGACTGTTTCGACGCAGCCCCGGCTGGACACTCCTGATCATCGGTTTGATCCTCGTGTTCAGCGGGTTCGCGCTGGTCTCGGTCACAGAGGCACAGAGCGGCGGAGCGCCGACGCCTGTTCCCCCGTCCACCCGCTTCGTCTCCATATTCGATCAGGCGGCATCTTCGCCAACGTCGCTGCCCCTGACAGCGGATAGATCGGCGACGGCAACAGCAACGGCGACCGCGACTTCGACCGGCACGTCGGCGGCTGAAACTGAAACGGCAACTCCCGTTCCGCAGGTGACGCGGTTCACGTCGGTGTTCGACCAGCCGGGGCAGGGACAGGCGCAGGCTCCCGCGACCACGCCGGAGCCAGCCAGCACCACCGCGCCGCAGGTAACGCGCTTCGCGTCCGTGTTCGATCAACCCCAAGCCACGACGCCCGCACCCGGCGGCGCTGCTGCGCCGCAAGCCACGCGCTTCACCTCCGTATTTGATCAAGCGCCCGCCGCCGAATCAACCGGGACAGCGGGCGGCGCTCAGGCGACCCCGTATGTCTCGATCTTCGACACGGCGGCGTCGGATGTGATCCGCTACGAAGGCGACGAGCCGCCACCCGCCGAGTACTGTCTTGGCTGTCACGAAAGCCCGTACCTTCAGATGACGCTGGCGGACGGCGAAGTGATCTCGGTCACGGTTGACGAGCAAGAATACAGCGAGTCGGTGCATGGTCAGCACGGCACGGAAGGCTACCGCTGCGTCCGCTGTCACGTGGGCATGAACGAATACCCGCACGCCGAAGTGACGGCAAAGACCTCGCGCGAGCTGGTCATCGACCTGTCCACGAGCTGCGCCCGCTGCCATACCGATATGTACGACGAGACGCGCAACGACCTGCACGTCGGCGTGCTGGCGCGCGGCAACGAAAACGGCGCGACCTGCGCCGACTGTCACACGGCGCACGGCGTCCAGCGCCTGACCGACGAAATCACTCATCAGCCGCTCCCCGGCAGTGCCGCGATCAGCGCGCAGATGTGTTCTACCTGCCATTCCGAGATTTACGCGCGCTATTCCGAAAGCACGCATGGGCAGTCCGTCCTCAGCGGCAACAACGACGCGGCGACCTGCGCCGACTGTCACGGCGTCCACAACACGCAGGGACCGTCGACCGGACCGTTCCGCCTGTTCTCGCCGCAGATTTGCGCCAACTGCCACGCCGACGAGACGCTGATGGCGAAGTACGACATCAGCACCGACGTGTTTGACACCTACGTATCCGACTTTCACGGCACGACCGTGACTATCTTCCAGCAGACCGCGCCCGACCAGTCGTTCAACGCGCCGGTGTGCGTCGACTGTCACGGCGTCCACAACATCGCGTCCGTCGAAAGCGCGGACAGCCCTGTGATAAAGGAGAATCTGGTCAGCACGTGCCAGCGCTGCCACCCGAACGCGACCGTGAATTTCCCCTCAGCATGGATGAGCCACTACCCGCCGACCTTCGAGCGGACGCCCATCGTCGCCATTGCCAACCTCGCGTACACGGTGGCAATTCCGGGGGTTATCGGTGCGCTGGCGCTGTTCGTCGTATCGGACGTGCGGCGGCGGCGGTCGGAACGTGACAAGGATCATAAATGATGGAACACGAGCGCCGTTTTCTCCGATTTACGCGGGCGTACCGGGCTGAACACTGGCTGCTGGTGCTGGTCTTTACCACGCTGGCGATCACCGGGCTGGTGCAGAAATTCGCGCAGAACGAAATCTCGTTCGCGCTCATCAACGCGCTGGGCGGCATCGAGCACGTCCGCATCATCCACCGGATCGCCGCGACCACGCTGATCCTGGAGACGATTTACCACATCGGGCGGATCGGCTACAACCTGATCGTCCGGCACTTCAAGCCCGACCTGATGCTGGGCTTGGACGACCTGCGCAACATCGTCCGCGCCATTCAGTACAACCTGGGCAGGCGCGAACAGCGCCCGCAGCAGGGCAGGTACACCTTCGAGGAGAAGTTCGAGTACATCGCGCTGGTATGGGGCACGATTGTCATGATCGTGACCGGCTTCGTCCTGTGGAAGCCGATTGCCGTGACCGAGACGCTGCCCGGCGAGTTTGTCCCGGCGGCGAAAGCCGTCCACAGTGGCGAGGCGCTGCTGGCGGTGCTGGCGATCATCGTCTGGCATATGTATCACGTCCATATCCGCCGCTTTAACAAGAGCATGTTCACGGGTTCTCTGAGCGAAGAAGAAATGCGCGAGGAGCACCCGCTGGAGCTGGCGGAGCGCGCGGAAGAATCCGAAGCAGCGCCCCGGCGCGACCGCTGGTACGGCTGGCGGCGTCGGCTGTTCCTGGGCGTCTACGGCGGCGTCGCGGTGGTCGCGGTGCTGCTGCTGGCGATATTCGTGACCTCCCAGCATACGGCGATAGAGACGCAGCCGCCGCCCGTCGAAGAAGTCCACGCCTTCGCCCCGGCGCTCGCCCCGACGACCGTTCCGGCGTCGTTCGACTCGCCGATGACAAGCTGGGATGACGGCGTAGGCGCGCTGCTTGAGGTCAAGTGCGCATTCTGTCACGGCGGCACGACGCCGCTGTCGAACCTCGACCTGTCCAGCTACGACACGGCGCTGCTCGGCGGCACGACGCTGCCCGCCATCACCCCATCCGACCCCGAAAACAGCGGCGTCATCATGCACCTGGTCACGACCGATCACCCGGTGGAGTTCACGCCGGACGAGCTGGTAAAGCTCACGCTGTGGGTGCAGAACGGCGCGCCGCGCCAGTGAGCGCGCCCGGAGGGGACTAAACTCACGCGACGAAGCGGTCAGAGGTCACTGGCGCAGGCGGTCAGATTCCCGTAGGCTCGGAGATGCATCAGTGATGTCGCAGCCGAGGAAGTAAGCGTGCCAGAGACGGTCGTCAATCGGGTCGGTAAGCAGTTCTGGGCGTGGGCGGGACGTGTCCCGTTGCGCGCCAAGATCATCGGGATCGTTGTCAGCGCGCTGGGCGCTGCCGGGTTCTGCGCGCTGATCTGGTTCCACGTCCGCATGAGCCACCTGTTGGGCGAGGGCGTTTCCAGCCCGACGATGGAGTTGAGCGAGCCGATTTTCGTCGCCGCGCTCTCGGTCATCGTCGGGTTTTTCATCGCCTGGCTGCTGACGGTCGTGCTCACCCGCCCCGTCCGCGACATGACGCGGGTCGCCCGCCGCGTGCATCAGGGCGACCTCTCGCAGCGTGTGACCGTGTGGGCGGACGACGAACTGGGCGAGCTGGCGCGCTCGTTCAACATGATGATCGACCGGCTGGTGCGCTCGCAGTTGACGCTGGAAGCCACCAATCTGCAACTGACGGCGAGCAACGAGGAGCTGTCCCTGCTGTACGCGCTGGCGGGGATGTCTGCCAGCACGACGCTCGCCGACGGCATCCTCTCGGCGGGGCTGGCGCGCATCGCCGAGGCGATCCATGCGGACGCCGGGCTGGTGCTGTGGCCCGCGCCGGGTGGCGCGCTGGCGGTGGCTGCCGATTACCAGACACCCGCGTGCCTGATCAACGCCGTGAGTGCGGCGGTGCGCGACCGGCTGACGACTCCGGCAGCGGACGAAGCCGGTGCCCTCACGGCGCTCGTGGCTGCCGCCGCACCGCGCTGCGGCTTCCAGTCCTATTCGGTGATGCCGGTTCGTGTGCGCGACGAAGTCAAGGGGCTGCTGCTGGTCTTTTGCCAGCGCCCGAATTTGATCGACGAGAATGCGTCGTCGCTGCTCAACGCGGCGAGCAACCAGCTTGCCGTCGCCGTCGAAAGCGCGACGCTGTGGGAAGAACTGAAGCTGCGCGAGGCGACACGGACGAAATTCGTCGCCCAGGCGGTGACTGCTCAGGAACAGGAGCGCGAGCGCATCAGCCGCGAGCTTCACGACGAGACCGGACAGGCGCTCACCACCCTGCTGATTCAGTTGAAGGTGCTGGAACGGCTGCGCGACTGGGACGCGGTGGCGGCGCACGCCCAGGAGCTGCGCGAGATCGTGGTCAACACGCTGGAAGAAGTGCGCCGTCTGGCGCGCGACCTGCGCCCCGCCATGCTCGACGATCTGGGACTCGTGCCGACGCTCGACGGGCACATCAAGACCTTTCGCAACAAAGCCGACATCGACGTGGAGTTTGATGTCGATGTCTCGGAAGATTTCCGCCTTCCGCGCGACACCGAACTCGCCCTGTACCGGATGGTTCAGGAAGCGCTGACCAACGTCGCGCGCCATGCCGCCGCCACCAAAGTCTACGTGCGGCTGGAGCAGGTCTCCGACGCCGTCAGCCTGAGCGTGGTCGACAACGGGCGCGGCTTCGACCTCGCGTCGGTGCTCAAGACCGGCGAGAGCGGCGTCGGGCTGCTGGGCATCCGCGAGCGCGTGGAGCTGATCGGTGGGACATTTACGCTGGCATCCAGTCCGGGGCAGGGGACGCGCCTGCGGGTGGACGTGGATGCGGATATGAAAGCTGAAGCGCTATGAAGCCGAAAATTCGGGTCATCCTGGTGGACGACCACTCACTCTTGCGCGCCGGGCTGCGCGCGCTCCTGCACGTTGAACCCGACATCGAGGTGATCGGCGAAGCGTCTGACGGAAGCGACCTGCTGCGCCAGCTAGACGTGCTGAAGCCGGATATTGTCGTGCTCGACCTGACCATGCCAGGCATGAGCGGGCTGGACGTGCTCCAGTACCTGACGACGCATTATCGCGGCATTCGGACGCTGGTGCTGACCATGCACTCGGAGGAACAGTACGTCCTGCGGGCGATTCGGGGCGGAAGCTCCGGCTACGTGCTCAAGAGCGCCGCCGACGAAGAACTCATTCAGGCGATCCGGCAGGTGTACGCGGGCGAGCCGTATTTCGACGGGCAAGCCATCCACCACCTGCTCGACTATCATCGCGGCAACGGCACACAGACTGAGAACCGCCTGGAATCGCTAAGCGAGCGCGAGTACGAAGTCCTGATCCTGACGGTGCAGGGCTATTCCAGCCGCGAAATTGGCGAGCGGCTGTTCATCAGCGCCAAAACGGTCGACACCTATCGCCAGCGGCTGATGCAGAAGCTGGGGCTGAACCACCGCGCCGATCTGGTACAGTACGCGCTGCGCAAGGGGCTGCTGGAAACGCCGGATGCCTCGGACGGGCAGGGTTCGACGCTCACACTCGCCAGCCAGGGCTACAATGCCCACGCCGCCGAGACGATCATCTGGCATCGGACAGCCGACGTGGTCGTGGTCGGCAGCGGAACCGGGTTGATGGCGGCGCTGCGCGCGGCAGACCTGGGGATGAGCGCCGTCGTGCTGGAAAAAGCGCCGACGGTCGGCGGTACGATGGCGATCTCCGGCGGCGGGCTGTGGATTCCCAATAACGACAACATGCGCGCAGCCGGGATTGCCGACTCGCGCGAGGAAGCGCTCGAATACATCAGGCACGCGACGCTTGGGCAGGCTGACCCGGTGCTGTGCGAGAGCTTCGTCGATCACTGCAACCGGGCGATTGCCTTCCTGCGGGAAATCGGTGTGGAGTGGGACTTCCTGCCCAACTTCAACGACTACTACCCGTCGTTCCCCGGCGGCAAGCCGCGCGGACGCTCGCTCCAGCCGGTGAACGAAAACGGAGAGCCAATTGTGGGCGAGGGACTGACGCACGTGATGACGGAAGCTGCCCGCGCCTACGGTGTGGACATCATGCTGGAGACGGCGGCGAAGCGGCTGGTCGTGGACGAGGATGGCGTTGTGGTCGGCGTCGCCGCCGAAACCCCCGACGGTGAGCTGAACGTCAAGGCGAATCGCGGCGTGATCCTGGCGACGGGCGGCTTCGACCACAATCAGGCGATGGTCAGCGGCTTCCTGCGCGGACCGCTCTATTACACCAGCGCCGTGCCGACCAACACGGGCGACGGTCACCTGATGGGCATGGCGATTGGCGCGGGGCTGCGGCACATGAACGAGCGCTGGGGCTGGCCCGTCTACTACGACATCGAGCACGAGACGGCGATCAACGCGCTGGCGACCGAGCTGGGGCGACCGGGCGCAATCGTGGTCAACAAGCGCGGTATGCGCATCATGAACGAGGCGGGTCCCTACGATGCCGTCACGCGGGCGTTCTACACCTTCGACACGGGCACGTTCGAGTACCTCAACATCCCCAGCTACGCGATAGTCGATTCGGCGCACCGCAGCCGCTACTCGCTGGCGTCGTTCCCGCCCGGCAGTAAGCTGCCGCCCTGGATTCATCAGGCGGACAGCCTGCGCGAGCTTGCCGGGATGCTTGGGCTGGACACCGATGGGTTGGACGCCACCGTCGAGCGGTTCAATCAGCTTGCGGCGCAGGGCATCGACCCCGATTTTCACCGGGGCGAATCAGCTTTCGACCGGCTCACCGGCGGCGACAGTTCCCGCACCGACCTTGCCAACGCCTGCCTCGCGCCGATCATCGAGCCGCCCTTCTACGGCACGCAAATCTGGCCCGGCGCGCTCGGCACCTGCGGCGGGCTGCACGTCAACCCGATGGCGCAGGTCGTGAACGTGTGGGGAAAAGTCATTCCGGGCTTGTATGCGGTCGGCAACAGCGCGGGCAGCCCGCTGGCGGGCGGCTATCCCGGCGGCGGCGGCACGCTCAGCGCCGGGCTGACCTTCGCTTTCATCGCCGCCGAACATCTCGCCGAGATTGGCGAGTGACAGGCGACAAGACGGCTAGCGCTGTTCCAGCAGCAGGCGGTGGGTTGTTCGGTGCAGGTATCTCAGTACGCGCCGGACGAGGCTCCATCTCAGCATTGCTCTGACCAGCGGATTTTCGACCGTCTGCGCGGCGGCGGGTGCACTCACGTCGGTTTCGTCTCCGGCAGCGGCGAGCAGCGCGGCAGTGTCAAACCAGCTCAAGCCGTCGAAATCCGTCTCGGCGGTCGGCAGCCGGTTTCCCATGTGGTGCACGTAGTAGTCGAGGGTCGAAAGCCGCCAGCCGCCCCGCTCGTTCACGCCCCGGTCAAATTTCGGCTCGTCGACCGACCCCACCGGAGTCGTGACCGGCAGCGGGAAAATCTCGCGGAGCAGGGCTTTGCGCGTCAGGAACTGAAAATGCGACCCGGCGATATACGCGCTCGTATCGCCTCTCGACAGGCGCACGTCCTCCTGACGCCGGATAGTCTGATACTTCTCGACCGTATCGCCCAAGCCGAGCCGCAGCGCCGTGTGATAGTGCGCCGGGACGAACGCGCCCTGTTCGACGTGGATGTCCTGCTCGGCAGGCGCGTCCCGCAGCGCCGCCGCGTTCATCGCGGGGAAATATTCGGGAATCTCGCGCACCGGCTGCGCCGTGACCGTTCCGGCTTTGGGGAACGCCTCCAGCAGCCGCAGCGATTCTTCCAGCCAGCCCGGTAAAAACAGCACGTCGCTGTCCATGAAGGCGACGTATTCGCCCTGCGCCGCGCCGAACATCACGTTCCACGCCCCGACCTTGCCAATGTTGTGTTCCGAGAGGATCAGGTACTGGATCAGCCCCGATTCGTTGGCTTCCGTCAGGTAATCGCGCACTTCGGGGGCGCTGCCGTTGTCGAACACCATCAGGTCGAACGGGATCGAGGTCGAGCGGCGCAGGCTGTTGAAACAGACCTTCAGGACAGGGAGCGCCTGTTCCCAGTAGCCCTCAAGATACGGGATGTAGACGACCGACGTGACGGTGATCTTCTCCGGTTGCCGGAAATCCGATGATCCCTTCATCGGGTTGTTGCTCAGGCGCGGCAATATTGATCCTCCCGGTTGCGGCGAAGCATCGCATGGGATATAAAGGCGACCATTACATACGGGCGGCGACGAAGGTCTTAACTATTCGGCTTGCCGCCAAATCCCGTAGGATTGTACCATTGATTAAAGGGTACAAATGCCTGAAAGTAACTGCGAGATCAATACCGGGGTAAGGGGAAATCGCAGAGCGTATGCCGCTCTGAATCCCTCGACCTGAGTACGCAACGCGCAAGTGAGAGATGGAGCCTGGAATCCCCCTGCAAACTTCGGAACGCTGTTTGATTGTCGGCGAGGTCGCTCAGGCGCACGACGGCAGCCTGGGCATGGCGCACGCTTTCGTCGACGCCATCGCCAATGCTGGCGCGGACGCCGTCAAGTTCCAGACGCACATCGCGGCGGCGGAAAGCACCCCGGACGAACCCTGGCGCGTCAAGTTCAGCCCGCAGGACGAGACCCGCTTCGATTACTGGAAGCGGATGGAGTTCACCGAGGCGCAGTGGCACGGCTTGAAGGCGCACGCCGATGATCGCGGGCTGGTGTTTCTCAGCTCGCCTTTCTCGCCGGAAGCCCTCGACCTGCTGTCGCGCGTCGGCGTAGCGGCGTGGAAAGTGGCGTCCGGCGAAGTCAGCAACCGTCCCATGCTCGATCAGATGCTGGCGACCGGGCTGCCGATCTATCTCTCGACCGGCATGAGTTCGCTCGAAGAACTCGACGACGTGGTCGCCCACGTTAGGGCGCACGGGAACGATCTGATCGTGCTTCAGTGCGCGACGGCGTACCCGTGCCCGCCGGAAAAGGTCGGCTTGAATATGCTGTCGGTGCTGCGCGAGCGCTACGCCTGCAAGGTGGGGCTGTCCGACCATTCCGGCACGATCTATCCGGGTCTGGCCGCCGCCACGCTGGGGATTTCGATGCTGGAAGTCCACGTCGCGCTGAGCAAGGAAATGTTCGGTCCCGATGTGGTCGCTTCCGTCACGACCGACCAACTGCGCCAACTGGTCGAAGGGATTCGCTTCATCGAGCAGATGAAGCAGCACCCGGTCGACAAGGACGCTGTCGCGGCGGAGATGGCGCCGATGCGCCGACTGTTCAACAAGAGCATCGTGGCGCGCGTCGACCTGCGGGCGGGGATGCTGCTGGCTGCCGAACACCTGACCGGGAAGAAGCCCGGTACAGGTATCCCGGTGGCGAAAATGCCGGAGCTGATCGGTCACAGGCTCGCCCGCGACGTCAAGGCTGGCTCGTTCCTTGCTCTATCCGATCTCGAATAACGTGGCGAATACCGACGCTTTACTCACCCGCGCCTGCGCGTTTCTGCCGGGCGTTCGCCACCTGTACGCAGAAGTCTGAGGATCATGCCGCGACTCGTCATCCTATCGCCCGTCGTCTGGACATTTCGGAATATCGTCTATTCGGGCATCCTGAGCAGGCTCAGCGAAGCAGGCGTCGAAGTTCACCTGCTGGCGCGCGATGTCTCGCCCGACATCCTCTCCGCATTGAGCGATCTCGCCTCGACCGCCACGCTCGAACGGTTGATCGAGCCGAACCGCCACGCTAACGTGCGCGGGATCACCTTTCTGCGCCAGGTCATCGACGAGGCGTACGTCCGGCGTAACGGCATCGACAGCCATTCGATGTTCAAGCGCTGGTATGGGCGCAGTCGTCCATCCGGTCGACCCGCGCGTGAAGGGCTGGTCGACGTGCTCAGTTCTGTGGCGCGCTCCGACAGCCTGTTCTTCCCGCTGTGGGGCTTGTACGAGCGCTGGTTTCGCCAGTTCTATGATCTGGAGCCGATCCGCGCCCAGCTTGAGCAGATCGCGCCCGATCTGGTGTGGTCGACGGTCAATTTCCAGAGTCCCGAACACGCTTACGCGCTCGCGGCGCGGGATTTGGGGATTCCGGTCATCACGTCGATCCTGAGCTTCGACAACCTGTCGCGCAAGGGGATGCGCCACGTCTATGATCGCTATCATGTGTGGTGCGAGAAGATGAAGCGGCAGGCGCTGGCGTATTACCCAACCGTCTCCGATTCGCAGGTGATCGTGACCGGGACGCCGCAGTTCGATTACCACCGCAACCCGCGCTTCCTGTGGTCGCGGCAGGAGACGCTAAAGACGCTGGGGCTGCCCGCCGACGCGCGCTATTTCCTCTACGGGGGTGGTCCGCACACCCTGACGCCGGACGAGCCGCAGCTCATCGAGATGCTGTACCGCCGGATGCAAGCCGACGACCAGTTGAAGGATTACTGGCTGGTCATCCGGCATCACCCGCTCGACGACGCGAAGCGCTGGGCAGCGCTGGATGGACAGCCTCAGGTGGCGATTTCGCACCCCTGGGACAGCAATTCGAGCGACCTGCTGTGGTCTGTACCCCTTGAGGACGACATGGGGCTGCTGGTCAGCTCGATCCATCACGCGCTGGCGGGTCTCAACATCGCCTCGACCTTCGCGCTCGATACCGCCATTCAGGATCGCCCGGCGATCTGCATCCGATTCGATCATGAGCCGGACGCGCCGCAGCAAATCCTCTACATGGCATACGACTCGGTTCACTACAAGCCGCTGGTCGATACCGGCGGGCTGTGGATGGCGCACAACTGGACGGAGCTGCTCGACCTGCTGCGGCAGGCGATCCATGCGCCAGAGACGGGCGCAGCCGAGCGCGCGGCGCTCGTGGCGCAGGAGTGCGGGGTCGTCGATGGTCACGCTTTCGAGCGCGTCGCCGACGACGTGATCCAGTACCTCGCGCAGTTCGAGCGCCGCGAGCCAGCGGGGGCGCTCGGACGATGAGCCGCACCCGCCTTCACGTGCTGCTGGCTGTCCACTCCCCGTACTGGGGTGGCGCGAGCGACTACCTGCTGACGCTCGCCCAGCATCTCGGCGGGGCGGAATACCGCTTCACGGCGCTGTTCCCGTGCGACGGCGAAGCAGCCGAGCGCTTCAGGATCGCAGGCATCGAGACGGCGGCGCTGCCGGGCGGTCAGAGCGGGTATCGCGTGCAGGATATCCCGGCGGTCTGGCGCGCGATTCGGCAATACCAGCCGGACGTGGTCTACGGCAACACGTTCTGCGGCGGCACGCGCAACGTCGGCATCGCGGCGCGGCTGGCGGGGCGTCCCTTCATCTGGCATATCCACGAGATTCTGCGCGGAGACGAACCGCTGCGTCATCGCGTGTTCCTGCGGCTCGCCCAGGCGATAGCCGTGCCCTCGGAAGCCAGCGCTGCCAGCATCAGGAATATATTGCCCGCAGGCGTGCCGGTTCGGCTGATCCTGAACCCCGTCGACGTGGAGAAGATTTCGGCTGCCGCCTCGACGCGGGCACCGAACGCGCCGCCCTCCGCGAATCGCTGAAGGTCGCCGCCGACCGAGCCGATCCTGCTGTCAATGGGGCGCATCAACCCCGACAAGGGGCTGGATTACCTGCTGCGCATCGCGGCGGGAGTCATTCACGGGTGCCCGGATGCGCTCTTTCTGGTGCTGGGGTCAACTACGCCCGATAATCAGCATTATTTCGATCAGTTGATGCAGATGCGCCGCGAACTGGGCTTACAGGCAACACGTCCGCTTCGAGGCATTTCGGCGCAGCATCGTGCCCGTGCTTTACGGGGCAGATATGCTCGTTCATACGGCGCGCACCGAGCCGTTCGGTCGAGTGCTGGTGGAAGCGATGGCTTCCGGGCTGCCGGTCGTCGCGTTCGATGCGGGCGGTCCCGGTGAGATTCTCAAGGATGGCGAAACGGGGTATCTTGTGCGCGATTTTGACATTGACCGTTACACGGCAAGGGTGATCGATCTTTTGCAGGATGCGCCGCTGCGCGAGCAGATCGGCAGGCGGGGCTGCGACGACGTGCGGGAGCGCTACGCCATCGCCCGGACGATGCCGATGATCGACGCGCTGCTTCAGATGGTCGCCACGCCCGCGCGGGTGAGCAGGGCGAACAGGGACAATGCGCATGGCGTCTGAAAAACGACTGAGCGCGCGGCGGGGGATTTGAATGCCGAAATGCACGATGTGTCCAATGCTCGTGAACAACCAGTGTACGGCTTACGAAACCGCGAAAGCCGTGCTGGGGCGCAGCCACGATCTTCAGCCGCCACCGCTTGGCGCGTGCATGATCCCCATCGTGAGCGATTATCTCAAGCTGATTCAGCCCGGTATGCGCGTCCTCGAAATCGGCTGCGGCTCGTGGGATTGGGTCAAGCGTCATTGCGAGGAAGTCGGGGCGCACTACGAAGGCATCGATACACAGCGGGAATACCTGGGTAAGCCCACGATTGCCACGCGAAGTGAAAATCTTGCCAGCCTGTCTTTCGGGGATGAAGAATTCGACATCGTGATCGGCAATCAGACGATGGAACACTGGGGCGAATTCGGCTGCAAGACCGAATGGGGACTCTATCAATGCTTCCGCGCCTGCAAGACCAATGGAAAAGTGCTGCTGAACGTCCCGATCTACTTTCATGGGACGAGCATTTTCCTGCTCGGGCAGTTCGACAGGCTGCGTCGACTGTTCGAGCCGTTCTCCGGGCACGTCGAGTTCGAAAGCTGGGGCAATCCTTCGCAGCCGCTGCCAAATGTGTATCCGAGACCGGGCTACTGGCGGCTGCGCAGCAAGCCCGCCTACATTCTGGACATCCACGCCATCAAGGATAAGCCGCTCCCCAGCGGCTACACGAACGTCGGCGCTTTGTCCGGTCGGATGGCTCAGCTTACGAACTATCCCGCTTCATACAATCTCTATCGTATCGCCCGGCGCTTAGGCTTCTTCCCCTACGGAACGCAGCAGGTTTACGAAGATGCGAAGGCTTGATACCGCACGACAGGCAGCGTTGGAATCGGGATGAATCGACAACCGCTCAACCACCCACATACTTGGTATCACGCCGCAAGGAAGTGTCATGCCAGATGCACGGCTTAAGGTCTGTTTCGCGTCGATCCTGTTTTATCCGGTCTACGCGGGAGCAGCCATTCGTTTCGTTCGCTACGCGCCGCTCCTTGCGAGCAAGGGGATTGACCTCACTGCTTTCGCGGGGACGCCGGAAGGAGAGCTTGGGCTTGCCGATGCCAGCGTGAGCGAACAGCCGGGCACGTTCCTGCCGCTCGTCACGGTGGATGGGATGGCTGCGCAGCGGGTGAAGCTGCCGCTGAGCGGCGGTTTTCGCAGGCAAATGACGTATCTGAAGGCGTTGATCGCCTATTGTCGCCATCCGAGCACGCGCCCCGACGTGATTCAGGCGATTTCCGTCACAAACTGGTGGCTTCTGCGGTATTTTTCGTTTCGCCGCCTGGGAATCCCGGTCGTCTACGCTTATACACTGCTCGGCGAGATGTCCGGCAATCCATTGAAGCGCGGGCTTCAGCATCTTTACTGGCCCCTGCGCTTCAACATGATGGACTGCATCGTCGTCAGCAGCCAACTGGTACGGCAACGGCTGCTGGAATTCAACGTCAAGACCCGGATCGAGGTGATCCCCAACGGGGTTGACCCGGATCGTTTTCGCCCGGTCGAATCGCCCGAAAAAAAGCGAGACCTGCGTGGGGCGTTAGGGCTTGACCCGAACGGCGAGTTCATCCTGTACGTCGGCGCTTTGATCAAGCGCAAAGGTATCGACCGGCTGCTGGAAGCGTGGAAATTGATCGTACGCGAGCGCCCGTCAGCGTATCTCCTGTTGGTCGGTCCGGATGAGCGCAACGTGTCCGGCGAGCAGGAATCCGCCAATTTTTCCCGCTACGTCGAGGAGACGATTCGCGCCTCCGGTGCGGGCGACCGCGTGATCCTCACTGGAGAAGTGTCCGACGTTCAAGTATATTTTCAGGTAGCGGATGTGTTTGTGTTCCCCTCACGCCGGGAGGGAATGGGCAACGTCGTATTGGAAGCCTTTAGCAGCGGGTTGGCGAGTGTTTTGACGCCTTATACCGGACTGCCGGAGGAACTGGGAACGGCGGGCGAACACTATGTTCTGGCGGATCCGTCGCCGCAGGCGCTCTCCGTCGAGATCAGCCGTCTGCTGGATGATCCCGCGCGCAGGGGTGAGCTGGGGCGGAAGTCACGCGAATGGGTCGAGGAAAACCTGACCATTGGCAGAAGCATCGACCAGTTCGCAGCACTGTATCGGGATCTGGCGCGCAAGCGAAAATGAAGGGTATCCGCCGTCCCGTTCACGGAAACCGGGATTGACGATACAGGCGCGTCCGTGAAAACTAAAGCGACTCAATTTCTTCCATGCGCGATAATTCGTTTAGGTCAGGTTGCTGTGCGTGGCAGCCATAAGAATCTGCGGGCAGAGTATCGTGAAGTCGGTTGGGGCGGGTATGATGATCGAATCGATAGCGCTGGCTTCACCACCCGGAATTGACGGTTAGCCGAGGATCAGGAATATGGGTCTGGAATCGCTTTTCGGTGGGGATTTTCTGATACTCTTAGCCCTCATCCCCTTGATCATCATCGGGATGCGCTATCCGGTTATCGTCCTGTACGTCATGCTCTTTCTCGTGCCACTGGAAGGCGTCTACGTTTCGCCTGAAGGCGCGACCCTCACCCGCTATTCGGGCTATATCCTCGTCGGCGTGTGGTTGATGTACAAGCTCATGCACCACGCCCGGATCGGCGTTTTGTTCAACCACCGCATCATCAAATACACCCTGTTTTTCCTCTGGCTGTGCGGCGTGGCATTTTTCTGGTCGAAGCCGGGTCTTTGGCTGGACTGGATTACGACGCTCGCCCAGATACTCATCTGGATGATCATCCTGCTGGACTTGATCGATGACCGGAGGAAGCTCACCTACGCTCTGGTCGCCCTGATTCTCGGTAACGTCGTCAGCGTGGCTCTGCAGCTTCAGGAATATTCGCTATACGGCGAGCTGATCTATTATCGCGCTTCCGGCGGCAATACTGACCCGAACTTCTCGTCGTCGGTGTCCGTCGCGCTCCTGCCGTTCGTGTTTTACGGTCTCACCCAGGCGAAATGGTACGTGCGGATTGTTTGCCTGGCAATCATCGTCTGGTTTCTGGTTGGGGTTGGCGTCAGCGTGTCTCGAACGGGCGTCATCGGGGCGATTCTGGTGCTGGGGCTTCAACTTCTGGTATGGATGCGGTACAGGTATCTGCGCCCTTCCTATACCATCCTGCTGGGCGGCGCGCTCCTGGTCGTGGCGCTGCTCTTACCCTGGGATAAAATTACATATCGCTTCGCCGTGTTTGAAAGCCAGAACATCGACATTACGCAGATCGGTTACCGGGGCGCGCTCGCCGAAATTGGCATCCAGCGTTTCGTCGACAATCCGATCATCGGTTACGGACTGGGGCGCGACTTCGTGCTTCACAACCTGTACCTGGAAATGGCGAACCAGCTTGGGATATTCGGACTCGTCACCATGTGTCTTTTGTGGTTCGTGACCTGGCAAAACGCCAGATTCTCAATCAACTACGCCCGGCGCATAAACGACGGCGCGATGCTGGCGCTTGCCAACGCCGTGCGGTTGTCGATCATCGTATACGCTATCTTCAGCGCAACCCTCAGCAATGAAAGAGTACGCATGTTATGGCTGACATTTGCGCTCGCCCAGTGCATCTACAACGTAACCGCAAGGAAAGCGGAGGCGACGACAACTACGCAGGTTCCGGCAAGAAGCGGCTCGCAGGGAGGGTTGGTCGATGAGCCAGGACACAATCCGCGTTTGCCACGTGATCTCCAGCTTCCGTCCGGTAATCGGTGGCGCAGAACGGGCAACTGAGAATTTGACCCACGCTCTGGTCGAGCAGGAGATTGATGTCATCGTCCTTACGCGCCGCTACAGCGCCGATCATCCCGCCACCGAGACGATCAAGGACGTGCCCGTTTTCCGGCTGGGGGTTCCCGGACGCGGGAAATGGAACGCGCTGACCTTTGCGCTTCACGCGCTGTGGGTTCTGGCGACGCGGTTTCGCGGGTATCGTCTGCTGCATGTGCAGAATATCGACACGCCGATGCTGGTTGGTATCTGCGCCAGATTTCTGCTCAACCGTCGCCTGATTGCCACCATACACGGCGAATCGCCGCTGCTGATGCGCAGGCAGAACATCTCCGGAAGGCTGCGCCTGCAATTGATGAGCCGTGCGGTCGATCACTTTACGGCGATCAATCCTGAAAACGTCCAGCAGCTCGTCCGCGCCGACGTTGACGAGGATCGCATCAGCGTCATCCCGAACGGGATTGATGTCGAACACTTTCGTCCGCCGACCGCTGACGAAAAACGGGCGGCACGCCAGCGTTTGCAGCTTGACGTGGATGACCGTGTCGTGCTGTATCTGGGAAGGCTCGTGCCCTTCAAGCGGGTCGATCTGCTGCTCGAAGCGTGGGCGCGGCTTGAGCGGCGCGAGCATGATAGACTGCTGGTAGTCGGCGGCGGCAGCGAGGCGGACAACCTTCGGCGGCAGGCGCAGGCGCTGGGGATCGACGTGCGCTTCGAAGGTCCCCGTGACGACCCCGCCCTCTATTATCAGGCGGCGGATGTCTTTGTCCTGCCGTCGGGGGACGACCGCGAGGCGAATTATGAGGGGCTGTCGGTAGCGCTCATTGAGGCGATGGCATCCGGGCTTACCCCCATCGTCACCGATTGTCCCGGCAATCGCGTCCTGATCCAGCCAGAGGAGACGGGCTTGCTCCTGCCGATGGGCGACGCGGCTGCTCTGGCGACCCAGATGGACAGGGCGTTAAACACGCCGGAACTCAGGCGCACCATCGGGCAGAAAGCGCGCGAGCTGATCTGTTCGCAGTACTCCATTCAGCAGGTCGCCGCGCTGATGAGAAGTCCGTGGTCAAAACGAACTCACCGATAGGGTAATCTAGCGATGACATCCAGCGTCAAGAACCAGCGCCTCCGAGTCCTGAGTCTGAAGCGGGTGCAGTACTGGCAACAAGCTCGCCGTATTTTTTGTACAGTATTCCGAGGCGCGATCAATACGACATCACGATGTGCACGTACTTCCAGAGTGATAAATTCACGCACGATCCCAAAATCCGCGTGATTGAAGGTGATAACACCCTGCTGGATTCTATTCCCGCTTGAGGAAAGACGCTCAGAGAAGACCGGTGCCGACATTGTTCACATTCACACCCTGCACCTCGGCGTCATGTTCCTGCTCGCCGTCCTGCTGGGCTGGACACCCCGTCGACATGCAGTCTATACGGTTCACAACTCATTTCAGAACTTCAAGCTGCGCAACCGCCTGCTCATGATCCCATGCTTCGCCTTCCTGGCGCGGATAGTCTGCTGCGGCAAAGCCAGTTATGAGAGTATGCCGCCGTTCTATCGTTGGCTATTGGCAGGGAGACGGATGGAGACAATTGCCAACGGCGTCAATCTGGAGCTGCTGGATGCCACTATAGCCGAGGTGCCACTCGTTGAGAAATCCGCATTTACCATCGTATGGATCGGTCGCTTAGTCCTGATCAAGAATACGACGACAATGCTTCAGGCGTTCGCACGGGTGGCGACCTCAACCGACAGACTCGTGGTTATTGGGCAAGGGGGAATGAAAGAGTCGCTGCAAGCCGAAGCAGAAGCGCTAGGGATCAGGAGCGTCGGTTGAGTTCACCGGGTTGATCCCGCGTCAGGAGGTATTCAGGCGGCTGGTTGGGGCTGACCTTTGCGTGTCCACCTCAATCGGAGAAGGATTGCCGGTCGCCGTACTGGAGGCTATGGCGTGTCGCTGCCCGGTCATACTGTCGGACATCGCGCCGCACCGGGAGATCGCCGAGAATGTGGATTTCATCCGCTGGTAGCTGCCGCAGCCGTCGACGACTTTGCCGGGCAGATTCGCCGACACCGCCAGATGACCGTCGACGAGCGCAGCGCCGTCGGCGAACAGTGTCGCAAGCTCGTCGAGCAGGAATTCAGCCTTGAGAAATGCTTCGGGCGTATGATCACTTGTTTGAAGAATTGACTTCGGTTAATACTTGAGGAACGGCGAAGACACAAAGGTATGACCGCTGGCAGTCCACGGGTGATGCCCTTGAACACCATTTCTGACTACCATATCCACCCCAGAGAAGATCATCTATGTTGCCGGATATGGTCGCAGCGGATCGACAGTGCTCGCCACGATCCTGGGCGGGCACAGATCGTCAGCGTCGGCGAAGTGACGACGCTGCCCAAAGAGTGGCCTGATCCGGCGCGCTTCTGCTCCTGTGGCAAGTCCTACGCGGAATGCGAATTCTGGGGAGATTTCTACCGGAATTTCCGGAGCGCACGCCCGACCTCATCGGCGCGATCACAGCAATCGAGCGGCGGTCGACGGTCGCTCGCCTGCTGATCCATCCTAACAGCGCCAAAATGCGGGTCTATGAGGATTACCATCGGGCATTGTTCGAGTACGTCATGCAGCACAGCGGCAACCGGATCATCCTCGACTCGTCGAAATCCGCCCGGCTCGCGCTGGGCGCGAAGCCATCGCGCTGAACCGGCTGATGGACGTGTACGGTGATCCATACATCATCGCAACGGCTGGGCGTGGTGCATTCCATCGTCGTCACCGGTAGCAATCGCGCGCAGGAGACGCCGTGGGGCAGGTCGAGAAGCCTGCCACCCTACTGGAGGATGATCCGCGCGACGCTGGTGGCGATTGCCAACATCGGCGTCTGGCTGTTGGGAAAGCTGTTTTTCCGCGAGCTGTTACACGGCGCTGAGTTTTGAAGACCTGGTCGCTAAGCTCGAAGCTGCCCTGCGGAAGATCGGCGCGTCGCCGGTTTCGACCTGCAGCCGCTGATCGATCAGATTCAGCGGGGCGAGGAGTTCGACGTAGGGCATCAGGTCGGCGGCAACCGTGTCTGCGCTTTCAGGGCAAAGTCCGCCTGAGGGCGAGCGAGGACATCGGAGAGCTGAAGAAGGCGCTCACACCTGCAGCGCGCCGTCTTCAGATCGCGGAAGCTGGCTGAACGCCCATGGCTACCGCAAGCGCCAGAACGACCCCGGTCAGTTCGCCAACCGATAGAATTCGTCCAGTTCGGGGTGCGCTTGCACCCACTCGACGGTCGCGCGCAAGTTCATGAACGAAGTCGTCGCCCGCCAGCCGAGCGCCTGCCGGATCGCGCCTGGATCGGCGACCCACGTAGGTCCCACACGCGCCCTGGCATCGACCCCCACACCGGCGGCGCGGCGATGTTCATGACCTGCCGCGCCGTCTCGACCACCTTTCGCGCAGCGCTCGTCTGCGTACCGCTGCCGACGTTGTAGACTGCGCCGATGTCGGGCGCCGTCGCCCGCGCCGCCTGCAGATAGGCATCGTTCACGTCATCGGCGTGGACGAAATCGCGGGCGATTTCCGGGTTGACCAGCGGCGGCAGCCGCCCGCGCAGCCCGTGCGCGACCAGCGTCGGGATCAGCCGCGTCGGTTCTTCGTAGGGACCGTAGACCGAGTACAGCCGCAGCGTCGTGATGTTGACCCCGCGCGTCTGCGCGACCATGCGGCAGCAGAGCGTCGCCGAGGCTTTGGTCACGGCGTAGACGCTGCTGGGTTCGAGCCACTGCTGGTTTCGGCGGGCGGGTGATCTCAGTTGCACGACGAGCCGGTGTTGATGAACGCCTCGAAGCCGGTTTGCAGGCACGCCTCGACCAGATTGACGGTCGAGGCGATGTTGGTCGAGATCATGTCGGGGATCGACGTCTGACTGGAATACGCGCCATGTACCGCCAGAGAAAGACCACTCCGGGCGGATTTGCGCGACCACTTCGATGAACCGCGTCGGCGTCCGCCAGATCGAGCGTGTGCAGGCGCAGGTCGTCGCGGATGGCGTCAATCCGCCACGCAGCGGAAGCCGGGCGCACGAGCGCGTGACTTCGTGCCCGTCGCTCAGCAGGCGGCGGACGAGATCTGCGCCCACGAAGCCGGTCGCGCCGGATCAGACGCGCTTCACCGCTTACACGAAGCTCCGGTAGTCGAATACGTCGAGGTATTGCCGCGTAGGCGCGGATTTCGTCGCGCTCGCTCGGTGAGAGTTCTTCGGCGGTGGCTTTATTGTCCGCGGGCGTCACCTTGCGCAGCGTGCCCCAGGGATAGACTTCTTCCAGCTCGGTGCCGTTCCAGGTCGGCTTGCGCAGCGAGGTCATTGCTCCAAGCCGAGCTTCGCCCAGACCACCGAGCGTCGCATACGAATCCGCCATCACGTCCTCGGCGCGGACGATGTGCAGCCGATCCGGGAATTTCGACTGGAAGTACAGCGCGAAATACTGGTTGAGCGTCCAGCCGGTCATGTAGTGGCGCAGCGCGAGCGGCACGGGCGCTTCGGTATCGGCATACGCTGACCAGGGATTTCGGACGACGCAGGAAGCGTGCGCGCCGGGTATCTCGTTCAGATTTTGTCGGCGTCGACCACGATAATCGGCCAGCCGACGTAGACGCTCTGCTCGCCGGTGCGTTTGTAATCCTTCCAGGCGCCGAAGGTCGCGCGGAAGAAGGCGGCGACGTTGTTCGCCCGCGAGCGCTTGGTTTCAGCCAGACGTAGCGCACGTAGATGTCGCGGCGCTCGTCGTCGCTGAAATCGAACGGCATGTGCCGGAATTTGCTGACGTTGGGCGTGCGCGCCCGCACCTTGCCTTCTTCGTCGATGATCGCCCCAGTAAGTCCTGCTCCGGGTAGCGTTGAGCGCGAACACCGGAAGCGATATTTCGACCGGGAACATCGACGCCAGATAGTCGTCGACCATCCGCGCCGATCTGCGACTCGAACGGGTACACGAACATCTGGTGGGTGTCCGTCGAGGAAGCGGTGGGTGGTGTCGCCGCCGCCGTACATCGCGCCGAGCATCAACAGTCGGAAATCGTTGCTCATCGAGTCGCTCTTCCAGTTCAGCAGCCGGGAAACAATATGCTCAATCATACTTCAAAGGCGTAAAAACAGGTTTTTCTCGCGCTCATGCTGCCGCCCGCCCGCGCGGAACGGAAAGCCCCCGTGAAAGCTGCGCGGCAGCGCCTCGACCGCGAAAATCTGGTTGCCCTGTGCCCAGGTGATGCTGCGCCGAGGACTGCGCCTGTGCGCGAGTCGACAGGCATGGACACCGCAGCGGCTTTTGTCGACATCCAGCCCCGGCGCGTACTGGCGAAAGCGCGGGATCACCCGCGACGTGCCGACGAAGGCGACGCCGTCCTGGAACGCCAGCCCGCGCGTCCAGCCGGGCAGCCGCGTCACGACGGTGAGTCCGCCGTCCTCGACATAGCCGAGCGTGCCGTAGCCGCTGTTGTCCACCCAGATTTTGCCGTCGTGCAGCCGGGCGGAATGGGGGCGGGTCAAGCCACGCGCCATCGGCTCGCGGGTCGCGCCTGAAAAGACCACACCGCGCCTGTCCACCGGGAAATTGCGATGACCTGGTCGGCGCACCGAGATTTTGTCGGTCGATGCCGAGAAGAACGACGTTTCGAGCGTGTCGCCCGCCGCAATCGAGTTCAACTGGATGTGATTCTGCCCGAAAACGGGCGCGCCATCGCGCTCGATGCAGCGCGGATACCAGACACGCTCGTGCGACCCGTCGTCGTCCAGCCGGATGACCGCGTTCTGCCCGACCGAATTGGCGTGCAGCGCGCCGCCGACCAGCGCCAGATCGTGCAGGTACAGGCTGCCGGGGTAGAAGCGCGAGCGCACCGGCACGAGCGGACGCCCGCTCACGTCGGCGGAGTCGGCGTCCAGCCGCGCCAGCGAGCCGACAGCGGGCTTGAAGTCGATCACCTGATTCGGGTTGCGCGTGCTGGCGATGTGGACGATCCCGCGCGCCGCGTCGAAGGCGACGCCCGATGGATGCGGCAGCCGTAGATATGAGATCGCGGGTTTGCCGTTTTCGACGCCGAGCGCCAGCGCCAGATGCTCGTACTCGCGCGTCACCAGCAGCGTGATCTGCGCGCGTTCCAGCACATCCCACCACGCGCCGCGCGTCCGAAACGCCAGCAGCGCCCGGTCAATTTCCGACGCGCCTTCCCACAGGCTGATCACCTGCATCGGGTCGCGCCACTGGGCATGATGGTGCGCCCACAAGCCGTCGAGAACGTCGGGCTTCACCGCGCCTGCTTCCTCGCCTGCCACAGCCGATACGCGCCGACGTACATCCTGAACGCCGAGCCGTAGCGCGTGGTCGATTTGCCGCCGTGCCGGAGCGTCGAAAAGATCGGGATTTCCAGCACGCGGTAGTTCTGCTCGCGGCAGATGGCGTTGAACTCGGCGTCGATCAGATCGTCGTCGCAGGTCAGGCTGAGCAGGCTCTCGAACCTGCGCGGAAAGACCTTCGGCGTCCCGTTGATGTCCCAGTAGGGCACGTCGAACAACGCCCGCACTTCGAGGTTGTACAGCAGCGAGCCGAGCCGCCGCTGCCAGTTATCGCGGATTTTGCGGTTGGCTTTGATGACGACTTCGTCGTTGATGGTCGCGTACAGCAGGAACAGCGCCAGATCCTGCGGGCTGGTGCGCGCCGAATTGGTGTAGCACAGGATGTCGCCCTGCGCGGCTTGCAGCCCCAGCTTCACGGCTAAACCCCAGCCACCGCGTTCGCTGTGGAGCGTGCGCACGGCGGGATGTTTGGCTTCCAGCGCGCGGCAGACTTCGAGCGAAGCGTCGCGGCTGCCGTTGACGACCAGAATCAGCTCGTGCGGGCTGGGGACGCGCGCCAGCACCGCCTCGTACTCGTCGACGATCAACCCAATGTGATCCGCCTGATTGTAGACCGGCAGGATGATCGAAATCAGCGGCTGCGTCATGCTGGGATGCTACGCCTCACGGGGAGCCGGGGTGAAAGCCCGCACGACCGCCTCGGCGATGCCGTCGTGGTCGATGCCGTGCTTGCGATACAGGAACGCCTGCCCGCCGGAAATCCCGTCCGGCGACGAACGCACACCCAGCCGCACCAACTGGCAGTCGATCCGGTTTTCGGCGATCACCTCC
>JAXLWE010000054.1:0-33394 GCA_046328655.1 Anaerolineae bacterium | reverse complement strand
ATACTTCGAGCGCCCGGTCAAACCGTTCCATCATGGCGTACCAGCAGGCGAAACAGGCGAACACGTGCAGCAGAATCGCCGACGCGCGGATTTTCCAGGCGATTTCCAGCGCTTCGGTGAGATACTGGTGGGCGACGCTTAGCTGCCCCTGTTTCGTCTTGACGACTGCCAGACAGCACAGGCTGTCTGCCACGTAGTAGGGATCGTTCATCTCGCGGTTGAGCTGAAGCGCCTCGGTGTGCAGCCGGGTCGCCGCCTCCCGATCCTCCTGATCCAGCGCCAGCTCACCCAGCTTATTGAGCGTGTAGGCGATGATCGGCGCGCTGCTGATCGACCGGGCGATCAGCAGGCTTTTCTCGTGCAGCACCCGCGCCCGCGCGTAATCGCCGGTTTGCCGCGCGATGCGTCCGAGCCGATTCCCGGCGATGGCGATCCCCTGCTGGTTTCCGGCTTGCTCGGCGAGCAGCAGGCTCTCCTCGGCGTAGACCTGCGCCGCCGGGAAATCCCCCTGCATGTCGGTGACTTTGGCAAGCCCGTTGAGCGCCGCCGAAATCGCCTGCTGCGATCCGGTTTCGCGGGCATGGGCGAGGTCTTCCTCGTAATACTGGCGCGCCGAAGCGTAGTCGCCTTGCAGATACGCCACCTCGCCGATGCCGGTCAGCGCGAACGAGGTCGACCAGGGTTTCTTGGGGCGATAGTACAGCGTGCGGCTTTCCTGATAATGGGCGTGCGCCGTCGCGTAATCCCCGACCGCCAGCGCCACGCCGCCCAGTGAATACAGCGCTTCGGCAATCGCTTTTTCGTCGCCCAGCGCGCGCGCCAGCTTCAGATGCTCCGAGGCGTGCCGGTGAGCGGCAGCGTAATCGCCCTGCGCCCACGCCAGCGAAAACAGCGCTTCCTCCGTCCGAGCGCGGGTGTCGACCTCCCCCTGCGCGGCGAGCGTGCGCTCCAGCCAGTAGCGTCCCTCCGCCAGATAGCCTTTCTCGTGCCAGAACGCCACCAGATGCACGCCGAGCCGCTGAAGCGCCGCCAGATCGCCGTTGTCGAGCAGCCACTTCATGACCGCGCGCAGATTTTCCTGATCCGCCTCCAGATACCGGAGCCAGCGCGGTTGATCGGTGGCGCGCAGTTCGGCATCCGCCTGCTCGACCAGCTTCAAGAAGAACGCCGCCAGCGCATCCCGGACGACCGTTTCTTCGCCGCTCTCGACCAGCTTGCGCAGCGCGTACTCGCGCAGCGTTTCCAGCATGGTGAAGCGCTGCTCGCCGTAGGAGCCGGTCATGGGCTGCGCCAGACTCTTGTTGCACAGCGCTTCCAGCTTCTTCGCCAGCTCGACCAGCCCGACGCTGTAGACGGCTTCGGCGCTGTCCAGCGTCCAGCCGCCCGCGAACGCCCCCAGCCGCCGGAAGAACGTGCGCTCGGCGTCGTCGAGCAGGCTGTAGCTCCACTCGATGGCGCTGTGCAGCGTGCGGTGGCGCGCGGGCAGATTGCGGATCGTGCTGGTCAGCACGGTCAGCCGCTGATCCAGCAGCGCCAGCAGCGCGTCGGGCGCGTAGACCTTGACGCGCGCCGCCGCCAGCTCAATCGCCAGCGGCAGCCCGTCCAGCCGCGTGCAGATTTCGGCGACGGCGTGAGCATTCTCGCGCGTCAGCCGAAAATCGGACGCCGCCGCCTGCGCCCGCTGCACGAACAGCCGCACCGCCTCGTTCTGGCTGAGCGCGTCGAGATCGGTCTGCTGTTCCAGATTGGGCAGCGCCAGCGGAGAGACGACGTATTCGTGCTCGCCGTACAGTTCCAGCGGCTCGCGGCTGGTCGCCAGCACCTTGACGCCGGGAGCGCAGGCGAGCAGATCGCCCACGCCCGGCGCCGCCGCCAGCACATGCTCGAAATTGTCGAGGACGAGCAGGCAGCGCTTCGCCGCCAGATGATCGTTCAGCACGTCGGCAATCGGGGCTTCACCGCGCTGGCGGATGCCGACCGCGTCGGCGATGGCGTAGGCGACCAGCGCCGGATCGCTGATGGCGGCAAGCCCGACGAAGAACACGCCGTCGGGGAACATCGGCAGCACCTGCTCCGCCGCCCGAATCCCCAGCCGGGTCTTGCCGACGCCCGGCGCGCCGACCAGCGTCAGCAGCCGACATTCGGGCATGGTCAGATAGTCGCCGACGTGACGCAGCGCCGTCGCGCGCCCGACAAACGCGTTGGGCAGCGACGGCAGATTGGTTCTGGGAGCGATCACAGGAGCAGCGGAAGTGCGCAGCACCGCCGACGCCCGTTGTGCATCTCCCAAATCTGCTGGTAAAGCTGCACGGTCTCGGCTTCGAGCGCGAGTCCGGCGGCTTCCACAATCTGCCTGCAGGCGTTGAACTGCTCGATGGCGACCGCCGTCTGCCCGACGGAGGCGTACAGCCGCATCAGGTAGCGATATGGACGCTCGTCCAACGGATCGAGCGAGAGCCAGTGGCGCGCGTAATCGAACGCCTCGTCAAGCGACTGCTGCTGGACGCAGAATCGGATCGGGCCGGTCGAGCGCGTCGACAAATTCCATGCGCAACTGCTCGGTCTGGAAGGTCTGCCAGTCGTCGAAATCGCCGCTGTCCGGGACGGTGAAGCCCGCCAGAAAATCGGCGCGGTACAGCTTCACCGCCTGCGACAGCGGCTCGATGCAGCGTCTGCGACTTCCTTGCTCGGGAATGCCCGTGCGTCACCGCCCTGCCGATGCCTTCAGGCGCGGAATTCGAGCACGTCGACCTGCCCCATGCAGCCGGGGTTGATCGTCACGTCCTCGTGTTCCAGCTCAAGAAAGTCCCTGCCGAGATTCTGCCGGATGTCGGTCAATACCTGGCGTAGACTGGTGCGGCTCTTGTTCTGGGAATAGTCGGGCCACAGCAGCGCCGCCAGCGCGTCACGCGAGTGCGTTTGAGCGGACAGACAGGTAAGCCAGCAGCGCGACGGATTTGCGGCGCATGAAGCTGATCGCAGCGCCATCGCGCTCGATGCGCGGGCTGCCGAAAAAGTAAATGCGTAAATCCGCCATAGCCAGCTCCTCACCTGTTATGTGACGCGGCTGTTACGCCTTTGTCACATTCACAGATTACAGTGGGAGTGCTTACCAAAAATTCGTAAACGTAATCGGGCGGTCGTTACGGTCGACTGCATCAGGCACAAAAGCAGCGGCTTAACGTCCCATTTTTCCGGGGCGTGCGCCTTTTTGCCGAGACTCAATATATCGGCGCGCACAGCGCGTAAGTCAGTTCGCCAAATATCGCTCATTTCATACCTGCAAGGCAAGAGAAGGCATTGGTTGATATGAATACGATCCATTCATCCCTTACCACCGCCGTCTCTTCGCAAAAGAGCTATCGTGCCGACACCCATGCAAAGCCCCATACGGCTCAGCGCGAAGACCCCACAACCATCGCCATCGTCAGCCCCAGCCGCCTGCTGCACGAGGGACTGGCGACGGCGCTCGGTCGCTATCTGAACGTGGTCGTCGTCGCCGGATACGACGGCGATGTCGTGCCGGACGACGCCGACGATGCCGCCCAGATCACGCTGCTCGACAGGCCTGGGACGCGAGCGCGTCTATTCGTGGCTGACCTACTGGCGCGAGCAGCGCACGCCAGTTCTGGTGCTGGAGCCTGCCCAATGATCCCGGCGTCATCGTGGATTACCTACAGGCGGGCGCGTCGTCGTACTGCGCCTGTGCGCCGACGGCCTGGAAGCGGCGATGGCGATCCAGGAGCCCGCGACACGCAAGCCGTGCCTGCCTGACGTATCCGCCGAAATCTGCGCGCGCCTGTGGACGCTGGGCGTACTGAACCGCGAGACCTCGATCCGGCATACGCTGACGCCGCGCGAGACCGAAATCTCTGCGTCGCCTTGCGGCGGGCATGAGCAATCAGGAGATCGCCGACCACTTCGCGACATCCGCGGCTCCATTGCTGCGCTATCACCAGGTTCACCACATTCTTTCAGCATTCTCCGTCCTGCGCCTGCTGGACACGCGGCGTATCGCCATCGAATCCGGGCTGACGCTCGACGAAGTGCGCCAGAGCGGTTAAGCGTTCCGGTCGCTCATCCAGTCATATCGACCTGCCTTGACACAGGCGGGTCTTTTTTTGTCCGGTGGCGATGGATCATCTTCATATCGATCCAAAGTATGATTTTTCGCCTACATCCGCGCCTCAAAGACCCATCGCGGGATCGATTTACCGCCCACCCCCAACTCCTTATCATGAAATTACCGTTGCAGGCTGGCTTGCACGGCGTCCGCGCCCCTTCAAATGAAATGAGGCAAGTCCATGACGCACGACCAGGACAATAGCTGCGACCCGATTCCCGTTGTCACCGCGAACTGTCCCGAACTGGTCAGAGAGGCGCTGAAAACCGCGCTCATGGTCGAACCCCAGCTTGCCTACAAGGGCGACCTCAGATCGATCTGGCGTCGCCGAGGGGCTACGGAACCGCCCTGGCGAGCTTCCCCGCCCTGATGCTCTGGAAGGAGTCCTGATCCTGATCCTGTACGTGTCGGAAGAAGTCCAGAGATTACCCGGCATTTTCGCGCACCTGCTGGAAGAATACGTCGGGCTGCGAGTGCTGGTCATCGCCGGACCGCTCTCCGAATCGTCGATCACCGCCTACTGGATGAGCCTGGTGCTGGAGCAAGCTCCCGGCGGAAAGCGCCCACGATCCGCCAGGCGCGCTGCGGATGGCATCCGCTTCGTCGCCAACCTCGACCCATCACAGGACGACATCCCGCCTCGTCTTGCAGCAACCTAACGATTTCCAGCCCGCCCACTTTTCAAGCCAGGAGAGGAATAAGGCATGACTACCACCACAAGCGCACCAACCGACATCGATGAACTCTTGCCGCACTATCAGGAGTCCCCGGCATCGTACAGGACAAGACCAGCGCATCGACTACGACGCCGAACTGCAGAAGTGCATCAGCGAGGCGTACAAGAAGCTGAATGCCGACCTTGCCAAAGCGACCGACCTTCAGGCGAAGCAGGACGCGGGCGAAGTCGCCCTGTCCGGCGGGTCGCAAGCCTACGTTGCCCTGCGCAACCCGCTGGAGCGCAAGGGTTTTCGACGACCGCATCCTGCTCAACGGCAGCATCGTCGTGGTCGACAGCTGATCGAGCAGTTACGGCAGAAATGGTTTACGCGCAGGGTCCCAAGACCGATGCCGAAGCGATGCTCAAGATTCGCGCGATCGCCGAGGAGCGGGCGCTCGCCCTGCTGGATGCCGCCAAAGCAAGCTCGTCGGCTTGCCCAAGTCGATTCAGGATCGCATCGGCGAGATCGACACCAAGCGGCAGGCGGTCAGCACCGCGCTGGAAAAGGACGATCTGGTCGGCGCGGGCATCGCCTGACCGAGCTGGAAGGAAGCGCTCGACGCGGGCAAGAGTCAGGTCGACCCGACAAGACCAAGCCGTTGGAAGGCACAGGCTCGGAACACGATGTCGACGACACCTACAAGAAGAACCCCAAAGTCGACTATGCCTTCCCGCTGCCGCCGGGGTACATGTCGCTGGAGTGGCTGATCGACGCCGATTACGAGAAGAGCCTGATCGACGCCATCGAAGCGGCGCTTCAGGTCTATCTCGACACGATCCGCGAGACCGCCGAAGCGACCCGCGATTCCGTGGAAAAGGCGCAGGTCGTCGCCGATTACGAAAAACGCTACAAGGACGCCCAGACCAACCGCCTGACCAACATCAAATCCCGTTACAGCAAGGCGCTAGCTGACGCGGCAGAAGCAGCGGCGGCAGCCGAGGCAGCAGCCGAAGCAGCGGCGGTGGCAGCCAGTGGTGCAAACCTCGCCGTCGACAGCTGCGCAATCGGCGGCGCAGACGGGCAGCACCGCGCCAGCGGTATCCGTCCATCCCGCCAGTTCGTCAGGTCGCCGGGGCGGTAAGGTTTAATCATCGTGAGCAGCTATCTCGTCATCCAGTCCACCAGCAAGATGCTAGAGCAGGTGCTGCGGCAGGCTTATGCTGCCGACGCCGATTTCGCGGTGGACACCAGCAGCCAGGATGCCCATCTCGTTCAATAACCCGGACTGAGACCGCCAAGAACAGCTCCCATAAGCTGTCGATCTGGCTGTATCAGGTCACGGAGAACGAGTTCCTGAAGAACCAGCCGCCGCTGCGGGTGAATGGAACCGACGACCGCCAGCGCCAGCCGCCGCTCGCGCTCAACCTCTACTACCTCGTCACGCCGTTCACGGGCGAATCGATGATGGATTACCTGCTGCTCGGCAAGACGATGCAGGTGTTTTACGAGAACGCCATCATTCCGCTGCGCTCGTCCGGCGACGAAGTTTCAGGGCTGCATTCACACTCTGCCGCCTCTCGCTGGAAGAACTCACGCGCATCTGGGAGGCGCTCAAGGAGCCGTACCGCCTGTCGGTCTGCTATCAGGTGCGCGTCAACCGGGCATCGAACCCGTGAGCGACCGGACGCAGCGCGGCGCATCACCAGCCAGCGCGACAGCTACCATGAGATGCCGCAGCCGAATGAATGGGCGACGCCATGACGACACGGAACTGTTTCGGACGAATCAGACCGCTCTGCTGCTGTTCGACATCTGGGACAGCTACGCCGAGATGATCGGACCGCAGCAGCGCCGCCTGACGCCGAAAGGCACGCTGTGTTCGAGCTGGTCGAGCGGCAGGACGCGCAGGGCTTCGTCCTGCTGATCACGCCCGTCCTGCTGGACGTGAAGCAGAACCCGAGCGGCTATTACCTGTTCTTCGGCAGCGTCTGGCTTTTCGCGGACGGATAAGCGCAACGACCAGCTCGTGCCGCCCGGCACGTACCGGCTGCGCATCAGCCACCCGGAGGGCTTCTACCAGACCGTCATTCTGACTATCGTCCTGCCCACGACCGACGTGCCTTACAAGATCAGCCGAACCGGGCGGGACGTATCCGTATCTGCCGACCAGCACCGGGCTGCGCGGTCGCGTGATCGACCCGGCGCTGCCGCCCAATGCGAACGGCTTCGGCGGGGTGCGGATCGTCGTCACGGGCTTCCCCGCCTCGTCGCTCACCAACCGCGACGGCGGCTGGGTTCACTACCTGCCGGAGCCAGACCGCACGGCGAGCCTGCCCGCCAGCGTCGAAGTCCAGTATCACCACCCGAACGGCAACGTGATCGTGCGCCGGCACGCCGCCGTCACCGCGAAGCAGGTGAACCCAATCGGCAATTTCCAGTTCTGACACACGCTATTGAGGAGAATGCGCTATGCCTGAATATTTGTCCCCCGGTGTATACGTCGAAGAGATTGCCGCCGGTCCGCGCCCCATCGAAGGCGTCGGAACCAGCACCGCCGGTTTCGCCGACCTGCCGAGCGCGGACCTGAATCGCCTCGCCTGATCACGAGCTGGCTCGAATACCAGCGCTGGTACGGCGGCTACATCCCGCTTCAGTCCTACTTGGCGTATGCCATTCAGGGCTTTTTCGATAACGGCGGGCAGCGCTGCTCGTGACGCGGGTCATCGGCAACGACTCGGTCGCGGCGCAGGTGGTCATCGGCAATCTTCAGTTCGCCGCCTACGGGCGCGGGCTGTGGGGCAACAACATCCGCGTGCAGGTGGCGGCAGGGTCGGCGGCTGGGCAGAACCCGGCGCTGTTCAAGGTCAGCGCATCCCATACTATCGGGATTTCCCCAACCCGTTCCTCGACCTGACCGTGCCGGACAAATCGCACCAATCCGCAGTTCCGCCCGCCGGACGTGCTGGAAGTCTTTCGACAATCTCTCCGGGGTCGAGTGGGAGCCAGCAACAATGTCACCGGGCGACTGGTGCTCAACGCCAGCTTCGCGCCTCGTCCGCTGCGCCTGGAACGCCAACGGCGCGGCGCAGCTTCCTGGTGACGGCTTTCGACGCCGGCGTGCTGGCGAACGGCGCGGACGGCGCGGCGGTCGGCTTGGATGATTTCATCGGCAGCAAGGAGCCGATCCCCGCCCATTCGTCGCCGATTTCGAAATTCTGGGGGCGCGGCTCCGGTCTGAAGGGCTGTCGACCGTCGACGAGATCGCCATCTTGTCGCCGGATCAGGCGCGCGACAACCTGTATGCCGTGCTCACTGACCGGGTCATCAACCAGTGCACGCTGCTGCGGGATCGCTTCGGCGTGCTGTCGGTCACGCAGGGCGAGTCCGACTTTCGGCACCTGTTGCCGCCAACCGATACGTCCTACGCTGCGCTCTTACCATCCGATCTGGGTATTCGACCCGTCGATCAACAAGAACCGTCTCGTCCCGCCCGCCGGGCACGTCGCGGGCATCATGGCGCGCACCGACATTCAGCGCGGCGTCCACAAAGCCCCGGCGAACGAAGTCGTCAACGGCGTGTTCGACATCGAATTCCCGATCACGAAGGGCGATCAGGACATCCTGAATCCGCGCGGTATCAACTGCATCCGCGACTTCCGCTCCGACCGGCGCGGCATCCGGCTGTGGGGCGCGCGCACCATGTCCAGCGACGGCATGTGGAAGTACGTCAACGTGCGGCGGCTGTTCATCTTCGTCGAGGAATCGATTGACGAAGGCTCGCAGTGGGTGGTGTTCGAGCCGAACGACGATCTCACCTGGGGCTATGTCCGCCGCAGCATCACCAATTTCCTGACCCGCCTGTGGAAGAACGGCGCGCTGATGGGCACGACCGAGGAAGAGGCCTTCTTCGTCCGCTGCGACCGCACCACCATGACCCAGGACGACATCGATAACGGGCGCTTGATCTGCTACATCGGCATCGCGCCGGTCAAGCCCGCCGAATTCGTCATCTTCCGCATCAGCCAGAAGACGGCGATGGACACACCGCAGTAATTGGCTGCGATTTGAACGCGAGAAGCAGCAGAGAGGATAAGGCAATATGGCTGGTTCCAGTGATCGCAACGACCCGTTTGCATCGTTCAATTTCCGCGTGGTGATCGACGGCGTGACCGTCGCTGGCTTCTCCGAAGTCAGCGGCTTGACGACCGAGACCGATGCCATCGAGTACCGCACCGGCGCGGAGATCAACCACGTGCGCAAGCTGCCGGGTCTGGCGAAATTCTCCAACATCACGCTCAAGCGCGGCTACACCAACAGCAAGGAGCTGTGGGACTGGCGCAAGCGCGTCATTCAGGGCAAGACGCAGCGGCAGTCCGGCTCCATCGTCCTGCTCAACGAAGCCCGCGAACCGGCGCTGACCTGGAAGTTCACCGAAGGCTGGCCCCGCAAGTGGGAGGGTCCCAGCTTCAACGCCAAGAACAACGAGGTCGCGGTCGAAACGCTCGAAATCGTCTGCGAAACGATAGAACTGGAATAACCGGATGTTCTCTTACCGCACGCCCGGCGTCTACTTTGAGCGGCTGGATCGCCTGCGCCCGATTACAGGGGTGCGGACGGACATCGCCGGATTCGTCGGCATCGCCCGCCGGGGACCGCTGCACACCGCCGTCAAGCTGGAGAGCTGGCAGCAGTTCTTCAGCGTGTTCGGCGGCATCTCGCGGTCGACGCCGAGCTATCTCGGCTACGCCGTGCGCGGCTTCTTCGACAACGGCGGGCGCGAGTGCTACGTGGTGCGCGTGGCAGACCCTCAGCAGGCGCAGCCGTCGACCTTCACGGTCTGCGCCGTCGCTGACCCCGCCGACAAGCATCCAACCGTCCTGTGGGGGCTGGACGCGTCCAGTCCGGGGACGTGGGGGACTGAGCTGCGCGTCATCATGCGGCGCACGGGCGGGGATCGCATCAATCTGACCGTCTGGCTGCCGCAGGGCGACGGCGAAGTCCGCCAGACGTGGACGAATCTGCCGCTGAACGATCTCGACGCCCTGCGCCAGCGGATCGAGGAAGCGGAGATGGACGTTCAATGGCAGGGCGCGGACGAACAAGCCGCCCGCCAGCAGAAAGAGGAACGGCGGCGCATGGAGCGGCTGGTCAATTTCGTCAGCGACCCCGCCGCGCCGACTCTGCTCGACCTGCAAGAAGGGTTGGGCGGCTGCCTGCTGGTCGGCAACTGGGTCTCCGCAAAAGGCGCGTTCGCCGGAGGAAACAGCGGTCTGGATACGCTCACCGTCGCCCATTTCAGCGGCGTGACCAATCTGCCTCAGCAGAAGTGGGGCTTGGCGGTGCTGGCGGACGTTGACGAGATCAGCATCCTCGCCATGCCCGACATGATGCCCTACCCACACGACGAGCCGCAAATCGTGAGCCAGCCGATCCCGTGCGATCTGCAAGACCCGAACGAAGGCTTCCCGAACGTGCCGCCCCTCCCGGTGGAATACGCGCCGGGCTTCGACGAGGGCGAAATTCGGACGCTGCAAATGGCGCTGATCCAGCAGTGTGAGGTCAGGCTCGACCGCTTCGCCATCCTCGACACGCCGCCCAGCCGCCGCTTCCCGGAAGCTGTCATGAGCTGGCGCGACCAGTTCGATACCAGCCGGGCGGCGCTCTACGTCCCCTGGGTGCGCGTCCAGTCTCCACGCGGCGAGGTGGTCGACGTGCCGATATGCGGGCACGTCGCCGGGATATACGCGCGCGGCGACACCGAAATCGGCGTCCACAAGCCGCCCGCCAATATGCCGATGGAGGACGTGAAGGATGTCACCGTCCCCATCGACGACGTGCTGCACGGCGTTTTCAACGAACGGCAGGTCAACGTGCTGCGGGTGTATCCGGGGCGCGGGATTCGCATCGGCGGGGCGGTCACGCTCAGCAGCGACACGCTCCTGCGCTACATCAACGTGCGCCGCCTGCTGCTGTGGATCGAGGAAAGCATCGACGAGAGCACGCAGATCGCGGTGTTCGAGCCGAACAACCAGGAATTGTGGCGCGACATCGAGCGCATCGCGCGCGGGTTCATGGATGCAATCTGGCGGGCGGGGATGCTCGACGGCGCAACCGCCGAGCAAGCCTATCTCGTCCGCTGCGACGAGACGACCAACCCGCCCGAAGATACCGACCGGGGCTTGATCCAGTGTGAAATCAAGCTGCTGCCGCCGCACCCGGCGGAATACGTGCTGGTGCGCATCGGCAAGGTGGACGGCGGCACGGAGCTTGAGATCACCGAGCGCCGGGCGGACAGAAGGAGTTAGGCATGGCTGCCAGCAATGACCGCGTCGATCCGTTTCTCGCCTTCCGCTTCGTCATCAAGATCGACAACAAGACGTATGGCGGGTTCAGCGAGTGTTCCGGCTTGCGGCTGGAAACCGAGACGCAGGATTACGTCGAGGGCGGCTTGAACACCCACGTCCACAAGTTCCCGACGCGCACCAAGCAGTCGAACATCACGCTCAAGCGCGGCATCGTGGATCGTGAACTGTGGGACTGGTACTGGAAGCTGGTCGGCGGCGAAGTGATCCGCAAGACCGGCAGCATCCACGTAATGGACGCCTCCGGCAGCGCGATCCAGATGCGCTTCGAGTTCCGGCGCGCCTTCCCGGTCAAGTGGATTGGACCCGACCTGAACGCGGCGCAGAACGCCGTCGCCGTCGAGCAATTGGAACTGGCGCACGAGTGGCTTGAGTATCTGAAATAGGGAGTTCGTATGCCGCTGTATATCGAAAACACGACCGTCGAAACGACGGTGATCGACGAGAACATGCCGCTGACTGAGGCGCAGGTCGAGAAGCTGGTCAAGCTGATCATGCAGCGCATCTCGGCGCAGGAGCGCGACCAGCAGTCGCGGCGCTCCGCCACCAGGCTGCGCAACGAATCGACGCCCGACGCGGGCGAGCGCTGAACGGCGACCGTCCGGCGAGTGATCAAGCGACAGGGATGAGGGATTCATGGCAACACCGGCGTTAGCGTGCATCAAAATCCTGGACAAGGACGCGCTCAAGTCGAATCGCGGACTGAAGGAGGAGATGTATGTGATGTTCAACCCCACCGAATACGCGATCTCCAAAGGCGCGCAGATCGCCGAGATCGGTATTCCGGGGCTGGACAATCCGCTGCTGCAATTCGTGCGCGGGCAGAACACCAAGCTGACGCTTGAGCTGTTCTTCGACACGACCGACGGCGGTATGGGCAGCGGCGCGCAGGACGTGCGCGAACTGACCGCGCCGTTCTTCGAGCTGGTGCGAATCCAGCCGGAGACGCACGCGCCGCCGCGCATCCAGTTCATCTGGGGCAGCCCGGCGAAGCCGTTCGACAAAGCCAACGACTTCAAGGCGATTGTCGAGAGCGTCAACCAGAAATTCACGCTGTTCGCGCCCAACGGCAACCCGCTGCGCGCCACGCTGTCGCTCAGCCTGCGCGAGTACAAGTCGATCAAGGAACAGGTGGAGGAACTGAAGCTGAACTCGCCCGACCACACCAAGCGCCGGACGGTCAAGCGCGGCGAAACGCTCAGCCAGATCGCCTGGGAGGAATACCGCGATCCGGGCATGTGGCGGGTGATCGCCGAGGCGAACAACCTCACCAGTCTGCGCGACCTCGCCCCCGGAACCGATCTGAAGCTGCCCGCCGTCGAGCCGGGCGGTGACGGAGGGCGAAGCTGATGGTGAGCATGACGACCAAGCCCGCCGACGCGCTGGAAATCTACGAGGGCAACCGCGATTTCTACGTCCCCACGTACAAGGTGTACGTGGACGGACGGAACACGCCCGCCGACGTGATCCGCGACGTTACGCAGGTCTCGTACCGCGACAACATCGCCGAGATGGACAGCTTCGAGATCACCATCAACAACTACGACGCCGAGACGCGCAGCTACAAGTACAGCGACGAGGGCAGCGACCACAACTTCGACCCCGGCAAGAAGCTGGAACTGTACATGGGCTACTTCGGGCAAACCGAGCTGACCAGGATGATCGAGGGCGAGATCACCCAGCTTCGCCCCAACTTCCCGGCATCCGGCGCGCCGACGCTGCAAATCAGCGGGCTGAACATCCTGCACCGCTTCCGCAAGAAGCAGAACACCGAGTCGTATCTCAAAAAGACCGACATCGACATCGCCAAAGCCATCGCCAAGCGCCTGAGCGTGGACATCGACGCGGTCGACTCGCCGGAAGGCAAGACGGTGCGCGAATACGTCCTTCAGGACAACCAGTACGACATCATCTTCCTGATGGAGCGGGCGCGCAAAATCGGCTACGACATCAGCGTCGTCGAAGGCAAGAAGCGCGGGCAGAGCAAGCTGCGGTTCGCGCCGTCCGGGACGCTTCAGCAGCGCCCATATGACCTCAAATACGGCAAGTCGCTGATCCAGTTCCAGCCGACGCTGACCACCAAGGATCAGGTGAACAAGGTCACGGTCAAGGGCTGGGACCCGGTCAAGAAGAAGCCGATCAGCGTGACCGTCACCCGGAAGGAACTGACCACGCGCAGCATGAAAAGCAAGGACGAGCAGTTTCTGGAACCCGCCTTCGACCGCGAGGAGATCATCACCAACATCCCGGTGCGCAACGACGCCGAAGCCAAGACCGAAGCCAAAGGCGCGCTCGAACGGATCGTCAAGGACATGATCACCGGCGGCGGCTCGACCGTCGGGATGCCCGACCTGCGCGCCGGGACGGTCGTCTACATTCGCGGCATCGGCGAGCGCTTCAGCGGGCGCTACTTCATCACCAGCACGACTCACACCATCAACGACAGCGGCTATATGACGACGTTCGAAGCCCGCCGCGAAGAGAAAGCCTGAACGGGGAGAAAGCTGCTTATGCCACCGAAAAACGACACCAACGGCATCGTCATCGGCGAAGTGTGCGACCTGGAAGACCCGGACAAGCTGGGGCGCGTGCGCGTGACCTTCCCGCACCTGGGCGGCGTCAAGAGCGACTGGGCGAAGCTGGTCTCGCCAATGGCGGGCAAGGAGCGCGGCATGTTCTTCCGCCCCGAAAAGGGCGACGAAGTGCTGGTCGCCTTCGAGCATAACGACGGCAACCGCCCGTACATCCTCGGCTCGCTGTGGAGCCAGGTCGATACGCCGCCGCCGAGCGACGGCAGCGCCAAGGACAACAACATTCGTTTCATCCGGTCGCGCAGCGGGCACATCCTCCGGCTGGACGACACCAAGGGCAAAGAGAAGATCGAGTTCATCGACAAGGATTCGAAGCGCCGGATCGTCATCGACTGCGACCAGAAGAAGATTCAGATCACGGCGGACGAAGGCGACGTTGAGGTCAGCGCCAAAGGCAACGTCAAGGTCGATGCCAATGGCAACGTCGAGGTCAGCGCCAAAGGCAACGTGTCGATCAAGGCGCAGGGCAGCCTGTCGCTCGAAGCGAGCGGCAAGCTGACGATCAAGGGCGCGACCGTCGAGATCAACTAGGCGACAAGGAGCGAAATGATGGGACAACCAGCAGCGAAACAGGGCGACCAGATTCAGGCGACCGACATCCACCTGACGCTCGTCCCCGCCCCGTCCGGCACGGCGACCGTCCCGCTGCCCTACGTGTTCAACGGCATCATCGACGGTGAGCTGAGCAGCAACGTCAAGATCAACGGCAAGGCGGCGGCGACAGTCGGCAGCACGGCAACCAACACGCCGTCGCACATCGCCCAGGGGATTCAGTTCTCCACGCCGCCGTCGAACAAGGGGACGATCCAGCGCGGCAGCGCGACCGTCAAGATCAACGGCAAGGCGGCGGCGCGCTCCGGCGATACCGCCCTCACCTGCAACGACCCGACCGATGCGCCGGTCGGCACCGTGATCGCCGTCAGCACCGTGATGATCGGAGGCTAGACGATGACGCCGTTCGCCAACAACGAGCTGATCGGCACGGGATGGGCATTTCCCATCCGACCGACCCTGACGGGCGAATTGAGCCTCGTCACCAGCGAGGAAAAGATTCGCCAGAGCCTGCTGCTGATCCTCAGCACCGCGCCGGGCGAGCGCCAGATGCGCCCGGAATTCGGCTGCGGCATTCACGATCTGGTATTCCAGCCGAACACCGAGACGATGCGCGTCATGGTGCAGAACCAGGTGCGCGACGCGCTGATCCGCTGGGAGCCGCGCATCGACGTGATGGACGTGCGGGTCGAGACGCCGCCGGAAGCGCGCAATTTCCTGATCATCCGTATCGATTACCGCATACGCACCAGCAACGCCTTTTACAACTTAGTCTATCCGTTCTTCCTCACGGAAGGACCGGGTTGAGGGGAATACGATGCCACTGACACCGCCCGTACTGGACAACAGGACGTTCGAGGAACTGCTGCGCGATGCCCGACTGCGCATCCCGCAGTACAACCCCGAATGGACGGATTTCAACGACAGCGACCCCGGCATCACGCTGCTGCAGCTTTTCGCGTGGCTGACCGAGATGATGTTCGTGCAGATGAACCGGCTGCCCGACCTGAACTACGTCAAGTTCCTGCAAATGCTGGGCATGGAGCTCAAGCCCGCCCAGCCGTCGACCGCCCACCTGACGCTGACACCCGACGGCAAGACCGGCGTCGTCTCGCTGCCGCAGTACACGCGCGTCGAGGCGACCCCGCCGGGCGGCACGCCGATCACCTTCGAGATGACGACCGGGGTGGATGTCGTCGCTACGCCGCTGGCGGCGGTCGGGGTGTTCGACACCACGCGCTTCGTCAACGTGACCGCCCAGAACGACGACCTGCGCAGCGAAACGTTCCGCCCGTTCGGGTGGCAGGCGAAACCCGGCAGTATGCTCTACCTCGGTTTCGCCAACGTCGAAGATACCGATCTGGCGCGCTTCCCCAACCGCCAGATATTCCCGCCGCGCATCAGCCTGCGCATCTTCAAAAAGCAGGACGCCAGCGCGGGCGAAGCCGCCAGCGCCGACATCGTGCGCAACCCGCCGCCCAAGCCGGTCACGCTGGTGTGGGAAGCCTTCCACGCCGACCTTCAGCGCTGGCTGCCGCTCACCGACGACGACAAAACCTATGCCTTTCAGCGCGAGGGCTACATCTATATCAGCGCGCCGCCGCGCCCCGTCGCCACGACGGAGCCGCAGCTATCGCCCGATCCGATGTTCTGGCTGCGCTGCCGTCTGGATTCGGGAAATTATCCGAGCGGGCACGTCCCGGAGATCGACTTCATCCGCGCCAACGTGGTCGAGGTCGAGAGCCTGACGACCATGCGCAACGAGCTGGTCGGCATCAGCGAGGGCAGACCGAGCCAGCGCTTCACGCTCAGCCGTATCCCGGTTCAGCCGAACAGCCTGGCGCTGGTCGTGCGCCGCAGCGACACGACTCCGAATCCGGGCGACGACGACAGCACGCCCTGGGAGCAGGTCAACGATCTGCTCGCCCAGGGGCGCTACGCCAGATGCTACACCCTCAACGCCACCACCGGAGAAATTCGCTTCGGCGATGGCATCAACGGGCTGGTTCCGCCCGCCGGGCTGGAGATCGTCGCGCAGAGCTACCGCTACGGCGGCGGGCGCGGCAGCAACGTCTCCGCCAGCACCATCGTCAGCCTGACCTCCGACGCCAATGGCGCGCCGTCGCTCACCGTTACCAACGAGCGCGCGGCGGTCGGCGGCAAAGACGAGGAAACCGTCGAGGAGAAGATGAAGCAGGCTCCGAACCAGCTCCGCAGCCGGGATCGCGCCGTCAGCGCCGAGGATTTCCAGACGCTGGCGAAGGATGTTGGCGGCGTCGCCAAAGCCATCGCCCTGCCGCTCACCAATCCACACTTCCCCGGCGTGCCCGCGCCGGGCGCGGTGACGGTCGTCATCGTGCCGGAGGGCGAGGAGGACAACGCGAGCGGGCAGAATATGCCGCCCCGCCCCTCGTCCGACCTGATCGAAGCGGTGATCGGCGCGCTGGACAGCAAGCGCCCCATCGCCACCGAGCTATACGTCAAGGGACCGGAATACCGCAAAGTGACGGTCGAAGCGACGGTCGAGGTCAACCCGATGGCGTCGTTCGGCGCGGTGCGCGACAACATCCTGACGGCGCTGCGCAAAAGCCGCGTGCTCGACCCGTACCAGCAGCGCTTCGGGCAGGATTTCTACCCGACCAACCTGTACAGCATTATTTTGGGCGTGGCGGACGTGCGCGCGGTGCGCCAGTTGAACGTGTGGGTCGACGGCAGCCAGATCGATCCGGTCGAGATGAGCCAGCCGTACAGGATCGACTCGGACGGGCTGGTCTACGGGGCAGATCACGTGATCACGCCGATTGCGCCGCCGGAGGGTGAGCCATGAGCCACAGCCCGGAGAGAGTCCGATGACCACTCGTCCGAAATTCCCCGACGGTGAGCTGTCGCTGCTGCTCTGCGAACAGCTTGGCTGGCGCGGCGGGCTGGCGCTCGACGGCGCGCCACTGCCCGCGCGCGGCATCGCCACCGGCGAAAAGCTGCGCCTCACCGCCGACCCGCGCGGACCGCTGGCGCTCACCAGCGCCGACGGCAGCCTGGGACGGCTCCGCCTGCCGCGCGGCATGGCGCTGGACGCCGACCTGACGCTCCACCTGTTGACCGAGCGCCCGTGCAGCGGCGGCACGGATGCGGCGATCTGGCGCTTCGACGCCACCCGCCAGCGCTTCGAGCGGCTGCCGGAAGTCGGCGGCTGCGTACCGAATGACGACTCGCTGCCGGACGCGCGCCAGTTCCATGCTGGCTCGGCAGTCGCCATCCTCGGCAAAGCGCTGTACGTGGCTGATCCGGTCAGCGCCCGCGTGCAGGTGTTCGACCTGACGACACTCGCCCTGCGCTACGTGTGGCATACGCCGCGACAATCAGGTCGCTCCGACAGCGAGCGCTGGCAGCCGGTCGATGTCGCCGCGTCGGCGCAGCAAGTCTACATTCTGGATCAGGCGCACGGGCGGGTGTACCGCCACCAGCCGAGCAGCGACGCGCTCGACCTGCTGATCGATCTGCCGAACGAGCGCGGCGGCGCCTGGACACGGATCGCCGTCGACCGCGACGAGCGCCTGTATCCGTACGACGCGGCGAACGCCGTGCTGGAGATTTTCGCCTACGACGAGGACGACGGCTGGTGTCCGGTCGGGACGGCGGACGACGCGGGCGACGTGCGCGAGCGCTTCGACCCGCCCGCCATCACGGTCGAACAGCGCCCGGATGCGACGCGCTGGTTCGCGCTGCCGGCGTGCCTGCGCCGCAGCGCCGGGCGGCAACTGCCGGGCGCGACCAAGCCGCCAGTGGGCGAAACCTGCGATCCGCCGGACACGGATGACCTGTATTTCGACTTCGCCACCGCCGGGCAGATCGCGCTCACGCCCGAACAGCGCGTCGGGCTTGCCAGCTACCAGCGCAGCGGCGAATGGATCACCACGATGCTCGACAGCGAGCTTTACAACTGCCAGTGGCACCGACTGGTGCTGGAGATCGACCGCCTGCCGCCCGGCTCGCGCGTCGCCGTCTGGACGTATGCCAGTGCCGACCAGCAGCCGGACGAACTGATCAGCACGATCCCCGACGAGTCGTGGCAGCGGGCGATTTCGGTCGTCGGCGCGATGCAGGCGGATGAGTCGGAGACGAACCATCTGACCCGCGACGGTCTGGTGCAGAGCCGCGAGGGGCAGTACCTGTGGCTGCGCGTCCGGCTGTGGAGCGACGGCTACGACACGCCGGAGATCAGCACGATCCGCGCCTACTTCCCGCGCGACTCGTACCTGAAATACCTGCCCGCCGTCTATTCGCAGGACGAGGACAGCCGCTGGTTTCTGGAGCGCTACCTGTCGATCATCCAGACCGAATGGGACGCGCTCGAACGGAATATCCGCGACTCGCGGCGTTTCTTCGACCCGGAAGCCGTCCCCGGCGGCGCGGCGCTGGAATATCTGGCGAGCTGGTTCGCCCTGCCGCTCGAAGGCGAGTGGACGGACGAGCAGAAGCGGCGGATGCTGGTCGGCGCGCGGCGGGTTTACGGCAGGCGCGGCACGCTCAAGGGGCTGCAAGCCTGGCTGCAAATCTACCTCGCCAACCTGAGCGAAGTCAGCCCGGAAGATCAGGAAACACTCGGCGTCCCGGCGCTGCTCGAATCGTACCGGGCGCGCAGCCTGCCGCTGACCGAGCAGCACGATCAGGCGCCGGACGACGGCGACGCTTCGGAAGCCGCGCAGCGACTGGGGGACGCGCCGCTGTGGAGCGATCAGGCGGCGAACCGCTTCCAACTGGGCGTCAACTCGCGCGCGGATGAAGCACAGATCGTCTCGATAGGCGACCCGCAGATCGACATGCTGAGCCGCTACGCCCATCGCTTTACGGTGTACGTCCCGGCAGCGTGGGTACGCACGGCAGCCGACGAGCGGATGCTGCGGCGGGCTATCGACGCCGAGAAGCCCGCCTATACGCAGTACGACCTGCATCTGGTCGAAGCCCGCTTTCGCATCGGCGTGCAGGCGACGCTGGACGTGGACGCGGTCGTCGGGGCGCTGCCCACGCCGCAGCCGCTCCGCGACGAGCCGGAGCAGGAGACCAACCTGCCGCCGTCGCAGGCAGCGGGCGGTCGGCTCGGCTACGACACCGTGCTGGAACAATCATCGCCGGGGATTTCTTCGGCGCATCGCAAAGCCCCGCGACTGGGGCTGGACACGCATCTCTCTTAGGCATCTGGATCAAGGAGCGAGGACATGACTGCCCCTGACAAGGAACAACGGGATCAGCAGCAAACGCAGCAGCCCATCCCATGCAGCGACAAGCACTCCGACGGCAAGCCGGTCGACTGCCTGCCGATTGCCAGCCAGCGCAACCACTACTTCACGGGCAAGCTGATGACCGCCCGCGACTTCACCGACGAGTCGACCTATTTCCTCAGCCATGCCCACGCCCACAACCGGCTGCTGCACGGCTGGGGCATCATCTGCGGGCTGACGGTCGAAGTGCGCAAGGGCAAGCCGCGCTGCCTCGACATCGAGACGGGCATCGCCCTCGACTGCTGCGGGCGCGAACTGATCGTCCGCGAGCGGATCACCAGAGAGCTGCCGGAGGATACCACCGCTTACGGCGACGACTTCCTCGTCTGCCTGCAATACCGCGAGGATATGGTGGAGTTCCTGCCCGCGCTGTACGCCGAAGGAAAAGCGCCGGGACACCGCGAAGCCAACCGCATCCGCGAAGGCGTGACGGTCGTGTTCAAGCGGCGCTCCGACATGCCCGGCTGCTGGAAAATGCCGTCCGGCGACCCCGACGCGCCCGTGTACGACTGCCCGGACGATGACGACTGCGACGACTGCGACCGCTCGTGCTGCGCGCCGGGCGGCGGCTGCCTGGAACCCGCCTGCGCCTGCGACGACCTGATCCCCATCGCCCGCGTCACCTACGTGGACGGCAAATGGGTCGTGGACATGGACGGGCGCACCGTGCTTTCGAATCACTGCCTGCTCACCCAGATCACCGGGATCAACTGGCATCACGGCACGCCGACCGAACAGTCGGAAATCAGCGTGCGCTACGGCGAGGAGTCGTCACCGGGCAGGCTGGAAGTCCCCGGACTGACGGCGGAAGAAGTGGCGGCGGGAGCCAGCGATTACGCGCTGCTGATCCGGTTCAACCGCAGGATCAGGGCGGGCGACGGGGTCGGAACGGGCATTAACCCGTACACCTTCACGGTCGTGACCAGCCGGGGTCCGTTCCGCGACCCCTACGACCCGGACGACAACCCGCGCACGGAGCGCCAGCGCCATCTGGTGCGGCTGCTGGACGACGGCTATACCGCCATCTACCGCTTCACCGAAGGCGAAGTCATGGGGCGCGAGAACATCTTCAACACGACGCTGTTCATCACCCTGAAATGCGACTTCGTCGTCGACTGCCTCGGCAACGCCGTCGACGGCAATCATCTGGGCGGAAAAATCCCGACCGGCGACGGGGTTGCCGGGGGTCAGTTCGAAAGCTGGACGCGCATCGTCCCGGCTCTCGCAGGCAAGTAATCCGCGCCGCCCCGGTGGGCTGCGCAACGACCGATACGGCGACACACATCAGGAGTGCTGACCATGACGAAGATGAAAACGCTTACGGGGACAAAGCCCCAATCGAACTGCCACCAACAACCCTGCCCGTGCGGCTGCGGCGAGTGCCCGGATGACTCCTGCGTGCTGGCGTGCATCGAGCGCCCGACGTTCTTTTACGGGCAGGTGCTGAACGACAAAGACCTGAACGCCGTCGTGGACTACACGCGCAAGCGGCTGGCGCTGCGCCGCCTGCATGACGGCTGGGGCGTGGTCTCCGGGCTGCGCGCGCACATCGACCCGGCGCACCCGTTCCGGGTGATCGTCACGCCGGGCGCGGCGATTGACTGCTGCGGCGACGACATCGTCATCTGCGAGCCGTTCCCGGTCGACCTGACCTGCTGCGTCCCGACCGACCCGGACAACTGCCCGCCAAAGGAAAAACGCCAGCAGGATCGCCAGAAAACGTCGCCGCTCGTGGTCGACCTGTACGCGCACTACCACGAAACGTCGACCGACCCGCGCACCAGCCTGACGCGCCGCTCCACCAGCGATGTCCAGTGTGAGTTCAGCCGCGCCGTCGAGAGCGGCGTGATCACCGCCGAATGTGTCGACGACCCGTTCGAAAAGGATGATTCGGTCGACTGCTGGCTGGAGGAGCTGATCGCCATCATCGCGCGCGTCGAGCGCTGGGGGGACGACACGCTCGATAACCTGCGAAAGATCGATAAGCTGGACTCAGTAGTCGAAAAGCTGATGCTGGAAATTGAGAGAGTCGACGAGATTATCAGTAAGGAAACGGACCCGGAAGTGCAGAAGAAATACACATACGAGCGCGACCGGCTCGTGCAGGAACTGGCGGGGCTGCGACGGCAGATGCAGCCCGAGATCGACGATCTGACGCGGAAATTCACCGGGTGGCTCCACGACTATCCGCCCTACGAATTCAACGTCGTGCCCCGCTTCGAGCGGGGGCGCGTCGAGCGACTCGTCGCCATGATGCTCTGCATCATGCTGATCGATGCCATCAACGAATGGCTGCATCGCTGGTGCAGCCGCGCCGTCACCTGCGACGGCGTGCGCATCGCCCGCGTCTGGCTGGGGTACGACGACGAAACCGGAAGCTATCAGATCGGCGTCATCGACAACCAGCCACCCATCCGCCGGACGCTGCGGAGCGACTGCTTCCCGGTGAAGCCCGGCAGCATCAATATCAGCCCGGTCGTGTGGCAGCCGGTCGAAGAAGCGCGCACCTGGCTCGCCGACCGGGGCGTGCGCATCCACGTCAATGACATGGACTTGCCCGACACGATCACCGACCTGCAACTTAAGCTCGCCCAGATGTCCGACCCGGATTACCTGCGCTCGCTGCTGTTCGCGCCGCTGGATACCGATGCGCCGTTCGAAGTGTACACGCTGCGCACCGGGCTGCCAGGCCGCGCGTCACCCTGATCGGGTTTGAGCGTGCGCCGCTGCCGAGACCGGACTTGAGGCTGGCGACCGCATTCGCTCGACCATCTGTCGGACGTGCCGGAAGTTGAACCTGCCCCGGCAGCACCACCGCCGACCGAGAAACCGATGAGATGACGATCATGCAGCTTCGGACGCGAGTCGATACGATGGTCGCCCGCGCAGCGCAGCGCATCTGGCGCGTGCGCTACCGCGAAAACCAGCGCGTGCGCGCCGTCGACCTGCGCGACGATCAGGCGTACCACGTCGCCATGCGCCGCCGCCACCTGTCGAGCGCCCACGACTGGGGCATCGTCAGCGGGCTGGCGCTGGTTCCGCCCGCTTCGATCAGCGAGGATTTCAGGGTGCAGCCCGGCGTCGCCGTCGACATCTACGGGCGCACGCTGGCACTGTCGCAGCCGCTGAGCATCCTGCCGGACGAGCTGAGCGGCTTTGCCGACGGCGACATCGACATCGGGATTCGCTACCGCCTGTCTCCGGCGACCGAGAGCCGCTGTTACGAGGACGGCGACGTGTTCGCCGCCGCCAGCATCGACCCGAACGTCGAAGCCGACTACCTTCAGCATGACGATTTCCCCGACGACGCGCCGCCGGTGTACCTCGGCACGATCACGCTGGCGGGGGTAATCTGTCGGCGAGCGCCAGCCAGAAGGCGCGCCGCTACGCGCGTTTTTTCGCCAGCTCGGTGCTCACCCCGGACGGCAAAATGGCGATGACGCTCGGCAGCGAAATCGAGAACGACCCGCGCCGCTTCGCCGTCACCCTCGATCCCGGCAAGGATACGTCGCGCGACCTGATGCTGATCAACCGCGTGGGCGATGCTTTCCTGTACGGCAGCACCGACCTCAAAGCCGACGCGCCCGATACCCCATTGATGCTGATGCTGGCGGGGTCGGCGCTTCATCTGGAGCCGCACGCGCCGCCGGAGACCGCCCAGCCCTGGCGCCTCTACACCGTCACAGGCATGGAGGGCGAGGGCGACGCGCAGAAGCCGTTCACCGAGATGCGGATCGAGCTGTTTCATCCCGGCAACGAAGGCGACCCGGCGAATTACCGCCTCGAAATCCGCGCGCCGAACGGCGACTCGATCTTCACGGTGGTCGCCGACGGCACGGTGATCGCGCGCGGGAACGTCCAAGCCGACGAACTGCTGGTCGCGCCCGTCGCCGCCGACCCGACCGACCCACGCTTTCAGGAACTGCTCGAAACGGCGGGCATTCCGGTGATCGGCAATCAGGGACTGCGTGTGGAGATCATCGGCGTCGCCGCCATCGAACTCGCCGGGCGCAGGATCAGACCTGCCGCCCGCCTGATCAACACGCTCACCAACAACGATGCTATCGAAGGCATCGAGGTGTACGCTGACATCCGCGCCGATGGAGCGCCGCTGTTCAACGGGCGGGTGCAGAACCAGTTGATCCGGCTGGCGGCGGGCGCGAATCAGGTCGTTGCCCTGCCGGAGATTCCGCCGCAGCCCGACGGCACGCGCCTGCTGGTGATGGCTGTCGCCTACGGCAGCCGGGCGAACGGCGAAGTGGTCGTGGGCTACAACCGGTTCGAGGCGAGAGTGCAACAGCCACAGATCAATTAGGGAGGCAACCGTGCCCGACGAGCGCATCATGCGAGTCCATTACTATGACCGTCAGTTCCTGCGGGCGCAGGATTTCACCGACGAGCAGGCGTACCAGATCGCCATGCGCCGCCGCCACAACCTTTCGCATCACATCTGGGGGATCGTGCGCGGGCTGGAGCTGGAATTCAACCAGCCGGACGGCGTGTTCGTGATCAAGCCCGGCATCGCCGTCGACCCGGCTACGGGCGCGAGCTGATCCTGACCGAGCAGCAGCAGGTGGCGATCACGATATTCAACGAACAGGCATCGAGCGGCTCGACCTGTGGCTGGAATATCGGCGCGACGCCGCCGACCAGAGAAGCGCGACGGGCAGCGGCTGCAAGCGGATGACGGCGAGCCGGACGCATTCTACCGCTGGCTGGAGCAGCCCGTGATCGTCGAGCGCAAGGACACCATCTACGAGACCGACCGCCGCGCGCCGGTCATCCTCGTCGGTGACCGCAGCTTCGACGCCACCCGCACGCCGCCGGATGCGCCGGATATGTACTTCCCGGTTTCTCGGTCAGATACGCCGCAACGTCGCCCTCAAGCAGCCCCTATTCGGTGGTGCTGACGGGTCGCCCGTATGCCGGGCTGATCGGGAGCGAAATCCGCCACCCGGCAGGCGACGCCCGTGTGATCATGGGCGAGGTGGACGCGACGAACGGCAGCCGCCATTTCGAAATCTTTGTCGGCGAGGACGCCTGCGAGCAGGACGCCACTCCCGCGCTCGATATTCAGTCGCAGCCGAACAGCAAATCGCCGTCTCCGTACACCATCAGTCTGAAAGGCAACACCACCGTCTCCGGCGATGTCAACGTGTACGGCGCGGTCGCGTTTCAGCCGCCGGACGACGCAGCAAAACAGCAGCGCGGGCAGCCCGGCACGGTTTACCTGCGCAAAGGCAGCCTGAATCCTGACGGCACGACCAACCCCAACACCCGCGACCTGAGCGTCGAACTGGGACGCAGCGGCGACGAGCCGACCCGCTTCTCGGTCGGCGTGTGGTCGACCGAAAATCCCGCCGGGTTCAAGCCGATCTTCACGGTGGACGCGAACGGCAACGTGACCATCAACGGCAGGCTGATCGCCGCCAGCGTCCAGCCGCTCCCGCAGGGAACGGCTCTGACCAACGAGGTGATCTCGCTCATCCGCCAGCGGCAGCTAGCGGCGCGTCCGATCAGCGCCAGCGCAGGCGGTCTGATCGGCGACATCCTGCAGGGGATTTTCGGCAGTAGGGCAGCGGAGGCTGAGGCACGGATTGATGGACGGAGCGACTCGAACACCTGCGTGCGCTGCCGCACGAGCGCTGCGGACGCCTCTCAGCTTCACGTCGAGGCGCGGCTGGAAGCGGATCGCGCAAGACGGCTGCTGCCCGCCTGGGAGCAGAGTCTGGATCGCGCGCTGGGTTCCGACCCGAAGGTCCACATGCTGCGCAGCGTCGACGGCGCTCACGCTGCGGATGGGCGCAGACCGCCTCGATTCGCAGATCGCGGCGGACTGGGGCATCGGGCTGGCGCACAGCGTCGTCAAGCGCATCGCGCGCGGCGAGGACGACCAGCTCAAGACTACTAACCGCGCGGATTTCGTCGCCCACTTCCTCGACGCGCTGCTGCGCGGCAGCGCCTGGCAGACCTGGTATTACTATCCTTTCGCCCACCTGCGCGCGCGCTCGACCCGCCCGCCGCCGCCCACAGCGCTGATGGAGGAGCGCGCGCTGATCCCGGAGATTCTGGTGGCGATGGCAGATCTGGATGCGTTGGACATCTGCTGCACCGCCTGAATCCCGACCAGATGGGCGACTTGTGGCGCAGTGGGCTGGGCGCGGCGCAAGGTCGGCAGCCCGACGCCGCCCGCGCGCTGTTCGTGCAACTTATGGCGCTGGTTGATTCGCTCGACCTGTAAGATTGTCGCGCCCGAACGTGGACGAGCGCCTCTACGCCAGCTTCCTCGCCCAGCAACCGCTGCTCGACTGGCGCGACCCGCGCAGCCTGACGCAGACCATGATCGCCATGTTTCGCCACCTTGCTGGCACGCGGCGACCTGCGGCATGTCTCCCACGACGAGCGCGGCGCTCGAAACGCGGCTGGCAGGCGCTGTCCAGGCGTTCGCCTATCTCGACGCCGATCACCTGAGGAGGCGCGATCCTCGCCGAGCTGCGCGATGCCGCGCGGACGAGACGGGGCGTCCGTCGCTCGATCGGCGGCGGCACTTGCGGCGAGTATGCCCGCGCCGGAGCGCCAGCGCGCGCTGGTCGACGACCTGATCGCCCTGCTGCCGAGCGGCCGCGCTGCTGGACTCCGGTGAGCCGGACGCGGCGGCGAGCCTGCGCCTGTACACGGCGCTGATCGCCCATGCGCCCGCGCTGGGCGGGCGACCGCTGGCGACCGGATTTCTGGATCGCCTGCTGCGCCCGCGCCCTGACCCGGCGCGGCGTCATCCCCCCGGCGGCGCTGGCGCGGCTGGCGTCGGGCAGCCTGCACGACGCTCTCAATGCGCTCGCACCCGACCAGCAAGCGGCGGGCGCTCCCGCGCTGCACTTCATCGCCGGGCTGGGCAATCAAGGCGGCGTCGCTGATCGAGTCGTGGAGCGCCGCGCCCGCCAATGCCGCCGAGCCGGACGGCATCGTGACCGAATGCGCCGGCGTGTTCCTGCTGATGCGCGCCCTGCTTCGACCTGCGGCTGCGCGGTCTGGTCGAGCAGCATCCGTTCCTGCCAGACGCACCGCCTAAGCGCTGGTCGGCGCTGCTGCTGGCGCTCGGTTTACGCTGGGCAGGTAAGCGCGCCGTGCGGCGCGGCAGGATCGACCCGGTCTCGCCATTTTCGCCGGGATCGACACGGGACAACCCGCGCGCCGACGCTCGCAACGCAGCGCGCGCGGTGGGCGACCGCGCGCGCCGCCCGACCTGCTCGATTTCTGGGCAGCCGTCGCCCGCGTCCTCGACAGTCAGCGGCTGGTGAGCGGCGAACCGCCCCGGCTGTGCCGCGTGCCGACCTACGACGCCGATCCGTCGCACGCGCTGATCGGCATCGACGCCGCGACCGGCATCTGATCGCCGGGCGCGCGCTCGACGGTGGCGAGGATGCCAAAGGCATTCCGGGCGATGCAGCGCTGGTCGAGAGCATCCGTCAGGCATTCGACGCGCTGGCGACCGGGGACAGCGGCAGCCCACAGGCGGACGTGACGCTGCGCCTGACCTCGGCGGCGCTGCTGCGGCGTGGTCGCGCTGGCTGCGGCAGTTTCAGGGGTCGAGCACGTCGTACCTGCTGGACAATTTCATCCGCCGCCCCGGACGGCTGATCCTCCACGACGATTTGCTGACCGTCGAGATGGGCTCGCCCGCTCGATGTCGTCCTGGAGCTGGCGGGCTATCTGCACGATCTGGATCGCGTGGCGTGGCTCGGAAACCGGCGCGTCAGCTTCCGCACGGTGACATAAAGGAACAGGACTCATGGCTGGATTCTTTCGCCGACAATCGAAGGATAAACCGGCGGGGCGGCAGCCCACCCTGCGGACGACGTGCCGGACAAAACCCCATCGCCTGAACAGGACGAGCCGAAAGCACGCGAACCCGCCGCTCAGCAGGCGGAGCCGGACAGGCGTCGTATCTCGACCTGCCGGTCGAGTCGCCGGATACAACCCTGCTCGACGCGCAGTACAACCGCAGCCTCGATCACGTCTGGGACGAGCTTCGGCGGATCAACTGGCTGATCAAGGCGCAGCTTTTGCGCTGGCAAACGCTGACCGGCAACGCCGCGCCGAGCAAATCGTGGGGCATGAACAACGTCACCGACGCGGAAGTCGACAGCATCCTGCGCCGCGATGCCGTACTGCCGAATGACCCGCACGGACTCTACCAGCAGAATATCCGCAACGAGATCGCGCTGCTGGAACAGCGGGCGCGAGAGGCGGCGCAGCAGATCGAGCAGCGCGTACACGAGACGGAAGTCGAGCTTCGCCTGCTGACGCTGTTGAACCGGCTGGGACTCTCGCCGCTCGAACTCGACATCGTGCTGGTCTGCCTGTGGAGCGAGCTGGACGAGCGCTATCGCCGGACGTTCGGCTACCTGATGGACGACGCCACCCGGCGCACGCCTTCCGTCCACCTGATCACCCAGATACTGACGCCCCTGCTCACCGATCAGGGTCGCGTGCAACTGGACGAGATGCGCGCGGCGCTGGAGCCGGAGTCACCGCTGCTGCGCTGGCGCGTCGTCACGCTGACGCCCGCCGACAAAGGCGCGGCGACGTTCGGGCTGACCAGCGTCAAGCTGGATGACCGCATCGTCGCCTATCTGCTGGACGAGGACACGCCTGACGCCCGCCTGTCGGATGCCCTGACGGTGCTTCCGATCACGACCTACGCCGACCCCTGGCAGGCAGTGCGGCAGGACGAGCCGGTGCGCCGCATCCTGAGCCAGTTGGAGACGTGGCTGAAGGCGCGCCGGAACAGCGGGCGCAGCGCCACGCTGCTTCTGCACGGCAGCTACGGCAGCGGGCGCTTGCAGACAGCGCAGGCGCTCACGCGCGCCATCGATCCGCAGCTTCGGCTGGTGCGGGTCGATGCCGCCGCCGCTCTGCGCTCGACTCTCGGCTGGGACGAGCTGGTCGCGCGCGTCTACCGTGAGGCGGCGCTGCGCAATCTCGCTCCGGTCTACTGGGCGGGCTGCGAGGCGCTGCTGGACGACGCGGCACGCTGGCAAGCCCTCACCCGCGCGGCGGAAGCCTACGACAGCGTAACCTTCCTCGAAAGCACGCGAACGTGGACTCCGGTGGGCGGTTTTCGCGCCTCCGAGTCGGGGCTGGCGCACGGACAGGCGTTCGCGCAGGTCGAATTCCCGACGCCCAGCTACGAACTGCGCGTCCAGTTGTGGCGCGAAGGGCTGGCGCGCGTGCCGGAATTCCGCATCCCGGCGAACGAAGCTGACTCGCTCGTGCGCTCGCTGTCGACCAGCTTCCAGTTCACCGAAGGTCAGATCGCCGACGCCATCACCGCCGCCCGCGCGATTGCCCTGACGCGCAACGCGCAGGCTCCCAGCCTTCAGCAGGACGACCTCTACGAAGGCTGCCGGATGCAGTCCAGCGGCGACCTGCAAATGCTGGCGCAGCGCATCGAGCCGCGTAAGAACCTGACGCCGGATGATCTGGTGCTGCCGCCGACCACCAGGCGCCAGTTTGAAGAACTGCGGGCGCGCGTCCGGTATCGCAGCGACCTGCAAATGATGGGCTTCGGCGAGCGCTTCCAGCTTGGCAGAGGGCTGATCGCGCTGTTCACGGGCAGTTCGGGCACGGGCAAGACGATGGGCGCGGAACTGCTCGCCCAGTCGATGGGCGTCGCCATTTACCGCGTCGACATGTCGGCGGTGGTCAGCAAATACGTCGGCGAGACCGAGAAGAACGTCAACCGCGTGTTTCAGCTTGCCGAGGGCACGGGCGCGATCCTGTTCTTCGACGAGGCGGACGCCCTGTTCGGCAAGCGCGGCGAAGTCAAGGACGCGCAGGATCGCTGGGCGAATCTCGAAGTCAACTACCTGTTGCAGCGCGTCGAGCAGTATTCGGGCGTGGTGATTCTGGCGTCCAACCTGCGCCAGAACATCGACGACGCCTTCGCCCGCCGCATCCACGTGCTGATCGACTTTCCGTTCCCCGACGAAGTTCATCGCCTCGAAATCTGGGAGCGAGCGATGCAGGCGCGCGACGACAGCCTGTCGGTTCTGCGCTTCCCCGATGCCGAATACCATGCCCGCTTCACGCCCGACTACTGCGCGCTGCTGGAGACGAAGATTCGCGCCATCCTTCAGGAAGCCAACCCCGACCTGACCGTCGCCGAGCTTGAGCGACAGGTTCAGCGAGCGCTGATGGAGCTGACCCGTGACGAAATCCGCGCCCTGCTCGACCCCGAACTGGCGCGGCTCGCACAGGACGATCCAGAGGCGTTCAGCGCGCTGCTTCAGCAGGAGAACGACCTGCTGGCGCGCCGCTTCCAACTGGCGGGCGGCAATATCAGGAATGTGGTCGTGGACGCGACCGTCCGCGCGCTTTCGGAGTACGACCAGCGCAACCGAAATCGGCATGGCGACCCGCCCGGAGGCGACCGGTACATCCGGCTGCGCCACCTGAACGCGGGCATTGTCCGCGAGTATCAAAAGCTGGGCAAGCCGGTGACGCGCGGCGATTTCGGCGATCCGTTCTACGACTGGGCGAAACAGGACGGTCTGTTATGACGGGCAAGACCAAGGATACCGGGCAGGAACAGATCAAGCCGATGCAGCAGGAGTCGGTCAAGCAGTCCGGTCAGGGGCAGCAGCCGGAGGTGTCGCCGGATGCGCCGGGGCGAAGCCGCGACCAGATGATGCGCCAGATTCGGCGCGCGATGGGCGACAAGCCCGACAACCAGGCTGTGCAGCGCGACAGCCGGGGCGAGCCGGGCGCGCCGCAGGTCGGCAATGAGACGCGCGCCGCCCTGTCGCAGGCGGGCGGCGGTCAGCCCCTGCCCGAAGTGACGCGGGCGCAGATGGAAAACTCGTTCGGCAGCGACATGAGCGCCGTGCGCGTACATACCAGCCCGCAGGCGGATCGCGCCAACCGCGAGCTGAACGCCAACGCCTTCACGTCCGGGCAAGACGTGTACTTCGCGCAGGGGCGCTACCAGCCCGATACGTCCGAAGGCAAGCATCTGATCGCCCACGAGCTGGCGCACACCGTCCAGCAGGGCGACGGCGCGGTCAGCCGCGCCGCTGCCGACGAGCCGCCCGTCAAGAAGCAGGGCGCGAACGCCGACCAGAAACCCGTCAAAAAGCAGGGCGCGGACGATGCACAGCAGCCCGGCGGCGTCATGACCGCGCCGCAGGTGAGCAAGCCGGGGGATCGCGTCGAGCGCGAAGCTGAGTCGGCGGCGAAGCAGGTCAGCGCCGGGAAGCCGGTCGAGCCGGGGACGATCAGCCGCGCCGCTGCCGACGAAAAGCAGCCCGCTCGCCAGGCAGCCGACGATCAGCGCGCGGGCGGCGAAGCCCCTGCTATGCCGCTGGCGCGCGCCGCCACCGACGCGCAAAAAGACAAGCCCGCCGCCCCCGCGATCCAGCGCGCCCCGGCGGACGCGCCCGCTGGCGCAGCACCACCGCCGCCAGCAGCGGGCGGGGGTGACAAGGGCGTCTCGCTGGCATCGCCGACATTTACGCTGCCTGCAGGTGCAGAACAGGCGAACGGCGGCGACAAGCTGAACGTACCGGTCTATTTCGGCAAGCTGGCGCGCGGCGACATCGAAGTCCACAAACGGCGCGACAAGTACTTCACACATTCCACCCAGCAGGTTCCGCTCACCCACCCGGCGCTCGACCCGCTGCGCTCGGCGAAGGTCGAACCGGTGCTGGCGGTCGACATCAAGGACAACGTGATCAGCGGCTACGTCACGATTTCGCGCGGCAAGCGCCCGGCGGAGAACCCTGAAGCGCTCATGGCGATGATCAAGTCGCACAGCCGCGAGTTCGGCTGGGCGGGCATCGACATCGGCAAGCTGCCGGACGTGAAAAGCTCGCTCAAGGACGGCACGCTCACCTTTCAGGTCGAGAACTTCCCGATCAAGCTCGGCGGCTTCATTCAGGGGACTGCCAACTTCGGCTTGGTCAACGAGCAGGTGACGTTCAGCGGCACGGCGAACATCAACGTCAGCGGGCTGGGCAGCGGCACGCTCGAACTCAAGCGCGACGAAAAAGGCACGATCGCCGGAAAGACTGAGCTTGAAGTCGCGCTCGCCAAGTTCAGCGGCAAGGTGATCGCCAACTTCGCGGGCGGCGTCGCCGATATTCAGGGGACGGTCGGCTACAAGGACGAGAAATTCTCCGGCGAAGTGACGATTGTGCTGGTCGACGCGGCGACTGCCGACAATCTGGCGAAGCAGAAGCTCCCCGCCGACAAGATCGCGGCGAAGGCACAGGAGATGAAAGCGCCGGGCGAGGACGACGGCACGCCCAAGCCGGGACCGCGCAAGCTGGCGGGCTATGGCACGCTCGAATTCGCCCTGACCGACTGGCTGGCGGGCACGGCGACCGTCATCATCGATGGCAAGGGCAACATCACGGTCATCGGCAAGATCGCGCCGCCCGCCGAGAAAATCCTGTTCGAGCAGCAGGACTACTCCAAGCAGTTGGTCAAGCTGGAAGTGCGCGCGCCCTACGGCATCCCGGTCGTCGGCAACGTCTACCTGTTCGCCAACATCGCGCTGATCGCCGAAGCGCGCATCGGACCCGCCAAAATCTACAAGATCGAGATCGACGGCACGTATTCGACCGATCCCGACGTGCTGAAAGAGCTGCAACTGGCGGCGTCGTTCAACATGTCCGCCTACGCTGGGCTGAAGCTGCGCGGCGAGGGCGGCGTCGGGCTGGAGATTCTGAGCCACGACATCAAGGCGGGCGCGGGCGTCAACGCCATCGCAGGCGTCAAGGGGTACGTCGATGCCCGCCCAGCCATCGGCTACCGCGAGAAAGCCGACCCGAAGGAGGGCAAGAAGGGCGAGCTGTTCATCAAGGGGCACGCTGAGCTGGCGGCTCAGCCGTTCCTCGCGCTGGGCGGCGACCTGTTCGTCGAGGTCGACAGCCCCTGGTGGTCACCGCTGCCGGACAAGAAATGGACGTGGCCCCTCGGTCAGTTGGAATACCCGCTGCCGGGCGAGTTCGGCATCGGCGCGGACATCGATTACGTGCTCGGCTCGAAGGACTATCCGCAGATCAAGTTCTCCGAAGCCAAGTTTGACTCGCAGAAATTCATGACCGACATCATGCGCGAGCAAGCGCCGAAGAAGAGCGGCAAGGATGCGCAGGAGAAGCCCGCCGATTTCAAGGAGAGCGGCGACGCCAAGGGTGTGAAGCAGGGCGGTGCGAGCGCGCAGGCAGGCGGAACCAAGCCCGGAGCCAGCGCTGACCCTGGACCCGCCAAGGCGTCGGTTCAGCCGGGCGGCGGCAAGAAGGACAAGAAACCGCCGACCGATCCGAAGGCGAAAGCCGAGGGCGAGCAGAAGAAGCAGGAAGCGCTGAAGGGCGGGAAGCCGCCGAGCCAAAAGGACGTGAAAGACGCCAAACAGAAGGAAGACCCGAAGGCAAAAGCCGAGAAAGAACAAGACGAGAAGCTGAAGGAAGGATTGGCAGCGCTCGACGCGGTCACACAGCGCTACGCCAAGGATGGCGCGAGCGAGGAAGAAGTCGAAGCGGGTGTCAAGAGCGTCCGCCGCAAGTTCAAGGTGTTCAAGTCAATCGAAGTGGTGGATGGCGGCGAAACGTGGGATTACAAGTATGTAGTCAATCCCAACGTCACCAAAAAGGGCGTGAAAAAGAAGAAGGGATCAACGGCTACAGGGCAGATCAATTATGGCAAGGTCGATGGCAAAGGACGGCGCTCCGGCGTTCATTCGACGCTCACCAAGAAGCAGCTTGATACCGGAACGCCTGCGAGCGGGAGTATCATTCCGCCGGGCTTCGTCAACGGAACGATCCAT
>JAXLWE010000053.1:0-34637 GCA_046328655.1 Anaerolineae bacterium | reverse complement strand
ACAGTTCTCTCGTGAGCGCTGGCTACGTCCCCGCTCGCTCTGTCAGGATGAATCCCACCTGATCGCTGCCTGCCCACGCCAGTGCCTGCGCCGGGAGCGTCACCCGGAGCGGTCGTGCCTGACTAAACCGCTGGTTGAGATATTTCAGAACGGCAGGCTCCAGAAAGACGACCGGGCGGTGCAGCGCTGCCGTGTCCGAAGCGAGATAGGCTTTGAGCGGGGCTTCCTCGAACAGAAAGAGATTGCGCAGTTGTAAATCCTGCCGCTGCCCTTCGACAATTTGCAGGTACTGGAGCGGCACGATGGTTTTCCAGTCGCCAAACACCAGCGCGTTTTCGGGAATCGCCCGGATGACGGTTTCGGCATAACTGCGGACTTCGGTATGGGCGCGCCCCTGAATGGCGACCAGATTGGCGCCGAACGTCAGCGCCGGTAAGCCGATCAGCAGCGCCGTCATGACGACCGGCTTCACAAACGTGCGCACCCACATCCAGCCGAACGCGAGCGCCAGTGTCCAGGTCAGCAGACTCGGACCAAACATCGTGTCCCGGTCGACCGCTCCGTACTGGGAGTAGAAGTAGGTATAAGGCATCCATGCGGTCAGCCAGATCAGAAAAAGCCCGCGCCGCTGCCGCCAGAGCGCGATTACTCCTACAAGTCCAATGGCGAAGCCTACGCCCAGATAATTGCCGAAGATGACTCCAAGACCATCCACCAGTTCGGAGAGCGCGAAAGGTGTCCCCTGAGCGAAAAACAAGCCTTCGAACTGCGCGCCCCGGAGCACCCAGACGATGCCGTCCACCGTTTGGAGATTGACGGGCTGGAAAACACCGCTCGCATCGTAAGCGCCAAGCAGATTCAGGGCGGGATCGGCGGCATAGCGGATGGGGAAGTAAGCGAGGCTGCACCCAAAGACAAGGCAGGCTGCGAGCGCGCCGAGCAGACAGCGCTGCCACGATACACGCTTCAGAACAAAGGCGAGGGCAACCGCCGGAGCGAATAATATCGAGGACGGAGCCATCGCAACTGCGATGCCGAAGGCGAAGCCGATGCCTGACGCCCGGCGCGCGCTCACGTTGTCCTCAAGCAGCCACGTCAGGGTATATGCCAGCAGCCCAAGCGTCACCACCTGTGGGGCGTAAACTTCGGCTGCAATGCCGCTCAGCCAGATGTCATACAGACAAACGAATGTAAGCGCCGCCGAGATCGCCGCCCACCGCTCCACGCGCAGGCGGCGCAGCACGGTGTACAACAGCGGGGCTGAGAGCGCCAGCGAGAAAACCGAGAACAGATTCACGCGGAAAGCAGCATCCCCGATAGGAAGCCACGTGAAAAGGTGTCCTATCAGCAGGTACAGGGGATAACCGGGCGCGTGTACCAGACCTAAAGTCGCGGCTCCGATGGCAAGCTCGGCGCTGTCGAACTCGTAGACGGTCGGCACAACCGTGATCAGAAGCACAGCGAGGCTGACGACAAAAAGAGGTATCTGTGGCGACTGAAGCCAGCGCCACAAGATACCCTGAGGTGATGCCGATGCTCTGAGAACCGCCGTCTTACTGGACATCCAGCGTCAGCGGGACAATCGCCACGTCATCCGGCGAAAGCCGCACAATCTGATCGGTTTCGCGGTCGACGGCGAACACGCCGTTCGGCAGGTCGAGCAGCAGGTTCATCGGATCGGTGATTGGCGCTGCGAAAATCAGATACTGTCCATCCGCCGACCACCGCAGCGAACTCTGCTCAAGACCAATATCCTGCGTGAGCAGCTCGGTAGCCGGGGCGAGCGTGTCTGCCGCAACCGTCATCACTTCGTAGCCCGGCTGCTCCAGAGTGCGTCCGAGGATTCCCAATGATGACGTAGCCGGACTCCAGGCGAACGTCAACGGAGCGAGATTGCTGAACACACTCGCAAGCGGTTTGCTCTCCGACGTTGCCGGGTCGAACAGCTCAAACGAGGGACCGGATGCCGTAGCGGTGCTTCCCTGCACCAGCGCGTAGCTGTCCGATGCCGACCAGTCGAGCACCTGAAGATGCCGGATGGCGTCATTGAAGCTCGCCAGCGCGCCGGTTTCAGCGTTGATAAAGATGAGTGTCGACGAAGGAGTCGCCGCTTGACTGCCAGCGGCGGTTGCCTCCATCACGACATACTGCCCGTGCTTGCTCCAATCCATCTCAATTCGGCTTGCTGCCGAGAAATCGGGTGCATCAAACCGCAAAACGGACGGCGCGGTCACGTCGGCGATCAGCACCCCCATGTCATCCGGGTTGTCGAGCGCCCGCGCGCCCATCAGAAACTGCGGCGCGACTGGCGACCATTTCGGCGCAGTCAGCGCGTAGCCGGATAGCTCAAGCGACACGGACGTGAGCGCGGGAAGCTGCAAGACGTTCAGTCGTCCGGTCTCGGCATGATAGGCGAGCGCCCAATTGCCGCTGGGGTGGACGCTCACGTCGACGTTGGCGCGGCTGAACTTGCGCTCGGCAACCACTTCGCCGCTATCGGCATCGACGCCCCGAAGCGTCGGGACGTTGTCGGCGTCGGTCGTCGTCAACCAGACGAGATCGGTAAACACCTGCACAATGGCGGAACGAGCTTCGGGCAGCGGCAGCCGAAAGAGCATCGTCCCGTCACTCTGTACGACATCCAGCGCCAGTTGGTCATCGGTTCGGGTGATGTAGGCGACACGCTCGCCGCTCGTTTGCGGGCGATACTGAATAACATTCGCATCAGCCGCGCTGAGCTTTGTCGTCTGTCCATCCAGTGAACTGACATACAGCGCCTCCGCGACTGCCGCGCCGTCCTCGCTAGCGCTCAGGTCGTAGCCCAGGTAGAAGGCGCGCGATGGATTCAGTTCCTGCGCTGATGAGGGTCGCAGCGGCGCGAACAGTATCAGCGCCAGACTTAGCGACAGGAGGAGTAGGAAACGGATCGGGTATACACGCATGGCAGAATCCCGTATGAACTGGTATCGGCGATGATCAGGTGACCGGACGACAGCCGAGTGAAACGGGAAAGCGCTTCACCCGGCTTATGTATCTATCAAGAGTCAGATCGATCAAAGATCGCCGACGCTAATCGTGATCAGTTGTGCGGGCGCCAGGAGAGCGTTGGGAACATCGCCCAGAAGATAGAAGAGATAGTGTCCTGTGCCAGCCGAGTTGATGAAGAGCGTGTTTCCCCGGCAGACAACGTCGTCCCAGCGCTCCTGCGTGCGAGTCGGGCTGACTTTGTATACGACGATCTGATCACAGGATACGCCGAAGGCTTCCTGCGTATCGAGGCTGTAGGTAGCAAACCCGGACAGGATGAACGCACCGACCGGATTGCTGCCAGTCGGCGTTGAGGTGAAGCCGGTCATCAGGTTGGCAATCTGTTCCGGGGTTAATGCACTCGTCGAGAAATCCAGTGGTATAAGCTGACGGGTATAGGGGTCCTGGGCACGAATCGGTTGAGCAGAGAGGGCGAAAATCGCTGCGAACAGGGTGATGAAAGCAATGCCAGCGATCTTCCCGACGAAACCGTGTGTGACATTGAGCATTGATATTTCCCCTTTTAGTTCGAAGAACTTATCCGACGATATAATAACGCCAAATCCACAAAGCTGTTTGGAAAAGTGAGGTGCAGCGACAAATCATGTGATTTGTCGCCGCACTTTGTGACAAATGTCCTTCTAGCCGGAGGATACAACCTCGGTGGCTTCAGGCGACGGCTCGACGGTCGGCATCGTGGTCGGCTCGACAGTTGGCGTTTCGGTTGGCAGCGGCGTCGCCGTCGGCTCGATGGTCGGCATCGCGGTTGCGGTCGGCAGCGGCGTGCTCACTGCCGCCACCACCATCACACTCACCTCGTCTACCCACCAGCTTCCAGCACCCTGCCCGTCATTCGTCGGCAACCCGCCGACCCACACCATCTGCACCCACACCAGCTGTCCCGCGTAGGCGCTCAGCTCGACCTGCTCCTGCTGCCAGTCCCCGGTCGCTGCCGCCACCCCGACCGTGACCCACGTCGTCCCGTCCAGGCTCACCTGCACGCTCGCGCTCGACCCCACGCCGCTCAGCCGCGACGCGTACCCCAGCACCACTTCGCTCCCACCCGCCACGCTCCGCAGGTCCAGCGGGCGCAGCCAGCGCAGCACGTCCACCTGGCTGGTCGTGCTCGTCGTCCAGCCCAAGCCCGCGCCGCCATAGGCTGCTTCACTCGTCAGCACCCAGCCGCTCACGCCCTGCCAGTCCGGCGCGCCGTCGTCCATGCTCGCTACCACCGGCACCGGCTGCGGCACGATGGTCGGCACCGCCGTCGACTGCTCCGGCGGTTGTTCCGGCACGCCCAGCGTCGGGAACGGCAGCGCCGTCGCTACTTCTTCCGGCGTCGCTTCCTGCGTCTCCTCCACCGGCGCCGCCACCGTCTCGGTCGCTCCCGCCGCCCCGCCGCCCGGCTCCAGACACTCCGTCCCGCTCACGCTCAGCCCCGGGCGATACGCCACGCTCACGTCGTCCACATGCACGTCCGGGATCCCGTCCGCCGGTCCCGGCACCAGCTCCAGCCGCAGGTCGCTCCAGCTCCCCGCCGTCATCCCTCGAATGGTGTAGCTGGCGAAGTCCGTGTACGCCCCCAGCGCGAACTGGCACGTCACCACCTCGCTCCACCCCGGGTCGTGCAGCACGATGTCCACCGTCTTGTCCGCCCAGCCCGGGTTGCCCAGCCGCAGCGTCACTTCCACCGGCGCGCCCGCCGGCAGGGCGTAGCTCAGGTCCTGGAAGATGCTCCCGCCGGTCCCGCCGCTGCGCAGCTTGGTGTACAGCGTCTCGTCCGGCGCCCACACGTCCAGGTCGCCCCAGTGCGTCCAGCTGTTCTCCCCGCTCACGAACGTCCCGTTGCGCACCAGGTTGGTGTCGGCGGGCGCCGTTGGCGCTGGCGGGCTGACGCACTCGGTCACCGGCGCGCTCAGGCTCGGTCGGTAGGAGGCTGCCACGTTGTCCAGCAGCAGGTCGGGGATGCCGTCGGGCGGTCCCGGGTTCACCTCCAGCCGGATGTCCGCCCACGCCACCGTCGTCTGCGCTCGCAGCGTGTAGGTCTGCAGCGGCGTGTGCGGCAGCACCGCGAAGTTGCACACGCGCGCGTCGTCCCAGCTCACGCCGTCATTCAGCACCACCTGCGCCGTCTTCATCACGTCGCTGGTGTTGCCCAACTGCAGCACCACCTCCACCGGCGCGCCCGCCGGCAGCGTGTGCAGCAGGTTCTGGAAGAAGCCGCCCGGCGTCCCGGTCGCCTTGAACAGCAGCATGTCCACCGGCACCCAGGCGTCGACCGCCCCCCAGCGCACCCACTGCTTGTCCCCGTCGCTGAACGTCCCGTTGCGCACCAGGTCGCTGTCGGCAGGCGCTGCCGTCGCCGTCGGCTCGACGCACTCGATGCCGCTCACGCTCAGTCCGGGCTGGTAACGCACGTCGAGGTTGTCCAAAAGCACGTCGGGGTAGCCGTCGAAGGTCAGCTCCTCGACCGTGACTTTCACGTTCGACCAGCCGGGGCTGAGACCGCGCAGAACGTAGGGCTGCAGCGGCGTGGCTTTGTCGACGGTGAACACGCACTCGACGGGATTCGTGTCGTCGCCTTCGCTGAGCCGGATGAGCACCTGCTTGTCGAAGCCGCCGGTGTTACCCAGCTCGACCGTGACCTCGACCGGCGCGTCAGTGGGCAGGGCGAAGGCGGTCGGCTGGAAGAAGCCGCCGGGAGCCGAGTGGTCGCGGTGCTTGAACTGGAGCAGTCCGCCCGGCGCCCAGTAGTCGGTCGGTCCGTAGAACGTCCAGTAGTTTGTCCCGTCTCCGAAATCTCCGTTGGTTACCAGATTCGGTCCAGACGTGATCTCGGCGCTGGCGTTCAGCGTCAGGAAGCCCGACCCGGTGAGTGGCGATATGCCGTACTTGGCAATCTGAATGAAGTATGACGTTCCGGCTTCAACATCCAGCTCGACGGCTGACTGCGAACCGCCAGCGACATCGTCGCTGCACGCCAGTTCGGTGAAGCCCGCATAGCTCCCTGCATAAGCCCCGGAGTAGATCGCCAAGACCGTGTTGTAACTGCTGCCAAATGTGTCAAGGCTGAGCACCGCATTGTTCGCTGCCGTGTAGTGATACCACACCGTGTCGGCGACGTTGTCAATTGCACAGCTCAGGTTCGGTTCATTCGCATTATGCGTAGCGCCAAACACATCCTGACTTGTGGTATACGGCAGTTCGGTCACTTCGGTTGGCGATCCAAGCAGGTCGTTGTCGGGCGTAATCACCGGACCGCAGCCCGGCGGAGCGATACTCTTGAAATCCTCATAGTTGACGTTCGCGCTGATGCCGTCGCCAGAGCCGAAGCCGTTGCCCGATGGTCCCTGTGGATGCCCCCACCAGTTGCTGATCGCGTTGACGGCGCTGCCGCTGGCGTTGTAGATGCCACCTGCGGCATCGGCGACATTCCCGACGAGACAGCTTTCGGTGACGCTCAATTCGCCAGCGTTGTAGAAGCCAGCGCCCAGACCGTTGCCGCCATCGAGATAACCGTTCAGGATATGCAGCCTCGTGACCGTGAGGCTGCCGGTCGCCGCAACATGGAAGATGCGGAACGGCGTCCCCGAAGCGTGCATAATCGCCGAGTCATTGCCATCGATGACGATGGGCGAGGTGATCACGGGCAGACCGTTCGGACCATCGGCGTAGTTGTCGACCCCGTGGAGCGGATAATAGCTGCCCCAGGGGAAGCATATTCTGGTGACATCCGGGTTCGCGTTCGCGCTGTGGATCGCATTGATCAACGCGTTCACGTCGCCCGCTGGAACATCTAGACAGGTTGAGCTAGCCTCCGCCTCGAACGCGCCCATATCGACTGCGTCGCCGACGACGCGTGGGAAACCCGCGCCGCGCTGGTCATAAGCGAGGGGATTATCGAAAGCATCGACCGCAAGCGTGTTGTCGCCTGCATCAATCGCCGGGCTGCCCGGCTGCAGGGCAATCGTCTGGGTCGCGCCGCCGTTATTCGCCAAGCCCGCCGGAGCAAGCTGCGGATCGCCCGACAGGTTACCATTGAGTCCGTTTGCCGCGCCGCACGAGCCGTCTTTGATCAGGCTGTGACTCATATCAATGATCGCGGCGCCAAGGATGGCGCAGTCTCCGCCCGTATTGTCAGCAGCAATCGTGTTGTTCAGAGTCATCAGCCAGGGGTTAGAAACACCATCATGCGTGATACCGCCGCTGCCAGCGGCAGCCATGTTGTCGGCGAACGTGCTGTCGGTCACAGTCAGTGGGCTGTTGTAGTTATAGATGCCGCCGCCCACCCCAATACTCGCTATATTCGCCGCGAAAGTACTGTTGACTACGATCACCGTCCCGCTATTGGTGTTGCTGATACCACCGCCGCTGCTCGCGGTGTTGTCCGTAAAGGTGGAACTGTTCACCGTCAGCGGGCTGAACCAGTTGTAGATGCCACCGCCGTTACCGCTGCTGACGATATTCCCGGCGAACATACTGTCGGTCACCGTCATTGGACTCCAGTTGGAAATGCCACCGCCACGTTGAACGGCATTATTGCTGGAGAAGGTGGAATTCAGCACCGTCGCAGTACCGAAGCCGTGGAAAATTGCGCCGCCACCTTCGTAACCGCTGGCGCTGTTCCCGGAAAACGTACTGCCAGATACCAGCAACGCACCGCCATTATGGATGCCGCCGCCAGTAGTGGCTGCATTGGCAGAGAATGTGACGCTGGTCACGGTGAGCGAGCCGAGGTTTTGGATGCCGCCACCGAATACGGCGCTGCCGTGAGCAATCGTCAAATCGCTGATGCTGGCGGTCGCGCCGTCGGCGATGCTGAAGGGGCGGTGACTAGTCGCGCCGTCGATGGTCAGCAGATTCGCGCCAACCCCAACGATATTCACGGACGCGATTATCTGAGGCAGGTCGGCATTCAGATAAATGGTCTGCGATGTGCCAAAGACCGACGGTTCGAACGTGATCGTGTCCGCGTCCGGCTGAGCATTTGCCAGCGTGATAGCACCGCGCAGCGAGCAGTCGCCGGGGAGCACGGTACACCCTTCGAGATCGTCATCGCTCGTTGTATCGACGAGCAGCCCGGCGAAGGGGGGAGGATAGTTCTGGAACGAGAAAGCCTCGATATCCACATCAGCTCTCGCCCCTCCCGTTCCGTCACCGATTTGCAGGTAGTTCGGCGACACGCTGAGCGCCTCTGCTGGCACTGTCCCGAGCAGAACGTCATCGACGAACAACTGATAGCCGCTGCCGGGCATCCCTTCCATCCGATAGTTGTGGAACTTCCCAACGTCGAAGCTGAAGGGAATATCGACGCTGCCGCCCACGATCCGCGCCGGACTGATCCCTAAGCTGTATTGCTCCGAGGCGGCGAAGACGTAGATGGAGAAGCCCCACGGGTTGCCATTCGTTTCGTTGTAGTTGGTCACGCGCGCTCGCACCGTCAGCGTAAACGGCTGATCGGGGATGACGACACCGTGCAGCTCGTAGTGCGGCGTCGAATAGATGCCCTGCGCGTATACGGTCTGGTGAAGCTGTCCGCCGCTCACCGAGAAGGAAGCAGCTTCTGGATTGCCCGCGCCCGGATCGGAGTATATCCAGCCCTGCGCACTCGGCAGCGAATCGAAGGTGAGCGTTGCCGCGCCGGGCGTCACGACCGAAGCCAGCGTGAAGTCGATACCTTCAACGTTTGGCGTTGCCTGTGATGCCGCGACAGGTGTTGCTAACGCTTCGGTCGCGGCTTCCTGCCACCACTCCGTCGTATAGGCGCTGCCGCCGCCGCACCAGTCCAGTGGTCCGCCAGCGAATAGGTCGAAGTTCGTGTCAAACGGCACGTTGTAGATGGTGTAGTCGCCATTAGCATCGGTACACGCGCCGATCCAACTAACAGGCATCACTCCCACGTTGACGTTGGACAGCGGCTGTCCGTCAACATCGGTGACATGCCCGGAGATCGTGCCGCCGGGGTGCATGGCAAAGTCGATCCCGGTCGTTTCCGTGCTGGCGGTAACCGTCACCGGCTGCGCGTCGTCAAGGAATACCACGTCGTGATATAGCTGGAAGGCATAGCCACCGCTGTACACGTAAACCTGATACTGCCCGACTGGCAGCCCACTGATCTTATAGCTGCCATTAGCAGCGGACGCCGTGCCAGCGACGATGGTACTCGTCGAGAAATCACGCGCCTCCACCCAGGCGCCCGCTGCCAGCGGCGTGACGCCGTCGGCTTCGTAGATGTGCCCGGAAATGCTGCCTCCCGCTGCCAGCGCGAAGTCGATGCCAGAGACGGCTTCCCCGGTTGTTACCGTGATGATCGTGGCATTGCTGGAATTGATCCCGGCGTCGTCATAATATTCGCGGGCGTAGGCGTCGCCAGACGCCTGTACGCGATAGCTGCCTGCGGGCAGACGCAGTATGGCGTAACTGCCATCGGGATTGACGCCGTCTCCGTGCCAACTCAGCAAGCCGTCGGTTCGCTCGACGCTGAGCAGTACGCCGCTGGTGATCGGCGTGACGCCGTCGGCTTCGTAAATGTGCCCGGTGATGCTCGCGCCCGGATCGAGCGTGAAATCGACGCCGGATTGACTGGGCGAAGCCTCGGTCAGCGTGATAGCGGTTGCGCCAATTTCGTCGGCAGCTTCCTGCCACCATTCGCCGACGTGATTCTGTGCGGGAGCGCACCAGTTGTCCCAGTCGGTATTCACTTTGAGGGGCACGTTCAGGGGCAGGTTCTTGAGCGTATAGTGACCGTTGGCGTCGGTGCATGTGCCAAACCAGATATTCTCAATGACAACCTGATTTGCAATCGGAGTAACGCCGTCGCTTTCGTAGACTGTGCCCGAAATCTCGCCCCCCGGATCGAGCGTGAAATCGATGTTGGGGGTATTGACTCCGGCGGTGATGGTGACGGCGGTCGCGTGGTCGCCGTAGGCTCCTGCTTCGTCGTAGAATTCCTGGGCGTAATCGCCGCCGACCATCGACAGGTGATAGTCTCCGGGAGTGACTCCGGTGATGGTATAGCTGCCATCGGGATTGGGATTGACCGCCATCCCCCAGCCCTGGGGCGCATTAACGGGATCGGCGTTCATCCACATATCGATAGTGACCGGGGTCGTGCCGTCGGCTTGGTAAATGTGCCCGGAAATGCTGCCGCTCGTCTCCGCGGCTGCGGCGGCTTCATACGCGCCGATGTCGACCACGCCGCCGATGATGCGTGGGAAGCTCGCGCCGCGTTGGTCGAACCCAAGCGATGTCACGCCGTCTACGTCGAGCGCCAGTGTATTATCGCCAGCATCAATCGCCGGGCTGTCCGGCTGCAGGGCGATGGTTTGTGTCAAGCCACCGTTTTCCGTCAGCCCTGCGGCGTCGAGCAGAGGGTCGCCGGACAGATTGCCGTTGGTGTAGGTCGGTCCTGTTCCTACGCCGCACGAGCCGTCGGCGATCAGGCTGTGACTCACGTCGCCAGAACCGGTGCGGAGGATGCTGCAGTCGCCACCAATATTGTCAGCGAGCAGCGAATTGCTCAGGGTCAGCGAGCCGTTGTCGTTGGCAAGACCGCCGCTGCCAGCCACCCCGCTGTTGCCGCTGAAGGTGCTGTTGCGCACCGAAACCGGGGCATCGGTATCGTAAATACCGCCACCCAAACCGACTCCCGCAACATTGTCGGCGAACGTACTGTTACTAACCGACAGCGTGCTGGAGCCATTATTCGAAATAGCGCCACCGCTGCTTGCCGAATTGTTGACAAACGTGCTGCCGCTCACGGTAAGCGCGCCGTTGATGTTGGAAATAGCGCCGCCGTTCTCGCTTGATGCCACATTGTCCGCGAATGTGGTGTTGGTCACGGTCAGTAAAGCGCCGTTTTCGTTGACGATTGCGCCACCGCGATGCGCTGACAGGTTGCCAGTGAAAATACTTGCTATCACTGTGGCTGTTGCGTTCAGATTGTAGATGCCACCGGCAACCCAACCCGAATTCCCGGCAAAGGTGGTGTTAACAACGGTCAGCGTACCCCAGTTCATGATTCCGCCAGCCCAACCGGCAGCCGAATTGCCAGATATTGTGCTGTCGGTGACTGTCAGTAAGCCATTATTCAAAATCCCCCCGCCATCGCTGCTCGTGGCTGTATTGTCGACGACGCCGACATTCGTCAATGACAGGGAGCCGGTCTGAAGATAAATACCTGCGCCAGCATAATCCCTGCCGTGCGCAACGGTAAGACCGCTCAAACTTACATTGGCATCGATCAGGAAAATGCGATAGCTGTTTGCGCCGTCAACCGTCAAGGTTGCTTGCCCCGGACCCGTGATGGTGATGTCCGATGTGATGTGTGGAAGCGGACCGCTGAGGCTGATTATTCGCGGGGTGCTGAAAACCGCCGGGTCGAAGGTAATTTCCTCTCTGCCTGGCGCGGTGTTGGCGCGGTCGATTGCGCCGCGAAGCGAGCAGTCGCCCGCCACCGGCGTACAGTTCGCCAGATAATTGTCGCTGATGGTATCGACCTGGAGCTGTACTGCGGGCAGACTGCCCTCGTATGCGCCCATGTCGATTCGTCCATCAAGCACGCGCGGGAAGCCAATACCACGCTGATCATAAGCGGGCGGCGACGCAAATGCCGGGTCGCCCGTGTTGATCGCCGGGCTGCCCGCTTGCAGCGCAATCGTTCGAGTTGAACCACCGTTGTTCTGCAGTCCGGACGGGTCGTACAGGGGATCGCCCGACCGATTCCCGTTCGCGTAAGTTGGTCCCGTTCCGATACCGCAGGAGCCGTCTTGGATCAGGCTGTAAGCTGTATTGAACGTGCCGCTATTCGCGCAGTCGCCGCCGTGCGTGCTGCGGGCAATGATGCTGTTGTTCAGCGTCATTGTCCCGGAAGCGTTGTAGATGCCGCCGCCGGATGCATTGAACACATAATTGAGCGAAAACGTGCTGCTGCTCAGCGTCACGCTGCCGCCGTTGTAGAGACCGCCACCTAGCGCCTGTGCTGTATTGCTGGCGAATGTACTGTTGGTAATGGTCGAGCCACTCGTGGTGTAGACGCCGCCGCCGCTGGTTGCGCCCCAGTTATTTGAAACGGTGCTGCTCTGCAAAGTCAGGCTGCTGCTGTTGAAAATACCGCCGCCGTTGGCAGCCGAATTTCCGGAAATCGTGCTGTTGATGACTGTCAGGCTGCCGCCATTGGCAATGCCACCACCTTGACCAGCCGTCGAGTTGCCGGAGACGGTGCTGTCCATCAACACCAGCACGCCGCTGTAATTGAAAATGCCAGCGCCCGGAAAAGAGCCGCCGAACATATTGCCGCCGCTAATGGTGATGTGGTCGAGTAACAGGCTGCCACCGGGTCCAACTTCCAGAATGCGAAATGGTGACGGACTCGCGCCGCTGCGAGTAATGGTCGCGTTATTCCCGTGAATGGTCAGCGTTCCAGCCGTCCCAACCGGGGCGATCACGGGGAGACCATTGTCGCCAATGCCGGGATTCGTGTTGTTGACCGCTGTCAGCGTGTAAGTGCCGTTCGTGGCGAGGCTGATTACATCGTCAGCCGGAGAGCCGTTCGCGCAGTTGATCGCGTTGACCAGCCCGGTCACATCGCCATCAGCGATGTTGAGAGGACAAGCCGCACGCGCTGTCCCAATATCGACGGTGATGGAAAAAACGCAGAGCAGGATGACACTCAGCAAAAAGAGTGTTCGTCGCTCGGCGACTGATCGCTGATGTTTATGCTGTGTTCGTCTCCAAGCCCGGTCGAGTAGGGAGAAGGTTCCGATGTGAGGCATGGCGGTGCGACCTTTCAAAAAGCTGTAGAGTTGTGACTCTCTGCTAGAGAACGAGCTGTCTGACGGCACAGCGAACGGGGCACTACGATGGGCTGCGTCCGGCGTGTTTCCGGGTTCAAGCCCTCGCAGACCCCGATTTTTCATTGGCACCATTCCGAACCCGAACGAGATTCAAAGCGAAGCTTCTTCAATGCAAAGCACGCTGTCGGTCAACTGACAGATTTTCCTCAGTTGCGGGGCTTTTCCCACTCTGTTCAGGAGGGAAATTGTAGGGAATCGGAACTCTGTCGCTTAGCCAGGTTCCCAAATATGCGCGGCGAAGAATGCTCGTCCATTCGAGATATGAGCATCTGAAACTGCGAAGTGCAGAGGGAGACAGTCGTCGTGTCGGAGGTTAATCAGACCCCGACAAATCACTCGCGCTCTGAGCGAACTGAGGGCATGTCGGGGTATCGTCAGCGATAGATGCGAGTTCTCGCTCCTGATCGGTGAAATCGCGGAGCAAGCGTCCACAAACCGACGCTACAAAGTCATGGTAATCGGTCTGCCAAAGGTCGGCGGTGTGGTCAAGGCTGCCCGTCAGCATGAGCCTGCCATCCGGCGAGAACGCCACGCCCCACACGGCATCGCGGTGTCCGCGCAGGACGCGCACCACGGCTTCGGTCGTGGTGTTCCAGATGGTGGCAGTTCGGTCAGCGCTCGCCGCAGCGACATAGTTGCCATCTGGCGAGAAGGCAACGTTGTACACGGAGTTGCTCTCTCCCAGATAAGAGCGAATCTGCCGCCCGGTAGCGACATCCCAAAGCCCGACTGAGCTGTCGGCGCTGCCGATGAGAACGGTTTTGCCGTCGGGCGAGAAGTCAGCATCATAGACGATGGTGTCACCGACCGTGAACGTCTGCATTTCTTGTCCGCTGGCAGTTTCCCACTGCTTGACCGTGCCGTCGTCACCTGTCGTGAGAATATAGCTGCCGTCCGGCGAAAAGCTCACGCCAGTCACAGACGCCTGATGCCCGGCGAACGTTCGCACTTGCTGCCCACTGGCGACATCCCACAAAATGGCGGTGGTATCCGCGCTGCCCGTCAGAGCGTAAACGCCGTCGGGCGAGAAAGCGACCCCTAGAACCATATCCTGATGCCCGGCGAACGTTCGCACTTGCTGCCCACTGGCGACATCCCACAAAATGGCGGTGGCATCGGCGCTGCCCGTCAGAGCGTAAACGCCGTCGGGCGAGAAAGCTGCACTGTACACAATGTTGGTGTGACCCTTGAGACTGTGAGTTACGGTTCCGGTGGCAACATCCCACAGTCGCGCGGTATTGTCCGCACTTGCGGTGAGGGCGTAAGCGCCGTTGGGCGAGAAGGCCACGTCGAATATCTCCGTATTAGGCACGCTGAATGTCCCCATCTCGTCATCGGTAACGACATTCCAGAGCTTGACCGTGTGATCGGCGCTCGCAGACACCAGCGTTCGTCCATCCGGCGAAAATGCAATACTCCAGATGCGTTCCAGATGGGCGCTGAAGCGGCGCAATTCCTGACCTGTCGCCGCGTCCCAGAGTCGGATGGTGTGATCCGAACTGCCGGTGGCGACGTATCTGCCGTCCGGCGAGAAGGCGACCGCGCGCACCGAAGCGCTGTGCCCGCGAAATGTATAGATTTCCCGACCCGTAGCCGCATCCCAAAGCTTCGCCGTGTTGTCGATGCTGCCAGTGACGATATATTTTCCGTCGGGAGAGAATGCGACGCTGTAGACGGAGTTGGCGTGACCTCGAAATGTTCGCGCGAGATGCCCGGTGCTGGTTTCCCACAGCGTGGCAGTACTATCTATGTCGGATACGAGCATCCACTGTCCGTCCGGTGAAAAGGCGACACCGCGTGCGCCGTCATTGGTGAAGGATCGCAACTGCTGCCCGGTGCTCACATCCCACAATCTGGCGCTGCCGTCGTACAGGCTTCGGGTCAACAGGTATTTGTCATCCGGCGAAAAGGCGACGCTCTCAACTTCAGCTTCATGCCCGGTGAAGGTGCGGATTTGCTGACCTGTTGCCGTGTCCCAGAGCTTGACTGTGTGATCTTCGTTGCCGGTGGCGATGTACGTCCCGTCCGACGAAAAGGCGACGGCGTACACCTCTCCGCCGTCGCCGCTGAAGGTGCGCACGACTTCTCCGGTAGCGGCGTCCCACAGGCGCGCGGTCTGATCGCCGCTGCCCGTCAGGATGTACCGACCATCTGGTGAGAACTTGACATCATAGACCACGCCCGAATGACCGATAAACGCGCGCTGGGGCAGCTTGAACGCGGCTTCTACCAGCGCGCCGTCGGCGACCGAATCGTATTCGTCGCGCAGCGAGCGGATCGCCAGCAGCGCGGCATATTCGTCGTTGCCAACCGGATTGCGCAGTTCCGCCAGCGACTGCGCCGCAAGCTGACGCGACAAGGCGATCCGCGTTTGCGAAAGCGCCTGGTTGCGGCTCAAAAAGGCGAAGATCAGCAGCGCTACCGCCGTGAGCGAGAATACGACCAAGCCGACGATAATGCTGCGCTGAAGCCGCAGCACACGCCTTTGTTGGGCTTCGCGCTCGGTTTCGCGCCGAACGCGCTCGCCAATACAGGCGCTCAGGTAAGCGCGTTCGTCCTCGCTGAGGGCGATCCGTCCTCTCCGTGCCACCCATTCGAAATGTTCCAGCCGAACGCCGCTTGCCAGAAAACCCGGATCGCGTTGAGCGTCAATCCACTCCTCGGCTGCCGTCATCAACTGACGCTGAACATGCAGTTCCTCACGGTTTTCTTTCAGCCATTCCCTGAACTGCTCCCAACCCTGAATCAGTGCCTCGTGGGCGATCTCGACGGTGGGCGCGCCGGTCATGGGATCATGGTCGAGCGACAGCAGACGCGCCGAAACGTAAGTGTCCAGCAGTTCTTCCAGAAGCTCACCGTCCGGCGTGATCGCCGCCAGTTCGCTCATCGGCACGCGCCGCCGCGTATCCTCCGTGCCTTCTCCCAGCGTCACCAGCCGCAGGAACATCTGCCGGGCAGCTTCCTGTCCTTCCCGCGACAGCGCCTGATAGATCACGTCCGCCTGCTTCGTCAGGGCACCGATCACGCCGCCGATGCCTTCGTAGGCATCACGGGTGAGCAGACGATCCGTACGGTGGTTGAACAACTCGGTGAGCGTGAACTGAAGCAGCGGCAGTGCGCCGGGCTGATAGTTCACGTCGGCGATGATGGACGCGACCAGTCCCGGTTCGAAGCTCACGCCGGCTTGCTCCGCCGGATGGGCGATAGCGCGTTCCATCTCATCGGCGGTCAGGGGCAGGATGGTCACCATCCGGGCGAGGATCAGTTCGCTGAATTCGGGATAGCGTAGCGGGCGATCATAAAAGTCGGCGCGCAGCGTGATCACGATGCGAACGCGGCTGCGCGGGTCGGTCACCGCAGCGACGAGTAAGGCGAGGAAATGGGCGCGCGCCGCTTCATCACGAACCAGCGTAAAGACTTCTTCGAACTGGTCGATCACCACGACCAGCTCGCTGCCGTCATTCGGTAAAACGGACTGGGCGGCTCGTACAAGCCCGCTCCGGTCGCGCTCCAGGAGTTCGCGCAGACCGTCGATGTGACCGGCGGTGATCTGCGTCAGGGCAGTTTCGAGACTGTCGAGGGGGTGGCTGCCGGGGACAATATCGATCACCGACCAGTGTTCCGGCATCAACAAATCGCCGCGCCAGAGCGCCGGTATCAGCCCGGCTTTCACAAAGCTGGATTTCCCGCTGCCGCTGGGACCGATAATCATGAGGATGCGCGCTGAACTGGCTTCAGCCGCGTGTGTCGTAGAACCATCACCGCGATTCGGCTTGACTTCAGCCATCCGTTCGAGCACTTGCTGGAGCAGGCGCTCGCGCCCGAAGAAATCCCGGCTGTCGGCGGGCTGGAATGCCAGCAGCCCCTTGTAGGGGTTTTCCGGCTCAAACACGCTGGCGGTGACGACGGACGTGGTATCTTCCGCTGCCTGCGCGGGGCGTTCCATCAACTGGAGTTCGCGCGCCCGGATAATCGCCTGAACGCGGCTGTGAACCCGCAGCTTGCGGAAGATTTGCCGGTTGTACCATCGAACGGTGGTCGGCGCTAAATAGAGTTCCTGGGCAATTTCCTGATTGGACTTCCCCTGGACGATCTGCCGGAGGATTTCCTGCTCACGCGGGGTCAGGCTTTCGACGACGCTGTCTTTGCTTTCGGCGCGGTTGAGCCGGGCAGCTTCGCGGAAGGCTTCCGAGAAAGCCAGCGCGTCCGCATAGCGCAGCGCCGGGTCGATGGCGGTGGCTTTTTGGAGTACTTTGTTGACCGCGTCCGCGATCTCCGGAGCGAGCGTGGTGACCAGCGGCAGCGGATCGTTCTGGCGTTGATCCCGTGACGTTTTCGGGAAAGGGTATTCGCCTGCGAGAGCCTCGTAGAGCAGGATGCCGAGCGAATAAATGTCGGAGGCGGGTGTGGCGGGTTCGCCGCGTAGCTGTTCGGGCGATAAATACTCGGAACTGGTCGCGCCGGGATCAGCATTCGAGCGAATATCGGATAAGGCTTCGAGACTGATGGTCAGAGCGAGGGTGAAGTCGGTCACGTAAGCATTATCATCCTCGTCAAACAGGATATTCTCCGGCTTCAGGTCGCCGTGAATGACATCCTTTCGGTGGGCAGCCTGGAGTGCCGCAGCGCTTTGATGCAGAAACTGTGCCGCGCGCTGGACGCTGAATGCGCCATTCTGAAGCGACTGACGCAGATTGCCGCCGCGCAGCAGCCGCGAGACCAGGCAGGTCTCGGTGGCATTTCGCCAGTAGCTGTAGAGCGGGACGATGTGAGGGTGTTCCAGGTGCGCGGTGATCTGGGCGATCTTTTCAAAGTGCTGGAAGAAGCCGGGCTGGTTCGCAAACTGGCGGTTGATGAGTTTGAGGGCGACTTCGCGCCCGGTCGCGGACTCTGCTGCCTGATAGACGACACCCAGCCCGCCTGAGCCTATCCGTTTTTGAAGCGCGTATCCGCCGATAATGGTTCCGCTTAAGTCATTCATTGACTACCCGCGATGACCTCGACTTCGAGATAGATTATAAGAGCGAACAGAGCCAATGGGTGTGAAGACAAAATTAAAATTGTAATCGCTCATATAGCAGAGATGCGGGTAGTGATTTGGGTGCTGTGCTTCGGCAACCTGCGCGGGCAGCGAAGGCGCCGACTTGCGATACGTGAGGAGGATCACGGGGTCACTGGATTCAGTGCGAGTTCCCGCGCGAGCGCCTCATAGTGCGCCGCTCCGGTATCGTCGCCCTGCCCGGCAAAGGCTTTCGCCAGCCCTTCATACGTATTGGCGAGATCCCACACGTAGCCCGGCTCACGGAGCAGCGGACTCTCAATCGCCTCATTCAGCGCGCGGCTGGCATTTTCGTAATCCTGAAGCGCGATTTGCGCCCAACCCATGCCTTTGTAGGCGAGCGCGGCTTGCGGAAATCCGAGATCGATGGCGGTCTGGTAAGCGTCGACCGCCTGGCGAAGCTCGTCGGCGGAATAGCTCGTGCCGTCAAAGCCGCCGGATGCGCCCAGGGTTTCGGCAAGCTGGAAATACGCAAGCGCATTCCGGTCGTTGTACGCCAGCGACCGACGGTAAGCGTCGGCTGCGCGCTCGTAATTCCCCTGATAGCGATAGTCCTCGGCAACCGTAAAGTAGTATTCGTCCGGGTGGCTGATCATCGATCTCGATCAGGGCAGCCGAATTCCAGGCGCCGCATCCTGCTCGAAAGTCGCCGAAAACGCATTGATGCTGTGTATCCGCGTTCCGCACAACAGGCTGAGATTGACCTGCCGCGCGTAGAACGCCAGTCCATTCTTCTCGCGGCGCGTGTACGACGGAAGTTCCCAGCCAAAGTGGTCGTACAGCTCGGCGAGATCGATCACTTGCCGCGTCCAGGTCGCCGCCGGGGTGTCCAGGTAAATGTATGCCGTCCCATCCACCAGCTCGCCGGATTGAGTCGATTGACCGAACAAGACCCACAGACGATGGACGCCGTCGTCGAATTCGAGACCGTAGGTGGATTGGGTGGCGTCATCTGCTGAGTCTGACGGGTAGACCCACACGGCGAGATCGCGCGGGAAGGTGACGCGCTGGCTGAGCCGGGCTGTCCACAGCGGCGACGACCCGTCGGGGATGTTCAGAGTCACCGACAGGGCATCCCGTCCGTCAACTGCCTGATCGTCAGCAGTGACGACGACGGACACATCCGTCAGCCACTGCCATTCCGTCGGCGCGTTATCCTCAAGCGCCCAGTAGGCGAAGGCGGGGTTGGTGATCAGATCGGGATTTGAAAAGCTGGTCTGTTGGGCGATGTCCAGCGTTGTGTAGGCATCGTACAGACCATCGGCGTCCGACAGGATGATTTGCCCGCCCGCATCGACGCGAGATCATCCGGCGTGGCAGTCCGTCGGCGCTGATGCGATATTCTCCTGTTTCCCCGGCGGCAAGCTGGTTCGGTCCCGAAAGAATGAGCCAGGGATAGCAGCCGCGCTCCGTCTCGCGCTGCGCGAAAAACCGGGTGTAATCGTCTGTTCCCGGTGATTCGTGACGAGGACGTTCACCTCGCCGATCAGAGGGTCAGTCCAGTTGAAAGTTCGCAGCGGCAGACGGAAATGCATCTCGACGCCCGATCCTGCGCCCGCGAACTGGAAAACATAAATGCTGCTGAGGGCGAAAAGCGCCGCGACCGCGCACACGGTCTGAAGCCGCGCTCCCGGTCGCTCGACGGCGCGGCAGTTGCGAACGGCGGCGCGAAAACCGGAATGCTCGCCGGACAGGATGGCGACAAGCAGTGGGGAATCCAGTACAGCCAGTAGTTCGTCAGGCTGCGGTAGTACATCCAGAAGTAGATGATCGGAATGATCCAGAATGCCATCCCCCAGGCGCGGCGGTGCCGCCAGTAGAGCAGGAGCAGCAGAAGATAGCTTCCCGTTTGCAGCACCGTGAAGAACGTGCGGTTCAGCGAAACCAGCCCAAAGCGCCACACGGCGTTAAGACCAATGCCGTCGACGCTGAACTGGGCGTAAAGCGGCTCGATGACACTTTGCAGCCAGCTCTGCGGTGATGTCAGCGCGAACGGCAGATTCGTGCCGACGAAGATCAGAACGCTGATGCCGACGAACAGCGCGCACGCCCGGATTTTGTCCCGGCGGGTTTCGCCTTCGTCCCAGATCAGCAGCAGCAGAAACGGGGCGATGAACCAGGGCTGCTGCCGGAACGATGCGGCAAGCCCGAACAGGACGGCACGCCATCGGTGGCGACGCCACGCCAGCACCATCGCTACCAGCAGCGCGCTCCAGACGATGTCGCCGACCCCGAACAACGTCGATGACGTGTAATCGTTGAGGGCGAATACCGGCAGCAAGACCAGCGGGCGGTAACGTTTGTCCGCGCCCACGAAAAGCAGCACGAGCACCGCGAGATAGAATGTCAGGTCGACCACTCTGCCTTGACCCAGCCCTAGCCGATCAAACAGGTACAGGATTTCCGTCGGCAGCGCCGGGTACGTGACTCGATGCTGCGGAGCGGTATCGACGAACGGCGTGAAAGACAGCGTGTCGCGGTTCACCCGGAGCATGTCCGTGTAATCCCAGTCATACGGGTTCTGCCCATGCTCCAGCACGTCGACGGCGTATTCGCCGATCATGAGATTATCGGTGCTGAAATGGGTGAGGGGCGCGTAATTGCTGGACTGCGTGTAGGCGGCTCCCAGTACGGTGAAAATGAAGCCGAGCAGGATCGCCCAGACCCATGCCGGGTGTCGTCTGGGCAGCAGCGCCAGAATGACCAGCAGGATGCCGATCAGCCACAGGGTCATGCTGATAACTATCGCCGTCGCGTTGTTGATCGGCATGGCGCTTCGCAGCACGTTCGCGCCGTTCGTGAGCAGGAAAATAGCGGTGGCGGCGAAGCCTATCCGCTCGATGAAGTCCTCATCGCGGAGAAATGCCAGTCTAGTTTCCACAGAGATTTTCCTGCTGGCAAAGTTCCGCAATCCGGGAGGCGACGAAGTCGTCATCCGGCGCGTAGGTCAGCGCCTGTTGATAGGCTTCCAGCGCCCGATTATCGTTGCGGTAGCGCTGGGCGAACTCCGCCAGGCGCAGATAATAGTCGAGCGGATCGTTGAGCGAGTCCTCGACCAGATGTGATGAGAGATTGCTCAGGTCGGGCTGCGTAAACGATGCCACGTAAAACTGAGCCGGTTCTGCAATTCCCCGCGCCGTCAGGTAGACCCGCATCGTTATCAGGCGCAAATCCATGTCGATCTGATGCTGGAACACGCGGCGCTCAAGCGGCGGAAGCTGCCATCCCGCCTGCTCGTACAACGCGACGAGATCAATCGGCTGATAAGACCAGACGCCGGACGGTATCGCGCGCTGGATCACGAGCGTCCCATTTGGCAGGCTGGTGCGTCTGTCCTCTTCGCCAAACACGATCAACAGGTGCTGCTGACCGGTGAACTCGATACCCTGAAGCACCGTCCCTGATGCCTGGTTCGGTTCCCGGTAAACCCACACTCCGAACTCGGTCTGCGGGAATATGATCTGCGTTTCGACACTGACGCTGCTCGCACTGTCTGACGGCGCGACCTGAAGCGCCAGCGCATCGCGCCCGTCAACCTGCGTCATCCGAATACTGCCCGCTTCCGGCGGGGCGACGCTCAGGGGCCAGTAAACCGGGGAGAGTCCATCCTCTGTCCAGAAGCGGAATCCCGGATTGGGAATCGCATCGGGCCACAGGAATGAACGGTCGGCGTCGAGGGCGAGGGTGCGCGCCAGCGCGTAATTCCCCCCGGCATCCAGAACCGACAGAGCGGCAGCCTCAAAAGGCATCGGCGAAGTGTCATCCCGGTCGCTCTCTATCGAGTAGACCGCGCTTTCGCCGGGCAAAAGAGTTTCCGAGCCGCTCGTGATGCGCCAGGGGAGCGGCGTCCCAAGCGATTTCTGCACGAAGAAGCGGGGAGTCAGCACATCGGCTCCATTGTTGGTGACCCGTATCGAGAGTTCCGCCATGCGTCCCCGGCTGTTGTTCAGGACGGGGGAGACAAGTTCGAGCCGTACCGCGTCGGTCGTGGAAACGACCGCACCTGCCGCCAGACCAACAAGAGCGGCACAGGTGATTACCGCCGAGAGCCGCCAGGATCGCCGGGGAATGGTCGGCAGCGGCCGGGCGACCTGCATTATCAACACCGCCAGAACGGGAAACAGCCAGTAAATCCAGTAGGACTGGAGGTTACGGTAGCCGAACCACATGACAATGCCGGGCATGATCCAGACGACATCGCGCAGCACCGAAAAATGCCGCCAGTAGAGGAACAGCAATAAAAGCAGGATTACGACGGTGGCGACGGAAAAGTAGCTCTTTGGGATGGTCGCAATCCCGGCGGTCACGAGCGTGGAAAGACCGCCGTCACTCACGTATACCATGTTGTCGAACATCGGCTGGAACACGCCGTGAAGCCACGCCTGCGGATTGGCGAGGAAGAACGGCGCGTTGAGCAGCCCGAAAGCCCCGCCGCCGATGAGCGCAAACCTGACCGCTCGGCGGATGAATTCCGAGGGGGTTTCGCCTTCGTACCAGAGCTGCACCAGCAGGAAGGGTGCGATCAACCAGACGTTTTGTTTGTAGCTGATGGCGAGTCCGAACAGCACCGCCCGGATGATCGATCTATCCCAGCACAGGATCATGGCGGTGATGAAAAATGCCCAGACAATATCGATGTTGCCCGCGAACGACAGCTTCTCGAAGATGTCCACCACGAAAACCGGCAGCAAAACCAGCGGTTGAAATCGCGCGGGCGCGCGGAGGAAAAGCAGGACAAGCAGACCGAGATGCGCCAACAGCGTGACGGCGAAATTCCCCGGAAGCCCAAGCGCCACGAACGGCGCGGGCAGCAGAAAGGTCAGCGCCGGGTAGGCATACTGCGCGCTGATGGAGCCGGAAGCCACCGGCGTGCTCGCCGCCTGACTGGTTCTCAGGATGTTGAAGGACTGGCTGAAATCCCACGTGTAGGGGTTTTCGCCGCGCAGGAACAGATGCGCCGCGATCTCGTTGTAGATGCCGGAATCGATGTTCTCGACCCCCGACCGCTGCGACGCGAACCCGTCGAGGTTAGTGCCCGTGTTCTGAAGCCATACGGATGCGGAGACCAGCGTCTCGACGATAAGCGCTGTGAGGACAAGCCAGCGCAGCCGCGAGGATGGGCGAAAGAGCGCGCCGCCGCCAAGAAAGGCAAACCCCAGCAGCGTCAATCCGATGAGGAGTCCGACATTCTCCGGTTTTTGCGTCAGTTGGGAATCATAGGCGACGGTGATGGCGCTGTGCAGCAGCAGGCAGCCTGACGCCAGAAATCCGATCTGCAGGTAGAGAAACGTGCGGTCTTCGATGCGGGCTGCCATCGTGTGCTTGAGTGCTTCCTACTGACAGATTCTGCGCTGGTGATTGCGCCTTATTAATACTACCGAATCTGAATTTACGGGCGCTAAGGGTTTTACAGAGCAGGTGTTTTCAGGTGACGAATGTCATCAACGGATGGTGATCATGTTCGTGATTCTGCATTCCTGCTATGTGAGAGTAGCTATGAAATAAGATAAAACGTGCGCAGACTAGATGGGTGCTGTGCCGCGCAGCATACCTCATCCCTAAGGTTTCGCCTCGTGAAATATTTAGCAGAATATACATAGGAATGTTTATTCTTTATTTCGCAAAGGCTTTGATTTTAGAAGGGTTAGTTAATAGTTTGTCATAAAATTGCATAGGGCGTTCTCATTCGCAGCCGCAGCGCTTCGTGTGCGTCGCAGCAGAGAGGTTGACTTAGATGCGAAGCTTATCTCTGAGAACCAAACTACTCGTCCTGATGATTTTTGTTTTCAGTTTGCTCCTCTTTATCGCACCTGTTATTCACGCACAGTCCGGCGATGCGCCGGTCACTATCCCCGGCGGAGCGAAGCTCCCCGGACTTCCCCCAACACCGACGATCCCAGGGCTGCCGCCCGGCGTTCAGGTTGGCGAAATTGCTCCGGGTTCGCCTGACGTGCCGCCTGCGCCCGTGCTCAACGGCACGGTATCGCTGGCGGTGCCCGGAACCGTCATCCAGGCGGGCACAGGAACAATTTCGGGAACGGTCTATGCGCCCGGCGGTGTCACACCCGTGCCCAATGTGTTTGTCATCGGCTACAACGACACCTACTCAACGACTTGGCTTTGCTCTGACGCCAGCGGGCAATATACCCTGCCCGCCGTTCCGCTCGATGCGCCGATGCACGTCGAAGTCTGGGGCTATTACGACTGCTTCGGGCAAACGCTCCCGTACACGCATCAATACTGGCAGAATCAGGATTACTCCGAGCTGGCGGGCTTCGTCACGGCAACGGCGGCGACGCCCAACGTCTCAAACGTCAATTTCACCATGAAGCAGGCGGGCTATATCAGCGGGACAGTCTACCAGCCGGATGGGACGACCCCGTTGAGCGGCGTCACGCTGCTAGCCTATGACTATTTCAGCGGCTACTACGCGACCGATATCAGCTCAGACACGGACGGCACCTACACGCTGCACGTTCCAACCGGGACGTATCGGATTCGGATGAGCGATCCCGACTACGCCACCCAATACTATGACGGGCACGTCGTCTATGCTGATGCCGACCCGGTGGCGGCGACCGTCGGAGCGACTACGCCGGGAATCGATTTTGTCGCTTATGTGAGCGGCATCTCCGGCACGGTTTACCTGCCAGACGGCGTCACGTCGCTGGCGAACGCCTACGTTTATGCCGCCGATGCCCTGACCTGGGATTACGCCGGAAGCACGTACACGGATAGTGGCGGTCATTATCAGATTAACGTGCCGCCCGGCACGTATCACGTTGTGTTCTACTGCGAACCATACCCGTATGAATATTACGACAATCACCCGAACTACCAGGACGCCGATACGATTGTGGTCGGCACCAGCGTTACCTCCGGCATCGACGCTGTGATTGATGCCTGGGGCACGATCAACGGCTATGTATTCCAGCCGGACGGCACGACGCCGGAAGCGAATGCAATCGTAATTGCTTCGCCTATCAACGGGGACTCCTCCATCAGTGTTCGGACGGATGCCAACGGCTTTTATCAGGTGTTGGTGCGTCCCGGCAATTACATCCTTGAAGTTCAAAGCCAACATTATCCCCGCGAATACTATCAGGATGCTCTGTACTACAACGACGCCGATCAGATCTCGGTCGTGGTGGATGAGACGATCTCCGGCATCAACTTCACGCTCGACCCCGGCGGCATTGTCACCGGCGACATCATCGACGCGGACACGCTCAATCCGGTGCAGTATGCGTTCGTCGACTTCAACGGCGTTTTCTACAGTTCCACGCAGTCGGACGGATACGGTCATTACTCGATCCCGCTTCGCCCCGGAACCTATACCGCGCAGGCAAACCGTTATCCCAACTACGTCAGCGAGTTTTACGACGGGGCGACAAATTACGGTGACGCCGATCCGATAGTCGTCACCAGCGGCAGCACGCTCACCGGGATCAATTTCTCGCTCGACCACGCGGGGATCGTCACCGGCACGGTTTACGAGAGCGACGGGGTAACGCCGATTTATGACGCGCTGGTCATCCCATTCGTCGAAGGATACGACGGACTGTATGCCGCCTGCACCAACAGTTCAGGGAATTACACGCTCGGCTCGCTGCCGCTCGACGTTCCGATCATCCTCCACACCTCGCCCGGCACATGCTCGGATTCGATGCCGGTCTACATCCCCGAATACTGGCAGGAAGCGACCGATCTGGCTAGCGCGACCCCCATCATTCTGACCGACGCCGTGTCGGTCGTGACCGGGATCAACTTTACGCTGGATCAAGGCGGCACGATTTCCGGTCACGTCTACCAGAATGACGGCGTGACACCCATTTCAGACGCGGTTGTCATCGCGGAGTTTGACGGTTATTCCGGTCTGTACGGCGTCTGCGCGGACAGCAACGGACACTATTCGCTTGGTGGGCTGCCCCTCGACACATCGATCATCGTCCATACGGCGACGAATTTGTGCGGCGACGCGACCATTCGCTACGCCGTCGAATTCTGGCAGGAAACGCCCAACGTCGGCAGCGCAACCCCGATCACTTTGACGGATGCCGCGTCGTCTGTCAGCGGCATCGACTTCACGCTCGACGCTTTTGGCAGCATCTCCGGTCACGTCTACGAGAGCGATGGCACGACGCCTGTGAGCGGAAATGTCTGGGTGAATATCTACAACTATGCCACTGATCAGTGGATAACCGCTGCGAGCGTTCAACCGGACGGCTCGTACTCGTTCTCCGGCTTGTCCGGTGGCGAGTATCGCCTCAACGCCGTCGGCGATGGCTATGCGTTTGAACTGTACAACAATGCCGTGACGCGCGAGGATTCGCAGGCGGTTACCGTCGTTCCCGGCACAGCAGTGACGAATATTGACTTCACGCTTGATCCCCAGGGGACTATCACCGGTACGATCTATGAGGTGGATGGTGTTACCCCGCTGGCGAACATGACCATCAACGTCCAGCGGGGCGACACGGGCTATGATGTCCCGCTGAGCACCTGCTCGGACGCCAGCGGACAGTACACGCTGATGAACGTGCCGCTGAATGTGCCGCTCAAGATTACGGCTGCCCGCGACGACTGGAACTGGTGCAACAACACCAGCCAGATTTACGACCAGGAGTGGTGGGAAAATACGCCTGATTTCAACAATGCGACCTCGATCATCCTGACGCCGGGCAACCGTGACGCGGCTGGCATCGACTTCTCGCTTGACCTCGGCGGCACGATCTCCGGGCACGTCTACGAAAGCGACGGTGTAACGCCGGTCATCGGCGATGCGTGGGTCAACCTTGAAGGGATAAATATCAACGCGGGTGGCGCTGGCAAATGTCGCTGCAGACGGCAGCTACACTATCACAGGTACTTCGCCCGGCATGTACCGGGTACGTGGGCAGGGCAATGGCTATGCGGTGGAATACGATGACGCCGCAGCCAATGGCGACGCCGCTACCCCGGTCACGGTCAGCGCGGGCAGTAGTTTCTCGAACATCGATTTCACGCTCGACCCCGGCGGCACGGTTTCCGGCGCGGTTCATGCGTCGGATGGCGTCACTCCGCTGGAGGGGATAGCCGTCGGCATCGATGGCGTCTGGGTCGGCGTCTGCACCGATGCCAGCGGACAGTACACCATGTCTAACGTGCCGCTGGACGTGCCGCTCACGGCTTTTGCTGGCGGTAACTGGTAACAACCGGGACTATATACAGGAGTGGTGGCGGAATCGCCAAGCGTCGAGGGCGCGACGCCGATCACGCTGTCACTGGGCAACCGCGACGTGACCGGAATCAACTTCACACTCGATATTGGCGGCTCGGTCTCCGGGTATGTGTTCGAGACCGATGGCACGACCCCGGTGTCTTTCGACCCGGTAAACGCAGTGTGGGTCGATATCAGCACAACAAATGGTCAGCGGAGCTTTTCGTCGCCTCCGGTGGGGTCTGACGGCAGCTATCGCGTAACCGGGCTGCCGCCCGGCGATTACATCGCACAGGCGCGCGGCGGAGATTACGCCGTCGAGTTTTACGACGAGGCTGGCAATAACGGCAGCGACGCGACCGTCATCCACGTGCCGCCAAGCGCCGAAGTGACCGGCATCAACTTCACGCTCGATCCGGGCGGCACGGTTTCCGGGCACGTTTACAGCGCCAGCACCGGCTTACCCATTCGCGTGACTATCGGCGTGGATGGAACGTGGATCGGTCGGTGCTCGTTCGCAGACGGCAGCTATACCGTCTACAACGTGCCGCTGAACGTCCCGCTCAAGATCACCGCTGGTGGCGGACCTTCGTGCGACGAGAATCCACAGCGCTACGTCTCTGAATGGTGGCAAGAGGCATCCAATGCTGGGGACGCCACGCCGATCACCTTAACACTGGGCGACCGCGACGCGACCGGCATTGACTTCACGCTCGAACCGGCTGGCAGTGTTTCCGGGCACGTTTATGAAAGCGATGGTGTGACGCTCACGAGCGGGAACGTCTGGCTGACGCTGGAGCTGGTTTCCGGCGGAGGCTGGATGAACACGGGCGTTAACCCGGATGGCAGTTACACGTTCCAGGGTGTGACAGCAGGTACATACCGCATTCGCGCCGAAGGCGACAATTACGCGATGGAGTTTTATCACGAAGCTGGCGCGATGGGCGACAATGCCGATCCGGTTGTCGTCGTCAATGGCGTCGACACGCCGAACATCGACTTCACGCTCGATCCCGGCGGCACGATCTCTGGTACGGTGTACGCCGCCGATGGCGTCACGCCATTGGCGAATCAGGTGGTCAATGTGCTGGGCGCGTGGGTCGGCACATGCAGCGACGCAAACGGGCACTATACGCTGCGCGGTCTGCCTCTGAACGTGCCGCTGAAGCCGAATACGTCCGGTGATAACTGGTGTGGCGGCGCACAGAATTATCGGGAAGAGTGGTGGCAGGAATCGGTCAATGAAGCCGGGGCGACGCCGATCATTCTGACGACGGCAACCCCGGACGTGTCCGGTATCGACTTCACGCTCGAACCGGGCGGCAGTATCTCCGGGCACGTGTATGCCAGCGACGGCGTGACCCCGCTCGCCAACGTCAACGTGGATACCGACTTCTTCGGCTACGGCTTTGGCGCTTGCACAGCTGCGGACGGCAGCTTCACTATTTCTCGCCTGCCGCTCAACACCAATTTCAAGATCAGCGCGGGCGGCAATATTGGCTGCGGCAATCCGGGGTCCTATGTGCGCGAATTCTGGCAGGAGACGCCGGACTGGAATCTGGCTGCCATGCTGTCGCTGCCGGATGGCAGTCCCAACCTGAGCGGAATCGACTTCACGCTTGAGCTGGGCGGCAGTATCTCCGGTCACGTGTACAAGACCGATGGCACGACGCCCGTGACTGGAAATGTCTGGATTGACGCGAATAACTATGCGACGGGGCTGTACAGCAGCGGCGCACAGGTGAACCCGGATGGCTCGTACATCATCTACGGTGTGCCAGTGGGTGACCAGCGGGTAGCATCGCGCGGCGATGGCTATGCCGTTGAGTTCTACAACGAGAAAGGCACTATCGGCGACAATGCCGACCCGGTCGTCGTCGTCGCGGGCGCGAATACGCCGAACATCGACTTCACGCTCGACCCCGGCGGCATGATCTCCGGCACGGTTTACGAGGCGGACGGCGTCACGCCAGTGGCGAACATGCGCGTCGACTCGGACAATGCCTGGGTCGGCACGTGCACAGATGTAAGTGGGCATTACACCCTGTACAACCTGCCCTTGAACACGCCCGTGACCGTGAATGCGGGCGGGGACAACTGGTGCGGTGGAGGTTCGAACCACCTTCAGGAATGGTGGCAGAATGCCAGCACGCTTGACGACGCAACGCCGATCACGCTGACGAATGGCAGCCCGGCTGCTAGCGGTATCGACTTTACGCTGGAACTGGGCGGGTCAATTTCCGGTGTGGTCATGGCGGAGGAAGATGGGTCACCGCTGTCGGGCATCTGGTTGTGCGCGTTCGATTACAGCGCGTTGGCGTTCAACGAGACACCGCCCTGGCACTGCACGCAGACCAACCCGGATGGCACGTATACGATCACGGGTATTCCCCCTGCGGATCAGCGCGTATGGATATTCCCCGAAGATCGGCTGCGGCTGTTCTACGATGACTCGGCGACGTTCGCAGGCGCGACGGCGGTCAGCGTGAGCGGCGGCAGTACCGTCGGCGGGATCGACTTCTCACTGCCGCTCGCGGGCATCATCACCGGGCACATCTACGACGAGAATGGACAGCCGCTTGTCGGCGTGACCATCTCGCTGGCGGACGGCAGTTATCCGGAATGCAGCCAGGGCGACGGCAGTTATCGAATTTTCGTCCCGGCAGGCAGCCACACCGTCAAGGCGGAAGCCGGGATGTGCGGCAATAACGTTGACTTCCCGACGCAGTATTACAATGCCGTCTCCCAGGTCGGCGCGGTAACCCCGATCACGATTAACGTGGGCGAAACGGTCAGTGGCATCAATTTCGCCCGGCAGAATGTCGCTCCATCAGGCACGAATCTGGTAACCAACGGGGATTTCGAGACGGGACAAACTACTGGACGTTCTACGGACCGACCGACTACTGGGCGCTGGGCGGACTGCTCCAGTTCAAGCACCGCGACAACACCGCTCCCGGCGGCTTCTTCCAGCCGACCGCCTTCGCCCTGCCCACTCGACGCGCCGGTCGAAGTCACTGTCGAGCTGGGCAACACCGGCGGCTTCGACAAGCAGGTGCTCATCCGGCTCAGCGAAGGCGACGACAGCAATCCGGGTCGAGTGCGTGTTCACCGTCGACAAAGCCACGCCGCTGCAGCCCTGGCCGTTCGCGCGGTCTCAGCCCCGGCTGGTCGAACGTGAAAGTCACGGTCGAGGAACTGACCTTCGACGGCTACCCCGACGTGCTTTTGGACAACCTGGAGGTGCGTTACCAGCCCGGACTGAGCGTGAGCGGCATCGAGTGCGTCGAGCCGACGGCGACGGCAGCGCCCGCCGACAGCGACCTGGTGCGCAACGGGACGTTCAGCGACGGGGACAAGCAGTGGGTGCGCTGGGGGGCGGTCGACGCCTGGGTGCCGGTGGACGTGCTGCTGTTCAAGGCGACCGGCGCCGGGCGGGTTCTTCCAGAACCCAAGCTGCACACGCTGTCGGCGGGCGCGCTGCTGGAGGTGGTGTTGCAGTTGGGCAACACCAGCGACGTGATGAAGACGGCGCAGGTGGTGCTGAATGACGGCGTGAGCTGGGACGACGCGCGGGTGTGCAACTTCGCGGTGCTGCCGCACACGCCGCTGCAGACCTACACGCTGCGAGCGCAGACGACGGTGGCGTGGGCGGACATCCGGCTGGAGGTGAACCCGGGACCGCCGGATGGCATCCCCGACCTGCTGCTGGACAACGTGGCAGCCTCCTACTGACCGAGCCTGGAGCGCGCTGGTGACCGAGTGCGTCAGTCCGCCGGCGCCAACGGCGCCCGCCGACACCAACCTGGTGCGCAACGGGACGTTCGTGAGCGGGAAACAGCCGGACGCACTGGGGCGACCTGGACGTGGGCACCGTGGACGAGACGCTGTACACCAAGCTCGGCAGCGGCGGGACCGCGACATCTTCCAGGACCTGAGCTACGCCTGCCGGCGGGCGCGCCGGTGGAAGTGATGTCGCGCTGGGCAACCCGGCCGGGCGGACAAGACGGTGGACATCGTGCTGCACGACCCGGGGTGGAGCGAGGTGGTGACGTGCCAGTTCGCGCTGGGGGGCGTACACGGACTTCGCCAGCTACACCATTCGAGGCGTGACGGCGGGGAGCTGGAGCGACCTGCGGCTGGAGCTGGTGCCGGGACTGGCGGACGGGGATCCTGGACGTGCATGTGGACGACGAGCGTGGTATCGACCGGGGCTGAGCGTGAGCGGACGGAGTGTCTGGAGCCGGGCGGCGGGGCGGCGGGAGCTGACCGAGACGGTGGCGGCGCCGGTGGAGGAGACGCAGGAAGCGACGCCGGAAGAAGTAGCGACGGCGCTGCCGTTCCCGACGCTGGCGCTGCCGGAGGAGCCAACCGAGCAGCCGACCGAGGGGGTGAGCCTGCAGTTGACGGCGCTGCCATTCCCGACGCTGGGCGTGCCGGAACAGCCGCCGGAGCAGCTGACGGCGGTGCCGACCATCGTGCCGCAGCCGGTGCCGGTGGTAGCGAGCATGGACGACGGCGCGCCGGACTGGCAGGGCGTGAGCGGCTGGGTGCTGACGAGTGAAGCAGCCTACGGCGGCGCGGGCTTGGGCTGACGACGAGCACGACCAGCCAGGTGGACGTTGCGCTGGCTGCGCCCGCTGGACGGTGGAGCGTGGCGGGTGGGAGTGAAGTGGTGCTAAAGGCCGCCGCGGCTGGAGCGGCGTGGGGTCGAGCGCGAGCGTGGTGAGCCTGGACGGGACGACGTGGGTCACGGTCGGGGTGGCGGCAGCGACCGGGGAATGGCAGCAGGAGCAGGTCGAGCTGAGCGCGTATGCGGGATGAGCTGCGGGCGCAGATGGTGTGGGTCGGCGGGCTGCCGACGAATGACGGGCAGGGCGCAGGAGCTGGTGGGTGGACGAGGTGAGTGTGATGCAGGTGGTGGCGGCGAGCATGCCGCTGCCGACTGCAACCGCGATGCCGACCATCGAGCCGACGGCGACGCTGCTGCCAACCGAAACGCCAACTGTCGAGCCGACCACGATGCCGACCGTCGAGCCGACGCCTGAAGCGACCGAGCCGCAGCCATCCAACAGCGCGTAACCTTCGGCACATCGGATGCAGATGCGTTTTCGAGATGCCAGAGATCTCCTCTGGCATCTTGCTTGTTTCAACCAGATAGATAGATCAACCCGCTGAATTTACCGCGTAGTTTCTTGATAGGGGCCGTGCCGTACACGCACTGTCACCCCTTTAATCCGCTTTTGAGATGTGTCTAGCAGGCAGCAGTTACGGCAAAGTGCTTGACAAACATCTCGACTTGATATAGCTTATTTGAAACGGTTCAATTCTTAGATCATACACGCTTATGGCAACTATTCGTGATGTCGCCCGTTACGCAAAAGTCTCTGTCGGAACAGTCTCCAACGTTCTCAACGACAGCCCGCTCGTCAAGGACGAGACGCGGCAGCGCGTGCTCGAAGCGATAGAAGCGCTCAGCTTTCATCCCGCCGCCGCCGCTCGCAGCCTCAGCACCAAACGCACCAATACCATAGGCATGGTGAGAACCGAGCTGCGCCCCTATAACACCCGAATCGAGTTCGACCCGGTGGTGCTGGACTTGATCAACGGGATCACCACCGAGGCAATCACCAGCGGCATGGGCTTGACGTTCTGGACAATCCCGGTCGGCGCGACCGAGATGGCGTTATACCGGCGGCTGGTCTCGGCGCGCCAGGTTGACGGTCTGATCCTGTTCGCGCCGCGCGAGCATGACCCGCGCATCGCCTATCTCCTGCAGCGCCGGTTTCCGTTCGTCGTGTTCGGGCGCAACAGCAGCCAGCACGACATTCACTGGATCGACGTTGACGGCGCATACGGCATCCAGCTCGCCGTCAGCCATCTGGCTGAGCTGGGGCATCGACGCATCGGGTATATCGGACCGCCATCGGAGCAGTCGCTGGCGGAACAGCGCTGGTTAGGCTTCACGCAGGGCATGAGCGCGTATGGTCTCCCCATTGACGGTGAGCTGATCTTTGAGGGCGATTTCACCGAGCGCAGCGGTCAGCTTGGCGCGCATTATCTCCTCAGCCAGCCGGAGCCGCCAACCGCCATCATCTGCAACAACGACCGCATGGCATTCGGGGCGATGCGCGAAGTTCAGTCACGCGACATGACGGTCGGCAGAGACGTTTCGATTGTCGGCTTTGACGATATTCCACTCGCTCGCTACAGCCATCCGGCGCTCACGACCATTCAGCAGCCCGTGCAGGAAATCGGGCATCAGCTCTTTCAACTGCTGCACGCCGTGATTGAGGGGAAGCCGACCGAAGCATGGAGCGGGCGTCTGATCCAGCCAACACTCCAAATTCGACAGACTACGCAGCCGCTCGGTCAATAATTTCCGATGTGATTGAACCGGTTCAATTCGGGAAAGGAGTCCGAATTATTGAAGTCTTAGATGTGCGCTCAAATGGATGAATTGTTCGCCCAAAATATCGAGAAGGAGCTTTTGAAATGAAGCGTCTACGCTATCTCGTCATCGCAGCCGTATGCGCGAGCTGCATCGCCCTGCTCGGCGCGTCCCCGATTGCTGCTCAGGATCAGGTCACCGTCACGATCTGGCACACCTACAATGAAGTTGGTCCCGAAACGCAGATGCTGACCGAAACGCTGATCCCGGCATTCGAGGCAGCGCATCCCGACATTCACGTTGAAGCAGTCGCCTACCCCTACGACGGCTTCCGGCAGGCGCTGCTGACGGCGCTGGCAGGCGGCACCGGTCCCGACCTCGCCCGTCTGGACATCATCTGGTCGCCAGAGTTCGCAGATCAGGGCGTGCTGGCGGCGCTCGACGAAGTCATGCCGGATTTCCAGGAATACGCCGACAACGTATTCCCCGGTCCGCTCTCGACCAACGCCTATAATGGTCACTACTATGGGCTGCCGCTGGACACGAACACGCGCGTGCTGGTCTACAACCAGGCGATGCTCGATCAGGCTGGCATCGACGCCGTGCCCACCACGATGGATGAAGTCGCAGCCGACTGCGCCAGTGTCACGGCGCTGGGTGAAGGCAACTTCCTGTTCAGCGACGGCGGCACGTCCGGCTGGAACCTGCTGCCCTGGATTTGGAGCTTCGGCGGCGACATCACCAACCCGGAGATGACGCAGGCGACGGGCTTCCTGAACGGCGAGAAATCGGTCGCCGCGCTGGAATTCCTGAAGGCGCGGATGGACGAGGGCTGCTTCAGCGACGGCTTTATCGGCAGCGGCATCGACAACTGGGGCGGTTTCTTCGGCGGCACGATTGCATCCATGCTGGAAGGTCCCTGGCTGTACCCGGTCGCCGAGAGCGATCACCCTGATTTCACGGTCGGCGCGGCGCTGATGCCTGCGGGCGACGGCGGCTCGATCTCGGTCGTCGGCGGCGAGAACGTCGTCCTGTTCAGCGGCAGCAAGCAGCAGGATGCGGCGCTGGAATTCCTGCGCTTTACGCAGTCGGAGGAATATCAGCAGC
>JAXLWE010000052.1:0-35234 GCA_046328655.1 Anaerolineae bacterium | reverse complement strand
ACGGTTTGATCGTGGCGGCGCTGTGCGCTGTCAACGCCGTCGGCGACGTGGTCGACGAGCAGGGGCAGATCATCGGCGGACTGCGCTCGGCGGAGGGTGGATTTTTCGGCGTCCTCAACGGGTTGCAGCACATGCCGCGCCCGCCTGTGCCAACCGTCGAAAATACCGTCATTGGTGTGGTGGCGACTACCGCTCGCCTGACCAAAGTCGAGGCGAACAAGGTCGCGCAGATGGCGCACGACGGGCTGGCGCGCGCGGTGCGCCCGGCGCATACCATGTTTGACGGCGACACGATCTTCGCGCTGGCGACCGGCGCGGTGGGAGCGGATGTCAGCCTCGTCGGGGCGTATGCTGCCGAAGTCACGGCACAAGCGATCCGTAACGGGGTGCGCGCTGCCACAACGCTCGGCGGCGTGCGAGCATGGTCTGAAGTTTAAGAGTGTTAAGAAGCCTTCTCTTCAACCTTAATCTCGACTTAGTATAGGCTTGATATTCTTAATCCTGTATGGCGAAAACAGTCGAGGGCGCGATGGCAAAAGTTCTCATCGTAGAAGACGAAGAAACGCTGGCTCGAAATCTTTCCGAGAAGCTCAAGGGGGAAGGCTTTAACGCCCTGACGGCGAAGGATGGCGAGGAAGGCTTGGAGAAGATTCGGGGCGAGCATCCCGATCTGATTGTGCTGGACATCATGCTGCCGAAGCTGGACGGCTTGAGCCTGTGCCGCATCGTCCGGCGTGACCCGGCAACATCACACATCCCGATCATCATGCTGACGGCGCGCGGCACGGAAGTCGACAAGATCGTCGGGCTGGAAAGCGGCGCCGACGATTACGTGGTCAAGCCGTTCGGGCTGGGCGAATTTCTGGCGCGCGTGCGCGCCGTGATGCGCCGCGCACCGGGGCGTCCGGCGCTCCAGGACGAGCTGGTCTCCGACGACCTGCGCTTGAGCCTGACCAGCCGCCGCCTGTTTAAGGGCGAGCAGGTGATCACGCTCAGCAACAAGGAATTCGACCTGCTTGCCGAGCTGATGCGCAACCGCAACGTCGTGCTCTCGCGCGACCTGATCCTGACGAAAGTTTGGGGGTATGATTATTTCGTCGACAAGCGAACCGTCGACGTGCATATCCGATGGCTGCGCGAGAAGATCGAAGATGACCCGTCGAACCCGCGCCGGATTGTCACGGTGCGCGGTGTCGGCTATCGGTTCGAGGGATAGGCGGGTCGGAGGCAATCAAAGCAGTGAATGAGACGATGGAGCAGGAGCAGTCGCTCGAACGGCTCCGCGAGACGATCCGCGAGCGTGAGCAGGAACTCCAGACGTTGCAGCGCAAGCTGACCGACCACGAAGGCGGTCTCGCCGACCTCAAGCGCGAGGTCATCAGCCGCGAGCAGGCGCTCAGCCTGTTCCAGACCTCGCTGGCGGAGCATCAGGAAGCGCTCGCCGCGCTCAAAAACGTCCTAACAGATCAGGAGTCGGCGGCAAAAGTGCTTCGAGCTTCGCAATCCACCCTGGAACACGACGCATCCTTCAAGGTTGATCTGGCGCAGATGCTGGCGAACGCGGCATACGACGCGCTGTTCGTGCTGGATGACACAATGCACGTCGTCGCCAGCAACACCAGCGCCGAAACCCTGTTCAACGATCCAGATCCGGCGGCAAGGCGCTGGTCGACGTGACCGGGCTGCCCGAACTGGCGATGATGGTCGAGGACGCGCTGGTGAACGCCGAGGAAGTCTACGAGGAGCAGCTTGCCTTCCAGAAGCGCTCCTACCGCGTGCGCGCCAGGGTCATCCGGCGCAACGGCGACCTGCTGATCAGCCTGGCGCTTCAGGACGTGACCGAGCTGGTGCGCCTGAACCGCGCCCGCCGCGATATGGTGGCGAATATCTCCCACGAGCTGCGCACGCCCATCGCCAACATCCGGCTGATCATCGAGAGCCTGTTCCACGAGCAGGAGAAGCCCAAGCGCAAGCAGAGCACGACGGCGCTGAAAGCCGTCGCGCGCGAGACCGATTCGCTGCTCTGGCTGGTGCAGGAGCTGCTCGACCTCTCCATGATCGAGTCCGGGCAGGCGATCCTGCGCATGGAAGAGACCTTCGCTGCCGAGATGGTCGACGAGGCAATTGAGCGCGTCATCGACCAGAGCGACGCCAAAGAGATCGAAATTCTGAACGAAGTCCCGCGCGAATTCCGCGTGCTCGCCGACCGCGATCAGGTGCGGCGCGTGCTCATCAACCTGATCCATAATTCGATCAAGTGGTCGCCTCCCGGTGAGAAGATCAAGGTGCGCGCCGAGCGAGCGGGCGACGAAGTCGTCATGAGCGTCCTCGACTGGGGACCGGGCGTGCCGGAGGAATTCCGCGAGCGGATTTTCGAGCGCTTCTACCAGGTTGATCCGTCGCGCTCGGTCGGCGAGGGCACAGGGCTGGGCTTGGCGATCTGTCGGCACATTGTCGAGGCGCACGGCGGCTCGATCTGGGTGGTCGACAACGTCGAGCAAGGACGGCAAAGGCGGCTGCTTCGAGTTCACGCTGCCCACTGCCGAAGAAATCTCCGACGGCGAATGGATGGATTCGCCCGCCTCGTAACGCCGCACAAATTCGGAATTGTAGGGGCAGACTTGCATGTCTGCCCCTTTTGTTTCCCCGACCATTCATATCCACGTTCCCCCCATGTTGAAGAATGTGTTATAATAAATTCCATAATTGAATATGCGACCTTCGGGGCAGGGTGAAATTCCCGACCGGCGGTGGGGCGACACGACTGTCGCCAAGCCCGCTACCCGCGCACGGTATCGCTCGTGCCGGTGGATCTGGTCAGATTCCAGAGCCGACGGTATAGTCCGGATGGGAGAAGGGATGAACGGCGCACGCGAATCGATTGGTTCGTGTGGGTTTCCGTTTGACGCAGATCAATCCGATAACGCTGGCGCGCCGTGCGCAGAGCGTTGTTTGGCGTATCTGCCTTCCAAACCCCGTTGGTCTACGAACGGGGTTTTTCTATGAATACCAGCGTTGATCAACTACGGCGACAGGTTCAGCAGGTGCAGCGGCGTGCTCCGGTGCGGGCGCTGGCGCCGACGCTTGGCGTGCTGCTGATTCTGGCGCTGTGGCAGATCATCACCATGCTCGAAATCTACCCGGAATTCATCATCCCGACGCCGCTTTCGGTCGTCCAGCGCTGGATCGACGTGGCGCGCGACGGTCGCCTGTGGCTGAACACCTGGACGACGGTCTCGCAGATGCTGGTCGGTCTCACCATCGGCTTGACCGTCGGCGTGACGCTCGGCTACGTCATGGCAAAGAGCCGCGCGCTTGAGGATGTGCTCTCGCCGCTGGTGCTGGCGTTCCAGTCGACGCCGGTCGTCGCCTACGCGCCGCTGCTCGTGATCTGGTTCGGCAGCGGTCCCACCAGCAAGGTCGTCACCAGCGCCCTGATCGTCTTTTTCCCGATGCTGATCAATACACTCGTCGGCATTCGCGCCGTCCCGCCGTCGCTTCACGACCTGATGCGCTCGCTGGGCGCGACCCGCTGGCAGATGTTCTCGCGGCTCGAAGTTCCGGCGGCGCTGCCCGTCCTGTTCGGTGGGCTGAAGGTCAGCGCGGTGCTGGCGGTGATCGGCGCGGTCGTGGGCGAGTTCATCAGCGCCGACGCCGGACTCGGTTACCTGATCAACCGCGCGCGCTTCGACTACGATACGCCGCTGGTGTTCGTGGCGATCTTCATGCTGGCGCTGATCGCCCGCCTGATGTACGGCGCGATCTCGCTGCTGGAGCGGCGAGCGCTGGCGTGGCAGAAGCACGTGCGCAAAACGTCGTCGTGACGGGAATAGCTCGTATCGGTCTTATCGCTTCACTCTGAGGAGAGGGTATGCTTCGCAAAACGCTTCTGGTTCTTGTGGTACTGCTGCTCGGTGTCGTCGGCGTTCAGGCACAGGACGCGCCACGCGACCTGACCCTGTTCCTGACCTACGTGCCGAACATCCAGTTCGCGCCGGTCTACGTGGCGATAGAGAAGGGCTACTTCGCTGACGCCGGTCTCAACGTCACTATCCAGCACGGCGACGAGCCGGACGGCGTCAACCTGATCGCGGCGAACCAGCTTCAGTTCGGCGTTGCCAGCGGCGAGCAGGTCATCGCGGCGCGGGCGCAGGGGCGCCCGGTCGAGTTCGTGTACGAGTGGTTCCAGCAGTACCCGGTCGGCGTGCTCGTCACCGACGAGAGTGGCATCACCGCCCCGGCAGAGCTCGCGGGCAAGCCAATCGGCATCCCCGGCTTGTTCGGCGCGTCGTACACTGGCGTGATCGCGCTGCTGGCTGCCAACGGGCTGACCGAGCAGGATGTCCAGCTTCAGGCGATAGGCTTCAACGCGCCGCAGGTGATCTGCGTGGGCGGCGTGCAGGCATCGGTGGTCTACGTCAACAACGAGCCGCTGCAGGTCGAAGATCGGATCGCTCAGAATGACTGCGACGGCGTCACCGGCATCACCGTGTTTCCGGTCTCTGCCGCCGCCGATATGGTCTCCAACGGCATCGTCACCAACGAAGAGACGATTGCCAATGACCCCGCACTGGTCACCGCCTTCGTCGCGGCGTTCGATCATGGGCTGCGCGACAGCATCAACAATCCGTCGGAAGCCTATCTGCTGAGCGCCAAATACGTCGACGGTCTGCCGCTGCCGGACGACCTCAAAACGACGCTGGAAAACGACGCCGCCATGAACGCCATCGTCTCCGGCGACGCCACCGCCACGCGCGAAACGGTAGCTCAGGCGCGCGCCGACCTGATCGCCGCGCTGGAAGCGCAGTTCGATTCGACCACGCTGCTTCAGTTCCGCGTGCTGCTCAGCTCGATTGATATGTGGGACGCCGACCAGCTCGGCTACACCGACCCGGCGTCGTGGCAGCTCACTGCCGATACGCTGGTGTCGATGGGGCTGCTCGATGCCGCGCCCGACCTGAGCGGCGCGTACACCAACGACTTCTTGCCGAGCGTGCCATGAGCGCACGGATCGGCGTTCGCGGCGTGACGGTTGCATACCTGGCGTCGGACGGTAGTGCGCTTCCGGCGCTCGGTCCGGTGACCTTTACGGTCGAGCCGGGCGAGTTCGTCTGTCTGGTCGGTCCGAGCGGCTGCGGCAAAAGCACGTTGATCCGCGTGCTGGCGGGGCTGATCGCGCCGACGCGCGGCGAAGCCACGCTCGACAGCGAGCCGATCCGGCAGCCATCGCGGCGGGTGGCGCTGATGTTCCAGGACGCCAACCTGATGCCCTGGCGCACCGTCCTCGACAACATCGCGCTGCCGCTCGAACTCGCCGGGACGGGCAAGCCGGAACGCTGGGAGGCGGCGGAGCGCCTGCTCCCTCGCCTCGGCTTGTCCGAATTTGCGTGGTCGTACCCCGGCGAGCTTTCCGGCGGCATGGCGCAGCGCGTGGCGCTGGGGCGCGTGCTGATCCAGCGCCCGGACGTGCTGCTGCTGGACGAGCCGTTCGGGGCGCTCGACGCCATGACCCGCGAGCAGGTCGCTGCTGACCTGATCAGCCTGTGGTCGCAGGAGCGCCAGACTGTGCTGATGGTCACGCACGACATCAACGAGGCGGTGCTGTTATCGGATCGCGTGCTGGTGATGAGCCGCCGACCGGGGCAGATCAACGCCGACGTGGGCGTGACGCTGCCGCGTCCGCGCCGCCTGAGCGACACCTACAGCGACGAATTCGGCAGGATCGCCCAGCAGATACGCGCCAACATCGAGCGGGGATAATCCACGTTGCAAGTGTCCGTAAGGGCACGACATGTCGTGCTCCTACCATCAATTCCCGTCGGGTGAATCCGGCGTATTCCACGCCAATGTCATCCCGAACACGCTGCCCTGACCGGGGCGGCTGTGGACGTAAACCCCGCCGCCGTGCGCCTCGGCGACCGACTTGACAATCGCCAATCCCAAGCCCGCGCCCGGCGTCGAAGCGTCCGCGCTGGCGCGATAGAAGCGCTCGAACAGCCGCGCCTGCGCCTCCACCGGCACGCCGGGTCCCTCGTCGGCGACCTCGACGTGCAGCAGCGCGCCATCGATGAACACCCTCAGGCGGACGCCGCTGCCCGGCGGCGCGTATTTAACCGCGTTGTCGAGGTAATTCGAGATGGCGCGACTGACCCACTGGCGGTCGAGTCGCAGCGGCGCCATCCCCGGCTCCAATTCCACCTGCAACTCCATCCCGCGCGCCGCCATCAGCGGCTTGATCGCCGCGCTGACCTCGTAAATTAGCTCGCCGATGTCGACCATCTCGAAGGTGAAGCCGTAGCCGCCGCGCATGTGCTCCAGATTGAACAGATCGTCAATCAGCCGCTGCAGGCGCTCGACGCTCCCGGCGGCGATCTGGACGATTTCGCTGGTCGCCTCGTCGCCGCCTGCCAGCCGACGGTCGAGCATTTCGAGCGCGTTCTGCGCCACGCCGAGCGGGTTGCGCATATCGTGGGCTGCTGCCTGGATGAAGTGCGTCCGCGCCACTTCCGCCTCGCGCAGATGAGTCACGTCCTGAAGCACGATCACCCAGCCCTCGTCCTCCGGCGGCTGGTCGACCCGGCTGTCGACCGTGATCTCCGAGACCAGCACCGAGAGCGCGCGCTCGTCGTCCAGCGTCACCAGAAACGAGCGGCTGCTTTCGCCGTGCGATGACAGCGCGAACAGTAAGGCGTCGCGCAGGCGGGCGGGCATCGGCGCGCTGCGCAGCGGCTGGTGGATGACCGCCGCCGCATCCACGCCGAGCAGGGCAGCCGCCGCCTGATTGATCAACTGGATGCGCCCGGTGCAGTCGGTGGCGATGATGCCGTCGGCGGTTGATTGCAGGATTGCGCCCAGCCGCTTCTGGCTTTCGACGCTGGCTTCGTACAGCCGGGCATTGTCGAGCGCCACGCCGACCGTATCGGCGATCACGCGCAGCACGTCGATCACGTCGGCGTCGAAGCGGTGCGGCAGGAAGCTCATGATGCTCAGGATGCCGATCACCCTGCCGCGCGCGTGCATGGGAGCCATCACAATCGAGCGGAAGGCTTCGTCGCGGAAGCGCGGCACGGCGATTTCCTGCGCGTCGCCGAGGTCGTTCTCGACGATCACGTTGTCGGTTCCGACGACCCGCCCGGACATGCCCGCGCCTTTGGGGATGCGCATCGGGTTCTGGTTGACGAAATCGTGAAGCCAGCCCTGCTGGGCGCGCATGACCACGTCGCCCGACGATTCTTCGATCAGGCTGATGCCCCCGGCTTCCGCGCCGGTGATGCCGAGGATGGTCTCCAGCGCCGTTTGCAGCGTCCGGTTGAGGTCAAGCGACTGGCTGACGCTGGCAGCGACCGTGTTGATCGCCGCGAGATGCGCGCCACGCCGCCGGACTTCTTCGGCGAGCTGCTGATTTCGGCTAAGCAGGTCTGGCTGGTCTTCCATGCAAATCCTTCGTCGAGGGCGAGGTCTACTTGCGTCGATCCGGTAGGGCGGCGAACATTGTGCGTCTTTTCGTAGGGGCGCAGCGCGCTGCGCCCCTACATCACCACCCGATGATCCACGCCTTGATCCGGTGTGGAGGTAGCTCATTGATGCGGATCGCGCTAGTATTTTGCCTTTGTTTTCAGCCGACAACAAGGATGCGATCATGTTTGACGTTCAGGCAGCCCGCGCGCGCTTTCCGGCTTTGCAGCAGACCGTCGCAGGCGGTGGGCATCCGGTGTTTTTCGACAATCCCGCCGGGACGCAGGTTCCGCAGGACGTGATCGACGCGGTGACCGGTTACTACAGCCGCATGAATGCCAATTCCGGCGGCGTGTTCGCCACCAGCGCTGCCAGCGATGCGATGGTGCAGGCGACGCGTGAGAAGCTGGCACGCTTCCTCAACGCGCCGCGCGCCGACGAGATCGTGATCGGCGCGAATATGACCACGCTCAATTTCGCGCTCAGCCGGGCGCTGGCGCAGGGCTTGCATCCCGGTGTGCCGGGATATGCTGCCCACGCCCCGAAGCCGGGCGACGAAATCGTGCTGACGCGCATGGATCACGACGCCAATGTGTCGCCCTGGCTGCGCGTCGCCGAGGATCGCGGGCTGGTCGTGCGCTGGGTGGACATCACCGAGCCGGAGTGTATGCTCGACCTCAACAGTCTGGAAGCTGCCCTGACCGAGCGCACGAAGATCGTGGCGACCGTCCACGCTTCGAACGCCGTCGGCACGATTAACCCGGTCGCGCAGATCGCGCAGATGGCGCACGCTGCCGGAGCGCTCTACATCGTCGACGCCGTGCAGAGCGCGCCGCACATCCCCATCGACGTGCAGGCAATTGGCTGCGATTTCCTGCTGTGCTCGTCGTACAAGTTCTACGGTCCGCATCAGGGCATCCTGTGGGGGCGTTACGATCTGCTGGAAAGCCTGCCCGCCTACAAAGTGCGTCCGTCGCACGACGAGCCGCCTTATCGCTGGGAGACGGGCACGCCCGCCTTCGAGCTAATCGCCGGGATCGGCGCGGCGGTGGATTATCTGGAAAGCCTCGGCGGTACAGCGGCGCTTGTGCCTTACGAGCGCGAGCTGGTCGCCCACCTGATCGAGATGCTCCAGCGCTTCGACGACATCCGCATCAGCGGCGTCACCGACCCGGCGAAATACGAATATCGCGTGCCGACGGTCGTTTTCAGCCACGCGCGCTATACGGCCGACTCAGGTCGCGGAGCATCTGGCGAAGTCGCACATCTACGTATGGAATGGGAATTACTACGCGGTCGAGATCATGCGGCGGCTGAACAAGCCGGACGGCATGGTGCGCGTCGGCTTGGCACACTACAACACCCACGAGGAAATTGACCGGCTCGAAGCGGCGCTGAAAAAGCTATGAAATGGCGCTACGCTGTCGTAATTGAGCATGATCCGGACACCGGGAGTTACGGCGCGTATGCGCCAGACTTGCCCGGCTGCGGCGCTGCGGGAGACACTTACGACGAAGTCATCGAACTGATTCAGGAAGCGATTGAATTCCATCTACAGGGACTGCGCGAGTCTGGCTTGCCCATTCCCGATCCAAGCACGTCTGTTGATTATGTCGAGACTTCACTGCCGACGGTGTGAAGCGGTACTGAGTCAGACGCTGCCCGTGCCCTCTTTGGCGATCACCGACGCAAGCTGCGCGCTCACCAGCTCGAGCAGCATCAACTGCTGCTGCGTGATCGAATCCGGGTCGCTGCGGCAGGCGACCAGCACGCCGTAGCGGTTGGTCGTGCCCACCGCCGCGCAGGCGACCGCGCCAAGCTGCCCCTTGCGCACCAGCGGGTGATTCAGCGCGTCCTTCGGCGCTGCGATCCGGCTCTGTCCGCTGGTGGCGACCCAGCCGATCAGGTCGTCGGCGCTGGCGGTTTTGGGTGCGACCGCCTGCACCCAGGCGAGTCCATCCTGCGCCTTGAGCGTCACCTGAAGCGGCTCAAGGCTTTCCAGTTGATAGAAGGCGACGTATTCGTAGCCGAGGTCGAGGCAGGCGCTGACCGCCGCCTGCGGCTTGCCGCCCTCGCCGACGGCTTTGCGCAGCTTCTTGGTGAAATCGCGCACGGGCGGCATGATGTCGGCGCGCAGCGTTTCGAGATGCCGGTCGGACATCAGCCGGTTGATGCGCCGCACCAGGTCGTCGTTGGTGAACGGCTCGGTAGTGATGTCGTCCGCCTGTCCCGGCATGGCGAAGTCGGCTTCCTCGTCCACCAGCACGATCAGCAGGCGCGGGTGTTTCCGGCGAAGCTCAGTGACCGTCTCGAAGGCGTGCTCCAGCCCGTTGTCGAGCACCAGCAGGTCGATGTGCTTGTCGCGGTCGTCCAACAGCGCGACCGCGTCCGGGATGTTGGTCACCAGCCGCACGCGAAAATCGGCTTGCGTTGACAGATTCTGAAAGAAACGGCTGGCGTGTTCCCGGCGCACGGTGACCAGTATGTCTGTATGTGCCATGCGGACGACTCCCCCAGGTTCAGCGATGCGATCCTCGTGCCGTCAGGGGACGGCATCCGCCGTCGCCAGTGTAAGCAGGATTAACTGCCGCAGACCGGACGCAACCGGGCTGATCTCGATGTACTCATCCAGACGATGCGCGTTGCCGCCGCGCGTGATGCCGACCGTCACCGCCGGGCAGCCTTCCGAAAGCGGGATGTTGCCGTCGGTGCTGCCGGTCTCCAGCGTGGCGCGCACGCCGACCTGCGACAGCACTTCCTGCGCCCGAATGACCAGCGGATGCGAGGTCGCAACCGAACCTGACGGACGGTCGCCGACGACCTCGATGCTGAATTTCACGTCGTCGCCCGACAGCGATTTGACCCACTGCCGGACGCGCTGCTCGATGGTCGCCAGCGCCCCGGACTGCTCCGAGCGCAGGTCAAGCCACAGCGACGCCTCGGTTGCGATGGAGTTGATCGACTGCCCGCCCTCGATCAAGCCGATGTTGAACGTGGTGCGCGGGGTCTGCGGCGGCTGCATGGCGACGATCTGCGCGCCAAGCTGAACGATGGCGTGGATCGCGCTTGGTCGTCCGAAATGCAGCCAGCTATGCCCGCCGGGCGTGTGCGCCGTGATCTTGAGCCGCCGCACGGCGATCCCGGCGTGGTAAATATGCCCGAACGCCAGCCCCTCGATGTTGATCACGCTGCCGACCAGCGGCTTGAGGCGCGTGAAGGCGGCGCGCATCCCGCCGCAGTCGCCGAGTCCTTCTTCGCGGCTGGTCGCCACGAACCACAGGTCGGTTTCCGGCGTGGCTGCCGTCAGCTGCAGCGCTGAGATCAGCGCCAGCAGCCCGGCGACGCCAATGCTGTTATCGCCCAGACCCGCCCCGAAGATCAGGTCGCCGTCGCGCCGGATGCTCAGATCGGTCGCTTCTGGGAATACCGTGTCGGTGTGCGCGGACACCATCACCGCCGGGGCGCTGCTGCGGCGACCGGGCAGCCGCCCGTAGACGTTGCACAGATCATCTGTCTCCACCTGGGTGAGACCGAGCTTGCGGAATTCGCCCGCGACGTGCGCGGCGCGCTCTTTTTCGGCAAAGGTTGGCGCGGGTATCTGCTGAATAGCGACTGCCTGCTCGACCGTCCAGGCGGCAAGTTCTTCGAGCCAATCCCAGTTCATACTGCGGTCTAGCCTGTCGATCAAAACGATTTGCCTCGAAACCCGATCCTGTCCGTCCGGTTTCCGAAAGCTTACCTCAAGATCGGTAATTACGCTGTATGAATACCGGATCAGCGTTTGGCTCGTCACCTGATCCGGGCTATAATGTCTACTCTGAGGGGATGGTAACTGGATGCCGGGAGGGGTGGCGTGGCGCGCATTCTGATTATCGAGCGCACCGGGGCGTATTCTGACGCCCTGAAAAAACGGTACGACGTGACATCCGTTCCGAGCGGCAAGCAGGGCTTGGCTCTCGTTCAGGATGGAAAATACGCCGTCGCCGTGCTCGACGCAATCTCGATGCGAACCCCCGGTGACCGCATCGCCCGCCAGTTGAAAGAAGGCTTGGGCGCGATCCCGCTGGTGCATCTGCATCCCGGTCCCAAAGCCAGCGCCAATACCCCGGCGGACATCGTCCTCTATATGCCGTTCACGGCGCGCAAGGTCGCCAACGCCATCGAGCGGCTGCTGCACCCGGTCAGCGGCGATACCGTCGTCACCTGCGGTCCGTTCTCGGTCAACCTGTCCCGCCGCGTCCTCATCTCCAATGGTCAGGAGACCTCGCTGACGCCCAAGCTCGCCCTGCTGGTCGAAACCTTTTTCCGGCACCCCGGCGAAACGCTTGACCGCGCCCTGCTGATGGAGCGCGTGTGGGACACGTCTTATCTGGGCGATACCCGGACGCTCGACGTACACGTCCGCTGGATTCGCCGTGCAATCGAGGAAAACCCCAGCACGCCCCGCTACCTCAAGACGGTGCGCGGTGTCGGCTACCGGCTGGAAATGCCCGCGTCAGTCCCGGCGTCGGAAAATGGCGCGCTGACATTACAGGAAGTGTAAAACGTTAATCGTAACAAAAAACCGGCTTAATCAAGCCGGTTTTTGTTTAACATGTGCTGTGCCGGAGCGATCAGCCGCTCTTGAGCGCGCTCAACTGCTTCATCAGGCGGCTCTTGCGGCGCGCCGCGTTCCGCTTATGGATCACGCCCTTGCTGGCGGCGCGGTCGAGGTCTTGAATGGCGAGGCGGGTCGCTTCTTCGGCGGACTTCACTTCGCCGCCGTCGATGGCGGTTCTCGCCTTCTTGACGAAGGTGCGGGCACGGCTGCGAAAGGTGCGATTGTAGTCGCGGCGTTTCGCGTTTTGACGGATGCGCTTGAGAGCGGATTTGTGATTAGCCATAACTTCTGTGCGGCTGGCGGACGCCGCAGCTCCTCTCAGAAAACAGTCTTCAGGAATGTCGCGTCATTTTAGCATACGCGCTGCCGGAATGTCCAGCATGGATCACGTGAAAATGTTCAACATGATGATCACGCCCAGCGCCAGATTGAGTACTACCAGCACGACCATGCTGATCGTGAGCAGGATCGGCGTGCGCTCGTTGGTTCCCGGCAGGCGCGTCGCCGGGATTTCCGGCGGAATGTAGCCGAACATCTCGCCCTCGCCGGACTCGAAATAAACTCCGTCCCGATCCTTGTCGGCGTCGGTGAGCAGCGAGCCTTCGCCGCGCGGTTTGCGCTTGCGCCTCGGCGTTGGCGAAACTTCCGGCGCGCCGGTGGGTACCGGGCTGCGCCGCGAGGGGGCTGCCAGCGTCGCGGGCTTCTCATCGTCGTCATCCAGCGAGAGCGGCGTGCCGCTGAACGGTCCACCGCCGAAATCGTCGTCGTCCAGGTCAAAATCGCCAAACGGCGAGCTGGGGCTGGCGGAAAAGGCGTCGCTCGGCAGGTCGGTCACCGGCAGGTTGAGGTTGCTCACCCAGTCGTCGAGCGCTTCGCCGACCGGCTCGGCGGGAGTCGCCAGCGCGGATGCCCAGGCGGGCGTAGGAGGTGTGGGCGGGGCGTCATTCGGCGCGCTCCACTCGACGCTCGTAGAACCGGAGGAATATGCCGCTGGCGGCGTATCCGACGCATAGGCGGGTGGGGGAGTTGCGGAGGCGGCGAACGGCGAGACGTTGCCCGCCGAAGTCTGCCCGGTCAGGTAGGACAAGCCCTGCTTGGCGCGCTCGTTCTCCGGGTTGATCGCCAGCACGTTTTCGAGGCACGTGCGCTGGTCGTCGGGCGAGTCCATCAGCCCGCTCAGCCAGAGCCACGCCTGCTCGTTGTACGGGTCGAGTTCGCTCGCCTTCAGGAGCAGCGACCGGGCTTCGTCCTTGCGCCCCGACTTGTAAGCGTTGACCCCTTCGCGCACCATCGCATCGACATTTGCCGACATAGCACCCTCGTCCTGTCACGATTCGCCATGTTCGTATCATAGCACAGCGCTGCGGAATCCGCCCTCAAGAATGCTTGTCTGCCCGGCAGCGCAAGCAGGCGTGACGGTTCGTGCCGAAGCCGCGAAAAAGTCACCGAAACTTTTTCGCCGTTTGCGAGTCGGTATTGGCATCGGACTTAACGTGAAGGAGCAACCATGAACACCAGACTGCGTACCTATCTGGCTTTGACCCTGCTGCTGGTCGGCGTGCTGATGACATCGACACAGGTAATGGCGCAGGCGACGCCGACCGTGACGCCCGCCGTCGAGTTTGAGATCACCGGGACGGTCGACGCGGTGAGTACCGGGGCGATCACCCTGAGCGGGCAGGTCATTCAGATCACCGGGGCGCAAATCACCGGGACGATCACGGTTGGCGCGGTCGTCAAGGCGCACGTCTCGGTGGCAGCCGACGGCTCGCTGGTCGCCCGCGAGATTGAGCTGGTTCCGCTCGCGGATCAGACGCTGGGCGTGGACGAGATGGAGATCATCGGCGTCGTTCAGGCGCTGACCGCCGACAGCATCACGATTGGCGGGCGCGTGTTCGACATCAGCGCCGCCGAGATCAAAGACCCGATTGAGGTCGGCTCGCTGGTGAAAATTCACTTTTCCGCCGCTTCAACTGGCGATGCGCTGGTCGCGCGTGAGGTAGAATTGGCGCGAATCCGTGTCGGGGCGGGTGATGACGAAGACGCTGGGCAAGACCTCACCGACGATCACGGCGACGATGGTCCGGGGCATGATCAGGGTGACGATCATGGTGGCGACGATCACAGCGACAGCGGGCGCGGTGGCGATGATGGTGGTGGCGACGATCACGGTGGACACGGCGGGGACGATTAATCGCTCCCGGACAGATTTCGACACGGCGACGGGGAGAAGCTGTACCGGCTTCTCCCCGATGGGCTATTTCGGGATTGCCGACGGCTGACTCACTATGATCCTGATCGTTCTGCCAGACATCCCCACTGAAGATCGCCTGCTGAGCGACGCGCGGCGCGGTGACGCCGACGCTATCATGCAAATCTACGAGCAGTATTTCCCTCCGGTTTACCAGTTCATCCGGCTTCGGGTCGAAGACACGGCGCTTGCCGAAGACCTGTGCAGCGACGTGTTTCTGAAGCTGGTCGACGCGCTGCGCGGCGGCAGCGCGCCGCGTCACAGCCTGCGCGGCTGGATCTTTCGCGTCGCTCGTAACGAGCTGCACACCCATTTCGGCAGGATAAGGCGGTTTCCGGTGACATCACTTGAGGAGTGGACTCCTGTCCCGCCGGACGATGATCTCGAAGTGCAGATCATCCGCTCGTTCGATCTGGAGCGCGCGCGGCGGGTGCTGCGGATGCTCAACCCCGAGCAGCAGGAAGTCCTGATTCTGCGTTTTGGGCAGAAGCTCGACCTTCAGGCGACGGCGGACATCATGGGGAAGTCGGTGAGCGCGATTAAGTCGCTTCAGTTCCGGGCGGTCAACACGCTGCGGCAGCTTTTGGGCGAGATGCGAACGGAAGTCGAACATGGCTGATCGAGAACTGCTGGAAGCATTCGACGACTGCGTCAGCCGGATGGCAGCCGGGCAGAGCATCAACGACTGCCTGCGCCGCTACCCCCAGTATGCCGCCGCGCTGCGCCCGATGCTCGAAGTGGGCAAGCTGGTTGAGCGCTCGCAGGCGGGGACGTTCGAGGTGTCGACGGCGCAGGCGCATATCCGCGCGCGCGTGGTCGAGCATCTGCAAGCGCCGCCGCGCCGCCGCCGCTCGTATACCGCCTGGGTCGCTGCTGCCGCCAGCCTGCTGATCGCCGCTGCCGCGACCTTCGGGGCAGCCGAAAACAGTCTCCCCGGCGATCCGCTGTACGGCGTCAAGCGGTTCGAGGAGAACGCCCGCAGCGCGCTGGTCGGCGAACAGTTCGGCGCGCGGCGGCTGGACGAGATTCAGGTGCTGCTGGCGCTACGCCGGAGCGTCGACGTGGAGTTCACGGGCGAGATCGCGCAGATCGACGGGACGCGCTGGGTCGTCGCCGGGCTGTCGCTTCAGGTGGGTGCCGGACCCGGCAGCGAGGCGGCGCAGGTGGGCGATGAGGTTCGGGTGGATGGCTACACGACGACGGGCGGTGAGCTGATCGCTCAGTCTGTCACCATCGTGCGTGAAGCGATACAGCGCAGTATCGCCACCGCGACGCCGACCGCGACCAGCACCCTGACGGCGACCTCGACCTCTACGCCGACCGATACCGCGACGCTTACGCCGACGCCTACCTTCACAGCATCGTCAACGCCAACTGTCACGCCGAGCGCCACGTTCACGCCGTCGCCCACCGCGACGGCGACTTCGACGATTACGCCAACGCCTTCGCCGTCACCATCCCCGACCGCGACGCGAACGCCGACGGTCGTTCTGCCCACGTTGACGCTTCCGCCGACGCTTGCCCCGCAAAACCCCGCACCGACGCAGGACGATCACGGCGGCGGTGACGACGGCGGCGACGATCATGGCGGCAGCAGCGGGCACGGCGGCGGTGATAGCAGCGGAAGCGGTGGGGGCGGCGACGGCTGAAGCAGCACGCAGACCACCGCTTGCCGGGATTTCAGGCTGTGTTATGCTCGATGCCTTTCGGCGTCCTCACAGGAGAAACCCGAAGCAGATTGGGCGGGATTGCCTCGCCGCGATCTCAGGGGGATCGTGTCCGCGCTCGCAATTGCTCTCGTGCTGTCGGCGGCGGTTCTGCACGCCGTCTGGAATTATCTGGCGAAACGCTGCTACGGCGGCATTCCGTTCGTATGGCTGATCAGCGCCGTCGCCAGCACCGTCTACGCCCCGCTGATCGTCGTGCTGTTCCTGACGACCAGCGTGCCGCTCGGCTCGCAGCAGGTGGTGGCGATGGCGGTGTCGGCGGCGCTCCAGTTGGTCTACTTTCTGGCGCTGACGCGCGGCTATCAGGTTGCCGATCTGTCGCTGGTCTATCCGCTGGCGCGCGGGACGGGACCGCTGCTGGCGACGGCTGCCGCCATCCTGATCTTCGGCGAGCGCCCGACGACGCTGGCGCTCGCCGGCTCAGCGCTGATCGCGGTGGGCATCTTCGTCCTCGCCGGAGATCCGCGCAAGCTGCGACAGGCGGGCGCGACGCCCGGCATCGTCTTTGCGCTGATCACTGGTGTGGCAATCGCCTCTTACACCGTCTGGGACAAGCAGGCGGTCTCGAAATACCTGATCCCGCCGCTCCTGCTCAACTGGTCGATTGGCTTCGTGCATAATCTGGTGCTGCTGCCGCTGGCGCGCCGCCGCTGGGATGCCGTGCGCCGCGAATGGCGCGATCACTGGCGGCTGGTGCTGGGCGTGGGCATCCTGTCGCCGCTGGCGTACCTGCTGGTGCTGACGGCGCTCACGTTCAGCCCGGTGAGCTACGTCGCGCCGATGCGCGAGAGCAGCGTGCTGATCGGCACACTGATCGGCGCGCGCCTGCTGTCCGAAGGCGACACCCGCCGCCGTCTGGTCGGCGCGGCGATCATCGTCGCGGGCGTGGTAGCGATTGGTCTCGGCTGATCCGCTATAATAAAGCGATACGAGTGGTGAGGAATTGAATATGGCTACCGAAGTGGCGACGCTGGCGGGTGGGTGTTTCTGGTGTCTGGAAGCCGTCTACGATGAGCTGAAGGGCGTCGAGGATGTCGTGTCGGGCTACGCGGGCGGGCGTCGCCCCAATCCATCCTACGAACAGGTTTGCACCGGCACGACCGGGCACGCCGAGGTCGTGCAGATCGCGTTCAACCCGGATGAAGTCTCGTTCCGCGATTTGCTCGACGTGTTCTTCACGATCCACGACCCGACCACGCTCAACCGGCAGGGCGCGGACGTGGGCACGCAGTACCGCTCGGCGATCTTCTATCATTCGCCAGAGCAGAAAGCCGTCGCCGAGCAGACAATCCGTGAGCTGACCGAGGCGCAGGTGTGGGATAACCCGATTGTCACCGAAGTCACCCCGCTCGACACGTTCTATCCGGCGGAAGCCTACCATCAGGAGTATTTCCGCCACCACCCCGATCAGGGCTACTGTCGGGTGGTGATCGCGCCGAAGGTCGCCAAGTTCCGCAAGCACTATCTTGAGCGGCTGAAGCGCTAGCGTCCCACCGTGAACCAACTCTGTCGACAATTCCGGCGTGCGGGTGTGCTGCGCCTTGCGCTGCATTTTCGTCTCGCCTTCCTGCTGCTGTCGCTTACAGCGCTCACCGCCTGTGGCGCAGTCAGGGGGATTCTGTCGGTCGACCTGCCGGTCGAACGCCTCGAGCCGCGCGTGATCGCCGTCTATCCCCACGACCCCGACGCCTTCACCGAGGGGCTGCTGCTTGCGAACGGGCGGCTCTACGAAAGCACCGGGCGCTATGGTCAGTCGACGCTGCGCGAAGTCGACCCCGAAACGGGCGGTATCCTGCGCAGCGTCCGCCTGCGCGATGATCTGTTCGGCGAGGGGATCGCGCTGGTCGGCAGCCGGATCATCCAGTTGACGTGGGTCGAAGGCGTCGCCCTGCGTTACGACCTCGACAGCTTCAGCCAGATCGACGAGCTTCCCTACAGCGCCGAAGGGTGGGGCATGTGCTACGACGGCGCATCGCTGTACACCAGCGACGGCAGCCCGGCGATCACCCGCCGCGACGCGGACACGCTGGCGGCGCTCGATTCGGTCACGGTCGTTATGGATGGGCAGCCGGTCGAGGAAATCAATGAGCTGGAATGTGTGGGCGATTCGATCTATGCCAACGTCTGGCACACGCGCGACATCCTGCGCATCGACAAAGCCAGCGGGCGCGTGACCGCGCTGATCGACACGTCGAGTATGCTCACGCCGGAGCAGTGGGCTTCGCTCAGTTCGGAAGCGACCCTCAACGGCATCGCCTACGACGCCGACAGCGGCACGTTTCTCGTGACCGGCAAGCTGTGGTCGTGGCTGTTCGAGGTCGATTTCGTCCCGCAGACGATACGCAGCGATGTCGGGCGCTTCGGTTGAGCAAGCGGTCTGCTTTGCCGAGTATTTCGGGCGGGAAATCTTTACTTTCAGCGGAGATTCTTAAACCTTAACTTGCAATCTTGATGCTACACTCATGTTATTACCGGCGTTTCGTTGCCGAAATTGAGGTACGTCGGACTGAGGGGATGACGTTGCGTGCCGTGTTCGTCGCCGCGACGCCGGAGAGAGAAGGGCATTGTGGCGAAGATTCTGGTGATCGAAGATGAGACGAGTCTGCGCGAGGACATCGCCGAGCTGCTCACGCTTGAGGGGTATTCGGTCATCAGCGCGTGCGATGGCGTCGAGGGCGTCAACAGCGCCATCAGTCAACAGCCCGACCTGATCATCTGCGACATCATGATGCCGCGCCTCGACGGGTACGAGGTGCTGCTCGACGTGCGCGCCAACTCGCTCACTCAGTTCGTGCCGTTCATCTTCCTCACGGCGAAAGCCGCCCGCGACGACATGCGCACCGGCATGGAACTGGGCGCCGACGACTACGTGACCAAGCCGTTCGCGCGTCTCGACCTGCTGCGGGCAATCGAGAAGCGGTTGGATGTGAAGGCGGCGCAGGAGCGGGAGCATCAGGAGCAAATCGATCAGTTCAAGGCGGTGCTGGCGCACGAGCGCGGGCAGCGCCTGCTTACCGAGCGGCTGATCAGTATTTTTTCAAGCGACTTCCGCAACCCGGTGGAAGGGATTCTGACTTCGACCCAGCTTCTGACCATGTACGGCGAGCAGGTGGACGAATCGCGGCGCGCTGCCCACCTCAGCCGCATCGAAATGGCGGCGCGCTATCTGCTGCAAATGCTGGACGACATGCTGGTCGTCGCTCAGATCGAGAACGACAGCCTTCGCTTCGCCCCGGAGTCGCTGGAAATCGGGCAGTTCGTGGCGCAGGTCGTCGACGAATTCCGCCTGATTTACGCAGATGTCCACCCCCTGGAATACCGATGCAATGTCACCCGCCCGATGCAGGCAGACCCGCGCCTGATGCGGCAGATCGCCGTCAATCTCATCCGGCACGCTGCCAGAGTGACCCGTCCGAGCGGCACGATTTTCGTCACGCTGGAAGAACTGGCGGGCGAGTATGTCCTGACCGTTCAGCACGCGGGCGACGACGTTCCCGCCGGGGAAGCGCAGCCGTCGCTTGCCGGTGAATTTAGCTTCTCCAACGGCGATGGCGGGCTGGAGACGGGGCTGGGTCTGACGGTTGTCAATCAGGCGGTCGACCTGCACGGCGGCTTCCTTCAGATTGAACAGCAGCCCAGCACGGGGACGAAGACGACAGTGGTGTTCCCGATTCGCTAGCCCGCGCTTGTCCGGCTCGAAATCGCCATTATAATAACGGCGCATTGTCCTCTGCCGCGAAGTCCCTGAGAATGTCAGAGCCACGCCACGAAAATGCAGCAGATTCTGAAATCGGATATTCCTGACCGCTCGCGGCAGCGCATCAGCCTGCTCGTCGTCGACGGCGTGGAGCTGTGGCTGTTGCTGGTCGGCGCGATGCTGCTGGCGGTTCAGTTCCGGCTGCAAGTCCCGCTTGGGCAGCCGCTGATGGTCGAGTACGTGCCGCTGCCGCTGCCGATTTGGGGGCTGCTGGCGCTGAGCGTCGTGGTCGGGGTGGGTGCTTCAAGCGCCGCGTGGGTCTCGCGTTCGGCTGCCGCCGTCATCCTCGGCGATGCTCACCCGTTCCGGCGCTTTCTGGCGATCCTCGCGCTGGCGGCGCTGCTGGTGCTGGTGCTGCTGCCCGATGTCTCGCAGCTACAGGTGCTCTACTTTGCCATCGGCGGCGTTCTGATCGCCGCGCTGTGCATCGCGCTGCCCCGGCGGCTGTATCCGTCGTTTTCGAGCCGCGTCATCTTCCGGTCGTTCGCAGCCGTATGGGAGCGGCGCAGCCTGCTGTTCATCTGGCTGAGCTTCAACATCCAGACGCGCTACAGCCAGCGCCTGCTGGGGATGCTGTGGATCATTCTGCTGCCGATTGCGACTTCGCTGGTGCTCGCTATCGCTTTCTCGCAGTTCATGCGCATCCAGATCAACACGCCGTTCATCGCGTTCTACATGTCGGCGCTGGTTCCCTACAATTTCTTCGCCAATATCCTGTACGGCAGCGCCAACGCCGTCATCACCCGCTCGACGATCATCACGCAGGTCTACTTCCCGCGCGAAATCCTGATTCTGCTGCTCGTCGGCGAAAGCCTGGTCGATTTCGTGTTCGGCTTCATCGCCATGCTCATCATCAACCTGCTGACCGGGATCGTGCCGAACGGGTTGTTTATCTATCTGCCGCTGCTGTTCCTCATCCTGCTGACGATGGCGATGGGGATCGCGTTCGCGCTCAGCGCGCTGACGGTGGTCGTGCGCGACATTCCGCAGCTTCTGGCGGTCGTGCTTCAGTTGGTTTTCTTCATGACGCCCGTCATCTACCCGATTGAGCAGTTCCCGGAGCGCTTCCGCTTCCTGTTCGTGCTGAATCCCATCGCGCCGGTGGTGCAGGGCTTCCGCGATATCATCGCCTTCAACCGCCCGCCCGATCTCGTGAGTCTGGCGTTCCCTCTCGTGTTCGCGGCGACCGCCTTCACGGTCGGCTTTGCGATCTTCAAAGCCTTCGAGACCGAAATGACAGACCTGCTATGAGCCATCTAATGGGTGCTTCAGGACAGCCGGAAAACGCGCTTGTCGCGTCGCCGGACGAGGTCATTTCGGTCAGCCACGTCTACAAGCAGTACCGCCACTACACGCGCGGCATGAACCTGCGCCACGAGGCAGCGCGCGTTGTGAAGGGCGTTCTTCGCCGCTACGGGACGAAGAAGCCGGAGGAGCCGTTTTACGCCCTGCGCGACGTGACCTTCAGCGTGAAGCGCGGCGAAGCGCTGGGCATCGTCGGGCGCAACGGCGCGGGCAAGACGACCCTGCTGCGCGTCCTCTCGCACATCACCACGCCGACGCGCGGATCGGTCGAGGTGCGCGGGCGGTTTGCCACGCTGATCGGCTTGAACGCCGGTTTCAACCGCGAGATGTCCGGGCGGCAGAACATTTACCTGAACGCGGCGTTCTTCGGCTGGAATCCGAAGGACGTGCGGGCAGTTGAGAAGGACATCATCGACTTCGCCGAAATCGGCAGCTTCATCGACGCGCCCACCAAAGTCTATTCGAGCGGTATGGAAGCGCGGCTCGGCTTCAGCATCGCCATCCACATCCTGCCGGAGATCATCTTCCTCGACGAAGTCCTCGCCGTCGGCGACACCGGCTTCGCAGCGAAATGCACCGAGCGTATTCGCGGCTTCCGCGACGAGGGGCGGACCATCGTGATGGTCGCCCATTCGACCGACTCGATCCTCGATATGTGTACCCGCGCGATCTGGCTGCGCAAGGGCGAGCTGGTCATGGACGGAGCGACCGACGACGTGGTGCGCGCATACACCGGCAGCATGAATCTCACGAGCGACGGCACAACCAAAACGAGCGAGCGCCGTTAAGCGCCCGCCCGCATTGTGAAGGTTTTTCCTGTCTCAAACGGATGACATCGGCTTTAGCCGTATGGGCGAGCCGTCGCCGCCCAGCACCTCAACCCACGACTGCCACTTGTCGAGGCTGTCATTCCACTGCTGCGTATACACTCCCCACGCGCGCCCGGTCGACCAGAACGCCCGGAACGGCGTGTCTTTGGACAGCAGCGCCTCGACCGGCGCGAAGCTGACTTCGCCGCGCCCCATGTCGGCGTGCATTCCGGTGAGCGCCAGCAGCAGCGTCCAGCTTGACATGCTGCGGGCGTAGTGGTTGCCGCACTCGACCTCGTTCCAGGGGTTGCGCCGGATGCCGTCGTGACGCTCGCGGGTCGCGCCTGCCACGCGCAGCCCCTCGTCGACGAAGCCCTCGTAGATCAGATCCGCCGCCACCTGATACTCGATGCCCGTCCATACTTCATCGGAGTAGGGGAAAGGCAGGCGCGGGCGTCCGCCGTTGGGCCAGGTGCACAGCAGCAGCCCCGCCTCGTCGTTGAAAGCATAGGCGCGCTGCGGGTTGACGTGCCCGCTGAAATTCTCCAGAAAGTTGTTGTCGTAGATCGACTTGATGGCGGTGCGGATGTGCTCGTCCGGCAGCAGACTGCCCAGATCGAGCACGCGGGCGTGAAGCTGACCGAGCAGTTGATCCGACAGGCAGCCGATCCCGTACTGGTAATTCTGCTCGATGTTGTCGCCGACCTGAATGAAGAATTCGCCGTTCCAGAGCAGCTCGTCCAGCCGCTGGCTGCCACGCTCGAATATCTGGCGGGCGCGCTGGGCATAGTCGTCCTCACCCATGACGCACGCCAGTTCTTCGACCGCGCGCAGCGCCGCCAGATAGTAGATGCCGCACAGCGCGTTCGCGCCGTAGAACTCGATGTCGTAGGTGTTGTGCTGGATGCCTTCGAGGATGCCGTCGCCGTCCGGGTCCCAGTGGACGGCGGCGAAGCTGATGGCGCGCTTGATGCCCTGCCATATCTCCGCGAGGAAATCCCGGTCGCCGCTGAGCAGCCATTCCCGGTACGCCCGCAGAATCGATCCCATCTGCCCGTCGACCGCCGGTTTGAGCTTGCTGCCCCAGATTACGTCGCCGTGAAACGTGCCGAAGGCGCGAAAGTGCATCAGACCGCTGTCTTCCAGCTCCTCAGTGAATTCGATGCGCCGCATCGCCTGTTCCAGCGTCGGGAACAGGTATGCTGGCGTGAAGGCATAGGTCCAGACGTGCGCGCAGTTCCCGGCGCAGCAGCCGCCGTCGTCGTAAGTGCCTTCCCAGCCGAAGAAGCGCCCGTCCTCCAGCCAGAAGCAGGTCGTGCTGCGCACGGGCACGATGTTGGCGGACAGCGCGTCGATCACCGCCGGGGGCAGGCTGCTGCCGAACAGTGCGTCGTGGAATTTGCGCGTGTCGCCTTCCAGACGCGGCATTTCTCTGGTCAGGTACTGCGCCACTTCCCAGGCGTCATCGAAATGGATCGCGTAGTGATTGCGGGTGATTGCCACGTCCTTCACGTCGATGCCCATGTGCGGGAGCAGGCTGGCGTCCCAGGTATTCAGGCGGTTCGGGAAGAACCACGTCAGCATGAAGCGGAACGGCTTGCTCTCGCCCGGCTGAAGCGTGCCGATCAAGCCGAGCGAGCCGAGTCCCATCATCTGACCCGCGCTCTCGTCGGCGTCGTGCAGCGCGCCGTCGGAATCCAGATCGTCCCAGAAATCCTGCAAATAGTCCCACCACGAGCCGCGCGCCCAGTAGCGCTTGAACGTGACCTGCTCGTGATTCGTGACCAGCCCGGCGCTGCCGAAATTCAGGTCGCCCGGCGCGATCTGGTCGTTGGTCATGTAGATGCCGCGCAGCCCCGGTTCGTCGCGGAAAGTGTTGACCGAGCGCCCGTGCTCGACGTACCACTCGTTCGTGAACGGGTCGTACACCGGGACGCCGACCGGGTTCGCCACCGTCCCGACTATCGTCACGTCGATGGGCTGGTCGGTGGGGTTGGTGACCGTGTAGGTCATGATCGCGCACGGAATCCCAGAGTCGTCAGGGTTGAGCGGGATCAGCGGCGTGAAGGCTTCCAGCTCGACATTGACCGGCAGCGCCGGGTCGTCAAAGGTGATCGAGACGAATGGGTATTCCCCGCGAACCTGCGTATTCTTCAGGCGCGGCAGCCCCATCGTCGTCATCGGGTGATAGCCGTGCGACAGGTGATAGGGTGGCTGGAGCGCACCTTCGAGCACTCGGGTGGTCGGCTGCTGCCCGGCGCTGCCCACCCGAATGGCGAAGAAGGTGATCGGCAGCGTCAAGCCCTTGTGCGGGCGGTTGTACAGTTCCCAGTCCCGGAATTCTCCCCGCGCACCCAGCGAGACGTTGCCCGTGCCGATTCCGCCCAGCGGAAATGCCAGCGCGCTGGCTGCTGCGGTGAAGGAACGAATATCGTCACGATACTTCATGGTTGTCTCCTGGGTGCGCGTTTGGAATACGCACCATGGCGTTTTGTTGAGGTGTGCGACGGGCGTCCATAGGTGTCAGCGGCTAGACGCCTTTCAGCCCGGACAGGGTGACACCTTCGACCAGCCTGCGCTGGAAGATCAGGAAGAAGATCAGCACCGGGATCAGGTTGAGCACAATCGCCGCCATGATCACGCCAGAGTTGACCACGCCCTGCTGACCGCGCAGGTACAGCATCCCCAGCGGCAGCGTCATGCGATCCGACGAGTTGATGAAGATCAGTGGGCTGAAGAAGTCGTTCCACGAGCTGTTGAAGGTGAGGATCGCCAGCGTCGCCAGCGATGGTGCAGCCAGCGGCAGCATGATCTGGCGGTAAATCTGGAAGTAGCCCGCGCCGTCGATCTTGGCGGCATCTTCCAAGTCCTTCGGGATGGTCTGGAAGAACTGACGCAGCAGGAACGCCCCGAACACGCTGGTCAGGTGCGGCACGATCAGCGCCGAGAGGCTGTTGTACATGCCCAGCGCCCGGACGATCAGAAACACCGGGATGAGCGTGATCTGCCCCGGAACCATCATCGATGCCAGAAACAGGATGAAGATGATGCGCTTGCCGGGGAATTTGATGCGCGCGAAGGCGAACCCCGCCATGCTGCACGTAATGATCTGCCCGATGGTCACGCACGCCGTGACGATGACGCTGTTGCGGAAGAACAGCAGGAACTGGACGCGCGCGAACACCGTCTCGTAGTTGACGAAGCGAATGGCGCTGGGGATCACTGGCGGCGGCAGCGTGAAAAACTCCTGCGGCAGCCCGAACGAGAATGACACCGTCCACACCAGCGGCAGAAACATGGCGAGCGCGCCGATCACCAGCGGTGCAGCCAGCAGCGCGTTGATCAGGTATGCCTTCCAGTTATGCCGCAGCTTATCCTGCCACTGGGCGGAAGGCGTCTGTTTTTGTGGGAATGCAGTCACAGCCGACATGGTATCTTCCCGCCTTGTTTACTGGTAGAAAACCCAGCGCTCGCCGATTTTGACCTGCGCCACCGTGAGCGTGAGGATGATTGCGAACAGCGCGACTGCCATCGTCGCGGCGTAACCCATGTTGAAGTTGCCGAACGCCTCGCGGTACAGGTACATGACGACCGTGCGCGTGGCGTCGCCGGGACCGCCTTCGGTCAGCACGTACATCGAGTCGAACACCTGGAACGCGCCGATGAGCGCGATGATCAGCGAAAAGAACAGCGTCGGCGTCAGCAGGGGGATGGTGATCCGGCTCAGGCGCTTCCAGCGGCTCGCACCGTCCACCAGCGCCGCCTCGTACAACTCCGACGGGATGCCCTGCAAGCCCGCGAGGAAGATCAGGACGAAGAAGCCGACATTCTTCCACACGTCGAGCAGGATCACCGAGCGAAACGCCCAGGTCGACGACGTGAGCCAGGGGATTCGGTCGATGCCGAGCAGCGACAGGTAGTAATTCACCACCCCGGTGCTTTCCTGAAGCAGAAAGCCGAACAGCATCGCCACCACGACGGTCGAGATGACGAACGGGATGAAATACGACGTGCGCAGAAAGGTCTTGAGCCAGCGCCACTGGATGCTGTTGATGCCGATGGCGATGAACATCCCCAGCCCGACGTTCAGCGACGTGGCAAACACGGCGAACAACGCCGTATTTTTCAGCGTCGTCAGGAACAGACTGTCATGCGACAGCTCGGAGAAATTGTCCAAGCCGATAAATTTGGGGGTCGAAAAGAAGTCCCATTTGAAAAATGCCATCCCCAGACCCCAGATCACGGGTCCGAGGAAGAAAACGACGAAGCTCAGCAGCGTCGGCGAGATGAACAGGTAGCCAGCGACTGCCTCCCTGACAGCCATCGGGTTCCACTTCGTCGGCTTTCGCTGTGTCTGGACGGCTGACACCATAACGGGGCACTTTCTCCAAAAAAGCAGATCAGGGCACGCGCGCGGCGCGCGGCATTTAACAGGGTGGGGTGGAGATATATTTTCTCCACCCCACCACCGTACTGAATATTAGCTGCTTTCCGCGATTGCGGCTTCCATGTCGGTCTGGATGCTGTTCATGGCATCCTCGACGCTTATTTCATTCGCCCAGGCTTGCGACAGGTAGCGGTTGTGAATCTCGCCCAGCTCGGCGAAGATTGGCGAATTGACGACCGTGCGCCCGCCCGTCAGCGCATCGTAGAAGTACTGGTAGTGCGCCGGGCTTGCCTCGACCAGCCGGGGATCGGCTGCCAGCGAATTGCGCGCCGGGGCGCTGGCGGATGCATACTGCCCGGAGAGCAGGTTGGACATCACCTCGTTGCTCACGAGCGCCTTGACCATTTCCCACGCCAGTTCGGGGTGCTGGCTGTTCTGGGTGATGCCGTAGCCGTCCGTGCCCCAGACCGCGCCGTGTGTTTCCGATCCGTTGCGCGTGGGCCAGAAGGTCACATCGTAATCGTCAGGGGTCATGCCTGCCGGGATCAACGCCTCTCGAGTCGCAGGCGCGCCGCCAAACATGCCCAGCGTCCCGGCGGCGAAGGCTTCCGCCGCGCTGTAATCACCCGAAGGCGCGACGTTGTATTTCCAGATCAGGTCGTGGACGAACTGCACGGCTTCGATGGTTTCCGGCTTGGAATACCAGGGTTCGCTGAAATCCTCGCTCATCCAGTACGTGCCGTTGGAGATCGGCCAGTCGCCGAGATCCCACATGCCGAATCCGGTCTGGAAGCCCCAGATGTCGGGCGTGCCGTCGCCGTTGGTGTCCTGCGTGATCTTCTGGGCGTATTCGAGGAAATCGTCCCACGTCCAGTCGGGCGAAGGCTCAGCAAGCCCGGCGTTCGCCAGCACCGACTTGTTGTAGTACATCAGCGGGGCGTTCCAGGCGAACGGCAGCAGATACTGCTGATCTTTCCAGCGCAAGCCTTCCAGCAGCTTCGGATTCACGTCGTCGATGTAGCCCTGAATGTCGGAGTCGGCGGCGATGAATGAATCCAGCTCGCGTAGAATGCCCCGGTCTGCCATCATTGGCACGGCTTCAATCGCGTTCCAGATGACATCGACCTGCTCGCCGCCCACCAGCAGGGTGACGATCTTCTGCGTGTAGTCGCCCCAGTTGTCGAGCGGGACGGGGATGTAGTTAATCGTGACTTCCGGGTGATCTGCCAGGAATCCCTGGAAATACAGCTCCCATTTCTCCTGCGGCGCGAACGATCCGTACACGAACCCGATGGTGACCGGCTCCTGCTGGGCGGCATCGCGCAGGGCAGACCCCTGCGTGACCGTCACGGTCGTGAGCAGCAGCAACAGAACCAGTATTGAGAGAGGATACTTCGTATATTTGGACATATGTTGCCTCACTTTGAAACACTCTATCAACGCGAAATGAGGATGGCTCCTGTACGTCGTGTGTGGATCAGGTTTGGGGGTGGGGCATCTCCTTTCCCAGCGGGCTGGATGACTCGCGTTTGAAATGCGGGGGCATAGCCACTGCTTCCAGAATGAACTGAGAATTCGCATGTTATTTTACTAAAATATCAAGCAAGTTATTGTGTAAATTTCACTTATACAGTAAACTGTTTTAGTGATTGAGTCAAATGATTGCTCAAATTTCCTGAAAGGTGGGCAGTATGCGATAATCAACCTCAAAGTGTTGAGGTAAACCGCGTCTTGATTGCGGGCGTATCAGCGACTCGTCATCTGAGCATTTCACTAAACGACAGCGTCGCAGTTTATACGGCTCGTGATGATCGAACTGGGCTGCAGGGGACTACAGAAGGGACTACATTCTGTGGCAAATCGCAAAGTAACTATCCGGGATGTTGCCGCCAGAGCCAATGTCTCGATTGCATCGGTCTCGCTCTTCCTCAACGAGAAGCCGGGGCTGGGTGATGCCACGCGCGACCGGATCGCCGACGCCATCGAAAGCCTCGGCTATCTGCCGCGCCGTGCCGCGCCGATCAGCGATCCGCGCTTCATCGGCTTGCTGATCGAGAAGCTGCCGCTGTCGCCGTTCTCGGACATGTTCTACGGTGAAGTCATCCAGGGGATCGACGCCTACACCAAAGAAGTCGGCTATCACATCGCCCTGATTGTGGTCGAGAAAGACCAGCCGGTTCCCCGGCTGATCGAGGAGCATAACGGCGGGCTGGGCGGCATCGTCGTGCTGGGCGGCGGCGACATCAGCCAGAACATCATCACCACCGTGGTGAGAGAGAAGCTCCCGGCGGTCATGGTCGACAGCTATATGTCAGACGTGCCCATCGACGCCGTGCTGCCCGACTACATCACCGGGGCGAGCCAGGCGACCCAGTATCTCTTGCAGCAGGGCTATCGCCGCATCGCCTTTCTGCACGGCTCCAGCCGCTATCGCAGCCTGGTCGAGCGCTTTCACGGCTACTGCGCGGCTCTGAATGACGCGGGTATGCCGCTTGATCCGGCGCTGATCCAGCCGTATCTCTCGAAAGGGCTGCCGACCAAAGGCTTCCACGAGATGAAGGCGCTGCTCGAAAGCGGCACGCAGTTCGACGCCGTGTTCTGCGTGAGCGACCGCACCGCCTTCGGCGCGCTTCAGGCGTTGCAGGAAGCCGGGCTGCGCGTGCCCGACGACGTGGCGGTCGTCGGCTTCGACAACGTGGCGCAGTCCAGCCACACCACGCCGCCGCTGACCACCGTCAACGTGCCCAAGCGGGCGATGGGCGAAATCGCCGTGCATCGCCTGTTCGAAATCATGGATGGTCAGGTGTTCGACCTTCCCGTCAAGCACATGCTGCCCACGTCGCTGGTCGTTCGCTCGTCCGCCTAGTCATCCCGAACGGGGGAGAAGGTATCCATGAAGAAAACTCGGCTGATTCTCGTTGGCGGCTTTCTGGGCGCGGGCAAGACCACGCTGCTGCTTCAGGCGGCGAAATACCTCACCGGGCAGGGGCTGCGCGTCGGTCTGGTGACCAACGATCAGGGGCAGAATCTGGTCGATACGGCGCTCGTCCACCAGCACAAGTACCCGGTGCAGGAGGTGGCGGGCGGCTGTTTCTGCTGCAACTTCCCGGACTTGCTGGAAGCCGTGCGTCGGCTGCAAGCCGAAGTTCAGCCGGACGTAATTCTGGCGGAGCCGGTGGGAAGCTGTACCGACCTGCGCGCGACCGTCGTGCTGCCGATCCAGCGCTTTCACGCCGACGAGTACGAAGTCGCGCCGCTGACGATCATGCTCGATCCGCTGCGCGACCTGGGGCATTTCCCCTCGACCGTGGCCTACCTATACCGCCAGCAGCTTTCCGAAGCCGAGATCATCGCGCTGAACAAAGCCGACCAGTTGGACGAAGCCGCCGTGCGCGAAAAGACTACCGTGCTGGAAAACGTCTATCACGAAGCCCGCGTCATGAGCCTGTCGGCGCGAACCGCAGCGGGCGTGGTCGGCTGGATCGAGCAGGTGATGACCGCGACCAGCCGTATCGAGCGCGTGCTCGACATCGATTACGAAACCTACGCCGAAGCCGAGGCAAGCCTGGGCTGGCTCAACACCAGCATCGAGCTGACGAGCGAATCGTCGCTGTCGCCCGACGCCTGGGTCACGCAGACGCTCGAAGCGCTGCACGCGGCGTTCGCCGAGCGCGAGATGACAGTCGCGCACTTGAAGCTGCATCTGAGCGCCGCCGCCGTGCCGTTCAAAGCCAGCATCACGCAGATGGGCGAGCCGCTCACGTGGGACGCGCGCGGCGAAAACGCCATCACTGACCGCGCCCGCGCGCTGCTCAACGCTCGCGTCAACACCACGCCGGACAAGCTGCGCACGACCGTCGAGCAGGTCGTGGGCGACGTGTGCGTGCGATTACAGACGCGCTTCGAGTACGTACATTTCGAATGCTTCAGTCCCCTGCCGCCGCAACCGACTTTCCGGTTGTCGTGAGGCAGTCCAGCGTATTACGCGCGGCGTCACGCCGAACGGCGGCGCGATCACGCCGCCGCGCCTGAAAGACTCTTATTCGGCGAACACCTATTTGAAAACACGGGAAGCTCATGATGAAGTTTCAGGACGAAATTCGCTCGTTTAACCCGACTCACACCGCCGTGGCGTTCCCGCTGGGGGGCATCGGAACCGGCAACGTATCGCTGGGCGCGCGCGGCGACCTGCGCGACTGGGAAATCTTCAACAAGCCCGCCAAGCACACCATCCTGCCGAACACCTTCTTCGCCATCCGCACGCAGGTGGAGGGGAAGCCGCCGGTCGCGCGCGTGCTGGAAGGGCAGGCTCAGCCACCCTATCTCGAATCGCACGGCTATCATCCCGTGACCAACATGGGGCTGCCGCGCTGCGACAAAGCCGTGTTCCGGGGTGAGTACCCGTTCGCCCGGATTGATCTGGAAGACCCGGCGCTGCCCGTGTCGGTTCGCCTCGATGCCTACACGCCGCTGATCCCGCTCAACCCGGAAGACAGTGGTATCCCCTGCGCCATCCTCAGCTACACCGTGACCAATATCGGCGCGGAGCCGGTCGCCGTCACGCTGGTGGGGTCGCTCATGAACCCGTGCGCGGGTTCGAATCTGAGCGCCTTCATGAACGTCGAAAGCCTGGAATACGGGCAGACGCGCAACGAGTTTCGGCAGGATGATGGGCTGCGCGGCTTGTATTTCTCGTCCGAGGGCATCGCCGCCGACGATCTTCTGTTCGGCAGCATGAGTCTCGTCACGGATCACCCGAACGTCACGGTCAAACCGGTCTGGCTGCGTGGCGCGTGGTACGACTTCCTGCAGGAATTCTGGGACGATTTCGTCGACGATGGTCTGCTGACCGACCTCAACTACACCGATCTCCCCACCGACCGCCGACCGGACAGCGGCTCGCTCGGCATGGTCGACACGCTTCAGCCGGGTGAGCAGCGGGTTTTCAGGCTGGTGCTGACCTGGTATTTCCCCAACCGCCCCAACACCTGGCAGACGCCGCTGTTCCCGAATTCGATTGTCAACAGCGCTCCGTCGAAAATTGCCCAAAATCACTACACGCTTCAGTTCGGCGACTCGTGGGACGTGGCGAAGTACGTCATGGCGCAAGGCGAGCGGCTGGAGCGCGAAACGGTCAGTTTCCACGACGCGCTGTTCGGCAGCACGCTGCCCCCGGCGGTGCTGGATGCCGTCTCCGCGAACATCGTCCCGCTGCGCAGCACGACCTGTTTCTGGCTGGCGGATGGGCGGTTCTACGGCTGGGAGGGCTGCTTCGATACCGAAGGCTGCTGCGCCGGGACGTGTACGCACGTGTGGAGCTATGCCTATACCGTCGCTTACCTGTTTCCGTCGCTGGAACGCGAGATGCGCCGCATCGAGTTCGTCGTCGAAACCGAAGCCGACGGCTTCATGCAGATGCGCAACCTGAAGTCGATGGGCGACATGTATACCAATGTCGCGTGGACGAACGACCCCACTCCCGCCTCGGATGGGCAGTTGGGCAGCATCATCCGCTGCTGGCGCGAATGGCGGCTCAGCGGCGACAAGGCGTGGCTGAACTCGGTCTGGTCGGGCATCAAGCGGTCAATTGACTATGCCAGTATGCGCTGGGACACCGATCAGGACGGCTTGCTGGACGGCAAGCAGCACAATACCTACGACATCGAATTCTACGGACCGAATCCGCTGTCGGGGATTTACTATCTGGCGGCGCTGCGGGCGGTCGAGGAGATGGCGAAGGTCATGGGCGAGCCGGACGTGGCGCAGCGCTGCCACGCCGTGTTCGAGAAGGGCAGCCAGCGGCTCGACACGGCGCTCTGGAACGGCGAGTATTACGTGCAGCGGCTCGACGACGTGAACGCCTACAAGTACCAGCACGGCATCGGCTGCCTGTCCGACCAGCTACTGGGGCAGCTTCACGCCCAGGTGCTCGGATTGGGCGACCTGCTGCCGCGCGAGCATCTGCGCCAGGCGATCAAAGGGGTGTTCGACCACAACTACCGCGCCAGCTTCGTCGGTCATATGAACTGCCAGCGCACCTACGTGTTCAACGACGAATCCGGGCTGCTCATGTGCACCTGGCCCCAGGGCGGGCGTCCGCATTTCCCGTTCGTGTACTCGGACGAGGTGGACGGGCGTGGAATATCAGGTCGCGGCGCATCTGCTCGCCGAAGGCTGGATTGACGAGGGCTTCAGGTCGTCACGGCGGTGCGCGACCGCCACGACGGAATCCGCCGCAATCCTGGAACGAGGTCGAGTGCGGACATCATTACGCCCGCACCATGTCGAGCTGGCTGGTGCTGCTGGCGCTGACCGGCACGCAGGTCAATGCCGATGGTGAGCTGAGCTTCAGCCCGCGTCTGGAAGCGTCTACGCAGTCGAACGAGTTTCGGACGTTCTGGTCGGCGGGAACCGCCTGGGGCACGTTTCGCCAGTACCGCGACGGCGCGGCGGGTGAGTGGCACTACGAGGTCGAGGTGCTGGGCGGCAGCGCCGACGGGCTGAAAGTCTCGGTGGGCGACAGGACGTGGTCGCTGGTCGGCTAGACGGTCTCAAAGCGCCTGCATAATCCCGATCTGTCGGGCATAGCCTTTTTACGGTAGGGGCAAGCGATCCCTCGCCCCTACCGTTCCTCATCCCTGACAGCCCCTGTTTTTCGCCGTCCTGACTCCTTCCCAGTGAAAACTGACGCACTTATCCTTCCGTCGGCTTCTGCATGGCGAAAACCGACTGCGTTTTTACGCTTTCTTGACCCCTATCGCGGCAATCCTGTCACCGCTTTGACCCGTGTTTCAGCGACAATTGTAGGGCGTACATCAAGGGGAGGCATTTTCAATGGATGTCGTGTTTATTGCGCTTGTGCTCATCCTGTTCGCGCTGTCGTGGGGCTTCATCCAGCTGTGCGAGCGTATCTAAGGGGTGAATCGATGAACTGGCTGTACTTGATCGTCGGCATCATTGCGCTGGGGCTGCTGATCTATCTGGTGGCTGCCCTGCTCAAACCGGAGTGGTTTTCATGACCGTCAACGGTATTCTGCAGCTTGTGGTTTACATGGTCGTGCTGATCGTGCTGGTCAAGCCGCTCGGCACGTACATGGCGAACGTCTACGAGGGGCGTTCGTTCGTCAATCGCATCTTTGGTCCGGCGGAGCGTTTCCTGTACCGGCTGTTCGGCGTCCGCGAGGACGACGAGATGAACTGGAAGACCTACGCGCTCGCCTTCATGGTGTTCAACATCCTGGGGCTGCTGGTCGTCTACGTTTTGCAGCGCGTGCAGACCTCGCTGCCGCTCAACCAGGGCGCGCCGTTCCTGACCACGCCCATGACGCCGGATTCGGCGTTCAACACCGCTACCAGCTTCGCCACTAACACCAACTGGCAGGGCTACGGCGGCGAGACCACCATGACCTACCTGACGCAGATGCTCGGCTTGACCGTGCAGAACTTTGTTTCGGCGGCGGGTGGCATGGCGGTGCTGGTCGCGCTGATTCGCGGCTTGGCGCGGCGCACGACCAGCAATCTCGGCAGCTTCTGGGTTGACCTGACCCGCAGCGCCCTCTACATCCTGCTGCCGCTGTCGATCATCGTGGCGCTGGTGCTGGTCTGGCAGGGTACGCCTCAGACGTTCAATAGCTATGAGACGGCAACCGTCGTCGATCAGGGCGCTGAGCGATGCCGACGGCAATCCGGTCACCACGCAGGTGATCGCCGTCGGTCCGGCGGCATCCCAGATCGCCATCAAGCAGCTTGGGACGAACGGCGGCGGCTTCTTCAGCGTCAACTCGGCGCACCCGTTCGAAAACCCGACGCCGCTGTCCAACTTCGTCGAATGTTTGTCGATCCTGCTGATCGCTGCCGGGCTGTGCTACACCTTCGGCAAAATGGTCGGCGATACGCGGCAGGGCTGGGCGATACTCGCCGCTATGACCACGATCTTCGTGGTGCTGCTGGCGGGCGTCTACCTCGCCGAGCAGAGCGGCAACCCGGCGTTCGACCGGCTGGGCGTTGACCAGACCGCCAGTGACTTGCAGTCGGGCGGCAACATGGAAGGCAAGGAAGTCCGTTACGGCATCGCCGATTCAGCACTGTGGGCTGCCGCGACGACCGCCGCATCGAACGGCTCGGTCAACTCGATGCACGACTCGTATACACCGCTCGGTGGGCTGGTTCCGCTGTGGCTGATCCAGCTTGGCGAAGTGATTTACGGCGGCGTCGGTTCCGGGCTGTACGGCATGTTGATGTTCGCCATTATCGCGGTGTTCGTCGCCGGGCTGATGGTCGGGCGCACGCCGGAATACCTGGGCAAGAAGATCGAAGCCTACGAGATAAAGATGGCGACGCTGTGCATTCTGATCCCTGGCGCGCTGTCGCTGATCGGCACGGCAGTAGCCGTGGTCAGCGACGGCGGTCTGGCAACCATCTGGAACACGAGTCCGGCGGTGCATGGCTTCAGCGAAGTGACCTACGCCTTCGCCTCCGCCAGCAACAACAACGGCAGCGCGTTCGCCGGGCTGGGCGCGAATACGCCGTTCTACAACACGGCGCTGGGGTTGTGCATGTTCTTCGCGCGCTACTGGCTGGTGATCCCCACACTGGCGATTGCCGGGTCGCTGGCGCGCAAGAAGCACGTCCCGGAAAGCGCGGGGACATTGCCCACCCACCGACCGCTGTTCGTCATCATGCTGATCGGCGTGGTGATCATCGTCGGCGCGCTGACGTTCTTCCCGAAGCTGGCGCTGGGACCGATTGTCGAACACCTGATGATGATCAGCAGCTAGGACAAGGACAGCGGTTAGCATTTAGCTCTTGGCTAACGGCTAATTGCTAACCGCTTCAACAAGGAGGAAACACACTATGACTGTAGAACTGAAGGCGAAATCTCGCCCGCTGTTCGACCCGCCGATTGTGCGCCGGGCGGCGCTGGACGCCATTCTCAAGCTGAAC
>JAXLWE010000051.1:0-37682 GCA_046328655.1 Anaerolineae bacterium | reverse complement strand
CGGCGGATCGTATACCAGATGGCTGTGCAGGATCGCCACCCCGGATTCGCCCGAAAACGGGAAGTAGCCGGTCGCCAGCAGGTAAGCGATTACGCCGAGCGAATACAGGTCAGTGCGAAAATCGACATTTTTCGCACCCTGTAGCTGCTCCGGCGAGACGTACAGCGGCGTGCCGAACGACTGCCCGGTCTCGGTCAGGCTGGACATGCTGACGATCTGGGCGATGCCGAAATCGCTCAGGGCGACGTGCCCATCCGCGCCGATGAGGACATTTTCGAGCTTCAGATCGCGGTGGACGACGCCGTTGGCGTGAGCGTAGTCGAGCGCCGACGCGATTTCGCGCAGCAGCATCGCCGACGTGCCCAGAGTCATCTCGACCGGCTTGGCGAAATGCTTGGCGAGGCTGCCTTCCGGGAAATATTCCATCGCCAGATATGCGCGGCTGTCGACCTCGCCGGTTTCGTAGATCGTGACGATGTTCGGGTGCGTCAGCCGCTGCGCGATATGCACCTCGCGCTGGAAGCGGCGCAGCCCAACCTCGTCGGCGGCGCGCTGCGCGTTCAGGATTTTGAGAGCAACGTCGCGTTCCAGGGTCTCGTCGTAAGCCCGATACACGACCGACATACCGCCGATTCCGGCAATACCGTCGATGCGATATTTTCCAAACTGAGTTTCCAGCATCGGACTCGTTCTCGTTCCCGGTAGAATGTGTTCAGCCTTACAGTCGCCTCATCTAATGGTAAACTAGATCGACCATGCGAATGTAAAGCTTTTTGAATGACTCATGAAATATAAAATCGCGCGCGATCTGAATGAACATCGTCAGACGCTGGTCGCGCTCCTGGAATCCATCCTCTCCCAGCCGACGCTGAGCAAAGCCGATCTCGACCGACTGGTGCGGCGGCACGCGCGCGCGGCGGGCACGCCGATCTTCAGCCGCGACGAGTTGATTCAGGCGTACCGCGCCTTCGCCGGGTCGGGCGATCTGCCGCCGTTCGACGCCGCCGTGCTGGAACGCCTGCGCATGAAGCCGGTGCGCACCAGTTCCGGCGTCACGCCCGTCACCGTGCTGACCAAGCCGTTCCCCTGCCCCGGCGAGTGCATCTTCTGTCCCAATGATGTTCGGATGCCCAAGAGCTATCTCTCCGACGAGCCGGGAGCGCAGCGTGCCGAGCAGAACAGCTTCGACCCGTACCTGCAAACCATGTCGCGGCTGCGCGCCTACTACAACACTGGACATCCCACCGACAAGATCGAGGTGATCGTCCTCGGCGGCACGTGGTCATTCTATCCGGAGACCTACCAAATCTGGTTCGTCAAGCGCGTCTTCGACGCCCTGCACGATTTCGGGGCGGGCATCAACCACTCCGCCGAGGTCACGGCATTACTGCGTAATGCTTCGCAGCTTCACCCGGGCGCAACACGGTCAACGTGCGGATCGTCGGCGAAGCTGTCGCTGCCGCGACAGCCCAGACCTATAATCAGGTCGTGCAGACGGTCTACAGGGACGAGATGCGCCGCTCACGGGAATTGGCGTCGGCACTGGCAAACGCCGCCGAGCGCTCGCCCATCGTCGAATATGCTACGTGGGAGGAGCTGGAAGCCGCACATCGCGTCAACGAAACCGCGCCCTGCCGCTGCGTCGGGCTGGTGATCGAGACGCGCCCGGATCTATCAGCGTTGAGGAAGTGCTGCGCGTGCGGCGGCTCGGCTGCACCAAAGTCCAGATCGGCTTCCAGAGCCTGAACGACGACGTGCTGCGCCTGAACCGGCGCGGGCATACCGTCGACGCCACCCGGCGGGCGGTCCGGCTGCTGCGGCAGGCGGGCTTCAAGATTCACGCCCACTGGATGCCCAACCTGTACGGCTCGTCGCCGGAGCAGGACGTAGCGGACTATGCGAAGCTGTTCGGCGATCCAGATTTTCGCCCCGACGAACTCAAAATCTGCCCCTGCTCGCTGATCGAGAGCGCCGAGTTGATGAAGCACTACCGCGACGGCTTGTGGCGACCGTACACCCATGACGAACTGCTCGACGTGCTGGTCGAGTGCTTCCGACTGACACCGGAATACCGCCTGACCCGCGTGATCCGCAGGCATCCCCGGCACGGACATCGTGACCGGCAACCGCCTGACCAATTTCCGCCAGATTGTCGAGGACGAGCTGGCGAAGCACGACGAGCACAGCCGCGACATCCGCGCCCGCGAAGTCCGCTTCCGCAGCGTGACGCCCGACGACCTGCATCTGGACGAGCAGCGCTACAGTCGAGCAGCGGCGAGGAAATCTTCCTGCAATTCATCACCGCCGAACGCGAGATCGCCGGGTTTCTGCGGCTGTCGCTACCGAGCGCCGCGCCGATCACCGACGAGCTGGCAGGCGCGGCGGTCATCCGGGAAGTCCACGTCTACGGGCAGGCGGTCGAGATCGGCGAAGCGACCGACGGACGCGCCCAGCACGCCGGGCTGGGCACGCGGCTGATCGAGCGGGCGGCGGACATCGCCCGCGAGCGCGGCTATGCACGACTCGCCGTGATCTCGGCGGTCGGCACGCGCGAATATTATCGCAAGCGCGGCTTTGCGGACGGCGAACTTTATCAGGTACAGGAACTAGACTAGCGAACTACCGCAAAGGGCGAAACACCGGCGCAGTTCGATCTTTTGGCTTAGCACTCAGTACACGGCACTCAGCACTCGTTCTTGTGGTATCATACACGCGGAATTCGCATCGAACGAGGCAGGCATGAATCAACTGGGAGCAGTCGAACGGCGGCGGCGCAATCTGCGCATCGTCCTGTTCGCCATCATCCTCGGCACGCTGCCGCTCTACTGTCTGGGATTCCTGCTGTGGGGCACAGCGCCGCAGCAGAACGCGCGCACGCCCACGCTGGCATCGCCCACCGCGATCTCCACGCAGCAGGCGACAGCAACGTCGAACATCCTGTTTCCCAGCCTGACGCCGTTCCAATTCCCGACGCAGAACGTCCCGACGGTCATCGTGCCGACGTTCCAGTTCCCGACCAGCGCCCCTTTCCCGACGTTCGCGCCGCCGACGGCAACCAATTTCGTATTCCCCACGTCGACCATCGCGCCGACGCTGACGCTGTTCCCTAGCGACACGCCGATCCCGACGGCGACGTTCTTCCCGACATTCACCAACACGTCCATCATCACCGATACGGTGATCCCAATCCTGACCGACACGCCCACGCCGACGCCGACCGATACGCCCAGCGATACGCCGATTCCGCCGTGATCACCCTGAAGGAGAGACAACCCTTGTTTGACGTGAAAGCGCACCTCAAAACCCTGGTCGAGACGCACGCCCCTTCCGGCTACGAAGCGCCGATCCGTGACGTACTGCGGCAGGAATGGGCGAGGCTGACCGACAGCATGGAGACCGACGGACTCGGCGGTCTGATCGGGATCAAGCGGGCGACGCAGCCCCTCGACCCGCCGCGCCGGATCATGCTGGCGGCGCACATGGACGAGATCGGCTTGATGGTGCGCGACGTGGTAGACGGTTTCATCTACGTCCACCGCATCAGCGGGGTCGACAACCGGATCATGCCCGCACAGCCGGTGATCGTACACGGGCGGCGTCCGCTGCCGGGGATCGTCGCCAGCGTGCCGCCTCACCTGCTCAGCGTCGACCAGCGCCAGAAATATCCCTCGTTTGATGAATTGATCATCGACGTTGGCTTGCCCGCCGCCGAAGTCGCCGAACTGGTGCGCATCGGCGACCTGATCACGCCCGACGCGCCGATGATCGAGCTGAACGGCTCGCGCATCGCCGGGAAGGCGATGGACGACCGCTGCTGTGTCGCCGCCGTGACCGTGTGCCTGAATGAGTTGAAGTCGCTTCAGCACCGCTGGGACGTGTACGCCGTCGCCACCGTGCAGGAGGAGACCGGACTCTACGGCGCGACCACCGCCGCCTACGCCGTCAAGCCGGACATCCGCCATCGCGCTCGACGTGACGTTCGCGGCGCAGCGCGTCGAAGCCGACACAGCCCGCGAGATCGGCGGCGGCCCAGTCATCGCCATCGGACCGAATTTCCACACCCGGCTGGTCGACCAAATCAAGGAGACGGCGCGGCGGCAGGAGATCAAGTTTCAGGACGAGACCATCCCCGGCGCAAGCGGAACCGACGCCTGGGCGATCCAGGTGGCGCAGGAAGGGCATCCCGACGTCGCTGCTTGGTATTGCCATTCGCAATATGCACTCGCCGGTGGAAACGCTCGACATCAAAGACGTGACCCGCACCGGGCGGTTGCTGGCGCAGTTCATCGCCAGTCTTGACGCCGATTTCCTCGCCGCCATCGACTGGGACGACCTCAAAACGCAGCCCGCCGGGTGACGCGCCCCCAAATCTGCAAATGAATATGAGGGCGGTTCTGTTGCACCGCCCTTTTTTGTTGCCTTCCGGCTGTACATCCTGTAGGGCAATTTTGCTCACCCGTGTAAGTGATCTTGGCTACTCGACGCGAACCGGGACTCCGGGTACAACTACATTGGATGCCCGCGTCTGGGGCGGCATTCATGGGTGCAAAGGAGCGCCATCATGATCAAGACTTTGCTGAGAATTTTTCTGTTCGCGCTGCTCGTCCTGCCACTGACCGCTGCCGCTCAGGACGACGCGACTCAGTCGGTCGACCTCGGCGACGGCTACACCATCACCGTGCCCGCAAGCTGGGAAGTGCAGAAGCTGCACGACGGCGCGTTCACGCTCGGCGACGACGCGATCACCCTGACGGTGACCACGCCAACCCGCCTGAACGACCTGAACATCGACTTCGACGCGAACAGCAACGTGGTCGACGTGCTGATCAATCCTGGCGCTGCCCTTCGACGGCGCAGACCTCACGTCGGAAGTCGTTCAGAAGTCGCGCTATGACAACCGCCCGGCTGCTCTCTACATCGATTCCAGCGACGGCACGCTTGACCAGCTTTACGCGGCAGTCACGCTGAGCGACGGCGCGTTCGGCTACCTGTCGTTCTCCGGCACGAAGGACAATTTCGCCACCTTCAGCAGCCAGATCGACGACGTGATCGCCTCGTTCGACAGCGACACGATCATCACCTCGAACAGCGCTGCCAGCAGCGAGCCGTGCACCGTCAGCGCCGACGCCGCCAATAGCGCCCAGCTTCGCGTCGGTCCCGGCACGAATCGCGGCGCGATCAGCTTTCTGCCCGCCAATACCGACGTGACCGTCACCGGCAGAAATGAGCTGGACGATGGCAGCGTCTGGTATCAACTGGATAAATCCGAAGCCGCGCCCAACGGCACGGCGGCAGCCGAGTTGTGGGTCAACGCCGAGGACGTGAGCGCCACCGGCGACTGCGAACACGTCGGCGATACTTCCGCCCCGCCGATCATCCCGATTGCGGTCGCGCCGCCAGCGGCGACCACCGCGCCCGGCGAGAACCCGCCCGTGCAAGCCAGCCCCGGAATGCTCCCGGCGGCGGGCGGCTGGATCATCGACCTCGCGGGGACGACCAACGCCTCGTGTCTGGGCGGCGAAAACGTGCCAATCCCGTCGACGGAGGTCTTTGAATCGCTATCGTATGGCGTCACCGTGCTGATCGTCAACAATTCGACGTTCACCTTCGGCGGCGATACCTTCACGCGCGTGCCCGGCAGCAACAATTTCATCGGCTCGTTCACGTATGACGACGGCTCGAACGCGCAGGTCTATTTCTATCTCACGTCGCCTACGTTCATGAGCGGGCAGATCGTCGGCAACGTCGGCTTCGGCGATTCGGCGTGCAGCGCGACGGTGCAGTTCACGACGCATCGCGGCTAGCCAGCCAGTGAGCAACGTCACCGCACAACGTGACATTCTCCAGTGGCTTTTCTCCGTGTGAGTGCCGACATAATGGCTTAGCAATCCATGTCAGCCTCACACGGAGAGAAAAATGAACGAGTATCACTTTATTGTGGTCGGTGCAGGCTCCGGTGGCGCCGTTATGGCGAACCGCCTCAGCGAAAACCCCGATGTGAAGGTCTTGCTGCTCGAAGCAGGCGCACCCGCGATCCCCGCAAATGTTCGCAACCCCTCGTTATGGTTCACCCTGCTCGGCTCGGAAATCGACTGGAGTTATGAAAGCGTCCCGCAGCCCGGTCTCAACGGGCGCAAGACGTTCGAGCCGCGCGGCAAGCTGCCCGGCGGCTCCAGCAACCTGTACCTGATGATGCACATTCGTGGGCACGTCTCGGATTTCGACAACTGGGCGTACAACGGCGCGCCGGGCTGGGCGTATGACGATGCGCTCCCCTATTTCAAGAAGGTCGAGGATCAGGAGGACGACACCAGTCCCTGGGCGGGTCACGGCGGCATGATGAGCGTGATCAACGCCAAGAACCACAACCCGAACCCGACATCGCGCGCCTTCATCGACGCCTGTCTGGAACTCGGATACCCGCCGACCGACGACTTCAACGGACCGAACATGGAAGGCGCGGGCTGGCATCACATCAACGTGAAGGACGGCAAGCGCCACAGCGCCAACGAAGCCTATCTGGAGCCGTTCCTCGGCGCGCGCCCCAACCTGACGCTGCTCACCGGCGCGCAGACCACCCGGCTGCTGTTCGAGGGCAAGCGCTGCGTCGGCGTGGAATACGCCGCCAACGGTCAGTTGCAGACCGCCCACGCCAGCGGCGAAGTCATCGTCTGCGCGGGCGCGATTGAGTCGCCCAAGCTGCTGATGCTCTCCGGCATCGGTTACCCGGCGCATCTCAAGGAATTCGACATCCCGGTGGTCGCCGACGTTCCGGGCGTGGGCAGGAATTTCCACAACCACGTCCTGACCGGCTTGATTTATGAATGCAAGCAGCCAGTGCCGCAGGGCAACAACAACCTGTCCGAAAGCGCCCTGTTCTGCAAGTCCGAGCCGGGCTGGGTGGGACCCGATATTCAGATGGGCTTCGTCCACATCCCGTTCAGCGTGATTTACGGGCAGGCGCATCCGAACTCGGTCAGCATCCTGCCGGGCGTGGTGCGCCCGCTGTCACGCGGCTGGATTCGGCTGGCGAGCGCCAACCCGCTCGACAAGCCGCTGATCAATCCTAACTATCTCGGCAACCACTCCGACCTCGTCCGCCTGAAGGACGCCGTCAAGCTGGGACGCGAAATCTTCCACACCGAAGCCTTCTCCGCATGGGTCGGTGATGAATTGATGCCGGGACCCGCCGTGCAGAGCGAAGCCGAGCTGCTGGAATTCACCAAAAACAACGCCGCGTCGTACCACCATCAGTCCGGCTCATGCAAGATGGGGCTGGACGACATGGCGGTGGTCGACCCGCAGCTTCGGGTGTACGGCGTCGAGGGGCTGCGCGTCGCCGACGCGAGCGTGATGCCGGTCGTGCCGTCGGGCAACTGCCACGCCGCCATTATGATGATCTCCGAGCGCGGCGCCGACCTGATCAAGCAGCAGCACGGCATCTCAACCGCGAGCGCCCCGCTGCACGCATAATTTTCTGAACGTGTGACGTGTGTAGGGGCGAGGTATACCTCGCCCCTACGGAAAACCTCCTCTGTGTGCGCACCCGCGAACAATCTCAGGCTGACTTTCCCCGCACAATTGCATATAATCGGCGCATCTGGATGTCCGGAAGGCTGACCATGCAGCACCTGAACACGCTCACGCAGCTTGTCAACGCGGCGTCCTCGGTCATCGAGCTGGCGCGCTCGTCGCAAACCTACGTGTTCAACGTCGCGGGCAGCGCCACCTGCTACGTCCACGTGCGTGACGGCGAAGTCCGCATCGCCCGCCATACCGCCCCGCAGATCGAGATCGCAGCGCAGCTTCAGGCGCCGTTCGCCTGGCGCGTCGCCGCCGAGCAGGACGAGGCGGGCGTCTATCTGGTCGCGCTGCGCCGCCCGGTCGTAGGCGCGGTCGGCGGCGCGAGCTTCCTGATCACCGTGCCGGAAAGCGCTCACCTGGCGCTGCGGCTCGAACACAGCCGCCTCGCCCTGGAGGACGTGAACGGCTTGATCGAGCTGCCGCCGCAGATGATCACTATGCAGATCGTGCCGCGCCTGACGGCGGGGCGCATCTGAACGCCGCTCCATGACCACCAACCGATCACGTTGTTCCACAAGATCGCCGCGCTCCGGCGCATCACCACCCCCACGTTTTCACCGAAAGCTGAGGCAGGCATGTCGTTCCTTCACCATCGCATCCGGCTGATCGGGTGCGAGTTCGTTCTGGCTCTGCTCGCGCTCGCCCCGTTCGGAACGCCGGACGCGGGGGCGGCAGCCACCCAGACACTGACCAGCACTGCACGCCCGGCGGCAGCGCAGCGCCCCGGCAGCGATATCACAATTGAGGAGACGCTGAACCCCGGCGCAGGTTATGACCGCTATATCGTGTCGTACCCGTCCGATGGGCTGAAAATCTACGCCCTGATGACCGTGCCGAGAGAGGAGATGCCCGCGACCGGCTTTCCGGTCATCGTCCTCAATCACGGCTACATCCGCCCCAGCGACTACGTGACCACCGGCAGCTACGTCGCCCACGTCGACGCGCTGGCACGTCATGGCTACATCGTCTTCAAATCCGACTACCGCGGCAACGGCAACTCGGAAGGGTCGTCGGTACGGACGCGCAACAGCTACGTCACCGACGTTCTGAACGCCGTCGAAATCCTGAAGCAGCATCCTTACGTCGACCCCGATCGGATGGGCATGTGGGGACATTCGATGGGTGGTTACATCACGGTCACCGCCATGCTCCAGTCACCGGACATCAAGGCAGGCGTCATCTGGGCGGGGACTCTGCGGGCGTTCGGGCAGCGCATCCACTCACCAGCCTGTCCGCGCCGGTGCAGCTTCACCACAGCGTGACCGACGCGGTCGTGCCGTACCAACTTTCGGTGGACTTCGCTGAAGCGCTGCGCGCCGCTGGCGGCTACGCCGAGCTTTACCTGTACGCCGACGATGACCACGACATCGCCGCCAACGCGACCACCGCGCTCGTCCGGTCGATCAACTTCTTCGAGAAGTACGTCAAGAACGTCGAATAACCCGATTCGCCCTTTGCCAGATCGATACGAGGAGTTATTATCACAGGTATCTGTTTTATTCATGTTGACGAGGAGCGCAGCACCTGATGGCTACTGAAATTACCCAGCGCGGCTACGCGCATCCGAAGTGCTGGTCTCGACCGACTGGGTCGCGGCGCATCTGGGCGACGATGGCGTGCGCGTCATCGAATCGAATGAGGATCCCCTGCTCTACGCTTCCGGGCACATCCCCGGCGCGGTGCAGGTCGACTGGACGCATGATCTGAACGACCAGATACGCCGCGACTATCTGGACAGGGAGGGGTTCGAGCGTCTGATGGCGCGCATCGGCGTGACCAACGACATGACGGTCGTCTTTTACGGCGACAAGAATAACTGGTGGGCGACTTACGCCTTCTGGGTATTCCAGTTGTTCGGGCACACCAAGGCGAAAATCATGGATGGCGGGCGCGCCAAGTGGGAGCGCGAAGGTCGCGCCATGACCCGCACGGTCCCGGAATATGCGCCGACCGAGTACACCGCCGCCGAGCGCGACGACCGCCACATTCGCGCGTTCCGCAGGCAGGTGCTGGAGCATCAGGAATCCGGCAAGCCGCTGATCGACGTGCGTAGCCCGGCGGAATACAGCGGCGAGCGCCTGCACATGCCGGACTACCCCAACGAAGGCGCGCTGCGCGGCGGGCACATCCCCGGCGCGAAGAACGTCCCCTGGAGCAAGGCGATCAACCCCGACGACGGCACGTTCCGCGCGTCCGACGAACTGAAGACGCTCTACGAACGCGAGCAGGGCTTATCTTCGGACAAGGATGTGATCACCTACTGCCGCATCGGCGAGCGCAGCAGCCACACCTGGTTCGTGCTGACCTACCTGCTGGGTTATCCCAACGTGCGCAACTACGACGGCAGTTGGACGGAATACGGCAATCTGGTCAACGTGCCAATCGAGCGATAATCATGGCAGAATTTCCCGAAAAGCTGGCGGAGCTGGTCGACGATATGGCGTCGATCACCGACCGGCGCGAGCGCGCCGATATGCTGATCGAGATCGCCGACCGCTTTGACGAGGTGAAAGTTCCGTCGACGGTGGCATCCAAGCCCTACGATGAGCAGCACCGCGCGCCCGCCTGCGAATCCGAAGCCTACGTGTGGGCGGTTGACCAGCCCGACGGCACGCTGAAATACTACTTCGACGTGCTCAACCCTCAGGGTTTGTCGGCGATGGCGATGTCGGTGATTCTGGGCGAGACGGTTTCCGGTCAGCCGCTGGAACAGGTCGTCAACGTGACCGACGACGTGGTCTTCAAAATCTTCGGCAGGGAACTGTCGATGGGCAAGGGCGCGGGCTTGATGGGAATCCTCACGCTGGTGCGCGCCGAAGCCAGACGCCGCGTACAACGAAATTAACACTTTAGATTACGTTGTAGGGGCGCAGCAATGCTGCGCCCCTACCCCACACCAATCGTTACCAGGGTTCTTCTTCCCCGTCCCAGCGGAAAAACCTGCCCGTGTCATACGGCGTGATCGCGTCGATGATCTGGATCATGCCGCTGACCGAGCGCGCCGGAGACAGTTCGGCGCCGCGCCCGCCCATATCGGTGCGCACCCACCCCGGATCGATCACGACGGTCGTCATGCCGCGCAGCTCGAACGCCAGCGTGCGCATCAGCATGTTGAGCGCCGCTTTGCTGGCGGAATAGCCGTAGGGTCCGCCGTCCGGCTTCAGTGTCAGCGATCCGTGCTCGGAGGTGATGCCGACGATCTTCGCGTCAGTGCCGCGCTCAAGCAGATCGAGGTAGCGCTGGGCGATCAGGATCGGCGCGACGGCGTTCACGCGCAGGATGTACAGCAAGCCGTCGAACGACAGCGAGCCGAGTTCGTCGTCATCGATCAGCACGCCAGCGTTGTTGATCAGCAGATCGAGTGAATCGGTGTGCGCCCGCACGACCGCATACGACGATTCGATGCTGCGCTCGTCGGCAACGTCGAGCGTGATCACGTGCAGGTGATCCGACTCGTACTCGCGGAGCTGCTCGGCGTTTTCGGGGTCACGGCAGGCGGCGAATACCATATCCCCGCGCAGGAGAAACTGCCGCACAAACTCCAAGCCAATTCCGCGTGACGCCCCGGTGACGAGAACCCGCCGCATAGTTCCTGCTCCTTGTCGAAGCAAACCATAACGCAAAGCGCAGCCGGAGTAAAGATGGTCGCAAGTACGTTATAATATTCGGGAATCTTGAGCAGGAGCACAGCCGATGACCGCATACAATGTCACCGCCGCGCACATCACGCAGACGCCGGGCGTCTGTGGGGGAAAGCCGTGCATCGCCGGGCGGCGCATTCGCGTGCAGGATGTTTACGTGTGGCACGAATTAATGGGGATGAGCGGTGATGAAATCGCCTCTGCATATGATCTGTCACTACCGCAGGTCTATGCAGCGCTGACGTATGCCTACGAACACCTTGACGAAATCCGTCAGGCGATCCACGAGGAAGATGAATTTGTAGAAGCATTGTTCAAGGATCAGCCATCTAAGCTGCCCCGCCATCTGATTGACGATGACGACTAAGATTCGCTTCTATCTTGACGAGAACGTTGACAAACAGATCGCCAGGGGACTGCGAACGCGCGACATCGACGTTCTGACGACTGGCGAAGCGGATCATATCGGCTGGACGGATGAAGAGCATCTTGCATTTGCACGAGCCGAGCGGCGCGTCATCGTGACGCAGGATAGCGATTTCTTGAGGCTGCACGCCCAGGGACATCCACATGCTGGGATTGTTTACTACAAAGCTCAGACGCGAACGCTGAAGCAAATTCTGCGCGGCTTGATCATGATCTTTGAAATACTTTTGCCAGACGATATGGAAAAGCACATCGAGCACTTGTAAGGAGCAAAGCCCATGCCCAAAATCGTCGTCACCGGGGGGAGCGGGAAAGCCGGGCGCGCCGTCGTCCGTGATCTGGTCGATCACGGCTATGAGGTGCTCAACGTCGACACCGCGCCGCCCGCCGAGCGCATCGCCCTGTTCCTGCGCGCCGACCTGACGAACTATGGCGAAGCGGTCGAGGTGCTGCACGGCGGGGATGCGGTCGTCCATCTCGCTGCCATCCCCGCGCCGGGGATTTTCACCGAGGAACACACGTTTCGGGTCAACAGCGCGCTCAACTACAATGTGTTCGCGGCGGCGCTGGCGCTCGGCTTGAAGCGCGTCGTCTGGGCGAGCAGCGAGACGACGCTCGGCTTGCCGTTCGACCGCGAGAAGCCGAAATACGCGCCCATTGACGAGCAGCACCCGCTCTACCCCGAATCCAGCTACGCGCTCTCGAAGGTGCTGGGCGAGGAAATGGCGCGCCAGATGAACCGCTGGAGCGGCGTCCCGTTCGTCAGCCTGCGCTTCTCGAACATCATGGAGCCGCAGGATTACCAGCGCTTCTCCGGCTTCTGGAATGATCCGTACCTGCGCAAGTGGAATCTGTGGGGCTACGTCGACGCCCGCGACGTGGCGCAAAGCTGCCGTCTGGGACTGGAAGCCAACATTCAGGGCGCGGAGTCGTTCATCATCGCCGCCGGGGACACCTGCATGACCCGCTCCAACCGCGAGCTGATGGCGGAAGTCTTCCCCGGCGTGCCGCTGCGCCCGGACGTTGGCGACCACGACACGCTGCTGAGCGTCGACAAGGCACGCCAGATGCTCGGCTACCAGCCGGAGCATTCGTGGCGGCAGTACCTGACGGTGTAGCCAATCGAATGACCCGCCGCGACCTTCTGCTGCTCATTCTGGCGTTCCTGATCACCCGCGCGGCGTTCACGGCGGCGGGCGTGCTGTCGATTCGCTTTCTGCCCACGACCGAGGGCAAGGAATATACCCATCTGCTCGACGGCGGCGCGGCGCTCGACATGTGGTATCGCTGGGACGCGGGCTTTTACGCCTCGATTGCCACTTACGGCTTCGACTGGGTCAACGAGGCGCGTCCGGCGGACGACATGGCGTTCCTGCCGCTCTACCCGCTGGCGATCCACCTCGTCGGCGGCATGACCGACACCGGCTGCCTGCTCTCGCCGTACCTAAGCACCTGCGCGACCATCGGCGGCGTGGCGGTCTCGAATGCCGCGCTCTTGCTGGCGACTCTGCTGCTGTTCGATCTAGCGCAGGCGCACTACGGGGGAAAGGTCGCCTGGGGCGCGGCACTGCTGCTGCTCATCTCGCCGATCAGCGTGTATCTCTCCGGCGTGTACACCGAGTCGCTGTTTTTGCTGCTCACGCTGCTGACGTTCTGGCTGCTGGAGCGCGACCGCTTCGTGCTGGCGGTCGGCGCGGCGGCGCTCGCCTGCCTGACACGCTCGGTCGGCGCGGCGCTGTTCGTGCCGCTGGCGTGGGCTGCGATATTTCCCCTCACCCCCCTCCCCTCTCCCACGCAAGCGGGGAGAGGGGAGCAAGAACGCGATGGCGGTTTTGCGCCCTCCCCTGAATTCGGAGGAGGGATGGGGAGGGGGTCGAACTGGCGCTCAACCGCGCACCCATACCGCATCGCCCTCGCTTTCGTCCCACCCCTGATCTTCGCCGCCTACATCGTGCTGGCGGGCGTCAGCGTCGGCGACCCGCTGGCGTACTTCAAGACCTACGGCTCGACCTGGGGACGCACGACAGGATCGCCCCTACAGGCGTTCACGATCTACTTCAGCGGCGAACCGGTCGCGCTGTTCGGCTGGAACCCCGCCTGGATCGACCTGATCATGACGCTGGTGTATCTGGCGCTGGGGGCATGGCTGCTGATCAAGCCGGGGCTGCGCGTATGGGGACTGTTCGCGCTGGTCGCCCTGCTCATCCCGATTGCGACGGGTTCGCTGCTTTCGATGCCGCGCTTCGGCGCGACGCTGTTCCCGTTGCCTACATCCTGCTGGCGAAGTGGGCGGACCGCCCTCTACAAGCAGGTGATCGTCTACGGCGCGACGGCGGCGCTGGCGCTCTTATTCCTCACCCGCTTCGTCACCTGGCACTGGATCGCCTGATTCGGTCGATTCTGGTACAAAAATCTATGCTGTGTGGCGGCTGATCACCTTTACAATCAATAGGTACGGTGCGTTGGTGTCACAAGCGGGGTGTCGCGTGATCGTGGATAAAGGGCTGGACAGTCAGGTCATCATCGAGGGGTTGAGCCAGGGCATACTGGTATTCGACAGCGCCAACCGCCTCGTGCAGGAAAACGCCGCCGCCCGCGCGATCATCGGCAGCGACATCAAGCTGGTGCGCAGCGAAGGCTGGACTGCCGCCGCCGTGCTGTTCAACAGCCGCCTGACCGACTCCTCCCGCATGATCGAGACGGTGCGCGACCAGGCGATTGACTCCGGGCAGCCGGAGCGCTTCCACATTTACCGCGCCGGGGAACGCCTGCCGTGCTGGGTTTCAGCGCTGCACTCGCACGACGACATGTACATCATGGTCACCATCGAGATGCCGGACTGGTCGGCGGTCGCCGACGTGATCGACAAGTACCTCGAAGAAGTGCGCGAGGTCGTCATGACCACCGACGGTCACGCCAAGCTGATCGCCCAGACCGTCCGCAACGCCAAGCCGAATGACACCGCCCAGCAGCTCGGCAAGCGCATCACCGGCTTCACCCAGTTGATCGACATCCACATGTACCGCCTGCGCGCGCTCACCGATCTGATCGAGCGGCTGGAGCACGTGCGCACGGCGCAGGTGCGCGACCTGATCCGCCAGCAGACGCGGCGCGTCGTGCTGTACGACTTTGTCGAGGATTTGCTGGAGACGTTGGACGAGACACCGCTGGTCGACCCTGAAACCGACGCAGGCGATTACCGCAGCCGGATTCGCTCGGTCATCCCCAAGAAAGTCGCCATCGCCGCCGCACCCGCCTACCTGTCGAGCGTCTTGCGAGACGTGCTGCGCAATGCTATCATGTACAGTATGCGCGGGACGCCCGTCAAGATCGTCGCTTACGTGTCGGCGCACAACGCCGTGCAGCTTGACGTGATCGACGAAGGCTATGGGGTGCGCGCCGCCGAGATGGATCGGGTGTTTCTGCCGTTTGCGCGCTCCCGCCAGCCGCAGATCATGGGTGAGTTCGGCTACGGCTTGAGTTTGTACCTGTGCAAGAACGAGGTCGAAGCGATGAACGGGCGAATCTGGTTTCAGAGCGAAGAAGGGGTCGGCACGACCTTCAGCATCAAGCTGCCGACCTGGCGCGAAACCAACCGCCTGTCGTCCTCTCAGGGATAGTCGACGCCGCACCTGTACCGTCGTGAGGACTTGTTATGGGCGCCTCCCCAGCGGTCAGGGGAGGCGTTTTTGTTTTGGGGGTCGTCGTGAGTCTGAATTCGCTGACGCCAGAGTTCTTCGATACGCTGATCGTCGTGGTGATCATCCTCGGCATTGCGCTGGCGGTCGTGCGCCTGTACGCCGATTTCACGCGACCGCTCCCGCCCGAAGAAAACGAGGATACGCGACCGACTCAACCTGTTTTGCCTGATGACAAGAGCGCTTAGTTTTGGGTGATTAGTTGTTCGTTATTGGTCAAGGGATAAACCGACCGATCCAATAACGAATAACTAAAAGCTCCTTGCGCAGCACTCTAAAGGAGACGCAATCATGCTCGACATCGCCCTGATCCGGGAGAAGCCGGAATGGGTCAAACAACAAATCCTGAAGCTGAACGACCCGGCTGCCGCCGCGCGCGTCGACACCATCATCGAGCTGGATAAGCAGCGCCGCGCTCTCCTCACCGAATCCGAGGCGATTCAGGCGGGGCGCAACAAGCTCAACAAGAACATCGGACGGCTACGCGGCGACAAAAAGCTGGAGGAACCGACCCGCACGGCGCGCGCGCTGGAAGCAGCGAAGCTGATCGAAGCCGGGGACTACGACGGCGCGGCGAACGTGCTCAGCGGCGACGCCCCGGTCGCGCCGGATATGTCGCTCAACCCCGACGAAGCACTTGCCGCGCTGATGAGCCGCGTCGGAGCGCTCGGCGGTCGTGTCGAGGAGATCAACGAGCAGATCAAGCAGGTCGAGGCGACGCTGGAAGAAAACATGCTCTGGCTGCCCAACCTGCCGCACGAGAGCGTCCCGGTGTTCGACAGCGAAGAACACAACATCCCCTGGACGCCGGAGGGCGCGTTCTTCGAGTTCGACTTCGAGCCGAAACCCCACTGGGACTTAGGACCCGAACTCGACATTATCGACTTCGAGCGCGGCGTCCGCATGATGGGCACGCGCGCATACGTCCTCAAGGGCATGGGCGCGCGCCTGCAGCGGGCGCTGATCAGCTTCTTCCTCGACATGGCGCGGCAGAAGGGCTTCACCGAGCTGTACGTGCCGTATCTGGTGCGCGAGGAGATGTTCTATGGGGCGGCGCAGTTCCCCAAGTTCCGCGACGTGGTCTACTACGACGCCGACGCCGACCTGTACCTGCTGCCGACCGCCGAAGTCGCCATCACCAATATGCACCGCGACGAAATCCTCGACGAAGCGCAGCTACCGCTGCACTACGTCGCCCATACGCCGTGCTTCCGCCGCGAAAAGACCAGCGCCGGGCGCGACGTGCGCGGCATCAAGCGCGTGCATCAGTTCGAAAAAGTCGAGATGTACAAATTCACCACGCCGGAGACCAGCTACGCCGAGCTGGAAGCGCTGGCAGAAGCCGCTAGCGATATCTGCCGGGCGCTCAGGCTGCCCTTCCGCCGTCTGGAAATCGTCACCGGCGATCTGGGCTTCGCCGCCAGCAAGAAGTACGACATCGAGGTATTTTCGCCGGGCTGCAACGAGTGGCTGGAAGTCAGCTCGTGCAGCAACACCGAGGATTTTCAGGCGCGCCGCGCCAACGTCAAGTATCGCCCGGCGGAGGGCAAAAAGACGCAGTTCGTCCACACCCTCAACGGCAGCGGGCTGGCGACTCCGCGCGTGATCATCGCCATTCTGGAGAATTACCAGCAGGCGGACGGCAGCGTGGTCATCCCGGACGTGCTGCGCCCGTATATGGGTGGCACGGAGGTGATCCGCAAGCCGTAGAATCCTGAAAGGTCGTAAGTCATGCGAAAATTCTGGATGCTCGCCCTGATGCTGGTGACAACCACCCACACCAGCAGTCAGGAATCGCTGCCGCCGCTGCGCGTCCTCGCCGACGCCGCCGGTATGCGCATCGGCACGGCGATCAACACCAGCGCGTTCTTCAACGATCCGGCGTATCTGGAGCTGGCGGCGCAGCAGTACAACATCATTACGCCGGAGAACATCTTCAAGTTCGGATCGCTCAGTCCCGCGCCGGGCGTCTACAACTGGGATGCCGCCGACGCGCTGGTCGCCTGGGCGGAAGCCCACGACATACGCATACACGGTCACACACTGGTCTGGCATAACCAGCAGCCGGACTGGCTCGACGAAAGCCGCTATACCCCCGACGAAATCGTCGCCATCCTCGAAAACCACATCAAGACGGTCGTCGGGCGCTACCGGGGGCGCATCCAGGAATGGGACGTGGTCAACGAAGCCATCCCCGACAGCGGCGATGTCCTGCGCGACACCATCTGGCTGCGCGCGCTGGGACCGGATTACATCGCCAAAGCATTCCAGTGGGCGCACGAAGCCGACCCCGACGCCCTGCTGTTCTACAACGACTACAACATCGACGTGCCGAGCCGCAAAACCAACAACACCTACGCGCTGGTCAGCAATCTGCTCGATGCTGGCGTGCCGATTCACGGCGTCGGGCTGCAAATGCACGTCTCCGCCCAGCAGCTACCAACCCTGAGCGTCGATACGGTGCGCCAGGTCATGGATCGTTTCGGCAGGCTGGGGCTGAAGGTCGAAATCACCGAGATGGACGTGAAAATCGGCGAGGGCACGCGCGAGGAAGGCTTGGAGCAGCAGGCGCAGGTTTACCGCAACGTGCTGCAAGCCTGCATCGATGCCCCCAACTGCGACACCTTCATCATATGGGGAGTCAGCGACAACTACTCGTGGATTCCGGGCTTCGTAGGGCACGACGACTGGGTGCTGCTCTACGATGAAAACCTGACCCCCAAGCCAGCCTACTTCGCCGTCGCCGAAACGCTGGCGAGCGCCGCCAACCCCGGTTGATCACCGCCGCCAGCGGATGACCCGCAGACGCCGCAGCACCAGCCCGACGACCAGCACTGTCGGCGCGAGGCAGCATACCACCTGCGCCAGCACGCCGCCGCGCGCGCCAGCGAATACCCACATCGTCACCAGACCTTCGCTCAGGAAGGTGTAGAGGATATTCCACGCCGGGATCGCCACATTGTTGATCAAGACCTCGATGAAGTTCTGCGAGGTGGGTGGCGGCTGCGGGTTGGCGATGAGCGTCTGCACCGGGACGGGCGTCAGCAGGTTGCGCGGCGTCGCCGTCACGACCAGGCTCTGCACGCCCACACCCTGCCCGCTCTGCCCCTGCTGCGTGATCAGCGTCGGCGCGACGATAGCGGTCGGACCCCGATACGGCGTCGGCGCGACGTAAATGGTCGGCTGAGGCGAAGGCGTCGCCACGCCCGACGTTTCCAGATTACAGCCCGCGAGGAGCAGGAGGATGAGAAATAGGGTTCGTCGCATCGATGCTCTGACCGATCATGCCGCCTATTGAGCATACTCGATCTCCCGATTAGTTCCAAAGGGAATGAGCAGGAAGATGCGAATCCTGAGCGGTCGGTTTATCGTTTCGTAATCCTCTTCGGCTACGATGCTCACAATGATTGGCAATGCGCCGAGGATCGACCATGTCTCTCACGGGAAAACGCTCGCTGCTGTACACGTCGGCGGTGGTCACCGTCGTCTCGATCTTAGCTGGAACGCTTGCACTGGCACAGGAGAATTCGAACCTTCCGCGCCGCGGCTCGGCGCCCGAACTTCGCAGTCTGACGTGGCTGAACACCGATACTCCGCTGCGTCTGGAAGGTCTTCGCGGCAAGGTTGTGCTGCTCGAATTCTGGACGTTCGACTGTATCAACTGCATCCATACCCTGCCGTATGTCGAAGCGTGGCATCAGTCTTACCACGATCAGGGACTGGCGGTGATCGGCATCCATTTCCCGGAATTCGGCTACGAGCGTAACCTCGACAACGTATTCGCAGCGACTCAGCGACTCAACGTGACTTACCCGGTCGGCATCGACAATGACGGCGCGACCTGGGACGCCTACGGACAGCGTTACTGGCCCACCATGTACCTGATCGATAAGCAGGGTGCGATTCGCTACACGCGCATTGGCGAAGGCGCATACGACCAGACCGAGCGGGCGATTCAGACACTCCTCGCCGAACCCTACGCGCCGCCCGAACTAGCCGATCTGCCGCCAGCGCTCACTTATCTCACGCCCGATACTGTCATGAACGTGCGCGCCGCGCCGACGATAGACAGCGCGCGGCTTGGCTCGGCGCAGCCGTCGATGGCGTTCGTCATCACGGGTACCCGGGGCGATTGGTATGAGATCAGCTACAACGACGGCGTGGGCTACGTCTCCGGCGATTACGTCACGCTGCACAACGAATGATCGCGTATTCAAGCACCTGAGTGCGCGATGAGCCGCACCTGAACGGTCGCTCTCAAACCCGATCCCGTTTATCGTAGCTGTGGTTGCCGGGTTCGAAGGAGATCGACCGCCGTGAAAGTGAAAATGATCCTCCCCGCCCTGACGGAAGCCAGGAGTCCGTTCTTTCGCCCGATCAAGTATTCGCTATTTCCGCCGCTCGGCTTGGGGACGCTGGCAGCCTACCTGCGAGACGACGATCAGGTCGTGATTCAGGACGAGCACGTCGAGCATCTCGACCTCGACGACGAACCTGACCTCGTGGTCATTCAGGGTCTACATCACCGGCGCGGCGCGCCTACCAGATCGCGGATCATTACCGGGCGAAGGGCGCGCACGTCGCGCTGGGCGGCTTGCACGTCACCTCGCTCCCGGATGAAGCCGCCGTCACGCCGATACCATTTTCCTCGGTCCCGGCGAGGATACCTGGCACGTCTTTCTGGACGATTTCCGGGCGCGGCGTCCCGGCAAAGTCTACCGCTCGACCATGCGATCGCTCATCGGCGCGCCGCCCATCCGCCGCGATCTGATCAAGCGTCACCTGTATCTCGTGCCGAACTCGATTGTCGTCTCGCGCGGCTGCCCGCACGTCTGCGATTTCTGCTACAAGGAGGCATTCTTCAAGGGCGGCAGATCGTTCTATACGCAGGCGGTCGATGACGCGCTCGCAGAAATCGACCGCCTGCCGGGTCGGCATCTCTACTTTCTGGACGATCACCTGTTCGGCAATGCCGGCTTCGCCGCCGCACTCTTCGACGGGATGCGCGGCATGAACCGACTGTGGCAGGCTGCCGGGACGGTGCAGTCGGTCCTGAAGCCGGGGCTGCTCGAAAAGGCGGTCGGAGCGGGCTTGCGCAGCCTGTTTGTCGGCTTTGAAACGCTCAACCCGGAGAGCTTGCTGGAGCAGCGCAAGCACCAGAACCTGAACCGGGATTACAGCGCCGCCATCAAACGGCTGCACGACCTCGGCGTCATGGTCAACGGGAGCTTCTGTTTTCGGCATGGATCACGACGACGAAACGGTGTTTGACCGCACCGTCACCTGGGCGATTGATCAGGGTATCGAGACGGCGACCTTCCACATCCTCACGCCGTATCCCGATACCGCGCTGTTCAAGCGAATGGAAGCGGAGCGGCGCATCACCACCTACGACTGGGATTTGTACGATACGCGACATACTGTCTATAAGCCAGCGAAGCTGACCCCGGATGCGCTGGAGGCGGTTACTGGCGCGCCTACCGCGATTTTTACCGCTGGGGATCGATATTTCGCGGCGCATTAAAGCACGATGGCAGGCACGATCCGGCACGTTGCCTACGCGGGTGGGTGGAAGAAGTTCGAGCCGATGTGGATGCCGTGATCCGCGCCAGGCGCGTCACGCATATGCTGCTGCTGCTGGAGACGATCCTTGCCGGGTTTGGCAAATATACATCCGGCGCGACTGAATCGAGTGCCGCGCTCGCGCCCAGAACAGCGAATGATTGCCTGACATGAGGGTGTTGAAAAAGTTCGCTTTGCCCCTCGCCCCGTTTACGTGATGGCAAACCGGAGGTTTGCACGAGGGGCAAGGACGCAAAGGCGTCAGGGTGAGGTTTAAAAAACCCTTCATATCATGCCCCTACCAGCGTCATTTTATTAGTATCACCTCACCCGCCGAAGATGACGTGCTGGCGCAGGAACGCCAGCACCAGCTCGTAGTAGCGCTCAATCGTCTCCGGCTTGCGCCAGCCGTGCCCCTCGCCCGCGAAAACGTGATACTCGTGCGGCACGCCGCGCCGCTTCAGCGCCGCGACGATGCTGTCCGCCTGCGATTTCGGCACGACCTGATCGTCCTCACCCTGAAAGATGATCACCGCGTCCTTGATTTTGTCGGCGTGAAACAGCGGCGACCGCTCACGGTAGAGCGCCTCGGCTTCCGGCAGCGCGCCGAGCAGCATGTCGCTGTAGCGCGACTCGAATTTCCAGTCGAAATTCAGCGCCAGTGTGAACTGGTTCGAGATACCGTACAGGCATACGCCCGCGCGCCAGAAGCCCGGCTTGGCGACCAGCGATTGCAGCACCGTGTAGCCGCCCGCGCTCCCGCCCAGGATCACCAGCCGCCGCCCATCCGCCACCCCTGATCGACCAGATGCTGCGCGCCGCTGGCGCTGTCCTCCACGTCGTAACTGCCCCAGGCATGGAGCAGCTTGTCACGGTAGGCTTTGCCGTAGCCCGGCTGCCGCGATGGTTGACTTCGAGGAAGGCGAAGCCGCGCGACGTGTAGAACTGCGCCTCGACCGAGAAATTCATGCGCGTCTGGCTGGTGGGACCGCCGTGCACCTTGACGATCAGCGGGGGAGCGCCCGTGCTCTCGAAATCGGGGCTGGTCGGCGCGTAGTACAGCCCGTAGACCGGGTCGCCATCGTGCCCCGTCCACGAGATCGCTTCGGCGTCGGCGTAGCGCGTCATCAGCATCTCCGAGCCGCTGCGCCGGCGCACCCATTCTTCGTCGCGGTCGGCGTCGACGATCACGTTGATGGTCGGCGTCTCGCTGACTGTGGCTGTGGGATTGTCGCCACAATCTCATGTTCAATCTCATACGTGATGACGCGATCCGGGATGGTGCTCGCCGACGCCAGCAGCGCGACTTCGCCACGCAGCGGCGACGCCGCGATCTGCCACAGATAGCCGTAATGATCGAGCGCCGTGATGCGCCGCAGCTTACGATTGCCGACTTCGCAGCGCCACAGGCTGACCGCCCCGCCTGATTGCGGATGAAATAGATCGCCGCGCCGTCGTGCGACCAGGCAAACGTGCGCGCGCCCTGTGCCCAGGCGGGCGCGGCATCCTCGGCGTCGGCGTCGGTGAGCTGAGTATGCGTCCCGCTCGCCAGATCGTACAGATAAAGCTGCCACCAGCCGGTCTTATCGCTGGCGTAAGCGAGCGTCCGTCCGTCTGGCGAAAATTCCGGCTGGAACAGCGACGTTTGCGTGTCGCCCGCCAGCGTCTCGACGCGATCCAGCGTGGGCACGCCGTCGGCGTCGCGCTTCAGGTGCGCCAGTTGCAGCAGCGAGCCATCCCAGGGCATCTGCGGCTGGTTCCAGGCGACGTAAGCGACCATCGTCCCGTCGGGATGCCAGGCGGGCTGCATGACGAAATCCGTGCCGTATGCCAGCTTGCGCGGGAACAGCGCGCCGTCGCTATCGACCAGCGCCAGCCCGTCGACGCCCTCGGCATGATGCACGTACACGATCCAGCGACCATCCGGCGACACGCGCGGAGCCGCCGCGCGCCGAAAGCCGGGGTGATTGGCTTGGGGATGCCGCCATCCAGCGAGACGCGATACAGCCGCCCGCCCGATCCCGCGAAGTAGATCACGTTGTCGGCAGACGTGAATTCGCCGCCGCCGTCAGCCAACGCGCCCGCGCACCGACATGCCCGCGTCAGTCAGGTCGCGCGGAGCCTGCGCCCCAGTCTGCGCGACCAGCACGCCGTGAGCGCCGCGCCCTTCCGACCAGACAAGTGTTTCGCCGCACCACTGCACGTCGCCGAAGCGCAGCCGAGCGATACCATCGCGGGCGTGATCGGGCTATCCCACGTCCCGTACATTCGTTTTTGTTGTGGCATGTGCCTGTGACCTAAAGGAAAACGCCCCATCGAAATGGGGCGTTTAGTTTTTAGTGCGGGGTGTAAGAAGTTTTTATAAAAAAGTGTTTTTAGTACCCCACACGTCCTAATTCGTTTGTCTATTGGTAGTATATGTAAAGCAGACATCAAAGTCAAACACTTCTTTTCACAGTTTTTTCATAATCCAGTGTGTATTTTGCCCGATTATCGCTAGTTCAAATTGTCACAAAATGACAGAAAATCAGTGGGAGCGCTCTTTTCTTCGCCGATTCCGGCTATTTTAGTAATCTTGAATTAATTTTCGTTGTCGAAGCATTAAATCCTTCGCCTTAATCTGGCATTTAATACTCATTTAGCTGCCTTTAATTTGGTATAAACTGCACAAAAATCTGGTAATCGGCATCGTGCGGCGATCTGTGCCTCTGGCGCAGTTTTCCGCCTGCCGGGGATCAAAAAGGCAGGAGCACCGCTGTGCCCCTGCCCTCGTTTGAACCATCCGGCGTGCCCGGAACTAGCTTTGCGGCGTGCTCTGCGCCAGCATCTGCCGTCCCAACTCGCTGCGCGGCTCGTAAATCGGCGAGATGATTTCGACAACCGTGCCGTTATCCGCCCAGTTGTACAGCGCTTCGCCGTTGTCGTTGTCGGACATTATGCAGCCGTAAGTGAACGGACGCCCGACCAAGCCATCGCCCAGGTAGCGACCGTTCGCCAGCAGCACCGCGCCGTGGAAACCGTTGATCAGCCCTGGCACGACTTCGTAGATGCCCATGAACCAGTACATCGTCCACTGGGCGCAGCCCAGGTCGCTGCACAGCTCGGAGCTGCCGCCCATCGCCACCGGGTCGTGGCTCATGATCTGGTAGATGCCCGGCGATGTCGGCGCGCGATCCATGCCCGACGAGATCAGCCAGCTAAACACCGGCTGCCCGTTTTCATAGGCGACCAGTGACTGCGTCTTGAGGTTGACGACGATACGTTTGTTCGGAACCGGGTCAAGCGGGATGGTGATGTCCGGCGACGGCAGGTTCATCGTCTCGCCCACTTCCAGCGGCACATCCCAGTCCCGACCGGGGTTCGCCAGTTGAAGCTGGATGAACGGGATACCACTGCGCCGTGCGATCAGGTAGCCGCTGTCGCCCGGCTCGACGGTGTAGATGGACGAGCGGTAATGGACGCGAATGTTGACTTCGCCTTGCAGCCCGGTGATGGCGGTTTGCATCTTCTCCATCGCGTCGACCGGCTCGATGTAGCGCTGCTCGTTGGTGCGCGCCAGCGAGTCGGTCTGCGCCTGCACGAACGAGGCAAACACGTCCTTGCGCAGCGCCAAGCCATCCTCGTCGACTTCCAGCCACGAGGTCAGCGTATTGCGGTCGGTTGTCCAGGCGAAATGTTCGTCCGTGAACGGATCGTAGCCCTTGATCAGGAAGGCTTGAGTCGTGAACGCCCGCGCCTGATTCAGAAACGCCGACGGGTCGCGCCCGCCGGGCGGAATAGTCGTCATCGTCAGGTCGAAGCGACCGCTCGAACCGACCAGCGACAGGTTGGTTTGCAGGCTCGCCAGCGTCGCCGCCACGTCCAGGTAGCGACCGTCGCTTCCCATCACGCCGACGAGGTTGTCGCCGTCCCAGCGGAAACCGGCGTTGTACGGCTGAATTTTGCTCTGCTCGGTCATATCCAGCAGGAAATCCTGCGTCGTGAGCGTGTCCATGCCGACGACCGGCGCCACGCCGTAGCCGAACGGGACGCCCGCCAAGCCGACGTTTCGCGCCGACTCCACCGTCGCGGCGGCGTCGAGCGTCAGCCCAAGCTGCGCCGGGGTCACCTGCCAGATGCGGTCGCCGTCCTGAAGCTGAATCTGCGTGCCGGTCGCCCACTTGTTTTGGAGCGCCTGCGCCGCTTCCTCAACCGTCAAATCGCCAAGATTGACATTGAGCGCCCACACGTTCGGGAAAATGCGCCCGCCAAAGACGTGCGTGCCCAGGAACAGCCCGATTAGAGCGACAATCAGTCCGATCAGCGCGAGCAGGATGATCGGATTATGGTAGATATACCACAGCGCATCGCGCGAAAGCACGACCGCCCGCCCCTGCAGCACGCGCGAATTCACCCGCCCCGGATCGACCGGCGCGCGTGACATGACTGGTCTTTCAGCGACTGCCTCCGGCTCGTGCCGGGTCACCATTTCCTTACGATGACGCGCTGCATAACGCTCACGCGCCTGCCCCCGCTGTCTGCGTCCAGGTTGGTATACTTCCATCGTCGCTTCTCTCTAACACCAGAATCGTACTGTTACTATTCTAAGTTATTTTTGTAAATGCGCTCACATTATCTTGCTTCGGTTCGATAATCGTTACGCGGCGGCGAAAATACGTCGATCACCAGCGAATCGATCAGCGCCCGCGCCTGATGCGCGATGCCGCCGGGAATGGCGTAGCTGTCGCCTGGATCGCAGACGTGCAGGACGCTGCCGATGATCAGCTCGACCTTGCCGTAAATCACGTAGCCGACCTGGTCGTTCATGTGGCTGTGCTCCGGCACGACCGAATCGCGCTCCAGGTAAAACTCGCAGAGCATCTCCTCGTCGGTCACAGCCATCGTGCGGCGGTGAACGCCGGGCAGCATTTCGACTTGACTGACATCCTTCGGCGTCACGAAATAACCGTCGGACATATCCCACCTCCTCGTTCCAACTGGGCGGTATTATGCCGATCTCGCCCTGCTTTGTCGATCATTGGACTTATTACGCGACATTTGGGAGAATTTTCCAGATTTTTGATGTCGTTTTCATGCGACCCACCGTCGAAATCTTGCAGACTTCGATTAAAATTGTGTAAAGAGATGGAAGCGATCAGGCTGCGGGCGATGACTCTCTCCGTAACCAACCGCCCGCCTGAGCGTTTTTATCTCCAGATTGTTTCGTAAATTGGGCTATTCGTAATGAGTGCGCGGTAGGGAACGTCAGCCGATGGCACAGCGGTCGAATAAGCATTTTATCTATCAGATCAACACCTGGGTGTGGCTCGACACACTCAGCCGCCGCTTTAAGCAACCGATCAGGCTCGACAACATCCCCGACGCCGCCCTGGACGAAATCGTTCGCCCCGGTCTCGACATGATCTGGCTGATGGGAGTCTGGCAGCGGAGTACGCGCGGACGCGAGAGCGCTCTCAGATACAAGCACGAATACGTCCATGCCCTCCCCGACCTGACCGACGACGACGTGATCGGCTCCGCCTACGCCGTCGGGGATTACGTCGTCGACGAGCGGCTCGGCGGGCGCTCCGGCTTGGCGGCACTGCGCGAGCGTCTGCGGGCGCGCGGCTTGTCGCTCATGCTCGACTTCGTGCCCAACCACGTCGCCATCGACCATCCCTGGGTGATCCGCCACCCGGAATACTTCGTGCAGGGCAAGCCGCAGGACCTCAAAAATCGCCCGGATGACTTCTTCATGCGCACGCTGCCGCGCGGCAAGCACACCGTGATCGCGCACGGGCGCGACCCGCTGTTTCCCGGCTGGTCGGACACAGCGCAACTGAACATCTTCAACCCCGACCTGCGCCGCGAAGTGATCAAGACGCTGCTGGACATCGCCAGCCAGTGTGACGGCGTGCGCTGCGACATGGCGATGCTGCTGCTCAATTACATCTTCGCCGGGACGTGGCACGGCTACGTCGGCGAAGCGCCGCCGCAGGAATACTGGAAGGAAGTCATCTCGCACGTCAAGGCGTGGTATCCCGACTTCCTGTTCGTCGCCGAAGTCTACTGGGATAAAGAGTACGAAATTCTGCAGCAGGGCTTCGACTTCGCCTACGACAAGACGCTCTACGACCGCATCATGGAAGGCAGCGTCCAGAAAATCCGCCAGCACCTGGTCGCCGCGCTGGAATACCAGCAGCACATGCTGCGCTTCATCGAAAACCACGACGAGCCGCGCGCCTTCTCGCGCCTCGGCGCGGAGCGCAGCTACGCCGCCGCCACGCTGATCACCACGCTGCCGGGCGCGGTGCTGTTCCACGACGGGCAGTTCGTCGGGCGCACGGTCAAGCTGCCCGTGCAGATCAAGCGGCAGCCGGATGAGACGCCGCAGCCAGACCTCGAAGCCTACTACCTGCGCCTGCTGCGCGAAGTCCGCGACCCGATCTACCAGCACGGCGACTGGTATCTGTTCAACATGCGCCCGATTGCGCCCGGCAACGATTCGCACCACAACCTGCTGGCGTATGGCTGGTACGAGCGCGGCAAGGATTACCGGCTGATCGTCGTCAACCTGACGCCACATCCGGCTCAGGGGCGCGTCGATCTGTCAGCGTGGTCGTGGATTGAAGGCAATGAATGGCGGCTCTACGACGTGACCGACGGCATGGAATACGAGCGCGCCGGCGGTGTCATGACCAAAGAAGGGCTGACCATCCTGCTCGACGGCTACGAGTCGCACGTTTTCCGCTTTGAGTCCGCTGCTGAACGCGAAGCCATCGCCGCTGACTGAGCGAACGTTCACCGTCCCCGCTTACAGCGGTCGCCTGCGCCTGATCGCGCTGGCTTACGGCGCGCTGCTCCTGTTCTGGTCAAGCCTCGAAGATAACAGCGTCCTGCCGGTCGCGCTGCTCGGCGGCGGGCTGGCGCTGCTCGCCCTCAGCCTGTGGCTCACGCGGCGCTACGGCGGTCGCATCTTTGCCGCACGAACCGCCCTGCTCGGCGCGGCGCTGGCGGGCGCGGCGTTCGGGCTGGCAGCCAGCCTCGCCGTCGCCGTCCTCATGCTGATCAAGGATGGGCTGCACTCGCACCTGTTCCCCGACTACCCGTTCGGCATGATCGTGGACATCCTGACGCGCGCGCCGCTGTGGGCGCTGGCGGGCAGCTTCGCCGGGATACGGTCTGCTGCTGGCATGGTGGGCGATCAAACAAAAGAAAATCCTTAACGCATAAGGCGCGAAGAACGCAAAGACGCTAGGGCAAGAAATACAACTTTGTCGTTCCTTTCCGCTTTACGTCTTGCGTTAAATCCATTTAACTCACGGCAGGGAACGCCTGCAAGCCGTCGGCGGTCGGTGTCGGCGACGCCCACAGCAGCGACCAGGTGATGCCCTGCGTCTCCTGCGACTGCCACAGGGTGGTCGTCTCGCGCCCGCTGCGGTATTCGAGCGTCACGGTCGGCGTGGCGCTGTTGTCGCTCGCCCACAGAATCACGTAGCCGTCGGGCGCAGGCGCGATCTCCTGAATAGCCGGGCGTCGTCGCCAATTCGCTCACCGTGCCGCTGCGATCCAGCGCCATCCAGCGCGTCGACTGCCCGCCGGGGTTCAGATTCGGGTCGAACGCCTGCAATTCCTGAATCGCAAGCTGGCGTCCGTTGTCGACGAACTGCGTCCCGGTGATGATCCAGTCCGGGTTGCGGTAGATCACCTGCTCCTGCCCGCTCTTATCCGCCAGCTTGACGATGTTCGCCTGCGGCATTGGACCGCCCGGATCAGCAGCCGGGCATCGCCTGATCCAGCTCGATCCACACCAGCTCGCCAGTCGCGCTCAGGCTGTCCAAGCCCCAGCGCCACCAGCGGTCGACCGGCTGCACGCTGTCGTCGCCCAACTGCCAGAAATACGCCGGGCTGATCGGAAAGCCTTCCGTGCCCCAGGGGATGCCTGCGAACACGATCTGGTTATTGGCGAAGTAGCGCACGTCGGGCATGAGCGTCCGCCCGGCGTCGAAATAGGCGTTGCCCTTGACCGGGTTCATCTCGTGAAGCTGCGCGCCGCTTGCCTCGTCCAGCACCAGAAGCTGCCACGACGGCACGTTTGCGGGCGCGTTCGGGTCGCCCGCGTAATAGCGCACCACGCCCACCGCGATCTGGCTGGCATCTTCGCTGTACTGCACCCAGCAGCCATCGGTCTTGCCGAGATCGACGCTCACGAGCGACGCGCCGCTCGCCAGATCGCGCACGATCAGCGTGGCGTTCGCGCCGTCCGTCTGGTTGACGACCATGCAGTAAGCGGCGCGGCTGCCGTCGGGCGAGAACACCAGCGACCGCTGCCCCAGATACACGCCTTCCGGCAAGCCGAGGTCGTAACTCTGCTGCGAACCGTCGGACGAGACGCGCAGAATCTGCTGCGAGAGATTGTTGAACAGATACGCCGACCAGCCGGACTGCGCCGACGCTGGCAAAGCCAGTAGCAACGCCAGCAGCGCGAGCACCGCCCATATCATGCCACGTTTGAGCATTGAAATTCCTCCTGTTGAGCAGTGCTCAGTTTAGCACGGGTTCCAGCAGGTACGCTCCATCCTTGCTCTCCGCCATCCATCCGTGCAGCCCACCGAATCCCACCTCCCACCAGGCGATTCCGGTCGGGTCGCAGTTCGGTCCGCCGATCACGTCGAAAATCTCGCTGTTGATCACGCCGATGCTAGCGGAAGTGAGCGACGGCTCGCGCCGCAGGTTGACGCCGCCGCTGATGGCGCGCCCCTTCCCCCCGGCGAACAGGCGCGGCGGCAGCGCGTTCGGGCAGGCGATCCGCGCGACCGGCGACGCTACCGTCGGGAAGCCGCCGCGCGAAGCGGTCGCGCCCAGATCCGGCGCTTGCAGCACGACGACCGGGTGATAGAAACGCCCGATCACCGTGCCGTCGCGGTTGGTCAGCGTGTGATTCACGACCTCGTACACGCCGTTGACTTCATGTGTCCCCAGCCAGCCGTCTGGCGTCCCTGCGAGGAACTGATCGCCGCTGGTGACCGGGTGCTGCGCCCCGGCGCGGTCGAGCAGCATCGCGCCGTCGGGGTGCTCGATCAGCACTTCCCAGCCGTCGGCGACCCAGTAAGCGTCGTCGAGTTGCAGGCTGCGCGGGTTGTAGTAGATCACGCGCCCGTCATCCCCGAAGGTCAGCACATTGTCGACGCCCTCGGCATCGGTCTGCATCGGCAGCGGGAAGTCGGGGCGGTGCGCCGGGCGGATCGACTCACCCGTGAGCGCCAGCACGTCCTGCTCGACGTTGAAATAGCCGACGCCGCGCGTCACTTCGCCGGTATCGGGATTCCAGCGCGAAAGCGACCTCGCAATCGGCTGGTCGCAGGCGTAGCACAGCGGCAGATAGTCGATTCCGGCGTCGTTCCAGCCGCGCAGCAGGGCATAGTCGCCGCCGATGTCGGTGTTCTCCAACCGCGACACGACCGCGCCCAGCTCGACATCGACCGTCACCACCGACGACGTGAACTGGCGCGCCGCTTCGTCGGTCACGACCAGATAACTGACGACGAAGCGCCTGCCGTCGGGACTGAAGCCGCCGATATTCGCCAGCGCCACACCGTCGTTAGCGAGGCGCAGCGTCGTGCAGCACGTGCCGAACGCGGCTATCGAGACCGTCAGCCGCCCGCCCGGCGTGAAACTGAGCGCCGCCAGCGCCCGCAAGTCCGACGAGGCGGCGACCAGTGGCGCGCTCGGCAGTGTCCCGGCGTGCAGCGGCAGCGACCCCGCCTGAATCGTTTGCGTCACCCCCTGCGACGATAGGACTTGCAGCGCGCTCGCGCCTTCGGCGAACACGACCACGCGCCAGCCTGCCGCGTCCTGCGCCTGTACAACGAGCGGCAGCAGCAAAAGCATGAACAACAGTATTTTTCTCATAAGCTGTCGGGCGTCCCGTCTCGAACAAGGAACTCAATCACTAATTATTATTACAGCCCGCAGCAGCGGCGAAATGGTTGCCCGCTCTACGCCTCGGCGTCGCTTGCCCGTTCGTCGCCCGCCTCCAGCGCTTTCTCCGGCGGCGTTTGCGACGGCTTTTCAGACGTGCCCATGAGCAGCTCCGCCGTCTTGTCCGCCATCTTCGCCAGCTCGCGCAGCCACTTCTGCGAGTCGGCTTTGCGCTTGTCGTTGGTCGCCTCGAAGCGGTCATTCGCCAGCTTCATCAGGTTGGCGGCGCTGGCGAAATCGCGCTTGTGGTAGTAGGTCAGCGCCAGATAATACAGCGTCTCCGGGCGCTGCTGGTCGGCATAGTACGCCGCCGTGAAGTGCTGGAGCGCTTCGTCCCAGTTGCGGTCTTTGAAGGCGACGATCCCCTTGCCGTAATGCGCCAGCATCTCGTGCGGGAACAGCCGCAGCGCGTGATCGAAATCATCCAGCGCGCTCTCGGTCACGCCGTCTTCCAGGTACATCAAGCCGCGCGCCGCGTAGTATTCGGGCTTCTTCGGCAGCGCGGCGATGGCGTTCTTCATATTGTCAATCGCCGCGTCGAAATCGCCCTTTTTGAAGGCTTCCAGCGCCTGTTTGTAGTACGCGTCGGCTTCGTAGCGCGTGAAGCCGAGATGCTGGTCGATACGCGCCATACCCACTCCTGTAGCAACGCCTGTTCACCTATAGTATATTCCAGACATTTGAACAATATAGGACGCGGGCGATGGATTTTGAACTGAGCAGCGAGCAGCGGATGTGGCAGCGAGCCGTCCGCGACTTCTGTGAGACCGAACTCAAGCCGTATGCCGCCGAAGTCGACGAGGACGCTCAGCTTCACTGGGAGTCGATTCGCAAGATGGTGGACATCGGCTTGCTGGGCATGGAGGTTCCGGAAGCCTACGGCGGCATCCAGACCGATGCGGTCAGTCTGGTGATCGCGCTCGAAGAACTGGGACGCGCCTGCGGCTCGACCGCGCTGTCGCTGGCGGCGCACAACGGCTTGGGCTGCGCGCCGATCACGCGCTGGGGCACGCCCGATCAGAAAGCCCAATGGCTGCCGAAGCTGGTCAGCGGCGACTATCTCGGCTCGCTGGCGCTGACCGAGCCGGGCGCTGGCTCTGACCTGCTCTCGGTGCGCACCACCGCCCGCCGCGACGGGAGCGAGTGGGTGATCGACGGCGCGAAGGCGTGGATCACCAACGCGGGCATCGCCCCGGTGATCACCGTGCTGCTCAAGACCAGCGACAGGGGCGGCTCGCACGACTTCAGCCTGATGCTGGTGGATACCAAAACGCCCGGCTTGAGCATCGGCACGCCCGAAAAGAAGATGGGCGTGCGCGGCTCGCCCACGCACATGCTCGGCTTCGACGGTGTGCGCGTCCCGCTCGACTCGATCCTCGGCGACGAAGGCTACGGCTTCGCCCAGACCATGCAGACGCTCGACAACGGGCGCATCGGCATCGGCGCGATCAGCGTCGGGCTGGCGCAGGCGGCGTTCGAGGAAAGCGTCAATTACGCCAAGCAGCGCCGCGCCTTCGGCAAACCGATTGCCGACCATCAGGCGATTCAGTGGATGATCGCCGACGCCGCGATGGAGATCGACGCCGCCCGGCTGCTGGTCTACCGCGCCGCCTGGCTGCGCGACCAGGGCAAGGATTTCACCAAAGCGGCGGCGATGGGCAAATTGATGGCGACCGAAGTGGCCGAAAAGACCGCCCGCAACGCCATCCAGATTCACGGCAGCTACGGCTACAGCCGCGAATATCCGGTCGAGCGCATCTACCGCGACCAGCGCCTGATGACCATCGGCGAAGGCACGAGCGAAATCCAGCGCATCGTCATCGCCCGGCGCGCGCTCCAGGAATCGCACCCCACCCTTCCATAAGCGATGTCCCGCCCGGCGTGCTCCACCCAGCGTGACCTGCGCTTGAAAGCCGCGCGATCCCCCTCGGCGGCTTGTTCGGTCTGCACAGTTCTGTCGGAACATCTTTCCCAATCATAAGAAACCAACATATAATGAATCTCGCCGAGAGCATTCAGGCAAAAAGGAGCGATTTACCATGTCTCGTCGAGTTATGGCTCTATTCTTGTTGTGTTTTACCCTTGTGGCTGTCCTGGCGCTGCCCGCTTTCGCTCAGGATGCCACCCCGGAGGCGATGCCAGTTCCACCCAATGCCATCGCCAGCGGGCTGAACAACCCGCGCGGCATCAACTATGATGCCGACGGTAATCTGTGGATCGCCGAAGCGGGCAGCGGCGGACCAACCGTCATGATGGAAGACCCGGACGTGGGTCAGATCACCGTTGGCTTTAGCAGCCAGGTGACAATGGTCGCCGCCGACGGCACGCAGGTGGTCGCCCTGCCGTTCCTGTTCAGCTACGGAAGTACGCAGGAATCGGGCGGCTTGGCGACGGTCGCCAAACAGGGCGATTCGCTGTGGCTGGTCACCAGCGGTGCTGGCTCTACCCCGTCACCGTTCTACATGGACAACGTGTTCCAGGTGAACGCGGCGACCGGGCGTATTCAGCAAGCCATCGACATGTACACCAACGAGATCACCAATAACCCCGACGAAGCCGACCCGCCGGACACCAACGTCAACAACATCGCCTGGGACGCCAGCGGCAATCTGTATATCGTCGACACCGGCGCGAACACCATCTTCACCTGGACAGCCGACGGCGGCTTGCAGCCCTGGCACATCTGGAAAGATGACCCGGTGCCGACCGCCATCGACTTCGCCGCCGACGGTTCCGCCTATGTGAGCTTTCTGGGCACGGGCATCGCCCCCGGCGCGGGTCACATTGAGCATCTGTCGGCGGACGGCAGCGAAGTGCTGGAAACCTTCGGCGGGCTGACCGCCGTGACCGATGTTGCGGTTGGGCAGGATGGCAGCGTCTACGCCGTGCAATTGTGGTCATACAACGACCAGGGACCCGACATGATGGGGGGCAGCGTCGTCATGGTCAACGCCGACGGCGCAACCCCGGTCGCAGATGGGCTGTTCATGCCCTACAGTCTGGCGCAGGCGCCCGACGGAAGCTGGGCGGTCAGCATCGGCACGCTGGCGGGACCGGGCAACGGCGCGGTCATCCGGCTCGGTGGTGATATGTAAGCTGCTATAGGCTGCACAAAGGGGAAGGCGAGGTTGCCGATCTCGCCTTCCCTTATGCTTAAGCAGATCGAACAGCCACTTCATACCTAGCCTGTCGGGTAGGATCAAGACTACCCACTCGGAAATGGGGCTTTTATTTTATACATGCTTAAATGATGGGGTCGAGAGCGTTCAACAGAGGAGAATACTTACGATGTCTCGCAAAGCAGCCGTTCTGTTTGTGTTGTGTTTTGCCTTTGCAGCCGTGATGGCGCTGCCCGCCTTCGCCCAGGACACCCCGCCGGTTCCGCCCAATGCTATCGCCAGCGGGCTGAATAACCCGCGCTTCATCAGCTACGACGCGGATGGCAATCTGTGGATCGCCGAAGCAGGTGTCGGCGGCGATATTGTCCTCCCCGCTGACCCGAACGCCCCGGAAGGCGCGCCCGGTTCGGAAGCCGCCAACGCAGGCTTGAGCAGCCAGGTTTCGATGGTTGCCGCTGATGGCACGCAGTCGGTCGCTATTCCCATGCTGTGGAGCGTCGCCACCCCGATGGAACAGCTCGGCGCGATGTCTGTCTACGGTCAGGACGGCGCGGTCTGGCTGGTGATGAGCGGTGGTGGTCCCGGTCCGCAGCCCTACTATGGCGACTATGTGTTCAAGCTGACCAATATCAACGGCTTCTGGCGCGTTGCCGAAAGCATCGACATGTACGCCAACGAAGCGGCGAATAACCCCGACGGCGCTGACCCGCTGGACAGCAACGTCAACAGCCTCGCGTGGGATGCCAACGGCACGCTCTACATCGTCGACACCGGCGCGAACACCATCTTCACCTGGACGGAAGCCGACGGACTGACCGTGTGGCACAGTTGGACAGATGACCCGGTTCCGACCTCCATCGACTTCGCCGACGACGGGACTGCCTACGTCAGCTTCCTGGGCACGGGAATCGCCCCCGGCGCGGGTCACATCGAGCACATCTCGGCGGATGGCAGCGAAGTGCTGGAAACCTTCGGCGGTCTGACCGCTGTGACTAATGTTGCGGTCGGGCAGGATGGCAACGTCTACGCCGTCGAGCTGATTACCGTCTTCGGTGATCAGGGTCCCGATATGGTGTCCGGTGCGGTCGTCATGGTCAATGCTGACGGCGCCACCCCGGTCGCCGAAGGGCTGCTGCTGCCCTACGGTCTGGCACAGGCTGCCGATGGTAGCTGGGCGGTCAGCATCGGCACGCTGGCGGGTCCCGGCGCGGGCGCAGTCATCAAGCTCGGCTAATCCCGGCAACAAATAACGGCAACAAAAAAGGCGAGGTCACGTGACCTCGCCTTTTCATTGTTGCCACAATCGCTAGTGCGCGGCGACTTCCAGCACGCTGACCGGATCGCCGACGCGAACCGTGCCGCCAGTGATCACGCGCGCCATCACGCCCATGCGCCCGGCGGCGTCGGTGCGCGGCTTGCCCTGAATCGCCTCGAAGCGCTCGCAGCCGGTGCGCGGCTTGACGATCTCGATCACGGCACTGTCGCCAAAGCGCAGCCGCGTTCCCGGAGCCAGCCCGTTCACGTCCAGCCCCTCTACCGCGATCTGCTCGCCCATCTCGCCCGGCTTGGTCTTGAAACCTTCGCGGCTAAGCCCCACCAGCGTCTCGTAAGCCATGACATTCAGGTTGCGGTCGGGATTGCCGCCGCCGTCGAAGTCGCCTTCGATGCCATACCCGGCGACCAGCACAGCGCTCTCCAGCGGGGTGCGGGCGTAACGCTCTGCCGGATGCTCATCGAGCGGACGATAGACCAGACTGTAAATCGCAGCCATCGGTTCGACTCCCGTATCCAGCTTAAGCAGTGCTAGCCTGCCGACGACGTGAGGGTCTTGAACAGCGTGGCAAGCTCATCCGGCTCGTAGGGCTTGACCAGGAAGTTGTTCGCGCCCGCTTTCGTCGCCTCGGTTTCGACATCCAGCCCGGACGCCATCACAATCGGCGTTTTCTCAAAGTGAGGGTCGCCGCGCAGCGACCGGATCAGATCGAGACCGTTCATGTCGGTCAGATGGTAATCGATCAGGAAAACGTCGGGCTGCTTCTCGGACGCGAGCGGAAGCACGTCCGCCCCGCGCCGCGCGATGGAGACTTCAAACCCGTGAACTTCTTCGAGCAGAATTTTCAGGAGTTTTACCGAAGTCTGGTCGTCCTCGACAATCAGGATTCTGGGCACAACGACACTCCTAAGAGAAACCGGCAGAGCCAGGCTCTGCCGGTCGCCGCAAAACCTATGCTTCAGAGTGTACCTGTTTCTGCTTTCGCTGTCTATTGACCAGTGCCGCCGACACCGCCTGATCGATCTGTTCGGCAAAGACGAAATGCAGCTTGCTGCGCACGTCCTCCGGCAGATCGTCCAGATCGTTCTCGTTCTTCTTCGGCAGGATCACCGTGTCCACGCCCAGCCGGTGCGCCGCCAGCACCTTATCCTTGATGCCGCCGACCGGAAGCACCTGCCCGCGCAGCGTGATCTCGCCGGTCATGGCGACGTTGCCTTTGACCGGACGCCCGGTGAGCAGCGACGTGAGCGCCGTCACCATCGTCACGCCCGCCGACGGACCATCTTTCGGCGTCGCGCCCGCCGGGACGTGCAGGTGAATGTCGTGCTTGTCGAAGAAATCCGGCGAGAGACCGAGCTTGTCGGCGTTGGCGCGCACCACACTCATGGCGATCCGCGCGCTCTCCTGCATGACCTCGCCAAGCTGCCCGGTGTACTGGAAGCCCTTGCTGCCCGGCATCTGCGTCGCCTCGACGTACAGCACTTCGCCGCCGAACGGCGTCCACGCCAGCCCGGTCGCCACGCCGGGGCGATCCGTGCGCTCCGCCAGTTCCTCACGGTAGCCGTAGCGCGGTTTGCCCAGCAGCTCGCGCAGCATGGCATCATCGATCTGGACGTGACCGTCCTTGCCTTCCGCCACGCGCGTGACGACCTTGCGCATCGCCCGCCCGATCTCGCGTTCGAGCGTGCGGACGCCCGCCTCGCGGGTGTAGTCGCGGATGATCGTCAGCAGCGCATTCTCGGTCAGCTTCACCTCGTCCGGTCGCAGCCCGTTTTCACGCTGCTGGCGCGGGGCGAGATACTGCTCGGCGATGGCGATCTTCTCGCGCTCGGTGTAGCCGCTCAACTGGATGATCTCCATGCGATCGCGCAGCGGCGACGGGATCGGGTCAAGCTCGTTGGCGGTGGTGATGAAGATCACTTCGCTCAGGTCGAACGCCACGTCCAGATAGTGGTCGCGGAATTCGTTGTTCTGCTCCGGGTCGAGGACTTCGAGCAGCGCGCTCGCCGGGTCGCCGCGGAAGTCGTGACCGAGCTTGTCGACCTCGTCCAGCATAATGATCGGGTTGCGCGTCTCCACCCGGCGGATCGTCTGGATCATGCGACCGGGCATCGCGCCGATGTACGTCCGGCGGAAGCCGCGAATCTCGGCTTCGTCGCGCACGCCGCCCAGACTCATGCGGATGAATTTGCGGTTCATCGCCCGCGCAATCGACGCGCCGAGCGAGGTCTTGCCGACGCCGGGCGGTCCCACGAAGCACAGGATCGCGCCCTGGCGCTCGCGCCGGACGAAATCGTGTTTCTCGACGCTTTCCAGTTCGGCGGCGCGCTCCATGCGCAGCTTGCGCACGGCGAGGTATTCGAGGATGCGCTCCTTGATGTCCTTCAGCCCATAGTGATCCTCATCCAGCACTTCGCGG
>JAXLWE010000050.1:0-39165 GCA_046328655.1 Anaerolineae bacterium | reverse complement strand
GTTTTTAAACACCCTCATGTCGTGCCCCTACCATCAGGCGACGATCGCCTGGTTTAAAGCTATTCCGGCAGCAGGCAGACGAAGCCGGGGGCGCCGAGGTAGATGCCGCCGTCAACGTTGATGCACAGGTCGTCGGCGTAGAGCAGCGGAGCCTGCGGTGAGACCGAGTCGGCGACGTACTGAATCGGGGTGTGCCCATGCACGATCTGGCGACCGCCGAAGGTGGTCAGAAACTCGATAACGTTGGACATCGCCGACGGATTCTGAACGCTGAACGCCATCCGCTCGGCGAAATCGTCAAGAAGCTGCTTCCAGGCTTCAACGTCGTCGCCGCGCAGCAATTCGGCGATGGCTTCGTTGACATCGGCGATGGAGCTGCCGTAATCGAGGTAGAACATGGCGTCGGCGTGCATCAGCAGCCGGTTGTGGACGTGCGCCATTGCCGGCAGGCGGCGCATCCAGGCGAGATGGCGCGACGTGATGTGCGCCATATCCACGTCCTGCCCGCCGTTGCGCTGCCAGGTGAGGACGAAGCGCGGGATGTGCTGGAAGCGGTGCGCGCCCAGGAACAGCACCTCGTGGTTGCCGAGCAGCGCCCGGATTTCGCCGCCCGCGTCCGACGCCTGAATTTGCAGGCGCATGATCAGGTCGACCACGCCGATGCCGTTCGGTCCCCGGTCGAAGAAATCGCCGATGAACCACAGATGTGACGCACCGCCGATCCAACGCTGCCATTCGTCGATCAGTCGGGCACGGGAGAGCAGTTCGATAAGCTGGTCGAGATGCCCGTGAATATCGCCTATAACGTAGTGCGGCATGGGTCACTCATCCATCACGGGCGAAAAGATGAAGCCAGGTCCACCTTCGGGGAAAATCTGCGGCGCTTCGACGAAGATGCCGTGCGCGGTGCAGGCGACCATCTCGTCCGGCAGCAGAATCGCCCCGGAAGCATAGACTTTGCGCCCGTCGCGACGCTCGACGCGACCGGAGACGCGCGCCACCACGCCGAGGGCGACGGCGCGCTTGTAGTCGATGTTCAGATGAACGGCGGCAACCCGCACGCCCGAAAACCAGACCGCCGCGCCCATCGCCTCGTCCAGCAGCGCCGCCAGCGCGCCGCCGTGCGCGTAACCCGGTGGTCCTTCGTGCTTGCTGTCCATGACAACCTTCGCCGTGACGCTGCCGTCGGACTCGGCATAAAACTGCGCGCCGAGCCGGGTCATAAAGCTGGATGCGCTGACACTCGCTCGACTCATTTACCCCTCCATCCTCTATCATAACAGCTTACACCGCCGGAAACCTTGATTTGGTTCGCGGTGGCATGGGAAATTGGGCAGGGGCATGATGATTCTTGAATTCTCTCAAGCTCACCCGCTTCACGGCGAACCTGCGTTTCGCTATGGCAAACCGCAGTTTTGCGCCTCCCCTCTCCACAGTGTGGCTGAGGGGTTGGGGGTGAGGTCAGAGACACCGGGCGTTTCCGCGCTACAATTGCCGAATTTCAGGAGACGGCATGACAGCACCAACGCCATTTGGATACTACGATCTGCTGGAGACGTTCTCGCAGCCGGGCTGCGCCGTCTGTCGGCTGCTGCGGCGCGACGTGGAGCGCTTCCTCGACAGCCTGCTGTGCAGATTTGACAAACCCGATCACGCAGAAGGATTTCCGCGCAGCCGGGCTATGCCACGAGCACACCGGCAGTTGACCCGCTACAACAACGCCCTGTCGGTCGCTATCCTGTACGACGCCGTGCTGGATGAAGTGATGCGTATCGGCGCGCAGACGCCAGGAGCGCCCGACCGGACTGGCGCGCCTGCGCGGGGCGATCAGCGCGCTCGCCGACGCGCTCGCGCCGCAGCAGCCTGCCCCGCCTGCGTCGTGCGCGAGGACGCCGAAGGGCGCTATTTGCAGGTTATCGGCGAATACGTGACCGAGGAACGGTTCGGCGGTGCGTATCGCCAGTCGGACGGCAACACTGCCGCATTTTTCGGGGCGCGCTGCATGCGCCCGCGAGCCGGAAGCGGCGCGGTTGCTGACGCAAACGCGAAAACGCGAAGTGGTCGGCGCTCAAGGGCGAGTTGGAATTATTCCTGCACCGCATGGACGCGCACTATCACGAGCGCATGGGCGCAGAGTCAACAAGCTGGCTGCGCGCGCTGGCGCAGATCACCGGGGAAAAACGCGGGCTAGATTGAAGCCCGACGCGACAAGGGCACACGCGCAACTGCGCTTCGCTTGTTGCCTGGGTGCGCCCCTTCGTCGGCGAAACGAACTAGACGCGCGGACGAATGACCGACAGCACGCGCCCCTGAATCTCCAGGTTGGCGGGATGCACGTAGATCGGGTCCATCGTCGGGTGCGCCGGTTGCAGACGAACCGTATTCTCGTTCTCGCGGAAAAAATACTTGAGCGTCGTCTCGCTGCGATCCGGCAGCCACACGGCGACCATCTCGCCGTTCTGCGCCACCTGCTGCTTGCGGAAGATCACGATGTCGCCATCGTTGATCATCGCGTCGATCATCGAATCGCCCTTGACCTTGAGCGCGAACACTTCCGACGGGGAAGCCCCTTGCAGCAGCGACGGCATGATCTCGACCGGATCATCGGCAAAGGTGCGATCCATTTCGTCCGGGATGGGAACCGGCGCGCTGGCGACGATCTGCCCGACCAGCGGCACGCGGATCAACTGCGACGACGGCTGAACCGTCTGCGCGCTGCCCTTGCGCCCGTTCTTGACCAGCCGAAGTCCGCGTGAAGCGCGAGCTTCGCGCGAAAGATGCCCCGCATCGACCAGCTTGTTCAGGTTGTAGTTGACCACCGAAGTTGAATTGATCCCGGTGTTCAACCCGATCTCGCGGATAGTCGGCGGAAACCCGTGTGTCTCGATGTAGCTTTCCATGTAGCGCAGAATGTTGCGCTGCCGTTCGGATAATTTACTTCGATCTCGCATATTGATGCTCCAGGATCATGACAAATAAAACACTTATTCGATTGTAGCCGAACAATAGTTCTAAGTCAACTATTTTAGAACAAATCGTATTTCAACCCATATCAAATGTAGTTATAAACGGGGTTTTCAGGCGCGGCAAGCGGGTTTGTCCGGTGCTGACTTCTCTCAACCAATATTCATCTCATCCTGAAATATCCACTGGTATATTTCTCAGCAGCGATGCAAATCCAATGGAGACGAGGCGCGTTGAAGTCATTCTTATGGATGCTCGTCTGCGGTACGCTGATCGGGTGTGGCGGCGAGCCGCCCTCCGGCAACCAACAAACCCAGCAGGCGAAAACCAGCAGCATTATCGCCGAAGCCACCGCGATACAGGCGGCGCGGCAGGCGGACGAAGCGCGGATCGTGGCGACGGTCGAGGCGCTCAACACGCAGGTCGCGCACAAGGCGGCGGTGAACGTCCACCTGCACGCGACCATGCGGGCGGTTCTGCCCGCCGTGACGCGCGTCGCGGCGCATGGCGGCGGCGTGCCCACGCCGGAAGCGATCCTTCAGGGGCGGCGCTGGTTCGTCAAGACCGGCATGGCGTCCGGCGTCAGCGAGTCGGACGGGTGCAGCCACAGCCCGGAAAGCGAGTTCAACCCCGGCATCCCGCGCATTTACGCGACCTTTAAGGCGTACAACATCGAGAGCGGCACGCCCCTGAGCGTGAGCTGGGCACGCGAAGGACGCACGGTGCTGGAAGAATCGTTCCAGCTTGAGCGCAGCGCCAGCGAGATTTGCCTGTGGTTCTACATCGACCCGGCGATGGTGGATTTCACGCCCGGCATGTGGACGGCGCAGCTATACGCCGACGGCTTCCCGCTCGAATCGGCGATGGCGTTCCACATCTCGCACGATGCCTAACCGGATGGACGGCGGGTCTTTGTAGGGGCGCAGCGTGGTGCGCCAAGCTTGTGTAGGGGCAGACCGATGTGTCTGCCCTGTTCTGGCGTGCGCCCCGCCCGGTTCTGGTGTGCGCCGCATCGGTTATAAGGAGTCGGGGCGAGTTCAGGTTATAATCAATCAACGCTCATTACGAAATACTTGACCGATGACCAGTATTCTGCGAACACTACGCGAAAGCGACCCCGCCCTGCTTGGCGTATTCGCCCAGGTGTGGGGCGTGCAGCTCGACCCGGTGGACGACATCGCCGAGCGCATCGACGCGATTGGAGAGGCGATGCTCGACCCGGAGCGGGCGGAGCGCGTCTGGGACACGCTTTCCGATACCGAGCGCGCGGCGCTGCAAATGCTGATCAGCGTCAAGGGCAGGATGCCGGAAGCCAAGTTCGAGCGCGTTTTCGGGTCTATCCGTCGGATGGGAGCGGCGGCAATCGAGCGCAGCCAGCCGCATCTCCACCCCGAATCGACCGCTGAAGGGCTGTACTATCGCGGCTTGATCGGGCAGGCGTTCGAGAACGCCGACACGGGCGCGCGCACCATCATCTACATCCCCGACGATCTGGTGAAAATCCTGCCCGCGCACAAGACCTCCTACGATAATCTGGATGACGAGCCGGAAGCGGTCGATTACCCGGCGGAAGAAGTCGCTGCGCTCGACCCGCTTGAGGAAGTGGAGGATGTTCGTCAGGCGGATACGTCGCTGGTGGACGACATGACGACGCTGCTGGCATACCTTCAGCTTCACGCGCCGCTGCTGCACAACGACTCGCTCGACGACAAGGATAGCGCCGCGCTGGAGCCGTATCTGCTGACACCGGGCGTGGATCGCGTCGCATTTATGGTGGCGCTGGCAGCGAGCGCCGACCTGCTCGAAATTCAGGGCGGGCGGGCGATCCCGAAGCGGGCGGAAACCCGCCGCTGGCTGAGCGCCGCCCGCCCCGATCAGGTGCGGATTCTGGCGGAGGCATGGCGCGAATCGACAGCTTACGTCGACCTGTGGCACGTGCCCGGCTTGTACCCGGAGCCGGAAGCCGGGACGATGAGCCAGTACAGCCCGACGGCGGCACGCGCGGCGGTGTTCGAGATCATGACGCACGCGCTCCCGGCGCAGGCATGGTGGGCGCTGGAAGATTTCATCCTGCTGGTGCACGAGGACAGCGCCGATTTTCAGCGCCCCAACGGCGACTTCGATAGCTGGTACATCCGCAACGCGGCGGGCGAATACCTGCGCGGGCTGGAAAGCTGGGACGCGGTCGAGGGCGCGCTGCTCGAATTTCTGATCACCGCGCCGATGCACTGGCTCGGCTTGATCGACCTCGCCGAAGACGCCGGACGGCTGACAGTCTACGGGCGCGCCTTCCTCGGCATTAGCTCGTGGCCCAACCCGGCGGAACAGCCGGTCAAGATCGAGGTGCAGCCGGACGGCGTGATCTTCGTTTCGCGCAAGGTCGCCCGCATCGACCGCTTCCAGGTGGCGCGCTTCACGTCGTGGGGGTCGGTCGCGGCGGGCAACTTCACCTACCGCCTCGACCCGGCGGGCATCGAGCGGGCAGCGCAGCAGGGGATCAACGTCGGGCACATCGGCGCGTTCATCACGCGGGCGCTGGGCGAGCAGGCGCTGCCCCCAACGGTCGCTCGACTGCTCGATAACTGGAAATCCGGTCCGACGGCGAGCGTGGCGCTGGAGCGCCTGCTGATCCTGCGCACCACCGCGCCGGAGACGCTCGACCTGATCATGGAGACTCCGGCGATCCGGCGCTTCATGGGCGCGCGGCTCGGTCCGATGGCGGCGGTGGTGCGCTCGGACGACCTGCGCGACCTGCGCGACGCGCTCGGCGAGCACGGCATTCAGGCGGAGACCATCGGGCTGTGAAGCGCACATCGGCTCGTCTTGCCGTTCTGATCGCCGCACTCATCCTGATCTGCGCCGCGCCTGCCGCCGCGCAGGTTTCCGAGAGCACGGTCGATTACCCGACCGCCGACGCGCTCAACGCCGCCGTGCTGCCCCCGCGCGACCGGGTCGATCTAGCGCGCCGCTTGCTGGGGATCACGGACATCCCGCCGACGCCCGCCTCAGCAGTCACCCGGCAGGTGGGCGAGCGGCAGGCGTTCACCGCCGCCAACTCGTCCACCAACATCACCTTCACCGTGAAGGCGACGCTGCGCGTGGTCGGCGAGCACATCTATCTGTGGGTCGAAGATGGCGCGGGCGTGAGCGACAGCGACCTGCAGGCGCTGGCGCGCGAGTTCGACACGGTCATCTACCCGGACGTGCGCAGCCTGTGGGGCAGCGAAGATGACCCCGGCGTCGACGGCGACCCGCGCATCTACGGCTTGTTCGCGCACAATCTGGGCGCGTCGACGGCAGCGTATTTCGCCAGCGACCACACCTACCCGAAAGTGGTCGTGCCGGTCAGCAACGAGCACGAGATGTTCTTCTTCAACCTCGACGCGCTGGGCACGAGCCTGTATCTGCACGGCGTGGAGAGCATCGTCGCCCACGAATTCCAGCACATGATCCGCGCCAATTTGCAGGTCAATGCCGAAACCTGGCTCAACGAGGGCTTGTCGGAGTTCACGCAGTTCTACCTGTACGGCGACGTGGATTCCAACATCGTGAGCTTTCTTTATCAGCCGAACACCCAGCTCGACGACTGGAACGCCGAGCCGGGCGCGCGCTCCGCCAATTACGGCGCGGCATCGCTGTTCATGATCTACTTCTACCAGCGCTACGGTCTCGACGGGATGCGAGCGCTGAGCGCCAAAACCGCGCCACGCGGCTTGCAGGCGGTCGACGACGTGCTGCGCGCGCGGGATGAGCAGGACGCGGATGATTTCTTCGCCGACTGGGTGCTGGCGAACGCCCTGTCCGACGAGGATTACGCCGACGGGCGTTATGGCTACGTCGGGCTGCCGCCGCTGCTGACGCCGCCCCCGGTGGCGACCGTGACCACCTACCCGTTCGACTACGATGGCGCGACCAACCAGTACGCCACCAGCTATTTCGCGCTCACCAATCTGGACGGCGCGCACGCGCTCGACCTGAGTATCCAAAGCCCGGCATCCGTCAGCCTGATCCCGACGACGGCAGCCAGCGGCGCGCACGTCTGGTACAGCAACCGGGGCGATATGGCGGATTCGCGGCTGACGCGCGCCTTCGACCTGACCGGGACAGCGCACACGACCCTGCGCTACAACATCTGGCACGATCTGGAAACGTCGTGGGATTACGGCTACGTGATGGTCAGCGACGACGGCGGCGCAAGCTGGGACGTGCTGCCCACGCCGCACACGACCACCGACGACCCGCACGGCGTCACCTACGGCGCGGGCTACACCGGGGCGTCGGGCGGCTGGCTGAGCGAATCGCTGTCGCTGGACGCCTACGCGGGCAGGCAAATTCTGATCCGCTTCGAGATGATCACCGACGACGCCGTGACGCGCCCCGGCATGGCGCTGGACGACGTGAGCATTCCCGAAATCGGCTATGCGTCGGATTTTGAAGGCGGGGGCGACGACTGGCAGGCGGAAGGCTGGCTGTGGATGGATAACCGCCTGCCGCAGCAGGGCTGGGTGCAGGTCGCCCAGCAGTCGGGCGCGGATACGGTCGATGTCGAGCGCTGGCAGATCGACGGCGATCCACATCGGATCAAGCTGGCGGCGGGGGTGAATCAGGTGCTGGTGGCGGTGTCGCCGCTCGCGCCGGTGACGACCGTACCGATGCCGTACACGCTGAACATATCCGTAGGGGCGTTCAACTGAACGCCCTTGTTAGCTCGTCTTTTGGATGGCGCGGGTGGGCGCGCCGCGCTTGGTCTTAAGCTCGGCTTCCAGCTCCCTGCGCCGGACTTCGGCGGCGGTGCGGGCTTCTTCGAGCGTCTCGGCGTAGCCCGCCTTCAGGCTCTTGACCAACGTCTCGCCGGAAGCGGGCGCGAACAGCAGCACCACCGCCGCGCCGATCACCGCGCCAATGCCAAACCCGATTGCCAGGCTCACCAGCTTGTTCATATCCCGCTCCGTTCTATCGACCGTATTATAGACGGAGGGCAGAAGCATTTCAAACCGTCTGTCGAGCAGCGGTACAATCGGGCTGTGCCGTTCTCGTGGAGATGTAAGCCATGCGCCGTTTGATCGCGCTGCTGATCGTCCTGCTGGTCGGAACGCTCGCCCTGAGCCGCTGGCGACCGGGCGCGGAGAACCTCACCCCCACGCCCCCGACAGCGCTGACCTTGCCGCCGCAGGACTTCGCCACGCTAATCCCGACCTTCGCCCGCCTTCACCGCCAGTTGCAGAACATCGACCAGGCGCCGACGAGAAAATATGCCGGAACGAGCGCGTCAGCGAAACGGTGCTGGTGAAGGGCGAGGCGGTCATGTTCATCCAGCACGACTATCACGTCGGCACGGGCTGCTGGGGCAGCATCAATCAGGACATCCACGAGCTGCGCGTGTGACCGCGCCAGCGGCGCGACGACCACGCTCACCGACAGCCCGTGACGGCGCTGGTTGCCGCCGTCCGGCGAATGGCTGGTCTACGGCACGATGGGGCTGAAGCCCGACAGCGGCGACGCCTTCAAGCCGCATGTCTACCGCGTGCGCAGCGACGGCGCGGACGCCGACCTTGATCTGCAGCCGTTCCCGGACTACGCCGTCGGCGCGCCACGTGACCTGCGCTGGCTGGATGACGAGTGGGTCGCTTTCTCGCCGTGGATACACCACGACGGCTGGCATCCGTTCCGGTTGAAAGCCGACGGCAGCGGGGTTTACGAGCCGCTGACGGACAGTCAAGAATAATACCACCGCGCCGCCTACAGCAGGCTGTTCGCCTCCTGACGCCGATTGGTCTGGGCGGCTTCGTTTGATCCGACGTGACGATGTTACAATCCGCCGAAATCGTTCGGAGGTCGTCCCATGAACTTCTACAGCCGATGCCGGTCTCGCCTGGCGTGAGCAGTTCCCGATCCTCTCGACCTGCACCTACCTGATCAGCAACTCGCTGGGCGCGATGCCGCACGGCGTCTACGACAAGCTGCGCGAGTACGCCGATACCTGGGCGACGCTCGGCGTGCGGGCATGGGGAACACCCGCCTTCGACAACGCCACCTGGTGGAACCTGAAGGGGCGGTCGGCGACAAAATCGCGCCGCTCATGGGTGCTCCGGCGGGCACTGTGCTAGTTCACGAGAACGCCAGCATCGCCAACAGCATTTTGTTTTCTGCGCTGGATTTCAGCGACCCGAAGCAGAACAAGGTCGTCGTCAGCGACATGATTTCCCTCGGACGTGTACACGATCAAGGCGATGCTGCCGGGGATGGAGATCACGACGGTGCGCACGCACGACGGCATCACGCTCGGACATGCAGGCGATTCTCGATGCCATCGACGAGCGGACGCGGCTGGTGAGCCTGTCGCACGTGCTGTTCAAGAGGTGGCATATCCTGCCCCGCCGAGATTGCCGCCCGCAGATCAGCCCGGCGTGAACTGCTGAACGGCTGGCCTGGTCGGCACTACCCGTGACCGCGACGGCGCTGGAGGTCACCTCGTCGTGACGCTGCGTTGCTGCAGACCGCGGAACCGCATGCGTCACCCGGCCTGCCCGTGCGCTTCCGAAGATCACGGGGTGGTTCGCGCACGCCAGCCCGTTCGCCTTCGAGCCGGAGATGGAACTGCGCGAGGACGCGTACCGGCTGGCGAACGGCACGCCCGCGATTGCAGCGTACTACGCCATCCAGCCGGGCGTCGAGATCATCGCGCAGGTCGGCGTGGACAACATCCGCGCCAAGTCGATCCGGCAGACGAGCCTGATTATCGAGCTGGCGGATCGGGCGGGGTACGAGGTCGTATCGCCGCGCGCGAGCGATCAGCGCGCCGGGACGGTGACGATCCGCCCGCCGGAAGCGTATTCTGTGTCGCGCGCGCTGCTCGCCCGCAGCTTCGTGATCGACTACCGCGAGGGCGCGGGGATACGGATCGCGCCGCATTTCTACAACAGCGACGAAGAAATCCGCCGGACGATGACGGTGATTGGTGAGATATTGACCGACGGAAGCTGGCAGCAGCACGCCGTGAGCCGCAGCTTCATAACGTAGCGATAGAGGGGCACATGGAAACCAGAAAAGTCGGGGTGCTCGATGCGACTGTCATCGGGCTGGGCTGCAACAACTTCGGCAGGCGGCTGGATGCACAACAGTCGGCGCTCGCGATCAACGCCGCGCTGGACAACGGCATCAACTTCTTCGACACGGCGGACATCTACGGCGCCGGGCAGAGCGAGGAATATCTCCGCCGGGCGCTCGGATCGCGCCGCAAAGACGTGCTGATCGCCACCAAGTTCGGCAGCCGCATGGAAGGCGCGGGATCGGGCGCGAGCGCCGATTACATTCGACAGGCGGTCGAAGCGAGCCTGAAGCGGCTCGGAACCGACTATATCGATCTCTACCAGCTCCACAACCCGGATCCCAACGTGCCAATCGCCGAGACGCTCGGCGCACTCGACGCGCTGGTGAAGGCGGGCAAGGTGCGCGAGATCGGCTGCTCCAACTTCTCCGCCGCGCAAATCGCCGAAGCCGAAGCCGAGTCGCAATCGAACGGCTGGGCACGCTTCGTGAGCGTGCAGAATCACTACAGCCTGATCCACCGCGAGCCGGAAGCGGAAGTTCTGCCCGAATGTGATCGGCTGGGGCTGGCATTTCTGCCCTTCTTCCCGCTGGCGAGCGGCATCCTGACGGGCAAAGTTCACCGAGGCGAAGCCGCGCCGCAGGGGACTCGCCTGAGCGAGGAACACAACAAGCGCTGGCTGACGGACGCGAATTTCGCCATCGTCGAGGCGCTGATCCCGTTCGCAGAAGCGCGCGGGCATACGCTGCTGGAGCTGGCGTTCGCGTGGCTGCTGGCGCATCCGGCGGTCACGTCGGTGATCGCGGGGGCGACCAAGCCGGAGCAGGTGCGGGCGAACGCCGCCGCCGCAGGCTGGCAACTGACCCAAGCCGATCTCGCCGAGGTCGACCGGCTGGTACGGCAGGCGGTCAGCTAGCGCGGTCACCAGGCGGCGCGACCGATCATCCGCGTGCAGAACGCGAACATCTTATCTTGCAAATCGCCCGATCCGGCGTGACACTAAGATCAGAGTGTCCGCTGGTCGGGGGTTTCATGGCTGACAACAACTTCGTCCACATTTATCCCAACGTCACGCTGCCGAAAGACGCGCAGATCGACGATTTCGTCGTGCTGGGCAAGCCGCCGCGCGGCAAGGCGGCGGGCGAGCTGGAACTCAGCTTCGGCGCGGGCTGCGTGATCCGCTCGCACACCATCATTTATGCCGGCAACAGGATCGGCGCGGGCTTCCAGACCGGGCACAGCGCGCTCGTCCGCGAGGAGAACATCATCGGCGACGACGTGAGCATCGGCACGCAGAGCGTGGTCGAGCACCACGTGACCATCGGCAACGGCGTGCGCCTGCATACGCGCGTATTCGTGCCGGAATACAGCGTGCTGGGCGATGACTGCTGGCTGGGTCCCGGCGTGATGGTCACCAACGCGCTCTATCCGCGCAGCGATGGCGTCAAGGATCGGCTAATCGGCGCGCACATCGAAGCCGGGGCGATCATCGGCGCGAACGCCGTGCTGCTGCCGGGCGTGCGCATCGGGGCGCGGGCGCTGGTCGGCGCCGGCTCGGTTGTGACAAAAGATGTCGCACCGGGCATGGTCGTAGCCGGAAACCCCGCGCGTGTTATCAACCAGATTGAGAATATCAAATTCTATAAGTGACAGTACCGAGTACTGAGTGCTGAGTACCGAGAAAGACTGAAACTCAGCAGTGCAAAGGCGCGGCGGCTTTCACCCAGCACTCAGTACTCAGCACTCGCTTGCTATGCAAGCCCTAGCACTGGAGAAAAGTATGGCAAAAATTCCGCTCGTAGACCTGAAAGCACAGTACGCAACCATCAAGGACGAGATCGACGCGGCGATGAGTCGCGTGGTCAACAACACCAGCTTCATTGGCGGCAAGGAACTCACCGACTTCGAAGCCGCCTTCGCCGCCTTCCAGCAAACCGAGCGCTGCGTCGGCTGCGCCAGCGGCACGGCGGCGATCTTTCTGGCACTGCTGGCGCTTGGCATCGGCGAAGGCGACGAGGTCATCACCACTGCGCACACCTTTATTGCCAGCGTCGAGCCGATTGAGACGCTCGGCGCGACCACCGTGCTGGTGGACATCGACCCCGTGACGTACAACATCGACCCGGCGAAGCTCGAAGCCGCCATCACGCCGCGCACCAAAGCGATCCTGCCGGTGCATCTGTACGGGCAGCTCGCGCCGATGGACGCGATCATGGAGATCGCACGGCGGCATAATCTGTACGTGGTCGAGGACGCGGCGCAGGCGCACGGCGCCGAACTGAACGGCAAGCGGGCGGGCGCGTGGGGCATCGCCGCCTGCTTCAGCTTCTACCCCGGCAAGAATCTGGGCGCGTATGGCGACGGCGGCGCAATCTGCACCAACGACCCGGTGCTGGCGGACAAGATGGCGAAGCTGCGCGATCACGGGCGCACGACCAAGTACGAGCACGACGAGATCGGCTACGGCGAGCGCCTCGACAGCCTGCAAGCCGCGATTCTGGGCGCGAAGCTGCCGCACCTGAACGGCTGGAACGACGCGCGCCGCCATCACGCCGAATACTACAATCAGGCGCTGGCAGGGATCGACGGCATCAGCACGCCAAAGGCGATGGACGGCGCGCGTCATATCTATCACATCTACTGCATCCGCGTGCAGGGCGACAGGGACGGGATTCTGGCGGAGCTGAACGCGCGCGGCATCGGCGCGGATTCACCTATCCATCGATCCATCTGCAACCCGCGATGGCGCATCGCGGCTGGAAGAACGGGCGACTTCCCTAACGCCGAGCGCGCGGCGGGTCGATCATCAGCCTGCCGATCGCATCCTGAGCTGACGATGGAGCAGTTGAACCAGATCACCGAGGACGTGGCGGACGTGGTTGCCGCCTGGAAGTGCGGGGATAAAGAAAAAGATTCAACGCAAAGACGCGAAGAATAGTCTACAACTGAGAAGAAAGCCGGTCATATTCTGCGTGTGACCCGATCCAGAACCCTGCGATTTCATCGCCGTCACGGATACCAAGTGCACGATAATCGCGGGTCACACGCACCGAGTAGATCGGCACTTTCGAATGCACCTGCTTGAAGTACAGACCCGGATGATAGGGGTCGCGCGCAAACTGCTTATAGGCTGAGCTTGCTCACGGATTTGCTCCGGCAATGTTCGGAATGATCTACGAAAGCGCGCATTGATGTGCGATTTCATGATTGTCGGGGTCGATTCGTCGGTTTTTCCCGGCTCGATGCTCTGCCAGCGCTTCGTCCGCCATCCGCTCTAGTAAATCAGCCGATAAGCTCAAACGATTTCTGCCAACGTTCCTCGTCGGCAAGTTCTTCGAGCATCCAGCGCGCAAAAGAGATCCTGTTCTTCCGGCGGCAGCACGGCATACTGCAAAACTTTCTCAAGTAATTGAGTCATCTCATCACCTCGCGGCAGCAAGTCGAGCCTATACTATACTTTAAGCTCACTTCCTTTGCGGCTTTCTTTTCCACTTCGCCCCTTTGCGTTAAAGTCTCCGCATGACGCAAAACACCTTTGAACTCACCATCGACTCGATTGCCAACGGCGGCTACGGCGTTGGACTGCGCGGCAAGCGCCCGGTGTTCGTCCCCTACACCATCCCCGGCGAGCGGCTGATCGCCCGCCCGGTCGAGCAAGCCGAGCGCCACACGCTCGCCGAGGGCGTCACCCTGCTCGATGCCTCGGCGGATCGGGTATATCCGGTGTGCCCGCACTTCGGGCAGCACCGCTGCGGGCGCTGCCAATGGCAGCACATCGCCTACGAAGCCCAGCTTCTGCTCAAGCAGGACATTCTGGCGGATCAGCTTGGGCGGCTGGGCGGGCTGTCCGATCACACGATAGAAGCGGCGCTGCGCCCGGTGATCGCCAGCCCGGAGCAGTGGGGCTACAACTATCACATGACTTTCTCGGTCACGGATGACGGCAAGCTGGCGTTCCCCGGCGCCGATGAAAAAGTGCTGTTTCCGATTGAGGTCTGCCACATCCTCCACCCCGACCTGCTCGACCTGTACAACCAGCTTGACCTGGATTTGGAGGGGATCAAGCGGGTCAAGCTGCAAATCGGGAGCGACGGCGAGCGCATGATCGTGCTGTCGCTGGCGCAGGACGAAGCGCCGGAATTAGAGACCGACCTGCCCGCCAGCGTCAACGTGCTGCTGCCCGACAACGAGCCGATGAACCTGATCGGCGACTCGCACGCGCGCTACGGCATCAACGGGACGACCTTCCGTGTGACGGCGGGCAGCGCCTTCCGCGCCAACCTGTCGCAGCTTCCCGCGCTGGTAGAGGCGGTCGGGGCGCTGCTCGATTTGAAAGACGGCGAGACGCTGCTCGACCTGTACGCCGGGGTCGGCGTATTCAGCGCGTTCGCCGCGCCCAAAGCGTCGCTGGTGACGCTGGTCGAGAGCTACCCACCCGCCGCCACCGACGCCGACGAGAATCTGGCGGATTTCGACAACGTCGACGTGATCGAGGGCAGCGTCGAGGAAGTGCTGGGCGCGCTCGACGAAGCCTACGACGCCGCTATCGTCGATCCGGGGTCGCGCGGGCTGGGTAAAGACGCTATCGACGGGCTGGTCGGTTCGCAGGCGGCGCGCATTGTCTACGTCAGCGACGACCCGGCATCGCTGGCGCGCGACGCAAAACGCTTGTCGCAGCAGGGCTACCGGCTGGCGGCTGCTCAGCCGCTCGATTTTGCGCCGCAAACGTACTATCTGGAGACGGCGGCGCTGTTTGTGCGAAGATGATAATAAACCTATACATAGTATTTGCTGCTATTCTGCTTGACAAGTAAACCAAAATTGCACTAGACTTCAATAAGCCTTGCAAATCACCCCAGTTTTTCCTGCTCGACAGGTCCTGACGTGTGAGGGCACTCTCGCAACCTTTTGCAACATGGAGTTTAGGTCGCAATGGCACAACGTATTCGAGGCGTGGTGAAGTGGTTCAGCGCCGAAAAAGGCTACGGCTTTATCACGCCGGAAAATGGTCCTGACGTATTCGTGCACTATACCGCCATCCAGTCCTCCGGCTACCGCAAGCTGGAAGCCGGGGACAAAGTCGAGTTCGAAATCACGGAGGGACCCAAGGGGAAGCAAGCCAGCGCCGTGACGACAGTCTAAGGCGCTTCCAACCGTCGACAATTTATCTGTGTGAACACCTGCCGATTGTTCGGCAACACACGCCCATATTGGGGTATAATCAGCCTATTCGAGCCTGTCGACAGATAGGCTCTTGTTGTTTCCCTCAGGAGCAGCCACCAAAATGGATTTTCAGGCGACCCGGACAGCGGTCGAAGGCATCGCGCGCCAGGCGGGCGCGGCGGTGATGCAGTATTACGGACAGGCGCATCACGAGACGATCAAAAGCAATATCTACGACGTGGTGACGGAAGGCGATCACGCTTCCGAAGCAGTGATCGTCCCGGCGCTGCGCGACCTCTTCCCCGCGTACCCGATCATCAGCGAGGAAGGCGGCGGCGGGGACGACAACGCCAGCGCCGAATACGCCTGGTACGTCGACCCGGTCGACGGCACGACCAACTTCGCCAACAATATCCCATTCTTCTCGGTCAGCATCGCGCTGGCGGCGCGCGACCTGACGCCGGTGGTCGGCGTCGTCTACAACCCGGTCTCCGGCGAGCTGTTCAGCGCGGCGCGCGGCTTCGGCGCGTCGCTCAACGGCACTCCGATACACGTCGCGCGCCTGGCGGCGCTAAGCCGCGCGGTGCTGTCGAGCGGCTTTCCCACCCAGCGCCACACCCTCGCCGACAACAATATCCACCAGTGGACGACGATGCTGATGGAAGTGCGCGATCTGCGCCGTTTCGGGTCGGCAGCGCTGGAGCTGGCGTTCGTGGCGGCAGGTCGACTGGACGGCTTCTGGGAGCGCCATATTCACTCGTGGGACTGCCTCGCCGGGCTGCTGATGGTGCAGGAGGCGGGCGGGCGGACGAGCGATTACGATGGCGGCGTGGATGCGCTGTACACCGGCGCGTCAATCGTCGCCACCAACGGGCTGATCCACGACGAGGTGCTGGCGGTGCTCAGGCGCTGGTCGAGCGACGAGGCGTCGTCCAGCACACGAACGTCACCGCAACAATATTCACCTGATAGCTGGTGATGTTGCCGCCATCGACGTTGACGCGCTGCTCCTTGACCCAGGCGCTCTTGACGTTGCGCAGCGTCTTGTTGGCGCGGGTAATTCCTGCTTGAGCGCGTCCTCGGCTCTGATTGGACGTGGCGCTGATTTCGATCACGCGGGCGACGGACATGGCATACTCCTTTTCTGAGAGACATTACAATTCTCATTATTTCATCTGGCATTGTAGCATGAAAATCACGGGCGATCCAGTTACGCCGTCCTCGCCCGCAGATTTGAACATCTCGCGCCAGTTGAAGATATAAGCTATGAACGGACGCTGTCCCTCATTCCGCGACGGCTTAAGCAAGCGAGACTCCACATGCAAACACGAACCGAAGCCAGCGACTATCTGGTCGAAATGGCGAAGCGCTGCGCCGAGCCGTACATCGCCCTGCCCGCGATCCGGGCGATCCTGCTGACCGGCTCGGTGGCGGAGGGCGTCAGCGATTTCTATTCCAGAGCATCGACGCGATCTGTACTACGACGCGCTGCCGCCCGAAGAAGCACTGGCGGAAGCAGCGGCGCAACGGCAACCTGGATCGCAAGCCGATAGCCCCGCGTGAGGAGACGCAGTTCATCGAGCATTACTATGTGAACGAGATGTCAGTGCGCGCACGCGACAGTCGCTCAGTGGGAAAGCGACATGGCGTCGGTGCTGGAAGCGCTGGATGTCGCCTCGGTGATCCAGAAGGCTCGGCGGCAGGACGCGATCCCGCTGCATGGTGGCGATCTGATCGCCCGCTGGCAGCGCCAGCTTGACGATTACCCGGCGCCGCTGCGCGAGGCGATGGTCAGGCATTATCTGGCGTTCCCGGCGGTGTGGGCGCTGCACGACCGTCTGGAACGCGACGGGACGATCTGGCGCACCGAGATGATGGTCGGGGTGGCGTACAACCTGCTCGGCACGCTGGCAGGGCTGAACCGGCGCTATTTCTCGCCGTTCCAGTTCAGCGAAACGGATGCACCGCTTCGCCGAGCTGGCGATTGCCCCGGATTTTGCGGATCGGCTGGAGGCGGCATTTCACGTCGAGCCGGGAGCCGCCGCGCTGACGCTGGAAATGCTGGTGAAGGAGACGGTCGAGCTGGTCGAGCGGCACATGCCGGAGATCGACACGGCGCAGGCGCGGCGGCGCATCGGCTGGCGTCCGCAGGCGTGGACGATACCTACGGCTCGGTAGGCTGGGCAGCTTTCTGCCCCAGCATCTCGTTGTACACCTCGACGGTCGCTTCGGCGACGCCCGCGTGCGTGTAGTAAGTCAGCACGCGCACCCGCCCCTGCCGCCCCAGCTCGGCACGCATCTCCGGGTTGCTGCGCAGCAGGTAGAGCGCCGCCGCCAGCGCTTCGACATCGCCTTCGGGCACGATCATGCCCGCGTCGCCGATCACGTTGGGGATCGCGCCGCTGTCAGAGCCCGACGACCAGGATGCCGCTCGCCATCGCCTCGACGGTCGCACGCGGTCCGAACTGCTCTTTCCAGTTGGGCATGGTCAGCGACGGAACCGCCAGCACATCGAACTCGTGATACTGGGCGGGCATCTCGGTTGACGGAATCTGGCTGAGGAAGGTGACCTGATCGGCGATGCCGAGCAGCGCGGCGAGCGATTGCAGGTCGGCAAACGGCGAGACCGCCGCCGACGATGCCGCAGCCGCCAGTCACCGCCCAACTGAGCGACGGCGTGCAGCAGAACGATCAGCCCCTTCTCCGGTACGAGCCGTGCCACACAGCCGATGGTGAACGGGCGCGCGGGCGTCTCGTCCGCCGGGCGGAACAGATCGGGGTCGACGCCGAACTGAGCGATCACGGCAGCGCGCCCGCGATAGCCTTTGGCGCGCCACACGTCCGCCGCGCTCTCCGTCCCGGCGATCAGGTAATCGACGTGGTCGAGCATCCAGCGCTCCCCCAGTTAAGGCGGCGGGTAGCCTTCAGGATATTCTGCCAGCTAAAGAACAGCGATTTCGCGTGGACACGGCGCGCGTGCCAGAGCGCCTGCCACGCCGCCAGATTGTACGGCTCCTCGTCGATGTGGACGATCTCCGGCTGGAAGCGCCGGATCGCCGCGCCGAGACCGTCGTAATAATGCAGGTGGGAAGCTCCCGTTGCGGCGAATAGGCAGCGTTTCCAGCCGGTAACCGTCGGTGTAGACCCGCTCCAGCAGGACTTCGCCGCGCTCGTCGTGCCGTGCTTTGACGCCAGCAGATCGACGCCAAGCTGGGCGATACATTCCCGGCTTGCGCTGATAAATGCCGACGACGAGGGCTTTCCGAGACGTCAGGACGCGTCGACCTCACCCCCCGACCCCTCTCCGCAAAATGGAGAGAGGGTCAAAGACCTACCATCGTCTGCCCTGCTTCCCTCTCTGCGTAGAGAGGGGCTGAGGGTGAGGTTAATCCTTTCTTCATATCGATCTTCCGGCTGACGCGCATCGGGTCGATCAAATCGCCAGCAGCACCTTGACCATGTACAAACCGGACTTGAACGGCGTGATCGACGACTTGCCGCCGTAGCGCGGGTTCATCGTCACCGGAATTTCGCGCAGGCGCAAGCCAGCTCGGTGCAGCAGGACGACCGCTTCCGGCTCCGGGTAATCGTGCGGGTAGAACTGCGCGCACAGGCGGATCGTGCGGCGGTTGGGCGCGAAAGCCGGAGACCGGGTCGGTGAAGTGCCTGGCGGGTCACGACGCGGAGATGACACGCGCGAGGATGACGATGCCAATCCGCCGGACACGCCAGCGTGATGTAGCCGCGATCCTCGATGTAGCGTGAGCCGAATACCGAGATCAGCCCACGCTGTCGATCAGGTCGCGCACCAGCAGCGGGATTTCGTGCGGGTCGTGCTGACCGTCGCCGTCGTTCTGCACGGCGACTTCGTAGCCGTAGCGCGCCGCGAAAGATCATGCCGGTCTGCACGGCAGCGCCGATGCCGACGTTGTGCGGCGGGTTGAGCACAACCGCGCCGCAGCGCTCGGCAATCGCGGCGGTGTGGTCGGACGAGCCGTCGTTGATCACGGCGACATCCGCCCGAGGGCGCGTGCTCGTGGATCAGCTCGATCTGGCCAGGCGATGCTGGCTTCTTCGTTGAGCGCCGGGATGATGACAGCGTCTTTGGGTAGTTCATGCCACCTCTCCGGTGTTGAGGACGCTCACCAGCCGCGCGATCAGCCCGTCGAGGCTGTGCGCCGCGATCGCCCTGCCGCTGCGCCAAGCCGAGCGCGCGCCGCTGCTCGTCCGGCAGCGCCAGCGAATCAGCATAGGCGGCAGGCGAGGTCGGCGTGGTCGTCGGGCGTGGCGAGGCGAAAACGCACATCGGCGATCAGGTCGTCAAACGCGGCGCTGGCGACCAGCGTCGGCACGCCGACCGCCATGCCTTCCAGCGCCGCTTTGTCGAACGAAGCCGGGCGGACTGAGGTTGACGGCGACTGCCGCGCTACGCAGCCAATCGCGCACCTGCTCCGGCGACTGATGCCCGGCGAAGGTGACGCGCGCCGATACGCCCAGCTCACTCGCCAGCGTCTCCAGCGCCAGCGCCGATATGCCGGATCGACCTGCGGGGGCACGTCACCGACGAACACGGCGCGCGCTTCCGGCACATCCGGCATGGCGCGGATCAGCGTCGCCTGATGCTTGATCGGCATCAGCCGAGCGACGTGAACGATCAGCGACGTTTGGGCGGCGTCCGGCGTCAGACCCGCTCCGGCATACGCTCATCCGGCGCGAAAAACTCCGTGTCGATCCCGTGCCCGACCACGCAACGCGGTCGGCAGGAAACGAGTCGGGCGCGGCGGTGACGACGCGGCGGCTGACGGCGGTCGCCAGTTGCAGCGTCCGGTGCGCCTGGCGGTGCGTATACCACGGCGTGATCGGCACGCCGCGCAGCAGCGGCGCGCCCATGACGGCGAACAGCGGCATCATGTGGGCGAAGCAGGCGGCATAGCGCCGCTCGCGCAGCCGGGCGACCAGCAACCGGTAGAATTCGATGGCGCGGCGGGCTTCGCCCCGTAGCCCCGCTCCTTGCCCACCTAGGATAAGACACCTCTACGTTTGGCGCGACCCGCCAGCCGCCCGGCGCGCATGGTGATCACGTCGATGCGGTCGTAGCAGGCAGCGAGCCGGTTGATCCACTGGGTCATTGAAGCCAGCGGATCGGGTTGTCGGCATCGGTGGTGAGTTGAAACAGGCAAAGTTCAACCGCACCAGCTCGGCGGCTTTTCCAGAACGCGACCAGCAACAGTTTGCGCTAATGACGCGGCGCTCGAATGCCCGCGCCCGCGCCGCACCCATCTCGTGCGCCTTCTTCAGGTCGCCCAGCAGCGACACAATTCGCCCCGCCATTCCGTCAATGTCAAGCGCCGGAGCGAGGTAGCCGTTCACCCCATCCTCGATCCTCATCGACGCCGACCGCGCTCATGCCGACGAGCGGAAGCCCCCGCCGCCGATGCCTCGAACAGCACGCGCGGCACGCCCCTCATACGCCGTCGCGTATGCACATAAACGTCGCCGAGCGTGACAGTAAAGCGGCAGTTGGTCGTGAGCGACCGGACCGTGCATGGTGACCAGAATCGCAATGCCTTCGTCGCGCGCCAGCGCGTACCGATCCTGCGGCGAACGGGTCATGTCGCCGATCCAGCACGAGGCGGGCATTCGGCTCCTGCTCAGCGACACGGCAAAACACCTTGAACAGCACCGGCAGCCGCTTGAACGCACACGGATAGCCGACCCAGAGGATTACCTTGTGGATCGGCAGCAAGCCAAGGCTGGCACACAGCCGGGCAAGCTCGGCTTCGTCGACCGGCTGGGCAAACTCCGCCGACGCCGTGCCGAGCGGCAGCGCAATCGAGCGACGGTGCAAGCCGCCCGCCGCCAGATAATTGTCGCGCTCCTTGCGGTTGACGGTGCGGTACGTGTCAGCGCAGTGAACGACAGATCTGCCAAGCTCGCGCAACGCGCTTGGGTTGCGCAGCGGCTTTCGGCTAGCCAGGCGTCGTTGCCGAAGTAATAGCTGTGTTCTGCACCAGCAGCGGCGCTTTCAGGCGGCGGCGCAGCCATGCGCGCCGTCCAGCCCGGTCGAGAACGGGTCTTGCGTGACGATCAGATCAACCTTGCGCGTCTGAGCCGCCCGGTTTGCCCCTCGCGGATCGCGTCGCGGAAAATTCCACTTCTGGCGGCTGTTGGTGGGGTAAATCGTCAGGTTCGAGGACGGCGAAAATAAGCCACCGATGCCCGGCGGCGTGTAGACGATAATCGCCAGTGTCACCGGCGCGCTCGGCGTAGGCGAGGTGACGACGGCGCGCATCGCCCTCAAGCTGAGTCGCCACAGCGCCGTATCGAGGCTGATCATCAGGACATTCATATAATGGTCGATTGCGCAGGATGGGCACGATTTACGGCAGATGCACCTTGACACTGCCCGGCAGGGCACTTTTAATTTTCGCTGCGAACAGGCTGTAGCTCAGCTGGGAGAGCGCTACAATCACTGTAGAGGTCGGGGGTTCGAATCCCCTCAGGTCCAAGTTTTGTACACTAAGGAAGCGCCATACAGCTCAGCTTCAAGCGGGAACGTGTAGTAAAGCGTTCCCGTTCCGTTTTTCACCACGATTTTCCCTACGAAACTGGCTTAAAGCGCGCCGCGCCGCTCCGCGATCTCCATCTCTTAATCCTGCCCGTATGTGTTGAATCCACTGATCAAGCACCCCATCACTGATGTCCAGCGATCTTTGAGGGGGCTACCCAATCACACAGGCTAACAGGGCGGAGATGAGCGCCGCTATAGCTGTCCCCAACTACAGCTCCGATACTGCGGAGGAAATGTACCTTCATAGTGATGAGTTGCCCCTATCATGATTTCGTTTCTCCCAACGAACAGAATGAGCAGTGGACTAAAACGCCGGCGCGCGCTAATAAAACAGGCTCTCCCACTACTTCGCGTGAACGGGAAAACACTTGTCCTCAAACGTACCATCGGGGATATTTGTGCAGTCCCGTGCAGGAAAACAACATCCTGCCGCGCCCACAGATTATTTTCGAACCGATACCATGTGAAGCCGGACTGGTTGATCCTTCTGACCGTTGACGGTGTGCTCCAGCCGCCTTCGACCGCCCCGGCGATGTCAAAGTTTTATTGCCGGGACCGCGACGCAGATTGACCTGTCCATCGGTCACGGCGATGCATGTCGACTCTGCCGATGTGCCAGCCGCATCGACCGGAATCAGTGTCTCGATCTCGTCTGCGCTCTCAACTGACCTGACCTTCGCGTCGCTTGGAGCGCGGACGCCACCACATATACCCGTTCGCGCTGATCGGTCTTCCAGCGGTTACCACAGTGCCGACGGCATGTTTTCAAGAATATTTGAATTTGTGCTTGTGTCGTCTCGCAGCTTGAGTCCTTCGTCTGCGGTGAATACAGGTGCCTGACCGCCAGCTTGTGCAACACCCCAGACGCAGGGTTGGGGCGATGGCTGGACTGCTGCCAAGCGGTTCAAGCCAGTAGGCAATCATCTTTCTTCGCCGTCACCCGATCAATCCCTGATAATCCGCGCCACCAGCGGTATCGGCGCATTGAGGACGCTGGAGTTGGAGAATTCACGCTGGGAGGATCTGCCCAACCTGTCCGGCTGAGGTAGTCGGCTGTGGTGGACACAGTTAGCGCTGTTTCCGCTCTCTGGGATCACACGTCCGGTGCATCCGACGAACAAGCGAGAGGTCAGCACGCCAGGGGCAAGTCACAGGAACAGGTGTCAGCGACAGCGTGAAAGCTTGGTTTTCTGTCGGCGTGAGGTGGAAATCGTCGGCGTAAGCGATGGAGTGGCGGTCGGCAGCGGCGTGGTCGCAGTAGGCGTCGCAGTAAGAGCGCAGGGGGGGGGGGAAAGTCATGTGCTGATATCCGAACTCGAACCGTCTCCGGGGCAACTGCCGTCTCGGCAGCGGGCGTTGCAGCGCCTTCACCCGTTTGCATGGACACATCGCGCACTTCAGGTTACGTTCGGCTTCCCGATACCCGGGATTAATACTGATATCGCCGCATATCCCCTGAAAGAGGCTTAGCAGCGGGTTGCTTCCATCTGCGTCGAGGCAGATACATCAACGATGTTTTGACGGAAGAACTGATCCTCAGTTTCAACAAAGGTTCGATAGACGGTAGCGAGCATCCCGCTTCCATCAGGTAGCCAATAGGCATGGTCTGCCGTTTCCGATAGATCGCGCACGTTTCCGGTTACGGTATCAGCCAGAAACGTCGTGAACGGATCGTCAATCAGGAGCGAGCCGCCGTCACTGGACCAACGCAAATCGGCAAAAGTTGATCCCAAATTCGCAGCCCCATTGGTGAGGTTACGACGATTCGAACCGTCGCGCTGAATGAGGAACACTTCCGCAAACACATCGCTGTTGATCGTCCGCGCAGCATACGCGATCGTTTGCCCGTCGGGCGAGAAGGCGACAGACGAAGCATATTCGTCCACAAGACTCGTGATTTGCGTTTCTTCAGTCAGGTCAGCGTTGTACACAACCAGATCGGAGCCGGACACGACGACAATGCTTCCATCTGCTGCCACGCTGAGGTAATCGCCCAGATCTGATAAGCGAATGTCCGTTCGTTCCGCGATGACTTCACCACTCACTACGTTGACGACTCCAATACGCGACTCATCGATGCTTCCGAAGACAAGTCCCTGGCTATCGGGCGTCCACTCGAACTGATCGGCGGCAATCTCGAAGCGGCGACGATTGCTTCCGCCAACATCCATCACCGAAAGCCGTCCGCCGGACATGAATGCTACGCTATGCCCATCGGGGGAGATCAGCGGGAGCCGGTCTTGACGGTAATCGGGGGTTGTAATCTCGGTCAGATTGACTGGGCTGCGATCCTCATAAACAGCGATCAGGTCATGATTCTGGGTAATGATTGCGCCCGAAATCGTTGAAAGAGTCTGTGAGCCATCTGGATTGATAATGACCATCTGCTGTCCAATGGCGCTGTCATCAAAGGACGATTGGACAGAGCTGTGCAATAAACATTGGAGTTCCGCCGTTTGCCCCTGTTTCGCTTAGCGGCGGAATGGTGGGGGTGGTGGACAGCGTTTGCGAGGACACATCTACATAATGACTCACGCGCTGCAAGAACGCTTGCGCGCTCCCATCGTAGAACCATGTTTCGGCGTAATCCGCCCACCCCTCCGAACGCGATCGTTTGCGCAAATGCCGCGCTGCTTCGGTCAGACCAAGCTCATCATAAGCGACGCATAGCTTTTTCGTATTCACGCACATCGGGGAAGTGCCTTCTGCTTCACCAATGTGCAGCCAGATAATGCTGGGTGCGGGCAATGGTCTGCCAATCGATGCCCAATGACACCTCATCGCTGTGAATGAGCGCCGCGACGAAGTAAGAACCGGTAATCGCTCAGGCTGGGATCGTCGCTGGCACTGTTGAAATAGCGTGCGCCGCATTGAACGGCTTCTTCGTTGCGTTCGGTCAGCGCATACCCCACCGAACACTGAGCTTGAGCGATGAACCGGTTGCGCGCGGAAATCACGATAGCCCACGTCAGCGCCGTCGGCGACGTTACGGCAATACAGGTGCCGCCGCCAATCTGCGTGACGCGCATACGCATATCCGGTGTGATAACCGATATCATCAGGGCGGTGACGGTGAAGCCAGAATCAATCAATGGTGGCGGTCACCGGAACATGAAAAGGGTGCGGCAGACGACAAAACGACGTGGGGCTGGCGACTACAGAGGTTGCGGCGCACCAGCAAATGCCCTGTCGAGAAGATAAGGTGTTGCCGTCAAACACGAATTCAACTTCGTCACCGTCGTTTTGCACAAGGAAGAGAATGTCTGCGCATCTTGAATGCCGTCTGCGCCATAGTTCAGTGCCCAGTTCAGATCGAGCGCAACCTTCGCTTCGTATTCCCCGGCGGGAATGGCGGCTGTGATGAAGGTGTAAATTCCATCCCCGTCATTATCGAAGAGCTGTGACAAGGTGCAGTCGGGCGCCCAGTCTCCATCGACACCCTGTGATGCCGGGCAGCCGATCTCACTTTGATAGCTACCGGGGGCGGTGATGATTAGTTCCGGGCTTCTGGCCGCAGTCGGTGCGGAAACCTCATCCACACCACTTCGACCGATCAACTGCACGGCGTCGATCTCGTTCCAGTTTCCCGTGATCGACTGATCCAGAATCACGTTCACGCCGATGACGGTCCCGGCGTAGGTCATCGCTACATCGAGACTGAAGATACCGGGGCAACCGGTGCCGGGGTCAGCGCTGCCCCGCACCGGGATAGGTGAGCCTCCATCTTCCGGTATAAGCTCAACATTGACGATTGCACCGGGATTATAGGTTTGATAGATGTTCACTCGTTCGGCTATGACGGGAGTGTCGAAGTACACGGTCAACCTGTCTCTGCCGGTACCGGTCTGCGAAGCCCACGCGGTGTCGAAGTCGCCGCACGCACCGGTATTCGGTTCGCCCGTCGCCTGGGCAGCACTCCACCGTGAACCGCTGTATTCGCTGCTTGCCTCTGCCCGAGTCGCCCACTGCTGAAACTGATTTGCGGACACAGACTCAGTCACTGAGGTCGGCAGCAATTCGCTCGATGCGGTTTGCGTCGCCGTTGGTTGGATTGTGGCGAAAGCGCTTGCGGTCCACGTTGGGGTGAAAGTCGGTACTGGTGTCGAGAGATGGTCAAATCCGCTCAGTCTCGACGCTGTGAGCTGTGCTTCGGCAAATTGCTCTCCACTTCGGAAACCACCGTCAGCCACATATACGGCTGACCATGTTTGGGCATCAATCGGTTTCAGGGTGATGATCGCGTCATGGCAGATACCGGTTATGCCCTGTTGAGAAAGTTGAATGGTGTTACCGTCGCGGCTAATCAAGCTGATCGCGGCTTGACATCCCCCGGCTGAATACGTTGCGCCGCCACAGACGATCTGGTTGGGAAAACACTGGTTCAGGCTCAACGCCGTTGTGTAACCGAGTCCGCCTTCGTCTACCGACCCTTCCCAGCGTCCACTGATCGCAGCCTCACTTTCGCGTGGCGCGTCGGACTCGACGGTCGGGGTTGGCGATACCGACACGACTGTGCCCGGTTCCAGCCAAGCACCGCCCCAAGCCTGGTCATCCGTTATCTGGATAGCATCTGTCGCCGGACCGTCAACCGGGGTAAAGGCATACAGCTCACCAAAAGCATTGGGAATGTTCTGTAAACCGTCTATGGCTGAGGTCAGAATCTGGCGACCATCAGGCGACCACGCTAACCCAAACCGATCCGTGCGCGGTTGAACCTGCGTGAGAATGAGCTGCTGGGAGGCGAAATCGTAGACCGTCACATAATAGAAGTCGTTCTCCAGACGGTAGAAGGCAAGTTTCGTGCCATCCGGAGAGACGGCGAGATTAAATGCCAGGATGTCAGCACTCAAATCGGAGGGTAGGACATCAACCGGCTCACCACGTCCGTCGGCGGCGAAACTGCGGATGCACGCAGCACTGCATCCGTCGGTGATGGCATAAACGCGCGTTCCATCTGCCGACCACGCCGGATTGCCGTAGGTGGTATACCCCAGGTCGCCTACTCCGATGCGGGTGTCGGTTCCAGTACGCTCGGCACCGGCAGAAACCACCGAAATCGCCACGTGGTTTTCACCGCGTGCGATTTCCGTAAATGCGATGTGCGTGCCATCTGGTGACCAGGCAAGCCCGTCAAGAACGCGCGAAAACCCCTGACGGTCAATCGGGTCGGTCAGGTTTCTCGTGCGCCCGGTGTTGACCTCAAGCACGGTTATCGAATCCGCATGACTACTCATCATCGTATGCTGACTGCTGTCATTTGCGATATACGCGACCATATCCCCGCGCGGTGAGATTGCGAGGGCGGTCTTATAGACATCCGGGGTATCTGTGAGGCGGGTTTCCGTACCGGAGGTCTCCAGACGATAGATGTCATTGTCGCGTACAAACAGCAGGATGCCGCTTAACCCGGCAACCGGAGTCGCAGTAGGAAGCGGAGTCGGTGTGGAGGTGGGGGTAGCGGTTGGCGGGATAACATAGTACTGCGCATCGCCTGTCCGGTATCCGCAAATATCGTTCCAGTCTCGTTCCAAACCACTCATGGCGCTCGCAGGAATAACGCGCCAGGGATCATCAAGATATTCGAGAATCTCCGGAGTGATTTCGCGTTGGATCAGAAAGTGGCTTTCATGGGTGGGAATGGGGCTGGAGGCACCCCCTAGATCGACAATGAGCATGTGACCGAGAATAGAAATGTCGTAACCCTTCAGGTCGAGACTGAGCGGGCGATCCACAACGACGCAGTAGGAATCGCTGCTCTCGCCAAGCACAATCAGGTTCTCGCTCAACGTCGCTCCAAATGCGCTTGCGCTCAAGAGCGGAATCTCTATGTTCTCTGTCAGCCGAACAGTCGAGGTGACTGAATAGGGTTGATCGGGCGGGTTCATCCTGTCAGAAATGGCATCAAGTGCGCCGGGAGGAAGTCCTTCAGCCTCGACGGTGGGTTCCGGTATCGGATTCCCGGCGCTGTTCAGCACCAGGGCGAGCTGGAATCGCCCGCTCGCGCCGGAATTTAGCGACCGCACCACGATTTTGTATGCGCCGGTTTCGGGAAGTACCAGACTGATCTGGGTGTTTGATCCGTCGAAGTTATCATTCGAGGCGATCTGGGTGTCGCTTCCATTCTGAAGCTCAAGAAGTGGATCGAAGTCGGTTGAATTTAACGTAATGGTGACTTCATCCCCTGCACTACCGTTGAACTGGTAAAATGAAGAACCCGTCGTCGTGAGTACTCCATCCTTGGTTTCACCGTAGCTGATGGAGTTCATGACTAGCGGGACGGGTGTTGGCGTTGCCCCCGGATCATTTGGGTCGCCCTCAGCGTCCATGTCGAGCGAGATCGGCTGCGGATCGACCGCGTAATTCATCGTCGCCGCAATCGTGAGGATCACGTCAAAGAACTGCTCCCACTCGTCCAAGTTCGCATAGGTAATCATGAACGCCGTCATGCCTTCGCCCAGTTCAACCGCGATAAAAATGCGTGTGAAGCTCGTCCCCGGCACGCGCTGAACCAGATACGCTGCGCGCTTACCTCCCAGACTGACCTCGGTTGGTCCCTCCAGCAAAACCTCAGGATCGGGGTTATCATTGGCGACGGCGATCACCTCGATAGGGGTGGCATCGGCGCTGACATTCGGATTCAGGGTCTGTGTCGGATAAGCAGCCACATAGACGCGCACTTCGCCAGTTACCAGTTGAAGTCCCGCACCGGGGTTGAGCGGCGGAACCCAGAGTGCCGGAAACTCTGAATTCGATAGATAGAATTCATAGTGACGCGGGCTAAGGAAACCGGAACCGTCCGTAACAGCCACTTCGCGCGCATCCCAACTTGAGGGGATGCGGATGGCGATGCCATGATCATCCTGGCGCAGTCCGGTTATCCACGTCTGAGTCAGTTCGTCGTCAATGTCATAGCCGACCAGCGCGACCAGCGCGTCGAGATAATCGAGAATCAGTGGATCGTCATTTTGGCTCAAGCGCACATACTGGCGCAGCGCTTCGAGCGCTTCAGCCCATCGACCAAGATGGGTATACGCGCTGCCGAGCGCGAAGAAATAGAGTGGATTGCCTGGTTCGAGCGCCAGCGCCGTGAGGTAATCATTGATCGCACCTTCGTAGCCTGCCTGCTGATCCGGAAGATACGTCTGAACGACACCGCGTGCGTAGTAATACAGAGCCGGAGAGGGATCCGCCAGCGTAATCGCCGTGTTATATTCGGCGATCGCCGATGTCCACTGCCCTAATCCCGCGTAGATATTCCCCTTGTAGTAACGAACAATTGCTGCCGCACGTGGGGAAATTGGTCTTGCCATGCTCGCTGCCTGTTCGAAGCGCGACAGAGCTGCTCCACTGTCACCGCTGTTGTAGGCAACCATTCCGACCCGTATGTGCTCATTGACAGCGCGTGCGACTTCATCCTGGAAGGTAGGCTCACTAATAGCAAAGCCCGCACTGATTGCTGCCTCCAAACTGGTCTCACTGCCGGTTTGGCACGCCATCAATCGCAGCGAGGCGACCGACTCCTCAAGCTGTGCGGCAGCTACCCGTCCTCGCCACAATTCGACCGACGACTGCGCCGTGCTTAACCCACCGCGCGCCGCTTCTCGGTTCTCGCGGTAGCGGTCGGCGAGCCACTGGAATGTGAATTCGCATATCGGTTCAGCCATTCCACTCGCTGACTTGCACATCAGCGGAAGCTCGTATTCGACAATGAGTTGTTCGTAGTCATCACCGATGTGCGGATCCGCCAGCACGGTTTCCCATGTCCACTTATCGTCCTGGCTGAGTTGATAATTGAGATTTGCATTGTCCAGCGTCGCGTCAGCCGCGCGATAAATTTGGAACTCCTCATCGCAGTCTGGAGACGTTTCCCCCTGCGCTTGAAGGCTGCCGATCAAGAGGAATAGCCCAAATACAACGAGCAGAGGTTGGAGAAGCTTCCAGGTCATGGCGCGCCCTTTCCAGTGTTCACAACAGCATTTTACGCGGTACCTGTGAGGTTAAGCCGTCATCAGACGCCGATTTGACAGCAACGACCAATGAGCGAGGCAGGAAACCCCCGCCCGCAAAATATGGTCGCCATTCATTTTTAATTCGTGCAAAGTGAAAACCTACCATATTGTATGCTGAATGACAGAATTCAGCGCAAGCGCTATTGTTAACCTTCGTTTAACGCAGGCGAATACTCGGCTGAGGCGATGGACTTCTCAGTGTGGGGCAATTCTGATTGACTCAGATAGACATCGTATGTCTTCCGCTCGAATCGTTCACTATTTCTCTGGCTCACATGACGTTTCGCTCACACAGACGCCCGTGATGGCTTTTTCCAGCGTCCTTGACCGCTTTTGGTCATAGCTCGGACAGAAACTCAATTACCCTACCGGTAGCGGATACATAACGAAAGCACTGCGCAGCTAATCTGACAATCCGTTATGTGATTTAGCAATTTGCTGAATGCGCGTCCAATGCAACCCGACCATCGGTGAAATTTCGCGGTAGCTCATGCCCTGCTGTCGCAGTTCCATGATGGTGGCGTGTAGCAGTTCCTTGTCGAGATTACGGCGAGCAGCAATCGCAGTATGGGATTGAGCAAGCACGAAGTCGAGTTTCTGACCAGGAGACGAAAACAAGATCCTCAGGTCCAAAAGAGGTAATATAAAATAAGAATAAACTGTTTTGGATGGTGATTATCCCGATTCTGCCAAGATCACCCGAAAAACCCTCTCTTAGTTAGAATTGGAAAAATGTAGCGCGTAATATTGACCTGAGTCATACCGTGCAGGGGTTATCACTTATCTCCGCAGGTGCGTTTGCTTTGTTTACGCATTCGACCCAGATGTGTCCTCAGTCGAAGCTGTAAATTTACGGAATGCCGGGAGCGCCCATAGTGCCGCCACGATTGCCAGCAGGACGATGACCGCCCCGCCCCAATAGGGTGAAGACCGCCCCAGATGATCGTAGAGTGCGCCTGCGAGCACCGGACCCAGAATGTTGGCAAGTGACTGCATCGATTGGCTTCCACCCTGCACTTTGCCCTGGGAGCGCTCGTCGGTTCCGCGCGTAATGAGGTCGAGGAGTGTCGGGCTGGTGAAGCCATCGCCAAGCGCAAACACGACGACCCCGACATAGAGCAGCGCAGACGTATCCAGAACTCCGACCAGCCCCACCAGCAGTAAGGCTATCGCCGTAAACCATAAGCCCGCCAGCGTGACCCGTGAGGCAATCATGCGCTTCAATAACCACTGAAGAAGTACCCCTTGCACGACGACGCTGGCTATCCCGAAGATTGAGAACAACACCCCGACGGTGTCGGCATCCCAGCTCAGGATGTCCCGCGTGAACAACCCCAGGTTGGACGGTAGGATGATTGTGGAGAGCGTATAGAGAAACAGGGCGATCAGCAGCCAGCGAAGCTGCGGTTGAGCAAAAACGTCGCTCAGCGTGGTCAGCGGATTGAGTTTTGCCAACCGGATCGACCCGACGCGCTGCGCTCTTGACAGACTTTCAGGCATAAAGAACAGACCGTAAAACACGCTGATAAGAGCTATCGCTCCGGCGACATAGAAAGGTACTTCATAACCCAGCTTGGCGATCAAACCGCCCACCGCCGGACCCAGAACCACACTGACCGCCCCGATTGCCCCAATCATACCGAAGTAGCGACTTCGCTGCGCCGAAGGCACAACGTCGGTGATATAGGCGATGATGATGCTGGTGTTGGCGCCTGTGAGTCCATCAATCGCGCGCCCCAGAAACAGGACCCAGAGCGCCCCGCCGACACCGAGGAACAGATAGCCGACCGCCGAACCGAGCAGGCAGATGAGCAAAAGCGGACGGCGTCCGAAATGGTCGCTGAGTAACCCCAGCGCCGGTGCAGCCACGAACTGGCAGATGGCGTATATCGAACTCAGCCAGCCAACCGCCACGCCGATAGCGTTTGGGTCGCTCACATAACGCGCCACCAGAAAAGGCGCTACAGGCGCGATGAGCGTCAGCCCCAGGGTATTGAGGATGACCACGACAACGATGAAAATCAGCGCGTTCCGGTTGGGTGCGCTGGTTTGAGTTTGTGTCTCCATGTGTTTCGCCCCAAATATGCGGAAAACACACGGATTGTAGAAGTGAGAGGGTCAGGAATATTGTAGAAATTCCGCATCTGCGGCAAGCCAGCGAATGTACTCGCGCGCCTGGCGCGGCGTGCAAGCGGCGAACGCCTTGAACTCATGAACGAAATGAGCCTGATCGACGTAGCCCAGCCGCTGCGCCATATCGGTCAGGCGACTGGATGGCTCATTCAACAGCTTCGCGCAGGCGGCGTCAAAACGGATCAGACGGGCGATGATTTTGGGCGTCAGCCCGGTGAAATAGTTGAACTGACGCTCAAGCTGGCTGGGGGAGAGATAGCAGTCGGCAGCGAGGTTTTTTACGCTCTGCCCTCCACGGCTGGCGTAGAGCATTTCCACGGCAGCGCGCACCGCCAGGACATCAGGATGCATCGAGCGGTGTAGGTCGGAGATGAATTGCTCAAGAACGGCAAGCGCCTCCCTATCGCCCCGTTGATTGAGTGTCCGCTGAAGCACCCGCCTTAGGTCGCTCCAGGCACCATCGAGCGGGACAATCGGCGAAGTGGTGAGATCGACCTGCTCATCGACTAGAAAACGGGTTCCCCAGGACTCTAAATTGACACCAATTGCGTGGCACGAGCCTGTCGCTTTGATGCGGAGGGGTTGGGTTTGTGCCCGGACCAAGAAAACGCGGGGCAGTTCGATCTGAGCGCCATCTGCTTGCTCCACCACGAAAGGCGCACCGCAGCTGACAAACAGCACCGGATAAGAATCGGGCAAAATAACGCGCTTGTTGAAAACCGCCTGCGGCTCTTCAAGGATCGAGAAAGATCGAATATATGGCTGCAGCCCGGCTTCAAGCGTGAAGTGGCGCAGGGTCACGGGATTTCCACCAAACTGGATTTCGACATCCCATTATTGTACGGGATTATGCGCCGCAAGAATTGTAAAAATCCCGCATCCTGATCCGGCTCAAGAAGTCGGCACGTGGAGAGCAGCACACAAGCGCCACTCTATCAGGTATTGATGCTGTGTTCACGGCACCCAAAACCGTTCATTGCCTGGCTGTCGATCTACAAAGCCGCTGGTTGACAAAGCATATTCCGTCTGGGCGCTGAGAGATGTTGGAGGAGTAATGACAGGATGTAACCCTCTTTTTCTTTTCCATTGACTCATCCAACGTGCTGCATTTGCTTCTACTCCGACACTGTCTGCGTATTCAGGAAATCACTTGTCAAGTATTGCCAGCTTCCGTTTCCTGCAGGCAGATTCATATAGACGGAATTAGACGGCGATTCAGCCGCTGGACAACCTTTTATCCTCGGTCAGCTTTCCAGTGATACGCGACGGCAGGCGGGTCAAGCTCTCCTGAGCCAGAGCAAGCGTCAGCCCGAAGACGAGCAGCACATTTGTGACCAGAAAGAAGATGATTTCTTCGATAGGAAGCACGCCGCCAACCAGAACGCCCAGCGAGTATTCCGCATTAATCGTCCACGTCCCGCTCCGGATAGCCAGCCAGTCCGCCCCGCACAGGTACAGCGTCCCCATGACGATTGATGGGACGACAACGCGCCGGAAGCGCCACAGGATATCCGCCCCGACCGCCAGTTGAAGGGCAATCGGGGGCAGCGCCCACGCCAGTTCCAGCGACAGATACCTGCCCGGCTTCCAGCCGACCAGCAGCAGCGCGACCGATGTCAGCCAGACGATGCTGACCACGAGCGCCGACACGATCCGGCTGTCGCTGTCAGGTCTGAATGAAGCAGTAGTCGAAATGCGCCGCGCCAGCAGCAGAAATCCGAGTCCGGTCAACAGCGGTTGGAGGATGAAGAACAGGTATTCCTCCAGCGGCACCCAGCCAAGCGTAATACCCATCACCAGCGCCGGGTCGTAGCGCCAGATTCCCGTCGCAACCAAATGGTTATCCCATAGCGTGGTATAGACGACCGCGATCACGGCGAGGGCAGCCAGCGCAAGCGGCGGCGACAGCAGCCCGTGCGTAAGGGCGGTGGGTCTGCGGCGGTCACGATAGACCAGCACGCCCAAGATCACGATGGGGACGACCAGAAACTGCACGAGGAAAGCGGCGTATGTCATCGCTCATGCCCTCGCCGGAGTCAGTACGGGCGCAGGATGGGGCAGTGGGTCGCCGATCAGGTTTTCGGCGATGATAGCAGACGACAACACGCCCGGCAGCCCCGCGCCGGGATGTGTGCCCGCGCCGACGAAATACAGGTTGTCGAAATCTTCCGAGCGGTTGTGCGGGCGGAACCATGCCGACTGCGTCAGCGTGGGCTGGAACGAGAACGCCGCCCCGTTGTGACTGTTGAGCACGTTCTGGAAATGCAGCGGGTCGATGTGATGCTCGGCGACGATATTCGCCTGCAAATCAGGCAGATAGTTGTCTTCGAGGAACTGCATGATCGCATCCCGGTACGGCTTGGCAGCTTTCGTCCAGTCGATGCCGGAGCCGAGATGCGGCACGGGCGACAGCACGTAGAAGCTCTCGCAGCCGGGCGGCGCGACCGACGGATCGGTCAGGCTGGGCATGTGCAGATACAGCGAGAAATCGTCCGACAAGCGCTTTTTGTCGAAAATGTCGCTCAGCAGCCCCTTGTAGCGCTCGCCGAGGATGATGTTGTGATGCGCCAGTCCCTGATCGCGGTACTGGCGCCGGGTGCCGAAATAGATCACGAACAGCGACATGCTGTACTTCATGTTATCGATCTTGCGGTCGCTGTACTTGCGGCGGTAACGCGCCGGGATCAGGTTGCGGTAGGTGAAGGCAGCGTCGGCGTTCGAGACGATCTGGTCGGCGTGGTGAATCGTCCCATTAGCGAGACGGATGCCGGTCACGCGGCGACTGCCGTCATCGACCAGAATCTCGGCGACATCGGCGTTGAGATGCACTCTGCCTCCCAGTTCGGCGAACAGCGTCTTCATTGCCGCGACGATCACGCCCGTGCCACCCATCGCATAATGAATCCCCCATTCACGCTCAAGATAGTGGATCATGGCGTAGATCGAGGGTGCATCGAACGGGTTCCCGCCGATCAGCAGCGGATGAAAGGTGAAGCAGCGGCGCAGAAAGTCGTCTTTGACGAACTGCGACAGGTAGCCGTAGACGCTGCGGTACGACTGCATCTTGATCAGGTCGGGCGCGACCTTGAGCATATCGGTGAAGTGGAGAAACGGCTTGTCCGCCAGCTCGACGAAACCCTTCTGGAAGATGGCTTTCGTCGTCGCCATGAACTGCTGGTAGCCGGCTTTGTCGGCGGGGTTCCAGCGCTCGATCTGGCTGAGAATGAAGTTCTCGTCGCCGTTGTAATCGAAGCTGCGCCCGCCGTGATCGAAGATGCGATAGTAAGGATCGCACGGCACGAGATCGAAATAATCTTCACGGCGCTTGCCCGCCGCCGCCCACAGGTCGTCGAACATGAACGGCGCGGTGATTACGGTCGGACCGCCGTCGAACCTGAAGCCGTCGATCTCATAGACGTAAGCCCGCCCGCCGAGCTTGTCGCGCTTCTCGAACAGCTCAACATCGTGCCCTTTGGCAGCGAGGCGAATAGCGGCAGCGAGACCACCGAAGCCGCTGCCAATTACAGTTATTCTGGACATGAGTATTTCCTGTGTGACGATGAGTGATGAGGCGGGCTAACGCCCGATCCGGCGGAAGACTTGATTATTCCTGTCCTTTGACGGGCAACGCGCGTAATTCCGTCGACTGCGGACGCGCGGCAGTATTCGGGTGAAGCAGATCATGGAGCGCGGCATCCAGTTCAGTGAAACGGAATCTGAACCCCATTTCGCTCAATTTGTGTGGGATTGCCCACTGACCATCTATTACGAGCGTCGCCATGTCGCCAAGCACCAGCCGCAGCGCGAATGATGGCACCGAGATCAGCGCCGGGCGGTGCGTCGCGCGCCCCAGCGCGCGGCTGAAATCGCGGTTGGTCAGTGGATTGGGCGCGGTCAGGTTGAAGCTGCCGCTGGCGTCGTCGTCAATCAGGAAACGGATCGCGCGGATCACGTCGTCGATGTGAATCCAGGGATACCGCTGCTTCCCGGAACCAAGCGCCCCGCCGACGAAGAAGCGGAACGGCAGCATCAGACGAGGTAGTACGCCCTCGTCCGGGCTGAGCACCAATCCGGTGCGAATGACGACGCGGCGCACGCCCAGATCGTCCAGCGGCGCGCTGGCGTTCTCCCACTGGACACACACCTGCGCGAGAAAATCATTTCCGGCAGCGTTCGTTTCGGTGATCACCTCGTCGCCGGATGCGCCGTAGTAGCCAACCGCCGACGCCTGCACGACGACACGTGGCTTACGCCTGGCTGCTCTCACCGCCTGCACGACCGCGTTGGCAGCATCGAGGCGGCTCTGAAGAATGCGCTGCTTGCGCGCGTCTGTCCAGCGAGCCGGAATTAACCCGCTTCCGCCGATGCTTTCTCCGGCAAGATTGACGATGGCGTCCGCGCCATCTACCAGATGCCCCCAGCCCTGCGCGGTTTTTGCATCCCAGCCAACGACCTGCACATCGGCAGGCAGCCCGTGCGTATGAACAGGATTGCGACTCAGAACGATGACTTCGTGATGGTCGTTGACGAGACTGGAGGCGAGACTTCGCCCGATAAAACCCGTTCCGCCGGTGATAATGACGCGCATTTTATGCACTCCTGTAAACCCTAACGATGCTGTCCCAAAGTACGGCTGTTCCACCAGATGCGCGGCAGGCGGCTGAGCTTGCCCAGCCAGCCGACGTGCGCTCGTCGATGAAATACGTCGTAGTCGTGCGCCTCGATGTCGCGCAAAATCGCGCGGTACAGTTCGGCTGCCGCCGTGATCGCAAAGCGTCCATCGGCGTGCAGCAGGACAATGCCCGGCTCGGACTCGGCGTAGAGGCGCTCAACCCGCTCAAGCTGATAGCGCATGAAGGCGCGCCAGCGGTCGTCGACACGCCCATCGGCAATGTCGCTTTCGGCTAGCCCAAACTCGGCAAGCTCATCAAGTGGCAGGTACAGACGACCGGCGCGCCAGTCTTCGCCGACATCACGCAGAATATTGGTCAATTGGAGGGCGATACCCAGCTTGACGGCGTATGGCAGCGCGCCGTGCCCCCGAAAGCCGATGATGTGCATCGCCATCAGCCCGACGGTGGAGGCGACACCGTAGCAGTATTCGGTCAGTTCGGCGAAGGTCTGATAGCGCCGATGCGTCCGGTCGCGGGCGACACCCGCGATCAACTGTTCGGCATAGCCGCGCGGAATACAAAAGCGCCCCTGCGTATCCGCCCATGCCAGCGGCACGGGATCGTTGGCGGCGGGGTGCGGGTTGCTCAGGCGGGCACGCCAGTTGTCGAAGACCTGATCGGCATGATTCAGCCCGCGCGTCTTGTCCACCAGATCGTCAGTCGAACGGCAGAAAGCGTAGAGCGCCCGCGCCGCTCGGCGCGTATCCACCGGGAGCAGCGCTGAGGCGAGATAAAACGTCCGGCTGTTAGCACACGTGACGCGCTCGCAGTAGGCGTAGGCGTTGTCCAGTTCATTCACCCCGGTCTCGATACGGCTGTCAAGCGCCGGGCTGGTGAGCGCTTCGTGCGCCCACGATAGCAGCCGATGCTCCCAGGAAGCCAACTCCAAAGCCATCATCTCACCTGTGTGTATAAGAAATCTGGACAAACAATAGCACAGTGAAGTAGATTTGTCAATGTTTTGTCCAATTTATTGTCGAGAATATCTGGACAATAACCGCGAATAGATGTAGACTATGTGGAAATATGGGGCAAACAACGACAAGGCATAGCGATGACGCAATCTCGCAGCGAACTGACCGCGAACGAAGAGCCGCTGTTCAACATTGGCGCAGTGTCGCGGATGACCGATATTTCCGAAACCACGCTGCGTGTGTGGGAGCGTCGCTACGATTTCCCGCAGTCGGCGCGGACGGCTGGCGGGCATCGACTGTATTCGCAGCAGGACGTGCTGCGGTTGCAGTGGGTCAAGCTGCGCATCGACGAAGGGATGCAGACCAGCCAAGCAATCCGGGCGCTTCAGCATATTGAGCGTGAAGGGGAAGGACTCGTTACTGCGCGCGCGTCCGCACCATTGTTCCAGCAGACCGGCAGCAGCGACTCGCTGCCGCTCCTGCATCAGCGCCTGCTCGAAAGTCTGTTGGCACACGGCGCCGAAGGTTCGAGCCAAGTGCTGAGCGACGCGCTGGCGCTTTACCCGATGGAAACCCTGATCTTCGACGTGATCCTCCCCGTCCTCAACGACATTGGCGACGCCTGGAGCCGAGGGCAGATCGACGTGGCGACCGAGCACTTCGCCACCAACCATCTGCGCCAACACCTCGTTATGTGGACGCGAACCGGACCGCCCTGTTATCACGTCAGCCCGGTCGTGCTGGCGTGTGCGCCCGGAGAACTCCACGAGGGCAGCCTGCTGATCTTATCGGTGCTGCTGCGGCGACTACGCTGGCCAGTCACCTACTTGGGACAGACGATGCCGCTGGACGATCTGGTCACATTCGTGAACGAAGTCGGCGCGTCGATTCTGGTATTCGTCGCCATGACCGAAGAAACGGCGCGTACATTGTCCGAGTGGACTCATTGGCTGCCCGACGCTGCCGAGTCAGGACATCCGATCATTGGGTACGGTGGGCGCATCTTCTCCGAGCGACCGGAACTAACTGAACAGATGCCGGGCATGTTCCTCGGCAAAACGCTGCAAGAGGGCGTCGCCCTGCTTGACCGGACGCTCCACGAACTCAATCCGCTGCTGCGCTGACGACCATGACCGCTTTTCCTGTATTACTCATCCTCGCCTACCTATCGGGTGCGCTGCCCTGGTCGGTGTGGCTGGGCAGGTTGTTGTTCCGGGTCGACCCGCGCCGACAGAGTGATGGCAACCCCGGCGCAGCCAACGCTTTTCGGGCAGGTGGATGGCGGCTGGGCATCGCCGTGCTGATCCTCGATTTCCTGAAGGGCTTCACGCCCGTGTTCATCGCCAGGTGGGGGTTACAGCTACCGGACAGCCAGTTGTTCTGGGTGGCGCTGATGCCGACGGTCGGTCATGCCTTCTCGGTATTTCTAGGCTTGCGCGGCGGGCGCGCGCTCGACACGCTGTTTGGCGTATGGACAGGGCTGACGCTGTACGAGATGCCGCTGGTGATGGGCGGTGCGGCGATTGTATCGATGCTCGCGCTCAAAGACGACATCCAGCGGGCGCTTACGATTCCTATTGTCCTGATCATCGCCCTACTGATCGGTGACAAGCCGGTCTGGATGGTCGCGCTGGCGTTCGCGCAGCTCGTCGTCCTCACCAGTAAAATCATCGCCTTCTATCGCGCATCC
>JAXLWE010000005.1:0-154006 GCA_046328655.1 Anaerolineae bacterium | reverse complement strand
CCGTCTGCGCGGGCGCGACGACTTCCGGCGTGCTGACCGGCGCGGCGACCGTGCTGGTAGCGGTCGGCGGCACAATTTCGGGCGTGGCAATCGGCGCGGCGGCTTCCGGCGTTTCGATTGGTGCGGGCATCGCGTCATGCACGATCACGACACGCGCCTGCCAGCTATCCGTCGCGGACGCGACGGCGTAGACGGTCGCCGCCTGACCGAGCGCAGGCGTGCCGGTGACGACCGCGTCGGTGGTGTCGATGGCATGACCCTGTATCGTGATCGTGCTGTCGGTGATGCCGGTGATCGCGCCGCTGATGACGACGATGCCGGGGATGACTCCCGGCGGAAACGCCTCGACGGTCTGAGCCGTCAGGCTGCCATCATCCGCGTAAGTTGCGGTGACCCGCACGGTGACGCCGACGACCAGCGGCGTCGTGACCTGCGCGCTCTGGATGTCGACAATCTGCCCGTTGACTACCAGTGCCGTCTCATTGACGGACTGCACCGCGCCGTAGAACTCAATGACCGCGCCGGGTGAATCCTGTGCGAGCAGCGACGTGTGAATCAGCAGCACGAAGGCGGCAAGCGCCAACCGTCGAATCATGCGCATGATCCTCCGTCACGACGGAACCGGAGGCGAATTGTGGGTGCGCGGTATTCGCGCGGCGGCTGCTCCGCGATCATCGGAAATCGTGCTGGTCGATCTTGCGGCGCAGGCGCGACATGCGCCCCTGCCTCGGACGGATGCGACCGACGATTTCGTTAATCTGGTGGCTCCAGCGGCTCAGGCGCGCCCGCCCCCAGGCGACCGAGTAGCTGACCTGACGGCGCTGGCGGTTCAGGCTCAGGACGGAGCGTTCTTCCGGCACGGGCGACGCCCACTGCACGATCATCGCCGCCCAGGTCAGACCGCCGCCGAAGCCGACGAAGGCGATGTAGTCGCCGGGCTGAATCCGCCCCTGAGCGACAGCTTCGCTCAGCGCAATCGGGATCGACGCCGCCGAGGTATTGCCGTAGTGTTCAATGTTGCTGACGAACATCGACTCGTCGACCTTGAGCGCGCGCGCCGCCGCCTGAAGGATGCGCTGGTTCGCCTGGTGCGGCACGATCAGCTTGAGGTCTTTGATCGTCAAGCCCGCCATGTCCAGCGCCTGGGTGATGCTCTCGCCGATCACGCGCGTGGCGAATTTGTAGACTTCGCCGCCGTTCATGTGCATCTTGCCGTATTTGTAGCCGTTTGTCAGCACCGGGATGTCGCCGATGTCGATGCTGCCGACGCTGGGGATGCCGAGCAGGTCGCCGCCAGAGCCGTCCGAGCGCAGCACGGCGGACAGCACGCCGCCCTCGACGTTGCTGGCGGTCAGGACGACCGCGCCCGCGCCATCGCCGAACAGGATGCACGTCCCGCGATCCTGCCAGTCGAGGACGCGGCTCATCGTCTCCGCGCCGATCACGACCGCTGTGTCGATCCTGCCGGAGCGGATCGCCTGTGCTGCCATGTCGACACCGTAAACGAAGCTGAGCAGGCGGCGCTCAGGTCGAACGCGCCCGCTTTGGTCGCGCCCAGCCACGACTGGATCAGGCTGGCGGCGCTGGGGAAAATGTGCTCCGGCGTCGACGTAGCGACGATGATCATGTCGATTTCGGTCGGCAGGATGTCGGCGATTTCCAGCGCCTGCTGCGCCGCCTTCAAGCCGAGCGTCGCCGTCGTGTCCTTCTCCCCGGCGATGCGTCGCTCGGCGATGCCGGTGCGCGCCCGAATCCACTCGTCCGTCGTCTCGACGATGGCGGCGAGGTCCTCGTTGCTGAGTATTTTGTCTGGAACCGCCATCCCCCAACCGACGATGTGCGCATAGATGGGGTCGGCGCGCGGGGTTAAGCCCCGGTTAGTTGTGGCCATTCTCGCGGTACTTGGAAAATATCAAGACAGCGTTGTGACCGCCAAACCCGAATGAGTTGCTCATCACCCGCTCGATGTTGTGCGCCACGCCGACGTTGGGCGTGTAGTTCAGGTCGCACTCCGGGTCGGGGTTAACCAGGTTGACGGTGGGCGGAATGAAGTTTTCGTTGAGCGCCTTGATCGAGAACACCGCCTCGACCGAACCGGCAGCGCCCATCAGATGTCCGGTGACCGATTTTGTGGAGCTGATCGGATCCGTATGCCTGCTCGCCCAGCGCGACCTTGAGCGCCAGCGTTTCGCTCTTGTCGTTGAGCGGCGTGCTGGTTCCGTGCGCGTTGATGTAGTCGATGTCGCTGGCGTTCAGCTCAGCATCCTCCAACGCATACGTGATCGCCCGCGCCGCGCCTTCGCCAGTTTCCAGCGGAGCCGTGACGTGGTACGCATCCGACGTATGCCCGTAGCCGACGATTTCGGCGTAGATGTGCGCCCCGCGCGCTTTGGCGTGTTCCAGTTCTTCCAGCACGAGCATCGCCGCGCCCTCGGCGATCACGAAGCCGTCGCGGTCGCTGTCGAACGGGCGCGAGGCGTGTTCAGGATCGTCGTTGCGGCGCGAGATCGCCGTCATGTTGTTGAAGCTGGCGATGGCAATATCGACCAGCCCGGCTTCCGAGCTGCCTGCCAGCGCGACGGTCGCCTGCCCGCGCCGGATGATCTCGGTCGCTTCGCCGATGCAGTTGTTGCCGGTGGCGCAGGCGGTCGAGATGGCGAAATTGGGTCCGCGCAGCCCGTAAGCCATCGAAATCTTGCTCGACGGCGCGTCCGGGAGCATCATCGGAACCATCAGCGGGCTGACGAACTTGGGTCCCTTCTCGAAGAACGCGCGCACGCTCTCGACGATGGCGGTGATGCCGCCGATGCCCGACCCGACAATGCAGGCGATGTCATAGCGATTCTCGTCGGTGACTTCCAGCCCGGCGTCCCGCACCGCCTGGTCGGCGACGAACAGCGCCATCTGCGTGACGCGGTCGGTGCGGCGAGCTTCGCGCTTGCCCAGGAAGGCTTCGGCGTCGAAACCCTTGACTTCCCCGCCGAAGTGATTCTCAAGATGCGACGTATCGAAGCGCTGGATCGTGCGGATGCCGGTTTTCCCGGCGGCGGCATTTTGCCATGCTTCTTCCACAGAATTTCCGGTGGGGCAGAGGATGCCCATCCCGGTTACGACAACGCGCCGTCTTTCCACAGCACACTCCTCTGGTAAATCGGCTGCCCGGCAAACGCAAAGCGTATGCCCACCGCTTTTCATGTGCAATAAGCGTAACAAATGTTGCGCTTTTCTCAAGAGGAAAACACCAGCACAGAGTGGAGGTTACTCCGGAGTAAGCGCTATGTTATAATTTCCGCCTGACGGAGGTAGGTAATTTGATCCTAGTGACAGGGGCGACGGGGTTCATCGGCAGGCATCTGGTCGCGCGTCTGCTGGAGGAGGATTACCCCGTCCGCGTGCTGCTGCCCGCGTACAAGCTCGATCATCTGCCCTGGGAGCGCCGACCGGAGATCGTCGTCGGCACGATCCTGGACGACGAGGCGCTGTTTCGCGCCGCGACTGGCGCTCACGTGATCATCCATCTGGAAAACGCCCAGTGGTGGGGTAGCAGCCGCGATCTGGAGCGTATCGAGCTGGGTGGGACGCGCAGTCTGGTCACGGCGGCGCGCGCCGCCCGCGTCGGGCGGGTCATCACGCTCAGCCATCTGGGGGCGTCTCCGGCGGCGGCGTACCCGCTGCTGCGCTACAAGGGGCTGGTCGAGGACGCGCTGCGGTCGAGCGGGCTGGCGTACACGATCATCCGCTGCGGGCTGGTATTCGGCGAGGACGATGCTTTCGTCAATCACATCGCCATGCAGCTTGCGGCGACGCCGGGCGTGTTCCTGATGCCGGGGCGGGGTGAGGTCGTGCTGCACCCGATCTACATCGACGACCTGATCGCCGCCATTATTGGCAGCCTGGAAGCGCTTGATACGGTCGACAACGTGATCGAGATCGGCGGACCGGAGTACATCACGCTGGAGGACATGATCCGCACGGTGATGCGCGTCTCCGGCACGTACCGCGCGGTGATCGGCGTGCCGCCGTACCTGCTGCGCTGGCTGATCGGCGTCTACCGGCGCGTGCTGCCGCGCTCGCTGATCACGCCGCAGTGGCTGGATATTCTCGCCACCAACCGGACGGCGCGGCTGGGCAACGTGTTTCACTATTTCGGCATCCACCCCCGGCGCTTTGAGGATACGCTGCTGACCTACATGCGCGGGCGGCGTTACGGCTTGAACCTGCTGCGGTATACTTTACGGCGGCGTCCGAACGTCGTTTGAAGTGACATTCTATTGAGCAGAGCGCCATGCTGCGGCGCTCGCCTGACCGGAACGAAGCGGAGTTATGGAAACCATTACCATCCGACCGCTGACCACGCTTGACGAAATGCGCGCGGCGGTCGATCTGCAAAGAGTCTACTGGGGGGACGATCTCGAATCGGTCATTCCGGCGCACATGCTGTTCTCGCTGGCGGCACACGGTGGGCACGTGCTGGCGGCATTCGACGGCGACCGCGTCGTCGGCATTCTGGTCGGCTTCCTCAGCACGAACGTCGAGGAAACCAACCGCCCGGCGATGGCGAACCTGCAAATATTCTCCAAGCGGATGGTCGTCCTGCCTGAGTATCGCGGGCACGGCATCGGCTACCGCCTCAAGCTGGCGCAGCGCGATCTCGCCGTCAAGCAGGGGATACGGCTGATCATCTGGACGTTCGACCCGATGCTCGCGCCTAACGCTCATCTCAATATCCGCAAGCTGGGCGTGATTTGCAGCAGCTATCACGAGGATTACTACGGCACGTCGACCGAGGGCGGGCTGGCGAAGCTCGGCTCATCCGACCGGCTGATGGCGGAATGGTGGGTGACCAACCGCCGGGTCGAAGAACGGCTGCACGGCAGTCGCGGCGGCTTGAAGCTGGCGCACTATCTGGAAGCCGAGACGCCGATTGTGAATCCGTCGTCGCTGACCGATGACGGGATGCTCGTGCCCGCCGAGACGGTCATCAGCGCGGCGGGGGCGCTGGCGCTGGTCGAAATTCCGACGCAGTATACGGCGCTGGAGACCAACAACCCGAAGCTCGCGCGGGCGTGGCGCCTGCACGTCCGGCACGTTTTTGGACAGACATTCGCGCGCGGGTTCATCGTCACCGACTTTCTGACCGAGACCTATGAGGGGCGCGAGCGTTCATTTTATCTGCTCAGCTACACGGGTCCGCAGGCAGAATCGTACAGCATGAATTAGGGGGATGACGTGGCGTTCGAGAACAAGACCATCGCTTTCATCGGCAGCGGCGTGATGGCGGAAGCCATGATCAAGGGGCTGCTGAACCAGCAGCTTCTGACTGGGGATCAACTGGTGGCAGCCGACCCGCGCGAAGATCACGGGCGTGAGCTGGTGGCGCGCTATCACCTGCACTTCACGACCGACAACGCCGAAGCTGCCCGCGCCGCTAACATCCTCGTCGTCTCCACTAAGCCGCAGGTGATCGGGCAGGTGTTCCAGTCGCTGAAAGGGGCGGGGAGTACGCCGTCGCTGGTGCTGAGCATCCTGGCGGGTGTGCGCATCAGCACGCTGATGGACGGGACGGGCAATCGCAGCGTCGCGCGGGCGATGCCCAACACGCCCGCTCAGATCGGCGAGGGCATCACCGTGTGGACGGCGACGCCCGACGTGCCGGAGAGCGAGCGCCAGCAGGCAAAGACGCTGCTCGGCGCGCTCGGCGAGGAATTATTCATGGAGGACGAGAAGTTCCTCGACATGGCGACGGCGCTCAGCGGGACAGGTCCGGCTTACGTGTTCCTGTTCATGGAGGCGCTGATCGACGCGGGCGTTCACATGGGCTTCTCGCGGCGCGACGCCGAGCGGTTGGTGCTGCAAACGGTACGCGGCTCAGTCGACTACGCGCGCCAGTCCGGTCTGCACCCGGCGGAGCTTCGCAATCAGGTGACCAGTCCCGGCGGCACGTCTGCTGAGGCGCTGTACCAGCTCGAGAAGGGCGGGCTGCGCACGGTGCTGTCGCGGGCGGTGTACGCTGCCTACCGGCGCTCGGTCGAGCTGGGGCGCGCGCAGGAAAAGAAGCGGGAGGGTGAATAGTGGCTGAGAAAACAGGCATTGATGACCTGGTGTGGGGCAAGCGCGACGAGATTTTACGACTGGCGCGAAAATACGGTGCGACGAACGTGCGTGTATTCGGATCGGTTGCACGCGGCGAGGCAACCGAACACAGCGACATTGATTTTCTGGTGGATTTCCCGCCCGATTACAGTCTTTGGGATCGAATCGGCTTGACGCAGGATTTGGAGGAATTGCTCGGTCGGAGTGTTGATGTTGTACTCGCCGCGCGGCTGCGTGAAATGATCCGCGACGAGATATTGCGTGATGCCGTGCCCTTATGAAGAAGCAAAGCCTCTATCTTCACGATATTCTTGAACGTATTCGCCTGATTGAGGAATTTACGGCAGACGGTCGTGAAGCGTATATGGAGTCCACGCTTATACAGGAAGGTGTAATTCGCTGCTTCGAGGTGATTGGCGAGGTCGTCAAGCGCCTATCTCCCGAACTAATATCAGCCTACCCGGATATTCCCTGGCGACGGATTGCTGGTCTACGGGACGTTCTGATCCACGATTACGATGAGACCGATGTCGATGTTAGTTGGCGAGTGAGCGAGCAGGATTTGGCGCCGCTGAAAGCTGCGGTCGAATCGCTTTTGGTGCGCGTAACCGAAAGCGAGAAAGCTGACAATTCTGACTGAGCATTACCGAATGGGTTGGTTTTATTGCATAATGCACATCTTCGTTCGTGAAAAAGTGGACAAACGAAACCAGATCATTTAGAATTAGTGCGACAACTGTTATCATTAAAACTCTACATATCCTGGTCTTTCAGTGCCCGCGCAGGCACTTTGAGCTACTGTCCTTCTATCGTTTAGGAGACGCACATGGCGGACATCTCCAGCAATATCTTTGAATCGCTTCTGAAGCAGGTCGAAGAATACAGTCCGACGGTCGAGTCCGTCGAAGTCGGGTTCGTCGAGGAAGTCGGTGACGGTATCGCCCGCGTCAGTGGGCTGCACAATATCCGGTTCAGCGAGCTGGTGCGCTTCAGCAACGGCGCGGCAGGGATCGCTTTCAACCTCGAAAAAGACAACGTCGGCATCATCATCATGGGCGAGTACGATACGATCAACGAGGGCGACGAAGTCCGCCCGCTCGGTCGTATCGCTTCCGTTCCGGTCGGCATGGGGCTGGTCGGGCGCGTCGTTAACGCCCTCGGCGAGCCGGTCGACGGGCGCGGTCCGATTGCTGGCACCGAGTTCTACAACATCGAGCGCATCGCTCCCGGCGTCATGCAGCGCCGCAACGTGCATCGCCCGGTGCAGACCGGTATCGTCGCCATCGACTCGATGACCCCGATTGGTCGTGGGCAGCGCCAGTTGATCATCGGCGACCGTCAGACCGGCAAGACCGCACTGGCGATTGACACCATCCTCAACCAGAAGGGCAAAGACCTGTACTGCATCTACGTCGCCATCGGCAAGCGGCGTGGCGAAATCGCGCGTCTGGTGGCGCTGCTGGAGCAGTACGGCGCGATGGACTACACCATCGTCGTCAACGCGACGGCTTCCGAATCGGCGGCGCTGCAATACATCGCCCCGTATTCCGGCTGCGCGATTGGCGAATGGTTCATGGAAAACGGCAAGGACGCGCTGATCGTCTACGACGACCTGTCCAAGCACGCCTGGGCATATCGCCAGGTTTCGCTGCTGATGCGCCGTCCGCCGGGACGCGAAGCCTATCCGGGCGACGTGTTCTACCTGCACAGCCGCCTGCTGGAGCGCGCCGCCCAGTTGAGCGAAGCGCGCGGCAACGGCAGCCTGACCGCCTTGCCGATCATCGAGACGCTGCTCGGCGACGTGTCCGCTTACATTCCAACCAACGTCATCTCGATCACCGACGGGCAGTTGTTCCTGGAAGCCGACCTGTTCAACGCCGGTCAGCGCCCCGCCATCAACGTCGGTATCAGCGTCAGCCGCGTGGGTGGCGACGCGCAGACCAAAGCCATGAAGAAGGTCGCGGGCGGCTTGCGCCTCGACCTCGCGCAGTTCCGGTCGCTGGCGGCGTTCGCCCAGTTCGGCTCCGACCTTGACAAAGCGACCCAGCGCCAGTTGGATCGCGGTCTGCGTCTGACCGAGCTGCTCAAGCAGCCTCAGTACCAGCCGCTGTCGCTGACCGACCAGGTGGCGATCCTGTACGCGGGCACGCGCGGTATGCTCGACAACGTCCCGGTGGATCGCGTCAAGGAATGGCAGACGGCGTTCCTGCGCGCTTATCACTCGCAGTACGGCGCCGTCGCCGATGCAATCGAGCAGTCCAGTGTCGTCTCGGATGAAGTCGAAGCCAAGCTGCGCAGTGCGATCCAGGAATTCAACGCAGCCTGGAGCTGATGCTCAGGGGGGACGATGGCAAGCGCACGCGAGATTAGAAATCGCATACGAAGTATCAAGAACATCGGACAGATCACGCGCGCCCTGGAAGCGGTCTCCGCTTCCCGCGTGCGCAAGGCGCAGGCGCGCGTGCTGGCAAGCCGCGCGTTCGCCGAAAAAGCGTGGGAAATCCTGCTGAACGTCCAGAACGCCGCCACCAAAGGCGTGCCGCTTCACCCGCTGCTGACGCCGCGCGACGAGATCAAGAACACGCTGATCGTGCTGATCACGTCGGATCGTGGGCTGGCGGGTGCGTTCAATACCAACATCCTGCGCGTGGCGCGGCGCTTTCAGGAGCGCACGCCGACGCCAGTCAGCTATGTGGCGATTGGGCGCAAAGGGCGCGACTCGCTCATCCGGCTGCGCCAGAACGTCGTCGCCGAATTCGGCGATCCGTCGGACATCACCATCGCGCAGATTTCGCCGGTCGTGCGGCTGGTCGTGGACGATTTCCTGAGCGGTCAGTACGATGAAGTGTTCATCGCCTACACCGACTTCATCAACACGCTGACGCAGAAGCCGCGCGTCACCCGGCTGCTCCCGCTCGTGCCATATCACACCGAGGATCAGGCGCTGGCGGAGTACATCAAGGACGTGCCAGCCGTGAGCGCGGGCAACGCCGATTACGAGTACGAGCCGAACGCGACCGCCATCCTCGACGAAATCGTGCCGCGCTTCACCGCGCTACAGCTTTACCAGGCGATTCTGGAAAGCCAGGCGAGCGAGCATTCGGCGCGTATGGTGGCGATGCGCAACGCTTCCGACAACGCGGCAGGGCTGGTCGATGCCTACACGCTGGTCTACAACAAGGCGCGGCAGGCGGCGATCACCAGCGAAATCCTCGACATTGTGGGCGGCGCCGAAGCGCTGCAGGATTCGATTGACAAAGTGGCGTCTGACATTGAGAGCGACCTCGCCGCCCGTTCGCGGAACGCGCAGGCGGTCGTCTAGCAGCAGTACAAGAGGAGCGAATTCATGAGCGAAATTCAGGGGCAAATCTCCCAGGTGTTGGGCGCGGTGGTCGACGTAGACTTTCCGGAAGGCTCGCTGCCAGACATCTACGACGCGATCCGCGTCCCGCGCGACGGTCAGGATGACCTGATCCTCGAAGTGCAGATGCACCTCGGCAACAACTCGGTGCGCACGGTGGCGATGGACACGACCGACGGCTTGCCGCGCGGCGTCGATGCCTTTGCGACCGGCGCGCCGATCACCGTTCCGGTCGGGCAGGCGTCGCTGGGGCGTATCTTCAACGTGCTCGGCACCCCGGTCGATTTCGGCGAGCCGATCTCGGCGGAGACTCCCCGCCGCCCGATCCACGCCGAAGCGCCGGAATTTGAGGATCAGACCACCCGCATCGAAGTGTTCGAGACGGGCATGAAGGTTATCGACCTGATCGCCCCCATGACCAAAGGCGGCAAGACCGGCATCTTCGGCGGCGCGGGCGTCGGCAAGACGGTGACGATCATGGAGCTGATCAACTCCATCGCCACCGAACACTCCGGCCTGTCGGTGTTCGCCGGGGTGGGCGAGCGCACCCGCGAAGGTACGCAGCTTTACTACGAAATGGAAGAAGCGGGCGTGCTGCCCAAGCTGGCGATGGTGTTCGGGCAGATGAACGAGCCGCCCGGCGTGCGCCTGCGCATCGCGCTTTCCGGCTTGACGATGGCGGAATATTTCCGCGATGAAGGGCGCGACGTGCTGCTGTTCATCGACAACATCTTCCGCTATTCGCTGGCGGGCGCGGAAGTGTCGGCGCTGCTCGGTCGTATGCCTTCGGCGGTCGGTTACCAGCCGACGCTGGCGGACGAGATGGGGCAGCTTCAGGAGCGCATCACCTCGACGCAAACTGGCTCGATCACGTCGATGCAGGCGGTCTACGTGCCCGCCGACGACTATTCCGACCCCGCGCCTGTGGCGGTGTTCACGCATCTGGACGGGACAATCGCGCTGGAACGCTCCATCGCCTCGCGCGCGCTGTTCCCGGCGGTCGATCCGCTCGGAAGCACGAGCAAGATTCTCGACCCGCTGATCGTCGGCGAGGAACACTACCGCACCGCCCACGAGGTTCAGCAGGTGCTCCAGCGCTACAAGGACTTGCAGGACATCATCGCCATTCTCGGCATCGACGAGCTTTCCGACGACGACAAGCTGCTGGTGGCGCGCGCCCGCAAGATCGAAATGTTCCTCAGCCAGCCGATGAAGGTCGCCGAGCAGTTCACCGGGCGCGAGGGCAAATACGTTCGCATCAAGGATACGATTCGCGGCTTCCGCATGATCCTCGACGGCGAGGTCGATCACATCGCCGAGCAGCAGTTCTACATGGCGGGTCCCATCGAGGACGTGCTGGCGCGCCACGAAGAAGCTGAGAAAGCGGGCTGATTTATGCCTATCTCGGTCGAGATTGTCACGCAGGAAAAGGTCATTTTCTCCGAACCGGAAGCCGACATGGTCGTCATCCCCGGCTCGGAGGGCGAAATGGGCGTCCTGCCGCACCATGCCCCCGTGCTGACGACACTCGCTTACGGCGAGTTGATCGTTCGCAAGGGGCGGGCGCAGGAGAGCTTCGCCATCTATGGTGGCGTGGTCGATATTCGCCCGGATCGCGTCGTGGTGCTGGCGGATTTGGCGGAATCGTCGTATGACATCGACGCGGCTGCCGTCGAAGCCGCGCGCGAGCGCGCCGCCACGCTGATGGAGCAGGGCGTCCCGGCGGAGCAGAACCGCGAGGCGGCGCTGGCGCTGCGCCGCGCCGAGCTGGCGCTCAAGGTGCAGCGCAAGGTGCAGTCGCGCGGCAGCGCCGTGATGCGCATCGTCGAGGACGAGAACGCCGACGACTGATCCGGTCTGAAATTCACTTGCATACGCTTGGCAGACGCCCGGTCGACTTTCCCCGTCCGGGCGTCGTGCTGCATGGTATAATTGCGCGTTAACGTCGCGGTTCGTGGCGGGTGTCCGCCAGAGAAGCTGCCTGTAATGGGAATGTTTGATAAGCGACTGGGCGTCGATCTCGGCACGATCAACGTCCTGATATACGAGGACGAGCAGATCGTCCTGCAAGAGCCAGCGCTCGTCGCGCTGACGGTCGAGGATGAGCGGATTGTCGAAATCGGGCAGCCTGCCCGCGAGATGCTCGGTCGCGTCGATGAAGAAGATATTCAGGTGATCCGCCCGCTGCAAAACGGCGTGATCGCCGACTACGAAGTAACCGAAGCGATGCTGCGCCACTTCTTCAGCAAGGTCGCCGGGCGCGTGCGCCTGTTCAAGCCGACGGTGATGATCTCCGTGCCTTACGGTGTGACCAGCGTCGAGAAGCGCGCCGTCCACGAGGCGGCGCTGGCGGCGGGCGCGCGCGAAGCCTTCCTGATCTGGGAGCCGCTGGCGGCGGCAATCGGCGCGGGGCTGCCGGTCGGCACGCCAGCGGGCGATATGGTCGTCAACGTCGGCGGCGGCATCACCGAAGCGGCGGTGCTGACCATGAACAACATCGTTCGCGCCGAAAGCGGGCGCATCGGCGGCTTGCGCATTGACGACGCCATCATCAGCTACGTGCGGCGCAAGTACAATCTGACTATTGGGCAGCCGACGGCGGAATCGGTCAAGATTCAGGTCGGAGCGGCGGTTCCGCTGAACGACGAGATGTCGATGGAGCTTCAGGGGCGCGACAACGTCAGCGGGCTGCCGCGCACGATCTCGATCAGTACCGGCGAGATCGTCGAGGCGATTGAGGAGCCGCTGCACGAGATCGCCGGGGTGGTGCGCGGCGTGCTCGGCAATACGCCGCCGGAGCTGGCGTCGGACATCATCGACCGGGGCATCGTGCTGACGGGCGGCGGCGCGCTGCTGCGTGGGCTGGATCAATTCCTGACGCGCGAAACGGGCGTGCCCGTCTACCGTGCCGATAATGCGATGATCGCGGTGGCGGTGGGCGCGGGGCGCGCGCTGAACGACCCGGCAATTCTGCGCCGGATCGCTCAGGGTGTCTAGGTGAGGTAGTAAGTCATCCGCTGGAGGTGGATGACCGGGTCGATGTACTGGACGTGGATGTTGTCCGGCACATTCAGGTTGATCGGGGCGTAGTTGAGGATGGCGCGGACGCCTGCCTCGATCAGCGAATTGGCGACCGACTGCGCGTTCTCGGCGGGCACGGCGATCATGGCGATCTTGATGTCGTTCTCGGAGATGATCCGCTGGATGTCCTCGACCGGGCGAATGACGAACGCGCCGACGCGCTTGCCGATCTTGTCCGATGCGCTGTCGAACACGTAGGCGATGTGAAAGCCGCGCTCGGCAAAGCCGCGATACCGGGCGACGGCGCTGCCCAGATCACCCGCGCCGACCAGCGCGACCTTCCAGTCACGCTCGACCTTCAGTACCTGCCGAAGCTGTTCTTTCAGGAAGGCGATCTTGTAGCCCGTCCCCTGCTTTCCGAAACCGCCGAAGTGCGACAGGTCTTTGCGTATCTGCGCGGAGCTGATGCCGAGACGCTTGCCCAGTTCGTGCGACGACGTGACCTCTTGCCCTTCCTGTGACAGCCGTTCCAGCGCGCGCAAATACACCGGCAGACGGCTAATAACGATGTCTGGGATAGTAGACGGCATAGGGTCTCCTGCCAGCCGAATTCAGTTTGTGAAAGAAGCCACATCCAATGTTACCATCATGCTTTACATCACGCCAGCTTAATAGTGGAATTGTTCACACATTGGTATTGCTCGTTTACGATACCTTTGGAAACGTGCGGTATGATTCGGTGAAGCTTAGTCATCTGGTAACGGTATGTCGGTCAGACGTTCACTGGTAGTCTTAACACTGTTAACGCTGGTACTGCCATCGTAGTTTTCGGCGTGCGGGCAAACCGCACGGAAAGCCCCGCTCAACCTGCAACGATACACCGTCGAGCGCGGCAGCGTGGACGTGACTGTCTCGGCGGTCAGCAGAATCAGATCCGACCGCAGCGCCCGCCTGAGCTTCAGCGCGCCCGGTCAGGTGACGGAAATTCTGGTGGAGCAGGGCGATGATTTTGCTGAAGGCGGCCCGCTCGCCCGCTTGGACGATACCGCCCAGCAGACGGCGCTCGAACAGGCACAGCTTGGGCTGCAACTGGCGCAGCTTCAGAAAGATCGGTAGCGGGACCCGACGCATCGCAGGTCGCCGTCGCGCAGGCACAGGTAGACAGCGCGATGGGCGCGGTGCGCGGCGTCCAGAACGCCGTCTCGCCGCAGGATGTGCATGCGGCGCAGCGCCGGCTACGAGCAGGCGCGAGCGGCGCTGGCGTCGGCGCAGCACGACCGCGCCGCTTCAACGGCGGCACGGACGAACGGGTCGCGCTGCTTGACGCGCGTGGGCGAAGCGTCATTCAATGCCGAAATTGCCCGGCTCAATCGCAGAATCGCTCCAGAACGGCAACGCCGCGCCGCTCAACGCGGCTTACGCCCGTCTGAATCAGGCGCAGGCGGCGCTCGATCAGGTGCTCGCCGGGGCAAGCGACGCCGACATCGACCGGGCGGACGCGGCGATTGCTCAGGCGCAGGTTGCCGTCGACCGGGCGCAGGCGGCGCTCGACCGCACGATACTGCGCGCGCCATTCGACGGCGTCGTCAGCGCGGTCAACGTCGAAATTGGCTCGCTGGTGGCGTCGAGCGTCACGGCGTTCGAGATCGCCGACGTGTCGCCGCTGCGGTTGGTCGTGCAGGTCGACGAGATCGACGTGCATCAGATCAGCGTCGGGCTTCCGGCGACGGTGCAGTTCGACGCGCTGCCGGGCGTGACGCTCGGCGCGACGCTTCAGGACATCGCGCTGGTTCCGACCGACAACAACGGCATCGTCAGCTATGACGGCCGTGCGCCTGAGCGACGACGACCCGCGCGTGCGCGCCGGAATGACCACCGAAGCCTCGGTCGTGGTCGATTCGCATCAGGACGTGCTGGTTGTGCCGAACCAGTACATCCGGCTCGACCGCCAGAGCGGTGGCGCGTTCGTCAACGTCATCCAGACCGACGGCAGGCTGCGCGAGCTTCCGGTCACGCTTGGCTTGCAGGGGCAGGATCGGAGCGAGATCACCGCCGGGTTGCAGGCGGGCGACGTGATCGCCGTCGATCTGTCCGCCGACCAGATTTCGCTGTTTGGAGGCTGAGGCATGAGACGAGTTTGATCATCCTCACGGTCGTGGCTGTGATCGTCGTTGGCGTGGCGCTGGTACGGAGCGGGCTGCGCGCGCAGAGCGATGCCAGCACGCCCGCCGCCAACGTCATCGACCAGACGACGGCGCGCGTCGGCGGTCGACAGCGGCAGTCAGCGCGACCGGCGCGGTGACGCCGAAAGCGTCAGGTTCCGCTGCTGTTCGAAATGTCCGGCGTTGTGCGCGAGGTACTGGTTGAGGCGGGCGATTCGGTCAGGGCGGGCGACGCGCTGGCGCGGCTCGGCCACCGCCGACCTCGAAGCGGCACTCAACGACGCGCTGGTCGATTTTGCAGGTGCAGCAGATCGCCTACGACGCTTTGACGCAACCGGCGCGCGAGGCGGACATCGCGGCGGCGCGAGCGGCGGTCACGGCGGCGCAGGCGTCGCTGAACGCGGCTTACGACAGCGTCGACCCGAATCAGGCGGAAGTCGCCCGGCTGCGCAGCGAACTGGCGCGCAACCAGCTCTGGCAGGCGCAGCTTCAGCGCGACATTTCCGCGCACGCCACCGGATTCGCGCCGGACATTTCCGGCTTCATCCCCGATGGCGTCGACGTGCCGCCCGAAGTGGTCGACCGCATCAATCAGGGGCTGGCAGGGCTAATCGTCCGTGCCATCAGGCGGCACATCTTCCGGGAACCGACCTTGAGGCAGGCGCAATACAGCGTCGAGATCGCCGACGCGAACGCGGAAGGCGCTGCTAACCGCAGCGCCGACCCCGGCAGCAATGGCGTCGGCGCAGGCGGGGGTGGTGCAGGCGCAGCAGCAGCTTGATCGGCTGGTGAACGGCGCGAGCGATTTCGACATGCAGGCGGCGGAGATCAATCTGTCGATGGCGCAGCTTGCCGTCGATCAGGCACAGGCGGCGCTCGACCGAGCGACGCTGGTCGCCGTTCGATGGGGTGATCGCCCAGAACAGCCTGGTCGAGGGCAATCACCCCCGGCGGCTCGGCGGCGATGCTGCTGGTCGATACGAGCGAACTGTACGTCGACCTCGCCGTCGACGAGACCGACGTGGTCAGGCTGGCGGTCGGGCAGCAGGTCGAATTTGCCTTCGACGCGCTGCCGGACGCCGAAAATTACCGGGCGTCACCCGCGTGGGCGTCGCGCCAACCGTCGTCGGGCAGTTGGTGACTTATCCCGTCCGCGTCGCGCTCGATTCGGCGGACGCGCCGGTGCGCATCGGCATGAGCGCCACCGCGACCGTCGTCGTGGACGAGCTGCAGGACGCGCTGATCGTGCCGAACCGCTTCATCCGCATCGACCGCTCGACGCAGGACGCATTCGTCACCGTCCCGGACGAAAACGGGCGCTTCCGTGAAATCCCGGTGCAGTTGGGGCTGCGCAACGAGCTGGACAGCCAGATCACGGACGGGCTGGAAGCCGGACAGGTCGTCGTCCTGCTGCCGCGCTCGTCGTTCGAGTTGTTTGGAGGCTGAGTGTTCAGGCTGTTCAAACCGAAAAATGGCGCGACCCCCGCCGAGCCGGAAATCCGCGCGGTCATCGACGTGCGCGGCATCACCAAGACCTACAAGATGGGCGAGGTCGAAGTCAATGCGCTGCGCGGCGTCGATCTGGCGATCTACGAGGGCGAATTCGTCTCGATCATGGGACCGTCGGGGTCGGGCAAAAGCACGCTGATGAACATCCTCGGCGCGCTCGACCAGCCGACTCGGCGATTACCTGCTCGACGGCGTCAACGTCGGCAAGCTGAGCGAGTCCGAGCTTGCCCGCGTGCGCAACAAGAAGATCGGCTTCGTCTTTCAGAACTTCAACCTGCTCAAGCGCACCAGCGCGCTGCGTCAGGTCGAGCTGCCGCTGATCTACGCGGGCGCGGGCAACCGCAGCAAGCGCGCCAAAGCCGCGCTGGAAGCCGTCGGCTTGGGCAACCGCCTCGACCACCTGCCGAGCGAGCTTTCCGGCGGGCAGCAGCAGCGCGTGGCGATTGCGCGGGCGCTGGTCAACGAGCCAGCGATGATCCTCGCCGACGAGCCGACCGGCAACCTCGATTCGCGCAGCGGAACCGAAGTCATGCAGATTTTCCAGACGCTCAACCGCGAGCAGGGCATCACGGTCATCTTCGTCACCCACGATCCCTGGATCGCCCGCCACACCAACCGCGTCATTATGCTGCGCGACGGCAAGATCGTGGCGGATCGGGCGGTCAAGGAGCCGCTGGTCGCCGGGGAAACCGAGCGCCCGTCGCTGGCGGACGAGATGGAGAGCATCCTTCAGGACGTGTACTACGGCGGCGACAACGAGGAATACAACTGAGCGATGAACCTCGCTGAGAGCGCCCGCATCGCCATCGACAGCCTGCTGGTCAACCGCCTGCGCGCGGTTTTGACGACGCTGGGCATCATCATCGGCGTCGGCGCGGTGATCGGGCTGGTGAGCCTCGGTCGCGGCGTCGAAAACTTCGTCCAGTCGGAGTTCCAGTCGCTCGGCTCGAACGTGCTGTTCGTGTTCTCGTCCGCGCCCACCAGCGGCGCGCGCACGACCATCCAGCCGCTCAGCACGGTCGAGGGCGAGGCGCTCGCCAACCCGCTGAACGCGCCCAGCGTCCGGCAGGTGGCGATGGAATTCACCGTCCCGGCGCTGGTGGTATCGGGGGCGAACGCCGTCAGTCTGGCGGTGAGCGCGGTCACGCCCAATTTCGTCGACGTGCGCCAGTGGTATCCGCAGTCCGGCTCATTCGTCCGGCAGGAGGACGTGGACAGCGCCGCGCGGGTGGCGGTGCTGGGCACGACCGTCGTCCAGAAGCTGTTCGGCGATAAATCCGTCGACCCAGTCGGGCAGACGATCCGCATCAACGACCGGGTGTTCACCATAGTCGGCGTCATGACCGAGCAGGGCGGGGGGATCGGCGCGCTCGGCGACCAGAACGAGGTCGTCTACATCCCGATTTCGACCGGGCAGACGCGGCTCGACAGCGCGCGCACCCGTGACGGCGGCTACCGCGTCGACGTGTTCGACATTCAGGCGGTGAGCGAAGATGCGATGGAATCGGCGGCGCTGGAAATCGAGACCTACCTGACCGACGCGCACGACATCCGCTTCGACGGCGAGCAGGACTTCACCATCATCAACCAGAGCGACCTGCTGTCGTCGTTGGGCGCGGTGACCGGCATCCTGACGGTCTTTCTCAGCCTGATCGCCGGGATTTCGCTGCTGGTCGGCGGCATCGGCATCATGAATATCATGCTGGTCTCGGTGACCGAGCGCACGCGCGAAATCGGGCTGCGCAAAGCGGTTGGCGCGCGCGGCGGCGACATCATGCTGCAATTTCTGATCGAGAGCCTGATCCTGTCGTTCCTCGGCGGCGGGATCGGTATCGCGCTCGGCTGGCTGATCACGCTGATCGGCGGCAGGCTAGTGCCCGATCTCAAGCTGGCGCTGACAACCGACGCCGTGATTCTGGCGACCGTCGTTAGCTCGCTGATCGGCGTGTTTTTTGGGCTGTATCCCGCCAGTCGCGCCGCGCGGATGCGCCCGATTGACGCGCTGAGGTTCGAGTAATGATCGGCGCTGTCCTCGAAAACGTGCGGGTGGCGCTGGTCGGGCTGCGCTCCAACAAGCTGCGCTCGGCGCTGACCATGCTCGGCATCACCATCGGCGTCGCGGCGGTGATCGTGCTGGTATCGATTGGGCAGGCGGTCGATACCTTCGTGCGCAGCCAGTTCCTCGGCTTGGGCACCAACCTGATCATCGTGTTTCCGGCGGATAACTCGCGCGGCGAGACAGTGCGGCTGACGCTCAACGAGGCGCGGGCGCTGGCAGACCCGGCGCTCGTGCCCGACGCGCTCTACGTCATGCCGCAGCTAAACCTGAGCCGCCCGCTTGCCTACGATGGGCGCAGCGCCGCCGGGCGTATTCGCGGCGTCTCGCCGGACTTCCCGACGGTGCGCACCCGCGCGGTCGCCGCCGGACGCTTCTTCGACCAGAGCGAGATGGACGGGCTGGTGCGCGTCGCCGTCATCGGGCTGACGGTGGTGGATCGCCTGTTCCCGGACACCTACCCGGTCGGGCAGACGATCCGCATCGGCGACGTGAACTTCCGCGTGATCGGGGTGATGGCGAAGGCGAGCAGCGTCGGCGGGTTCACGGGGGACGAGAACGACCTGATCTTCGTGCCGATCACGACCGCGCAAACTCGTCTGACCGGCGACCGCGAGCTGACCGGCGAGCGTCCGATTAGCTCGGTGCTGGTGCAGGCGCGTGACGAGGACGACATCGACGCCGTGTCGTCGGAAATCCGGGAGACGCTGCGCGAGGCGCGTCACATCAGCTTCCGCGACGAGGACACGTTTCAGATATTCACGCAGACCGACCTGCTGCAATCGCTGGAGCAGATCACCGGGCTGCTGACGATCTTCCTGGGCATCATCGCCGGGATTTCGCTGCTGGTGGGTGGCATCGGCATCATGAATATCATGCTGGTGACCGTCACCGAACGCACGCGCGAGATCGGGCTGCGCAAAGCCGTCGGCGCGCAGAAGCGCGACATCGTGCTGCAATTTCTGGTCGAGGCGACGGCGATCTCGCTGGTGGGCGGCGGCATCGGCATCGGCATTTCGATGTTCGGCGCGGTGCTGGTCTCGGCGGTCGCGCCGGAGCTGGCGGTGACGATTCAGGGATCGAGCGTGGCGCTGGCGACGGCGATCTCGGTAGTGATCGGCGTCTTTTTCGGCATCTATCCCGCCAACCGCGCGGCGGCGCTCAACCCCATCGACGCCCTGCGCTACGAATAATTGCGACAATTGTCGCGGCGGCGTTATACCGCTACAATTAGCCTAAACACAGGGATGGCGTTATGGCGGCAGATGGCAGCACCGACACGCTGTTAGAGTCGGTTCATCACAGTATGCTTGACGGCTTGGGTCGGCTTTCCGATTACTTTGGCTTCGGCAAAGTATTGGGACAGATTTACTGCGCCTTGCTGCTGAGCGACCGCCCGCTGTGCCTCGACGATCTGGTCGAGCGGCTGGATATATCGAAAGCCACCGCCAGTATGAACATGCACTCCCTCGAAACGCTGGGGATGGTTCGGCAGGTGTGGGTGCGCGGCACGAGTGGGCGGCGCAAATTCTACGAAGCCGAGACCGATTTCTGGCAGATCATCGCCAACATCCTCAAGGGGCGCGAGATGCGCGACGTGGATCGCGCTATCGGCGTCATGGAGGACAACATCCAGCGGCTGACCACCGAAATGCAGGATATGAACGAGGTGGATCGTGAGCTGGCTCAGTTGTACATCGAGCGCATCAAGCAGATGCAGAGTCTGTTCCAGTTCGCGCAAATCATGATCGTGACGATCCTCGCCCGCGTCTCCGAGCTGGACTCCGGGGAAGTGCCACACATCGAAATCGACTAAGCCTGCTCTTGAAGCCTGCTCTTGCCGCCGACTGGCTGCTTGCCTATAATGCAGGGCACGGGGGAGTGGCGGAACTGGCAGACGCGCATGACTTAGGATCATGTCTCTCACGAGGTGAGGGTTCGAGTCCCTCCTTCCCCAAAGTGAAATCCCCAGAGAAGACGAATTAACCCCGCAGCACAAAGCTGAAGATGCACGCTACGATGGCGTCATCGCTGCTGGCGCGACCATCACCTGTTGATATCCCCTCTAATCGCCGAAAATCGATGCTGTGGAAAAGAACACACGGATTGGCTATCATCATTTGGTAGGCGATTACGCTCCAATTCTTTGCAAGAGAATATTCCGTTTGCAGCGGCAGTTATGGAGGTTTTGATGCCTGATAACGCACATCCCGATCTCCCGGTTCTGGTGATTGGCGCCGGTCCGACCGGACTGGTTTTCGCCGCAGAACTGATCCGGCACGGCACCACCTGCCGAATAGTCGACAAAGCCGAGGGTCCGACGCCGCTGTCGAAAGCGACCACCGTGCAGGCGAGGTCGTTGGAGATGTTCGAGGACTTGGGCTTTGTTGATAAGGCAATCGCCGCCGGAACGCAGAGTCATGGCGTCAACATTTATCACGGCACGCAGCGACTCTTGCACGTCTCTTACGACGAATTGGAGTCTCCGTATCCGTACCTGCTCAATATTCCGCAGAGCACGCTGGAGCGTGTGCTGGGGGAACATGTCGAGAGCCTGGGGTTGAAGATCGAGTGGCGCACCGAACTGGTCGGCTTCACGCAGGATGCCGAAGGCGTGACCGCCACGCTGCGCCGCGCCGATGGGCAGGAGGAGACGGTGCGCGCCGCCTGGCTGGTCGGCTGCGATGGCGCGCACAGCGTCGTCCGGCATACGCTGAATATCTCGTTTGCGGGGCACAGCTACTCTCAGTGGTTTGGGTTGGCGGATGCCACGCTTCAGTGGGGCTTGCGGCACGACGAATTGCACGGCTTCGTCCATCCGACCGGGCTGTTCTTCGCCATTCCTGAGCCGGGAGATAATCGCTACCGGGTCGTCATGGAAGCGGAGGAGCCGCCCCCCGGAACTGAGCTGACGCTGGCGGACTTTCAGGCGGCTCTCGACCAGCGCGGACCGGGGAACGCTATCCTGAGCGATCCGGGTTGGATCACACCCTCAAAGTCAACGCCCGGCGCGCGGAGAAGTATCGCATCGGGCGGCATTCATCGCCGGAGACGCCGCCCATATCCACAGCCCGACCGGCGGCTTGGGGCTAATTACCGGCATGCAGGACGGCTACAATCTGGCGTGGAAGCTGGCGCTCGTCATCCGAGGCTTAGCCGATCCGTCGCTGCTCGACAGCTATGAGGCTGAGCGCGCGCCAGTCGCGGATGCCGTGCTTCGCCTGGCTGGTCAATTGACGACCATGCTGACCCTGACCAGTCCCGTCAGCCAGCAGTTGCGCAACCATCTGATGCCCGTGTTGAGCGGATTGGGCGAAGTTCAGCACCAGATCGCCGTGCAGGATGCGGCAACTGAGCATTACTTATCGCAGCAGCCTGATTGTGAACGAGTATCATCACGAGCGGTTTGGCATGTGCGCTTCGCGGGCGGACCGCGAGCGGGAGATCGCGCGCCCAACGCCGGACTGCTGCAAGCTGCTGACGGCTCTGCGCTGCGGCATTACGACTTGCTGCGCGGCGTCCACCATACGCTTATGTCCTGTTTGGCGGTCCTTGAGCCGGACGCGACGCGCTGGCACTATCTGGCGGGCATCGCGCACGCGGTGCGTGAACAGCATGGAGAATTGATACAGACGTATATCATCGTGGATGGAGCGAGTACTCCCGATGAACTTGCAGAGTCAGCCGACGTGCTGCTCGATACGGAAGGGGCGGCGCATCATCGCTACCAGGCTGACCTGCCGACCCTGTATCTGATCTGCCCGCAGCTACATCGGGTTCCGCAGCCGACCCGCTGATCTGACCGCGTTGACTGCTTACCTGACTCGGATATTCCGGGCGGTAGGTAGTTCAAGACGCTGTTGAACGTCTGCGGTCAGGCAGCCTCGATTAAACGCTTGTCGACGAGTCAGCACGCTAGTGCTGGTCAGTATCACACCACGTTCCCGACAATAGCAAGCCGTATATCGGCTGCCTGACCGATTAATTGTCGGATCTCAGGGAGTTGTGTCTGCGACAAACTCGTGTTCCACCTGGTTTCGGCTTCCTCGTTTTCCGATAGTTCGTTCGAGTGAATGCGATAACGCCCCAAAAGCCGAGCTTAGCCTGCCGTCATAAGTACAATTGGTTCGATCCCGTAATCTGATAGTGCCTGGCTTAAGTCTTGGGCGTTCAGCTTGCTAGAGATCATGCCTGGCGAGTTGCGAAGCGATTCATAGTATAATTTGGCGGTTTGGCGATATAATAAATAATGTTATTCTGGTGCGGTCATCCGGATGAGGTTGAAACGTGTGAGAAAGCCGAATTGGGCACGTCGACTTCTCGTAGATTACGGTTTTGCGCTGCTCTCGGTCGCCGTCGCGCTGTTCTTCTCGTTAATGTTCACCAGCTTGTTGGCGGAATATCCATTTCTGCTGTTCATCGGCGCGGTCATTCTGAGCGCCTGGTACGGTGGGTTTGGTCCGGGGCTGCTGACGTCCGTACTCTCCATTCTCGCGGTCAACTATTTCTTCCTGTATCCGGCGCACGTCGAAAATATCGGTCGCTCTGACCTGGTTCGCTTCATCCTTTCCGTGATCGTTGTGGTTGTCCTCGGCTTCATTCGCCGTCGGCACAATCAGACGATGGAAGCGCTTCGGCAGTCGCGTGATCAGCTTGAGCTGTATCTGAAAGACATGGCGAACGGCGTGCTGGTTCAGGATCGCAACGGCAAGCTGATCTACGCCAATTACGAAGCCGCGAAGCTGATGGGCTTCTCCTCAGCTCAGGTGCTCCTCAACACCCCGTCGAGCGAAGTCCTTACGCGTTTCGATCTGTTCGACGAATTCGGCGAGCCGTTCCCTCTCGGTAGCCTGCCAACGCGCCTAGCGCTGCTCGGCATGAAATACCCCGAAGCGGTGATCCGCTACCGTTTCAAGGATACCGGGGAGGAGCGCTGGTCATATGTCAAGGCGCGCCCGATCTTCAACGAGCAGGGGGAACTTCAGCAGGCAGTGAGCCTGCTGCTGGACATCACCGAACTGAAAGCTGCCCAGCAGTCGGAGCGCGAGCAGCGCATTCTCGCCGAAGCCCTGCGCGACACCGCCGAAGCCTTGAGCAGCACCCTCGAACTCGCGCAGGTGCTGGATCGGATTCTGGAGAATGTCGAGCGGGTGATGCCGCACGACGCCGCCGATATTATGCTCATCGAAGGCGATGCGGCGCACGTCGCCCGGTATCGCGGCTACGAAGAATACGTCATGACCGACATGCTGCTCAACCTGAAATTCCCGCTCGAAACGACGCCGACGCTCAAGCAGATGATCTCCACCGGGCAGCCGCTGGTCGTCCCGGACACGCAGGTCTATCCCGGCTGGCTGAACATCCCCAAGATGGAGTGGCTGCGCTCCTACATCAGCGTGCCGCTCATCAGTGAAGGGAAACCGCGCGGCTTCCTGAACCTGTCCAGCGTCACGCCCGATCACTTCACCCGGCAGGATACGAGCCGTCTGCAGCCGTTTGCTGCTCAGGCGACCGTCGCCATTCGCAACGCTCAGTTGTACAGCGAAGCACGCCGGCAGGCGGGCGATAACACCATCGCTTCCTGACCATGCTCCGCTGCCCGATTGTCGGGTGTGGTGCTATTCTCGGCGCTCGTATTCACATACGATAGAGCCTGTATCCGGCAGCACGTCACCCCCTGGAAAACATGTCCACAACCCCCATCACGGATGAACGCAATCGCTCATCGAGTGCCCGCCTGTCGTCGTTCCCCCAGCCCTGGATGCTGGTCATCATCGCCGTCGTATCGGTTCAGCTTGGGGCGGCGGTCGCCAAACAGCTATTCGACGCCATCGGCTTCGGCGGCGTGGTCTTTCTGAGGACGTTTTTCGGCGGGCTGATCTTCATGCTGTTTGTGCGACCGCGCCTGCGGGGGTACAGCCGCCGCGTCTACGGCTACATTGTGATCTACGGCATCACGATCACTGCCAACATGCTGAGCTTCTACGCGGCAATCGAGCGGATTCCGCTGGGCGTCGCGGTAGCGGTCGCCTTCATCGGTCCGCTGGGCGTCGCGGTGCTGGGATCGCGCCGCGCCAGCGACCTCGTGTGGGTGGCGCTAGCGGCGGTCGGCATTCTGCTGCTTTCGCCTTTCACCGATGTCACGCTCGATCTGGCAGGGCTGCTGCTGGCGGTCGTCTGTGGCTTGGTATGGGGGTTGTACATCGTCGTCACCAAGCGCGTGGGCAGCCTGCTTCCCGGCAATACCATGCTCGCCCTGTCGATGTGTGTCGCCGCGCTGGTGGCGGCTCCGACCGGCGCAGTGAGCGCCGTCGGCGTGCTGGCGTCACCACAGTTGCTCCTGACGGGGATCGTCGTCGCCCTGTTGTCGTCGGTCATCCCCTTCTGGCTGGAATTCCGAGCGCTTAAGAGCCTTGCGCCGGGCACGTTTGGGCTGCTGGTCAGCCTGGAGCCGGTCGCCGCTTCGGTGATGGGCTGGCTCGTGCTTCACGAGGAACTGGGGCTGACGAAGATGGTCGGCATCGGCTTGGTGACGCTGGCGGCGATTGCGACCGCGCGGGCGAGCAGCAGCCAGAGCGCCGAGCTTGCCGTGCAGCCGCAGACCTGATCTCCACGTGCAAAAAGGACGGCTCACAACGAGCCGTCCCGTGTGTCATGATCGGGCAAGCGCGTCCTTACCGCGAAATGCTGTAAGTCACGCTCACCTGAATCTGTACGTCGGTCTGCCCCGGCGTGACCACCGCGCCACCACCGCCGCCCTGAGCGCGGGCGCTCACTGAGGCATACGGCACGAAGCCGCCCGTTTGCGCTTCCGAGACGACCACCACGTCGCCAAGCTGCGCGCCAATCAGCGAAGCGTATTCGGCGGCGCGCGCCTGCGCATCCTGCATCGCCAGCTCGCGCGCCTGGCTCTCCAGCTCGCCGCGATCCTGAAGGTCGAAGCTCAAACCGTACAGGGTGGTCGCCCCGGCGTTGATGGCGGCGTCGATCACGTCCTCGACCTGGCTCACATCACGGACGACGACGTGGATGGTGTTGCTGACGGTGTAACCTTTGGTATCCCCGCCGCTCTGGGGGTCGAAGCCGGACGTGGTGTAGACGCTCAGGTTGCTGGTCTGGATATCCTCCGGCGCGATGCCAAGTGCAGTCACCGCGTCCATGATGCTCTGAAGGGTTGTATTGGCTTCGGCGAAAGCGTCAGAGACGGTGGGGCGGGTGGCATCGACGCCAACATCGACCGCTGCAACGTCTGGGTCGGCGTGGACGGTTCCAAATCCCGTGACGGTGATCGTGTTTTCCGGGTACTGCGGGTTGGCGGTGGTGTCGGTCTGCGCCAGCGTCGGCAGGGCGAAAGCCCCAAGCGCCAGCATCATGACGGCGGCGACGCCGAGAATCGTGCGGGTACGAGACATGCTGCTTCACTCCTTGACTCGATAAACGTAACATCTGTGCTGTCAGGCACGTCTATATGACGCTGCTGCGGTGCGAAAAGTTCCGTGCAAGGCGCTGCTGGGAATTTCTTGCGCAGTTCTAATTCATTCCTTCTAGGCAATCGCTAATCGTAGATGCTATAATTCGCCCACTGGCACGTACATCACTTCTGCAAGGACAGACTCTTGAACATTCAGACAGAACGACTAGAGGATCAAACCGCGCGCGTCACCGTCGAAATCGACGCCGAACGGCTGGACGCCGCCAAGCAAAAAGCCGCCCAGCAGATTTCCAAGCGCGTCAATATCCCCGGCTTTCGTCGGGGCAAAGTACCCTATCGCATCCTGCTCAATTACGTGGGCGAACCGGCGATCCTCGAAGATGCGGTCGAGCTGCTGAGCCAGGAAGTCTACACGGAAATGCTCCCGCAGACCGATCTCGATCCCTATGGACCGGGCACGCTGACCGATGTCAAGTCAGATCAGCCGACGCCGACCTTCGTCTACGTCGTGCCGCTCCAGCCGAGCGTCGATCTGAAGGATTACCGTTCGGTGCGCCTGCCGTATGAGCCGCCGGAAATCACCGACGACGCGGTCAAGCGCTCCATGAAGAACCTTCAGGAGCAGCAAGCCGTCGTTGAAGAAAGCCACCAGCCTGCCGCGCTTGGCAACCGCCTGACGATGGACGTTCACAGCTACATCCTGGGCGAGCATTTAGAGACGGACGAGGCAGAGGACGACGCCGAAGCCGCCGACGATCACGAAGAGGATCACGAGGACGAACACGACCACGAACATGATCATGACGATGAGCACGACCACGAGCATGACCATGGGCACGCGCACGGCGGCGACGAAGAAGGCACGCCTTACATCCACGAGCATGAGCTTCAGCTTATGCTCGACGAGGATGATGAGCCGCAGCCGGGTTTCAGCCAGGCGATGGTCGGCGTGAATGTCGGCGAATCGCGCGAATTCACGCTCACGTTCCCGGATGACGCCGAAAAGTACGAGGATATGGCGGGCAAGACGGTTAAGTATTACGTCGACACCAAGAAAATCGAGACGCTCACCATGCCGGAGCTGACCGATGACTTCGCTGCCCGTGTGACGAAGGACGAGGAAAAGCCGCTCACGCTGCTGGAACTGCGGATGCGCGTGCGCGAAAACATGACGACCATGTCCGAGCAAAGCTACCGCAGCGAGTACGTGCGCAAGGCGCTCGACGAGGTCGTGCAGCAGGCGGACATCAAGTTCCCGGAGGCGATGGTCGCGGATCAGGTCGAGACGTTCCTTCAGGACTTCGACCGCCGCCTGCGCCAGCAGGGGATCACGCTGCAGGACTACATGAAAATTTACCACAAGACAGCGGACGATCTCTACCAGGATTACCGCGAGAGCGCTGAACAGGCGGTCAAGCGCTCGCTGGCGCTGCGCGAAATCGCCGATGTCGAGCAGCTTGCTGTCACCGACGAGCGCGTCGATCAGGAGATCGAGCGCGTGGTCGGTCAGTTTGATGAAGACCGGCGCGACGCCGTTCGCCAGATGTTCAACGCGCAGCCGAACATGCGCGACAGCGTGCGCAGCGACCTGCTGCGTGACGAGGTGTTGGAACGAGTAGCGGCTATCGCGCAGGGCGAAGCGCCGACGGTCAGCGTCCCGGCGGAAGCCCAGGACGCGGCACCGGTGGAAAGCGCGCCCGCAGCGGAAGAAGCGCAGCCGGAGCCGCCGCCGGAAGTGACACAAGACGAAGCGACAGATGCAGTATCTGAGGACAAAGAGGAGTCGAGCTAAACATGTTTCCCCAGAACGTTATCCCGATGGTTATCGAGCAGGGCAGCCGGGGCGAGCGCGCCTATGACATTTACTCCCTGCTGTTGAAGGAACGTATCGTCCTGCTGGGCACGCCCATCAACGACCAGATCGCCAACCTGATGGTGGCGCAGCTTCTGTTCCTGCAAAGCCAGGACCCTGAGCGACAGATTCAGATGTTCATTAATTCGCCGGGGGGAGTTGTGTACTCAGGATTAGCGATCTATGATACGATGCAACAAATAAGTGCGCCTGTCAGCACGACCGCCGTTGGCATTACCGCCAGTTTCGGCACCGTGCTGCTGACCGCAGGCGCTCATGGTCTGCGCTACGCGCTGCCGAACGCCACGATCCACATGCACCAGCCGCTCGGCGGCGCGCAGGGGCAGGCGTCCGACATCGTGATTCAGGCGAACGAGATTATGCGCCTGAAGGAGCGGCTGAACGATATTCTTGTCCACCACACCGGGCGCGAGCGCGAGGTGATCGAGCGCGACACCGACCGCGACCTGTACCTGGGCGCGCAGCAGGCGGTGGAATACGGTCTGATCGATTCGGTGCTGGAAAGCACCAAAGTAGGAGTGAACGGCAAGTGACATTCACACCCAACAATCAGCGCTGCTCCTTCTGTCGGCGCAGCCATGATGAAGTCGAGCGGTTGATCGCAGGTCCCGACGGTGTGTTCATCTGCGACAACTGCGTCGAGTTGTGCCAGCGGATTCTGTTTGAAGAGAATCCCATGTACCACAGCGAGGACGGCGAGATCGACTTCGGGAGTCTGCCATCGCCGCGCGAAATCATGGCTCAGTTGAACGATTACGTGGTGGGGCAGGACTATGCCAAGCGCGTTCTGAGCGTGGCGGTCTACAACCACTATAAGCGTATTCGTAACGGGGGCATCGCCAACGGGGTAGAGCTTGAAAAGAGCAATATCCTGATTGTTGGACCGACGGGCAGCGGCAAGACGCTGCTCGCCCAGACGCTGGCTCGCATCCTCGACGTGCCGTTCTGCATCTCGGACGCCACGTCGCTGACCGAGGCGGGCTACGTCGGCGAAGACGTGGAAAATATCCTGCTCCGGCTGATTCAGGCAGCGGACGGCGACATCGCCCGCGCCGAAAAGGGCATCGTCTACATCGACGAGATCGACAAGATCGCCCGCAAGTCGGCGGACAACCCCTCGATCACCCGCGACGTTTCGGGCGAGGGTGTGCAGCAGGCGCTGTTGAAGATCGTCGAGGGCACGCTGGCGAACGTACCACCGCAGGGCGGGCGCAAGCATCCCCATCAGGAATTTTTGCAGGTCGATACGACCAACATCCTGTTCATCTGCGGCGGCACGTTCGCCGGGATCGAGGATAACATCGCCAAGCGCGTCGCCGGTCGCGGCATGATCGGTTTCCAGCCGCAGGCGGATGAAGGCGAGCGCGTGAATTCGCGCGACAAAGCCGACCTGCTGCGCCACATTAGCCCGGAAGACTTGATCGGCTACGGCTTGATCCCGGAGTTCGTCGGGCGCTTGCCGGTGCTGGTCAGCGTCGACCCGCTGGATCGGGACGCGCTGATGCGCATCCTGGTCGAGCCGAAGAACGCGCTGGTCAAGCAGTACCAGCAGTTGCTCAAGCTCGACGATCTGGAGCTGGTTTTTGAGGACTCTGCGCTCGGCGCGGCGGCGGACATCGCGATGAAGCGCGGCACGGGCGCGCGCGGCTTGCGCTCGATCATCGAGAGCCGTCTGCTTGACGTGATGTACGAAGCGCTGGGTCGTAAAGACATCGGGCGTGTCGTCATCGACGCCGACGTGATCAACGGCGTCTCGCGTCCGCACATCTACAACGTCGAAAACCTGCGTCTGGAATGGACGGACAACGGCAAGCTGAACACGGCGGCGTAACCGCTACCCTGTGGGAATCAAAACGCGATGCCATTTGGTATCGCGTTTTTGATTCTTCGTTAACGGAGCGGGGGCAGCACGACTTCGGCGGATTTTCCGACTTCGGCGGCGAATATCTGCGCGTCGACGCGGTTCGTGCCGCTGGCGTTGAAGCCCCAGTTGCACGGGATCGCCCAGCGTGGGTGCATCTGACCGATTGCTTGAGCGGCTTCGCTGGCGCTCATGGTCGTGTCGCCGTCGATGGGCAGGATGGCGATGTCCGGGTGCAGCGACTCCATCTCCGGGATGACCCCGGTGTGCCCGGCGTAGTAAATGTCGAAGTAGTTCAGCGAGATGACGAACCCCAGCCGTCCGTCGTCCACCGCGCCGTTGCGCGGTGAATAAGCGGGTACGCCCTTGATGCACGCACGTCCGACCGCCACGCTCTGCCAGGGGCGCAGCACCGTGCAGCCGTCGAGGTGTTCGGCGGCGCGCTTGCAGGCGATCACCTGGGTGTTGGGTCCGCGCAGTTTATCGATGTCGGCAGGCGAACAGTAGGCGTAATGCTCATGCCCGATCAGGATCACATCAGCGGGGCGGGAAACACGGGTTACGCGCCAGGGATTGATATAAATCAAGGGGTCGCTGTCGATGGCGAAGCTGCCGTGTCCGAGCCACTTGACTTGCTCGATCATACCGGTTCACTCGGTGGAATGTTCAACGAAAGTATCCGTGCTACTCTAGCGCAGAAACCGGATTCACTCAAGGGATTTAGCATTAAGATCGGATTTAGACCGCGCGTTGTATGATTAGAATGTCGTTATATAATGTGAGAAGTCCTGTAGCAGAGTACGGAGACTTGATATGGCTGACCGCTCGTTACCGAGAATCTCCAATCCGCCGGTTCGCAACGTAGGCGGCTCGCGTCAACCTGCCGACACGGGCGCTGGCGTCGCCTGGACACCGCCGCCGATCAACTCCCTGGCGGATACCGGGCTAAACCTGCTCAGCCTCGCCGATCTGGTGATCAAGGTTCTGTACAACGGCGGCTACCTTGCCGGGCATCAAATCGCCGACATCGTCAAGCTGCCGTACACCGGCGTCATCGACACGGTGATGGACTTTCTCAAGCGCGAAAAGTACGTCGAGGTGCGGGTCGGGCGGTCTCGGCGAAGCGGGCTACCAGTACCTGATCTCGCAGAAAGGCTCGAGAAGGCGCGCGAAGCCATCGAGCGGTCGAACTACGCGGGCGCTGCCCCGGTCACGCTTCAGCAGTACATTCAGGCGATGAACGCCCAGAACCGCGAAAAGCTGATCGTCCACGAGGACGACATGAAAACTCTGATGCAGAACCTCGTCGTCTCCGACGACCAGCTTGCGCGCATCGGTCCGGCGATCAATTCGGGGCGCTCGGTGTTCATGTACGGTCCCCCCGGCAACGGTAAGACCACCGTCGCCGAAACGGTCGGTCGCCTCGTGCTCGGCGACGATATGTGGATACCCTACTCGATTGACGTGGACGGGCAGGTCGTCCGCGTGTACGACAGCGTGAACCACGAACTCGCCGAGGAAGAGAAAGTCCGGCTCGGCACGGGCGTGATCGCCGATCCGCGCTGGATTCACATCAAGCGCCCGATGATCATGACCGGCGGCGAACTCACGCTCTCGGGGCTTGATCTGGTGTACGACAACATCAACAAGTACTACGAAGCCCCGTTCCAGGTGAAGGCGAACGGCGGCATGTTCCTGATCGACGACTTCGGTCGCCAGCAGGTACGCCCCCGCGACCTGCTCAACCGCTGGATCGTGCCGCTGGAGAAGGGCGTCGACTTCCTGACGCTGGCGACCGGGCGCAAGATCGAAGTGCCGTTCTATGTGCTGATCGTGTTCTCGACCAACATCGACCCGCGCGACCTGGTGGACGAAGCCTTCCTGCGCCGTATCCGCCACAAGATCGAGTTCACCGACCCGACCTACGACCAGTTCCGCGAGATTTTCCGGCGGGTGTGCGCCTCGAAGGGCATCGCCTACGACGAGCAGGCGCTGGCTTACCTGCTCAAGAAATGGTACATTGAGCAGAATCGCGCGCTGCGCTCGGTGCATCCGCGCGACCTGATCGCCCAGTTGATCGACATTGCGACCTATTTGAATAAGCCACCGGCTTTGACGAAGGATATGCTCGACCGCTCGGCGGCGTCGTACTTCGTCAACCTGTAACTTATGATCAAGATTCACAACGGCTCGGCAGTCCCGCGCTACCAGGTTTTCGTCCTCGGCGACGGCGCTTTCGTCGTGCAGTGGACGGAGACCTCGGTACAGGACATGCTGTCCGGCGCTTACCGTGAATACCAGTTTCAGGATTTCGGGCATCGCATCACCGACGCCGAGTTGAGCAGTTGAAGTCGGCGGGCGTGATCGAGGATTTCTTTGATCAGCTATTGGCTGCCTGATATTCGCGCTGCCGGAGGACAACCGCTTCGGCGTGATGCGGACGGCCCAGCAGCCGCCGACCCGACCCCGTTCCTACTACATCAACACGACCCTGCCCGCCGAAAAGCTGGACGAGCTTCAGCAGTGTATCGACACCTGTGAGCTGGGGGAGAGCTAATGCGCCTGTATGCACGAAGGGCTGGTCGCCGTGTTCTGGCAAGGACGCTGCCCCTTCAACAGCCTCAAGGATGCCGAAAGCGCCCAGCGCAAGCTGAACGCGCAGGCTCCGGCGCTGTTTGAGGAACGCGGCTATCGCCTTCACCGAAAACGAGGGCGAGTTCAGCGAAGAAAGCAGCGAGGAAGAAGAATCCATCGACCTCGACGCGCTGATCGCCAGCCAGACCGATACCTCGGTGACGCGCGGCAAACACGCGGTCGTCGCCTGCAAGGACGATGCCGAGCGCCGCACCATCGTGGAGTTGCTCGCCTCGATGGAAATGACCGTAAGCGGCGTCACGTCGGGGACGGAAGCGCTGCGGCTGGTCGAGGAAGAGCCGGTCGACCTGCTGGTGATGGACAGCCGCTTGATGACATGCACGGCTGGGCGATGCTTGGCAGGGTGCGCGAGATCGATCATGCCGACCGCACGCGCGTGATCGTGCTGGAGGACGAAGGCGCGCACGATCGTGTATTCGCGCTGACCGTCGCCAGGGTCGACGTTTACCCGCACAAGCCCATCAGCATGGCGCACCTGCGCCAGAGCGCCTGGTCGACGCTGAACGAGCATTCAAGAGATCAATCGTTTTCCAACCCGGCATGATGTGAAAAGAGCGCGGTGTAGGGGTGAGGCACCGCCTCGCCCTGACACTTCCCCCCGGCGCGTCCACCATTGTGTTTTGCCCCTCCGCTGGTAGAGTTGTATTATTCACTTCTAGGATCATGTTTCATGACCTGACGCTTATCGTTGGTTTGATAGCGATTGTGCTTTTGATGTCTGTGAACAGCAGCGGACACATTCCCTGGCGCGATAAAAAATGCGCCGTCTGCGAGGCAGCGCTCAGAAATCAGAATGGATGGCTCCTGACGACGTGGCGCAGCAGGTGCGCGCGCACTACCTGGACGCGATCCACTGGCTGAACGACAGTATGCTGATGTCGTGGGCGCAGCAGTGGGCGGGCGCGCCCAAGCACCTCAACGGCAGTTACCTCAAGCGCTATCGCAATTTGCTGCTCACCCAGCGCGAATCCGCGCCGCTGACGGGCGTCCTTCGGGCGGATCACAGCATCGAAGTACGCGAATTCAGCGAAACCGGCGGCTTCTGCCTCGTCATCGACCAGCAGACCGGGCGGCGCATGGCGACCTACAACCGCCGCAGCCACGCGCGCCTGCATACCAGATTTGGGCGACGGCGTGGTCGTCCACGCCATGCTCTACGACGCCGCCGACGGGCGCTGGAAGATCGGCGGATTTTTGCAGGAACTCCCGCTAGACTGGCGCACCCGCGCGACAGCACACCCTCTCCAAACTGCCCGGCGCAATCGGGCGCGACTATTAAATAATGCCGCCGATTACATTCGTGACGGTGGCATGGTTTCTCGGTCGTCATCTCGTCCCGGCGCTGTGCCGCGCCGGTCACGTCGTGCGCGTCCTCGTCCGCAATCCTGCCGCTCATCCCTGGCTGGCGCGCTGCCCGCAGGTCGAAATCATCCACGCCGACATTCTCGACGCCGACCGCGTCACCGAGGCGGTGACCGGCTGCACTTACGTCGTTCATGCGGGCGGGCTGTTCCGCTTCTGGGGTAAGCGCGAAGCCTTCGAGCGCACCAACGCGGGCGGGACGGCGAACGTCCTGAAGGCGGCGGCGCAAACCCCGCTCAAGAAGCTGATCTACGTCTCGACCATCGCCGTCGTCGGCAGCCCCGACCCGAACCGCATCGTCGACGAAGAACACCCGCTGCATCCCGCCGACGCCTACCAGTGGAGCAAGTACCACGCCGAGCAGGAAGTCATGGAAGCCTTCCGGCGCGACGGCGTTCCGGTGGTGATCGTGCGACCGGGCGCGTACTATGGACCACTCGGTACGTATGCCTTCAACCGCCTGTTCTTCCGCGACCCCATGCGCGGCATCATCATGCAGATCAACGGCGGCAGTTACGTGACCTTCCCGGTCTACATCGGCGACGTGCCCCAGGCGATCCTGCGCGCCTTCGAGTGCGGGCATGACGGCGAAATCTACAACGTCTGCGGCGATTCGCTGACCCACCGGGCGGCATTCGACATCATCTGCGAAGAAGGCGGCATCCGCTACCCGCGCCTGAACGTCCCCGGCTGGGCGGGCATCGGCATGGCGCGCGTCCTGACGGCGCTCGGCGAACTGATCGGGCGCGAGCCGTTTTACCCCATCACCCTGCGATCCTACGTGTATAATTACTGGAATGTCTCCAGCGAGAAGGCGCGGCGCGAACTCGGTTTCGTGCCAACCGACTTCCGCGAGGGGGCACGGCGAACGCTGGCATGGTATCGTGCCGGGCAGCCGGATACGGTTTCAGAAATTGAGTGCTGACGATGCTTGATCAGGTGAAAATCTACGTCCGCAGCGGCGACGGCGGTGACGGCGTCATCGCTTTCCGGCGCGAAAAATACATCCCGCACGGCGGACCTTACGGCGGCGACGGTGGGCATGGCGGAAACGTTATTCTGCAAGTCGACCCGAAGCTGAATACGCTCTCGCCGTTCCAGCACAAGATTCACTTCAAGGCGGAGCGGGGTGATCGCGGTGGATCGGCGCGCAAGACCGGTCGCAGCGCCGACGATCTGATGATCGACGTGCCGCCGGGCACGGTCGTGCGCGACGCCGAGACCAACGACCTGATCGCCGACCTCGTGCGCGCGGGCGATCAGGTGACCGTTGCGCCGGGCGGGCGGGGCGGGCGTGGCAACCAGCATTTCGCATCCTCGTCCAATCAGGCGCCGCGCATCGCCGAGAAGGGCGAGCCGGGTGTCGAGCGCTGGCTGGTGCTCGAACTCAAGCTGATCGCCGACGTGGGCATCGTCGGCGTGCCCAATGCGGGCAAATCGACGCTGCTCTCGGTCGTCAGCAACGCGCGCCCGAAAATCGCCGATTACCCGTTCACGACGCTGGAGCCGAACCTGGGCGTGGTCGCCTACGACGACCGCGATCTGGTGTTCGCGGACATCCCCGGCTTGGTCGAGGGCGCGCACATGGGCGTCGGTTTGGGGCACTCGTTCCTGCGCCACGTGCAGCGCACGCGCCTGCTGGTGCATCTGCTCAACGGCGCGAACGACGACCCAATTGCCGACTTCAACCAGATTAATCAGGAGCTGGCGCTGTACGACGAGAAGCTCGGTCAGCGCCCGCAGATCGTCGTGCTGAACAAGCTCGACATCCCCGAAGTGCGCGCGCGTTCGGAGCAGATCATCGCCGACCTCAGGGCGCTGGGCGTCGAGCATCCGATGGCGATCTCGGCAGTGACGCGCGAGAATGTCACCGCGCTCATCCAGCGCGTATTCGCCGAAATCGCTGCGCTGCCAGAGCAGGAGCCGACCAGCGAGGAAATGCCGGTCTACACGCTGCCGGAGGAGGACGTTTCCTTCAGTGTTGAGCAGGTGGGCGAGGGCGAATACCGGGTCGTCGGCAAGCGTATTGAGCGCGCCGCCGCCATGACCTACTGGGATTATGACGAGGCGATCCTGCGCTTCCAGCGGCTGCTCGATACCGTCGGCGTGACCGAGGCGCTGCGCGCGGCGGGCGTTCAGGAAGGCGATACCGTTCATATTGGCGATCACGAACTCGAATGGTCGGACTGACCCATGCAGCGAATCGGCATCCTCGGCGGCACGTTTGACCCGCCGCACATCGGGCATCTCGTGCTGGCGCAGTACGCGCTCGACGCGCTCGATCTGGCGTGCGTGATGTTCGTCCCGGCGGCAGACCCGCCGCACAAAGACCAGCTTCGCTACGGCATCGAACACCGCCTGCCCATGCTCGAACTGGCAATCGCCGGAAATGAGCGCTTCACGATCTCGCGCGTCGACGTGGATCGCCCCGGACCGCATTATACGGTCGATATGGTGCGCATCCTGCAGGCGGAGCAGCCCGACACCGACTTCTACTTCCTGATGGGCGGCGACTCGCTCCATCATCTGCCGCAGTGGTATCACCCGCTGGAATTGATCGCGCTGTGCAAGCTGGCGGTGATGGCGCGCTCCCGGCGGGAGATCACGGCGGAGCTGACCGCCAAGCTGCTGCCGGGGCTGGCGGAGCGCGTCGTCGTGATCGATCTGCCCATGCTCGGCTTCTCTCGACGGAAATCGCCGAACGGCTGGAAGCGGGCAAGAGCGTCCGCTATCTCGTGCCGGATCCGGTGCTCTCGTACATACAGGATCACAGGCTGTATCAAAATGGTGCGTAACTTTCGCCCGTCCTCGCGGCGCTGCTGGTCGCGCTGTGCCTCGGCTTGAGCGTGAACGCGCAGGACGCAGCGCCGACGCTCGTGCCGCCGACGTCGTCCCGATCTTGTCGACCACCAACGCCGACGCGCTGCCGTCCGAATCCGGCGTTGCCCGCATCGCCCGCGATGGCAAGGTGCGCGTCGGCGTGCTCTACAACGAGCCGCCGTTCGGCGTATTCAGCATTCGCGGCGAGGAATCGGGTTTTGACGCCGACCTCGCCCGCGCGATGGCGGAGACGTGGGGCGTGTCGGTCGAATTTCATCAGGCAACCCGCCAGACCGGATCGACATGGTCGCCAGCGGCGAAATCGACCTGCTGATCGCCGCGCAGCCGCACACCCGCGACCTCGACACCCGCGTCGAGTTCAGCCAGTCGTACTATCCGTCGGTGCAGGCGCCTCGTCGTCCGGCAGGGCGACGGCGCGACCGTCCTCGGTCATATGGCGGATCGCAAGATCGGCGTGGTGCTGGGCACGCGCGCCGAAGGCGCGGTCGATTACTGGCAGAGCCGCGTCGACTATCATTTCGAAGTCCTGCGCTATCTGACGCTCGATCTGGCGCTGGCGGCGCTCAACAGCCACGAGATCGACGGCGTGGTCGACAACCGCGTGCGACTGGCGCGCGTCATCAAGTCCGACCAGCAGCGCTTCGTCGATGACCCGGTGATGCCTGAACCCTACGCCATCGCCATGAGCCGCCAGGACGTGAACCTGCGCAATCTGGTCAATAAGACGCTGCAATACCTGTTCACGACCGGCAAGCTGGAAGAAATCCACAAAGCCGACTTCGCCGGGGCGAGCTTCCCGTCGACTTCGTTCGCGGTGTGGAACAACGTCGGCGATGCGCCCAAGCCCGATCAGTTTGGCTCGGACGTGCCGTTTCCGCCGCAGTACGTCGTCCCGCGTCTGCAATCGGATCGCCAGCTTCGGGTTGCCGGGCTGGTCGACCTGCCCGCCGACGCGCCGGAAAGCCAACGGCGGCTCGACGCGCTGAACCGGGCGCTGGTCAACGCCATCGCCCAGCGCTGGCAGGTCAGCGTCGTGCCGGTCTCCGGAGGCAACCCGATTGAACAGGTGGCGAGCGGCGCGGCGGACATCGCCGTCGGCGTCACACCCGACTGGAACGCCATCAGTCAGGTCGATTTCACCAGCTATTACATGCTGCACGGGCTTCGGCTGATGGTGCGCACGAGCGACGATTACGGCGGCTTCTCCGACCTGCGCGGCAAGACCATCGGCATTTTCCAGAGCGACGAGGGCGTGCAGGATGTCGTCAAGGCGCGGGCGGATCAACTGAACGCCGTCATCGACCGCTACTTCACGATCCTGCGCGAGCAGGACGCGGCGTTTACGCTGCTGGTCGAGAACAACGCCGATGTGGTCTTTGGCGACAGCCTGAAGCTCATCCCCAACGTCGAGGCGAACCCCAACGATCTGAAGCTGACCACCAACGCTGACGGCACAGCCATCTGGTACAGCCGGACGTTTGTCGGCATGGCGGTTCCGCGCAACGACATCAACTTCCGCCTGCTGGTCGAATACACGCTTCAGGAGCTGACGCGCGACGGCTCGCTGGCGACCATGCTGCCGCCGGTGATGAATCCGCTGGATATGCCGGTGACGGAAATCTGGTCTGGCTCCAGCAGCTATCTAGGCTTCGACCTGTTCGCGCGGCAGGGCTGATCCTGACATTTGCTCGTGAAACGTGTTGGCTTGGATCGAGGGGTGCTGCATGTCCGAACAAACCTACACGGTCGAGCAGGCGCTGACCATCCTCACGGAGACGCCGCAGCGGATCGCCGCGCTGACCGACAGCCTGTCATCCGAGCAGCTGCACCGCCGCCCGCAGCCCGAAGAATGGTCGCTCAACGAAATACTTCGCTCACCTGCGCGCCTGCGCCGACGTGTGGGGCGGCTACATGCGGCGCATCATCGCCGAGGACACGCCCGCAATTCGGGTGGTCAGCCCGCGCTCTTACATCCACAAGACCGACTACCCCGAACTGGATTTCCGTGCCTCGTTCGGCGCTTTCACCGCGCAGCGCGCCGATCTGCTGGCGACGCTGGAATGGCTGCCGCGCGAAAGCTGGCTGCGGGCGGCGACGGTCAAGGCGGTTGGCAGAGTCTATCCGCGAACCGTGCTGGATTATGCTGACCGGATGGCGCGCCACGAGCGCGAGCATCTCCGGCAAATCGAGCGCACCGCCGACGCCGTGCGCGAATAAACGTTACAGCTTGTCCTCGGCTGCCTCAATCTCGGATTCGTCCTTCTCGACCACTTTCTGCTGACCGAGTGTAGCAATTCCTACGCCGATCAGGATCGCCGCGCTGCCGATGATCTGCTCACGCAGCGGCACTTCGTGAAAGACGATGTAGGCGATCAGCGCGCTGCCGATTGGCTCGGTCTGGGTGGCGATGCCGACGAACGTCGCCGACAGGTAGCGCAGAGCATAGTTGAACGACGAATGTCCGATCAACTGCGGCACGAGCGCCAGCAGCACGATCATGAAGTAGCCGGTCGGCGTGTAGCCGCCCAGCGGCGTCCCGCTGGCGAGCGCGAGGATGATCAGGAAGATCGCCGCGAAGCCGTAGACCATCCAGATGTACGGCACGAGCGAGAGCTGCGAGCGCAGCTTGCGCCCGATCACCAGATAGATCGCAAACGTCGCCGCGCCTGCCAGCGAGAGCAGTGCGCCGACCAGTGTGCCGCTCGCTGCATCGCCGGTGCCGCCCGCGACCCCGATCAGCAGCCCTCCGGCGAATGCCACCAGCAGCCCGGCGATCACCCAGCGATGCAGCCGCGCGCGCAGGAAGATCACCTCGAACAGCGCCGACCACAGCGGGCTGGTGCCGACCAGCACCACGCTGATCAGCACGCTGGTGTATTCCAGCGACGCGATCCACGTGGCGAAATGGATCGCCAGCAGCAGCCCGGAAACCGCCGCCAGCAGCAGGTCGCTGCCGCTCAGCCGGGCGATGGCGGCGCGGTGACGCAGCGCGAATGGCGTCAAAATCAGCGCCGAGAGCGTCAGCCGCCCGGCGGCGATGTACGCCGACGGCATCCCGTCGTTCTGGGCGAAGCGGATGAAGATCGCTGCAAGCGAGGCGGCAGCCACGCCCGTAAAGAGGATCGCGTAGACCTGGGTCGGCGTCCGCGTATCGGCGGTCATCTGGAGTCCTGTTCGGTTCCGGCGCAAACGTGCGCGTGGACATGCGTGACATTTCGGTGAGCGCTCAATCTTAGCAGTTGATTAAATCCTGTACAAAAGGTCAGTTTTTGGCTGGAATCGCGTGTAATGTCTATCGGAGCGTGTTACAATGTCCCTCGCTTATAGTGACGACGATAAAAAGAGGAGAGCATCATGGCTTTCGAACTCCCGGCGCTTCCCTACGCGAAGGAAGCTCTCGAACCGAATATCGACGCGCAGACGATGGAAATCCACCACGACAAGCATCACGCCGCTTACGTCAACAATCTGAACAAGGCGCTCGAAGGTCACGCCGACCTGCAATCCAAGTCGGTCGAGGAACTGCTTGCCTCGATTGACAGCCTCCCGGAGAGCATCCGTACCGCCGTGCGCAACAACGGCGGCGGGCACGCCAACCACACCATGTTCTGGCAGATCATGTCGCCGAACGGCGGCGGTCAGCCGTCGGGTGAGCTGGCGGACGCCATCAACGCGGCGTTCGGCTCGTTCGACAACTTCAAGCAGCAGTTCGCGGCGGCTGGGGCGGGGCGCTTCGGCTCCGGCTGGGCGTGGCTGCTGGTCGCGCCGGACGGCACGCTGAGCATCACCTCGACGGCGAACCAGGACTCGCCGCTCATGGAAGGCAAGAAGGCTGTCCTCGGTCTGGACGTTTGGGAGCACGCCTACTACCTGAAGTATCAGAACCGCCGCCCGGATTACATCGCCGCGTGGTGGAACGTGGTCAACTGGGCGGAGGTCGCCCGCCGTTACGCAGCACGCTAGGACTGAGTAAAATCAGGACTGGGGACTGAGAAAAAGCACTATTTTCTATTTTGTCTTTACTCAGCACTCAGCACTCGTTGCTCAGCACTTCCGTTCCTGGCTTGAAAGGCGTTACAATCCGTAGCGCCTTTTTGTTTACTTAGTTCCGAAGCACGTTCGGTCGAGGAGTCGCTCTAACATGGCGGATTATCGGATTGAAAAAGATTCGTTGGGCGAGGTGCAGGTTCCTGCCAATGCCTACTACGGCGCACAGACCCAGCGCGCCGTGCTGAATTTCCCGGTCAGCGGCATGAAGCCGTATCCGGCGTTCGTCTGGTCGATGGCGCTGATCAAGCGCGCCGCCGCCGAAGTCCACCGTGACCTCGGCTTGCTGGACGAGACGATGGCGAATGCCATCATTCAGGCGGCGGACGAAGCGCTCGCCGGAAAATTGCAGGATCACTTCGTGGTCGACCCGTTCCAGGCGGGCGCGGGCACCAGCCACAACATGAACGTCAACGAGGTCATCGCCAACCGCGCGAACGAAATTCTCGGCTTCGCGCTGGAAGACCCCAAGAAGCCGGTCAACCCCAACGATCACGTCAACATGGCGCAGAGCACCAACGACACCATCCCGGCGGCGATCCGGCTGGGCGCGCTGTGGCGGCTGGACGAGCTGGTCGCCTCGCTCAATCACCTCGCCGACGCGCTGGCGCAGAAAGCGGTCGACTGGGATGGCATCGTCAAGAGCGGGCGCACCCACCTGCAGGACGCCGTTCCCGTGCGGCTGGGGCAGGAGTTCGGCGCGTATGCCAAAGCCGTGCGCCGCGACATCGAGAAAATTCAGCAGGCAGCCGAAGGCGTGCGCCGCCTGGGGATCGGCGGCACGGCGACCGGAACCGGCTTGAATGCCCACCCGGAATATCACAGCCGCATGATCAGGAAGCTGAGCGAGCTGAGCGGCTTGACGCTCTACGAATCGGACGACCTGTTCGAGTCGATGCAGTCGCACCAGGACTCGGTGTTCTTCTCCGGCGCGCTGCGGACGGCGGCGCAGGACTTGATCCGCATCGCCAACGACATCCGCCTGCTGTCGAGCGGTCCCACGACCGGACTCGCCGAGATCACCTGCCCACCGGTGCAGCCCGGCTCGTCGATCATGCCTGGCAAGGTCAACCCGGTGATGGCGGAAATGCTCGATATGGCGATGTTCCACGTCATCGGCAACGACACGACTGTGCTGCTCGCGGCGCAGGCGGGGCAGTTGGAACTCAACGTGATGATGCCGATCATCGCCCATAATCTGTTCGAGATGGAGCACGTCATGATCGGCGCGGTGAATGCCTTCACCGACAAATGCGTCGTCGGCTTGGTCGCCAACCGCGAGCGCGCCGAAGGCTGGCTCGCGCGCAACCCGATCCTCGTCACCGCGCTTAACCCGATTATCGGCTACCAGAACGGGGCGAAAGTAGCCAAGCAGTCGCTTGCCGAAAACCGCAGCATCCTCGACATCGTGGTCGAGCAGGGCTTGATGACGGAGGAAGAAGCGCGCAAGGCGCTCGACGCTCGCAAGATGACCGAAGGCGGGATTCAGGGCATCAGCGGCGGGGGCTGATGATTGCCGTTCCGTGAAGATCGCATAATCTCGCGTCGGACGTTTGAGTCTGTAATCTTTTATGGGTTATACTACCTAGCGAAGTGACCGGGGAACGTCCGTCGTGCGGGACACTCTGTGGCAACCCGAAAGATAGGGAAATACCAACTGTTTGAGCGGCTGGGGCGTGGGGGCATGGCTGAAGTTTTCCGTGCCCACCACCTGTCCCTTGACCGCTATGTTGCGATCAAGGTTCTGCACGCATTCCTGTCTGACGACCCGGAGTTCAAGGAGCGCTTCGAGCGCGAAGCCCGCAATATCGCCCGGCTAAAGCACCCGAACATCGTTCAGGTTTACGACTTCGAGCAGGATAATGACCTTGAGAGCTACTACATGGTCATGGAGCTGGTCGACGGTCCGACGCTGAAGGATGTCCTCGCCGAGCTTTCGGCGCGCGGTGAGCGGATGCAGCTTTCCGAGGCGGTGCGCATTATCCGCGAGGCGGCGCGGGCGCTGGCTTACGCTCACAGCCAGAAGATGATCCACCGTGACGTGAAGCCCGCCAACCTGATGCTCGACCACGACAACCGCGTCGTCCTGACCGATTTCGGCATCGCCAAGATCGTCACGGGCGCGCAGTTCACCGCCAGCGGCGGCATGGTCGGCACGCCCGCGTATATGGCTCCAGAGCAGGGCTTGGGCGAGGCGGGCGACGAGCGTTCCGACCTGTATTCGCTCGGCGTCATCCTGTTCCAGCTCACGACCGGCGAGCTTCCCTACGATGCCGACACTCCACTGGCAATCATCCTCAAGCACGTCAACGACCCGGTTCCATTCGCCCGCAGCATCAACTCCGGACGTGCCCGCCGAAATTGACGACATCATCCAGCGATTGCTGGCGAAAAGACCCATCGGAGCGCTACCAGACCGCCAACGACCCTATCGCTTTCGATCTCGATCGGCGTACCTGAGCGCCAGGCTTGCGCCCGCGCCGCTGCCACCACGTGCCTACGAGCACGACACGAAGGACGTGGACGCCGCCTGCCGCGCGCGGCGATACCGGTATCCTGCGCCGCCGCCCGCCAGTTGCGCCCCCGCGCCGCCGGATTCCGCTCTCACTGTGGGTGATCGTCGGCGGTATCGTCGGGGCGGCGATTTTCGCGCTGGGGCAGGGGATCGGCAGCGGCACGCCCTTGCTGGCGTTTCTTTACAGCTCAACGCCGACGCCGACCGCGACGTTCACGCCAACCGAGACACCCGCTGCCACCGCGACGCCGACCGACACGCCGACGCTCACCCCGACGCCGACCGATACGCCAACGGACACACCTGTGCCGACCGAGACGCTGTCGCCGACGCCGAGCGATACCCCGGTTCCGACCGAAACGCTCGTTCCGACCGACACGCCGACGCTCACACGGACACCAACCGCAACCCTAACGCCGTCGATCACGCCGGACGCCCACGTCGACCTATACGCCGTCCATCACGCTGACGCCGTCGATCACGCTGACGCCGACGCTCGACATCACCCTGACGCTGGATTCAGGCGACGCTGATTGCCGATTTCCAGACGGCACGACCGCCGCCTGCGACTTCGACTACACTATCGTCAAGCAGGAGCCGGAAGAGCGAAGGCTTCGTCGCCGTCAACCAGAACTACCAGCGCCTGATCACGCTGCGCAACATCGGCACGTGCGCCTGGGAGCGCAATTCGGCGCTGATCTTCATCACGGGCGAGAATTTCAACGCCGGGGCGCGCATCCTGATCCGCGACCGCGTGGGCGTGGGCGAGGAGATCGTGGTCGAATTCAACGGGCGCACGCCCATCACCGGCGGCGGCGGCACGCCGCTTTCGGGGACCTGGGAGCTGCGCACGCCGGGCAACATTCGCATCGGGCAGCCGATCACCATCAGCATCAACGTGTTCGGCGGCTGATCCCTGAGGGAGTCCATCGTGAATCGAGACCAAGCCTGGCAGATCGTCACCGAATTTGTCCAGTCCGACAGCCTGCGCAAGCACATGCTGTCGGTTGAATACGCCATGCGCGCTTATGCCGCCTACTACGGCGAGGACGCTGACCTGGTGGGATTGGTCGGGCTGCTGCACGACTGGACTGGGAAATCCACCCGACGCTGGAGCAGCACCCGATGGACGGCGCGCCGATTCAGCGCGAACGCGGCTTCTTAGCCGAGGAAGATATCCGCACCATTTTGAGTCACGGACCGCTGGCGGCGGACGACCGGGTGACGCCGCGCGACAAGGCGCTGTTCGCCGTCGACGAACTTACCGGGCTGATCACGGCGGCGGCGCTGGTGCGACCGTCAAAGGACGTGCGCGATGTCGAGGTGAAGTCGATCCACAAGAAATGGCGCGACAAAGCCTTGCGCGCGCGCGGCGTCAACCGCGACGATGTCGAGCAGGGCGCCCGGCTGCTCGGCGTCGACCTGTGGGAAGTCCACGTGCCGCTCGTCCTCAGGGCGATGCAGGATCACGCCGCCGAACTCGCCGAAGCCGGGGCGTAGCCGCTTCAGCCGCTTTTCGAGACCGAAACCGAATATCGCCAGCGCCACCATGCTGACCAGCGTGATCGCCGCGCCCAGGTACAGCCACGCCGGCGATAGGCGAATACCACGCGGAGCGCTGGCTCGTCCGCCGCGCGGTCGGGCAGGCGCACGCCGATCAAGCCGCCGACCGACTCGATCTGCGCCGCCGTGCCGTCGATGCTGACCAGCCAGCCTGCATGCCACTTCCTGCGCCACCAGCACCGAACCGTCCTCGGGGACCGCCTACCGTCGCCTCAATCGTGTCGAATTTATGCGCGAACGTCTCGACCGCGTGCGTGATGCGCGCGTCCAGCCGGCGCCTGCCGCCCGGCGAGCGCGTCGGTGCGGACGGTGAACAGGTATGCCGGGACGGTCGGGTTGTCCACAGGATATTTTCGCCGAACAAGCCGGGCTGCCCCGGCATCGGTTCGAATCCCGCGCCGCAGCAGCGTGTCGAGATACTGACGCTGCTCAAGCCGAGGGCGTAAGGCGGCGGAAATTCATCGCGCCCGGCGTTCCGATGGTCGGCGTGAGCGGCAGTGGTCGGTAATCCGGGTTGCCGAAGGTCGTGCGGATTTCGCTTCCTCGTAGAACGGGATGTAGCCGAAGAAGCTGGTCGTCTGCACGGCGAGAAATTCGCCGGGGTGCTGGCTGCGCAGGTACGCCAGCGGCGCGCGCTCCCAGAAAGCCGTTCGTCTCCGGTGCCGCTGCGGTTATTGCGCCAGTTGCTCAGCACGTCGTTGACGCTCTGCGCGCTCATGATCAACAGCGCCGCCAGCAGTGCTCCGGCGATCACCGCCGCCCGGTTTGGCGCGCCCCGCCAGCGTTGAGGCAGGGCGGTCTGCGGCGACGACAGCGCGCGCCACAGCGCCCCGGCGATCTGGTCGAGCCACACCGCTGCCAGCACGGCGATCCAGGCGCTTTTCGCCGCCGCCAGCATTCGCCCGACGAAGCGCCATTCGCGCAGGAACGGATCGTCTGGTACAGCCAGTGAGTGAAATCGCCCGCCTGCGCCCAGGCGGTGAACAGCAGGATCAGTATCAGCGCTGGCAGGACGACGCGCCATGCGGCAGCCGGGAATCCCAATGCCGCGATCACCAGTCGACCGATCAGCAGGCAGGCGACGAACATGAACGGGATCAGGTAGTGATAATTGAGCGCCGGGTTGTCGAACGGCGGCACGACGACCGGCGTAGTGAAGGCGCGAAACACGTCGAACAGGTTGGCGGGCGGGTCGTCCAGATATTCCAGCGGGTGGTCGACGTAAGCGCGGTGGACGGCTTGCGGCAGCAGTCGAACCGCCGCCAGCCTGACCAGCAGCGTCCCGGCAAGCGTCACTCGCATCAATAATCCCCGGTCGACCGACTTGCCCCGGACGGCGTGGAAGGCGACCAGCAGCCCGCAGCCGATGGCGGTCGGCAGGGCATACCAGAACGTCCCGGCGAAAATCAGCAGCGCGGCAGCGGCGGCGAACAGCACCGTCCAGCGCCGCTCGTGCGGGCGCTTCATAATGCCGAGCAGCCCGGCGTATACCCAGGGCACGTATGCCCGGCTCAGACTCATCTGGTAGAAGCCTGATGCCCAGCGGCGCGACGAAGCTCCCCGACCCGCCCAGCAGCAGCGCCAGCAGCAGCCGACTGGGCGTGCGCAGCCCCAGCACCCAGCCGAGCAGCCAGCCGCCGACGCCGATCAGGGCGATGTGCAGCAGCACGGCGACCTTCGTGCCCTGGATCGCGCCTAGCCAGAAGATCGGCAGCGTCATGACCGTTCAGCACGAATGAAAACGGGTTTTCGAGCAGCGGCTCGCCTCGCCCGATGTACGGATTCCACAGCGAGATCGTCCCGGTCTGGTGGTACATGTCGGCGGCAATCACCCCGCTGTTGATCAGGTACGAGAACTCGTTGCCGCTCAGCCGCTGGTCGTAGGCGAAGTTTTGCAGTTTAGGCGTCGCCGCGCGCCAGCACCAGCAGGATCAGCCCGATTTCGGCGGCGTACAGGCGGGCGGGCGAAGCGAATCCCGGCAGGTCGTCGTGGATGATCTTCGAGAGCGCCTGACGGTCGTCGGCGAGGACTGCCGCCAGCATGACGGCGAGCGCCGCGACTGTGAACAGCGGCGCAGGCGGCGGCAGAATCAGAATCAGCGGGATGCCGACGGTCGTGTGAGTAGAAATGCGCGCCGGTAGCGCGCATGAGCGTCTGAGGTCTGAGCGGGGCGGCGGGCGGCTTATTCAGCATAAACAGGGGCATTAAAGAAAGCGTGCCGGATACCTACGCATCCGGCACGCGAGACGGGCTTGCTCAGGATTCGACGTACACCGGCGTCCCGATTTCCGTCCAGTTGTAGAACCACTCGGCTTCGGAAGTCGGCAGGTTCACGCACCCGTGACTCATCGGCTGCCCGAAATTGTTGTGCCAGTACGTGCCGTGCAGGGCATAGCCCGCGTAGAAGTACATGATGTAGGGCACGTCGGGCAGGTAGTAGCCGGGACCCGTCATCGTCTGGGCGACGTACTTGCGCTGCACCTTGTACGCGCCGCGAACGGTGGGCGTGCCAGGCAGTCCGGTCGACGACAGCACGTTGCGGACGAGCTTGCCGTCCTCGTAGGCGTAGGTGCGCTGGTCGCTCAGGTCGACGATGATTTCCTTGCCGACGCCGAGACGGGCGGGCGGCGCGGCGGGCGCAGAGACGAAGCTGTAATCGGCGTTGTCCAGGATCGTGCCGCCGGGGATCAGCAGCTCCGCTCCGGCTTCGACGTAGTCGGCGTTGTAGATGCTGTTCGCCTGGGCGATTTGCAGCCAGCTAATCCCGTAGCGGTCGGCGATGGATGCCAGCGTCTCGCCCGCCTGGACGACGTGCGTGACCGTATTGGTCGGCGGCAGGGGGCTGTTCAAATCGGGAGAGGGGACCGGGCTGGCGGCGGGCGCTTCGGCGGGGCTGGGCGTAACGATTAGCTTCTGCCCGGCGTAGATCAGGTCGGGGTTGGTGATGTCGTTGAGCCGGGCGATGTCGCTCAGCGACATGCCGAATCGCTCGGCGATCTGCGCGAGGCTCTGCCCGTAGCCGACGGTGTAGTATTCGTAGGGGATTGGGGTCGGCTGCACGGTGGCAACGGGTTCGACCACGACCGGCGCTTCGGCGGCTGGCTCAGGTTCTTCCTGGGGCGGCGCGACTTCGGTCGCCTGCGGGGTGAGCGAGGGGATGACCAGCCGCTGTCCGATGTCGATGCGCCAGGTATTGGCGATGTTGTTGGCGCTGGCAATCGCGTCGACCGTGACGCCGTAGTCCTGGGCGATGCGGTACAGGTTTTCGCCCGGCAGGACGATGTGCACCTCGCCGTCCTGTGCCGACGCGGTAAAAGCCATGATTACAATCGTGAATATGAGCGCAGCTTTCAGCCTGAACATCCCGACTCCTCTCGACCACCCCGTATTCATCTAGTAGGCAATATTACGCTAAGGGGATTTTAGCACAAATTTGTTTTTTCAAACCATTGCAATTGGCTGGCGTGGCGCTTTGTGGCTACAATTCGTAAAGAACCGGCACTTACTCAAGGCTTGTTGGAACCCGTATGCTCGTTCGCGCCTATCGTATTACCGACAAACTCGGCGTAGTTCTGCTCAAGGGTACTCTGGCGCTGGTCGATACCATCCTCGACGGCATCAGCATGATCTGGAGGCGGATCGCCGCAGTTCTGGCGGTGATTGGCGGCGTGCTGTGGATCTTCCTGCGCCCCATCGCCGTCGCGCTCGGTCTGCTGGTGTCGCTGATTCTGGGGCTGTTCGGCATTTCGCTGCGCCCCGCCGCGCGCTCAAGCTCGATGGCGCGGCGTGCGGCGCGCGCGCAGATGGAATCGAGCGTCGCCGAAGACCCGCTGCGCTCGCAGAACCGCGTCCTCAGCGGCTTGACGGTCATCCTGATGGCGCTGCTGGTCGGCGTGGTGCTGTGGGCGACCAGCCCGGCGCGCACCGGCGTGACCGAGCCGCAGCAGCTCGACACTGGGGCGCTGTTCGCCTCGCCGCTTGCGCCGACGGCGGTCGTCATCCTGCAAAGCACACCCGTGCCGACGACGACGCCCGTCCCCGCCATCCTCAGGCGCGCGGCAGCATGGCGTATGTGTCGCGCGAGCTGGGGCAGACCGACATCTGGCGGTTCCTATCGGCAGCCGCGCCCCGCTGCGCCTGACGGTCGACCCTGCCGACGACCGCGATCCGGCTTGGTCGCCGGATGGCTCGCGGCTGGCGGCGCTGGCGGCGCGATGGCAATTGGGAGCTTCTACATCTACGATACCGTCTCCGGCGACACCACCCGCATGACCTACGACCTGTCGTTTCAGGGCAGACCGACGTGGAGCAGCGACGGCGCCTGGCTCGGCTACGAGAGTTATCAGGGCAACAACCTCGACATCTACGTGATGCGCATCGACGGCTCGAACAGCCGATTCGCCTGCCGCAGCACTCCGGATGCGCCCGATTACTCGCCGTCGTGGTCGCCCGATGGTCGCCGCATCGCGTTCGTCTTCGCTGCGCGACGGCAATCAGGACATCTACGTCTTTTCGCTGGACGATCAATCGCTGGTCAACCTGACGCAAACCCCGAACGTCAGGAGGATTTCCCGGCGTGGTCGCCCGGACGGCAAATGGCTGGCGTACAGCGCGCTCGATCAGGTCAGGAGAAAGTCTTTGTCCTCGCCGTCGACGGACTCGCCGCAGGCGCGCAGGTCATCAATCTGGGGCGCACCCCGCCTGGTCGCCGGATGGCACGCGAGCATCGTCGCCGCCGTCGATCTGTTCGACAGCACGCAGTTCATCGTCAACCCGTTCAGCGGGCAGGGGCGGGCACGGCGATCATCCCCGTGCCGCTCGGCTCAAGCCGGTTTCGTGGACGGGCCGCCGCTGCCGCCCGCGCTGGTCAATTCCGGCGGGCTGTCCCCGGCGCGAAGCCAGCCGCTTTACGTCGAGCAGGAGGACGTTCTCGCCAGCGACCCGCCGTACCGCCTGAACTCGATTGCGGGCGTCACCGTCGAGCAGCCGCTCCTGAGCGACCGCGTCAACGACTCGTTCAACGCCCTGCGCGAAGCCTCGAATCAGGCTGCCGGGTGGGATTTCCTCGGCAGGCTCGACGATGCCTTCTGGAGCATCACCCGACCGCCGCAGCCCGGCGAGGAGCGCCGTAACTGGCTCATGACCGGGCGCGCGTTCTCGCTCACGCGCAACGCGATTGTCGGCTTCCCGCCGCCGCTGGAAGTCGTGCGCGAGGATTTGGGCGTCGAAACCTACTGGCGCGTGTTCGTGCGTGTCTCCGATGACGCTCAGTCCGGGCAGCTTGGCGAGCCGCTGCGCCAGCTTCCCTGGGATTTCGCCAGCCGCACCGAGGGCGACGTGGAAGCCTACGACGCTGGCGGGCGCGTCCGCGCGGAAGTCCCATCGGGCTATTACGTCGATTTCACCCGGATTGCCGCCGACTACGGCTGGCAGCGCGTCCCGGCGGGGCGCGACTGGCGCGCCAACTCGAACACCATCAATTACTGGTCGTTCCAGAAGCGCGACGGGTTGGACTGGCTGGCAGCCATGCGCGAAATCTACACGGCGGATCAGCTCAGCGGCTTCCAGCCGACGGTGCAGCCAGCCACGCGCCCGACCGCGCCGCCGCTGGAAATCGTCCCGTCGGTGATCCCCGGCGGCTCAGACGGCTAATGAAGGACAGATAAGCTCATGCAGCGGCAGCCAGGGGGCATCCCGGCATTCACGCTGGTTGTGATCGCGCTGGTAGTGTTCGGCGCGCTGGTCTTGCTCAATTCGCGTCCTACGCCCTCGCTGACCATCATCGTGCCGACGCAGTCCGCGCCGACCGAGGAAGGCAACGCCTGGGAACAGGTCTTGCAGCAGGGCTTCGGCAGCAACAGCACGCCGCTGCCTACCGTCGCCATCCCGACTGCCAATTTCGTCCCGCCGACGCTGGCGATCAACCCGGCAGCCACGCAGCTTTCGGCTGCTGAAGCGGGCGATCAGCCCGGCGTCGCCACGCTGGAATTCAGCGTCGCCGTGACGCCTACCCGCCCGCCCGCCACGATTGTCCCGCTGGCGACCGCTATCCCGGTCACCGAGATTTCGGTCACTCGCCCGGCGACTTCGTGGCAGCCGCCGCCGCTCATCCCGCCGATTTCGCGCGACATCCTGGGGCGCGACCACTACTATTTCGTGCGCCCGGTCGATTCCAATGCCACCAACAAGGGCCTGTTCTACTATCCCTTCGGCTCGGACGGTCCCGAAAACCTGTGGCGCATCCACACCGGCATCGACATGCCCAACGACATTGGGCAGACAGTGCGCGCCGCCGGAGCCGGGCGCGTCGTCTGGGCGGGTCCCGGCTTCCAGAACAGCCCCAGCTACGGCAACGTCGTCATGATCGAGCACGATTTCGGCTACGAGGGGCGCTACCTGTACACCCTGTACGCCCATCTCTCGGCGGTGCTGGTCGTCGTCGGGCAGCACGTCGAGGCGCGCGACCCGGTCGGGCTGGTCGGCAATACCGGGCGCGTCAGCGGTCCGCACGTCCACTTCGAGGTGCGCATCGGCGAGCAGAACAGCACCGATCCCGCGACCTACGGTGATACCTATAACCCCGTCCTGTGGATGGCTCCCTACGTCGGCACAGGCGTGATCGCCGGGCGCGTGACCGACGGCGGCGGGCGTGTGGTCATGGACGCCGACATCACCATCCGTAACTGGGCGACCGGCTTGACCGCCGACACCACGACTACCTACATCTTCCAGAACACGACCATCGACGTGAATTCCGACCCGGTCTGGAACGAGAATTTCGCCGTTGGCGACCTGCCAACGGGTCGCTACACCGTGATCGCCAACATCAACGGTGAGCCGGTTTCCCGCACAGTCAATGTGATCGAAGGGACGACCACCTTCGTCGAGATCGCGCCGGGGCAGCCCACGCCCCAGACCGACAGCGCCGGGTCGTAGCGGTGGTCAACCGTTGAGTTGATTGCATGGCATTGCCGTAGGCTTTCGGTTAAACTCGGCGCGTGCCGATAGTGATATTGTTTGTAACAGGAGGAAGACTCCATGCTGAAAAACAATAAGCGGCGTCTGCTGGTGTTATGCGTGATGCTCCTGCTGCTCCCCTCACTGATCGTGATGGCGCAGGGCGGTCACGTATTGACGCCGGGGACGCCGATTACGGGGACGCTGAAGTCCAGCAACCTGGCTCAGAACTACACGCTTCAGGGGAGCGCCGGAGCGGTGCTGACTCTGTCGCTGGTGAACCAGGCGGGCGTTCCACTGGCACTGGTGCTGACCGATGCGGCTGGCACGATTATCACGCAGGCTTACGACCTCGACATCACCGGGCAGGTGACCCTGACCAACGTGACCCTGCCGACGACCGGCGCGTATCTCGTGACCGTATTCAAGTCGGCGGGCGTGGACTCCTTCACCGACGCGACCTTCACGCTCTCGGCGACGCTCGTCAGCGCGCCTCCCGCCGCGACCGCCCAGCCGACCGCCGAGGCGACCGCTGCCGGAACGGCTGAAGCGACGCCCGAAACGACCGCGCCGCCCGTCTCGACCGAAGTGCTGACGACCAGCGGCATTCAGGTTCGGCTCTCGTGGGCAACCGGCGACGACCTCGACCTCGAAGTCCGCGATCCGGTCGGCGGATCGCTGTACTGGGAGACCCCCACGTCCGCGAGCGGCGGTACGATCAGCGCCAACGCCAATCAGGGCTGCGCCAACACCAACACGTCACCATCCGAAACCGCATCCTGGTCGCCGGGCGGCGTCCCAACTGGCAGCTATGAAATGCTGGTGTACTACCAGCAGGCTTGCACCGGCGATACCCCGGTCGACGTCACCATCGCGGTGACGGTGGACGGAACTGCACTCCCGCCGGTTGAAGCATCGATGGTCGAATCGCAGGTGTTCGTCGCCAGCTTCGTCGTCAACGCCGACGGCACGAGCGACCTGACCGGGCTGAGCGGCATCGTCAGCGACGACCTGCCCGCGCCCTCTGCGACGCTGATTTCCGCCGCGACGCCGATCACGGTCGGCTCGTCGGTCAATGGCACGATCACCAACGAGCAGTCGTACCAGACTTACTCGTTCCAGGCGCAGGCGAACGATCTGGTGAGCATCGACAATACGGCTACGTCGGGCAGTCTCGACACGTTCCTGTTCCTGCTCGACCCGTCGGGCAACATCGTCCGCAGCAACGACGACCGCGCTATCGGCGATACCAATGCCCAGATCGTCGGCGCACTGCTGCCACAGCCGGGCACGTACACGATTGTGGCGACCCGCTATGCCAAGCGCATCGGCGGTACGGAGGGCACGTATACGCTCTCGCTGACTTCTCAGGCGACCGAGCTTCCGGCGGAATTCCTGAGCCTGCCGCGTGGCTCGCTCGAAGTCCGTCTGCTGTGGGATAACGCCGCCGACCTGCAACTGCTCGTGCGCGACCCGGCGGGCGATTCGGTCTTTGACGACACGCCGACGATCCGCAGCGGCGGACAGCTCGCGGCAGATGGGAATGTCGGCTGCCGCGCGCCTGAGGGTACGCCGTTCTCCTACATCTACTGGCCCGCCAATACGCCACCGCGCGCGGGCGTCTACGAGGTGGAAGTCTGGTTCCAGAGCGAATGTAACGATACCACCCCGGTCACCTTCAGCCTGTACGTGACCTACAACGGGCGGGAAGTGATCTCCGACACGGCGCGTCCGCTGCTCAACGAGCGCTACCTGACCAGCTTCACGATCACGACTGACGGGCAGGTCGTACCGAGCGACGGCGGCATCATCACCGGTGTGGACAGCATCGACTATCAGGCTGACCTCGAAAACGCGCTGGAAATCCTGCCGGGCGAGCCGCGCAACGGCAGTATCACCCAGGACAATAAGTTCGACCTGTACGTGTTCACGGCGCAGGCGGGGGATACCTACAGCATCGCCATGAACAACACTTCTGGCACGCTCGATCCAACGCTGTATCTGCTGGACGCGCGCGGCAATCAGGTCGCCGTCAACGACGACGCGGTTGCCGGGGAGAATACCAATTCGCTTATCTCCAATCTTACCTTGCCAGAGGACGGACAATATATTATCATAGCCACTCACTTCGGTGCGCGGTACGGAGGCACGACGGGGACGTACTCGCTCACGCTCACAAAGCTCGGTTAGCAAAGTGGAGCAGTCCGCGCGGCGGGCTGCTCCACGATAATCAATATCAACCTGCTGTCGTCACGATGAAAGCGTTATGCCCATGAAGTATCGTTTGATCTTGCCGGGCGTCATTGCCTTGGTGCTTTTATTTGCTGCCTGTGCGCCCCCTCCTCCCCTGCGTGACGACACGCTCCTTCAAGATACCAGCCTGACCACAACCGATTCCGAATGTACCGCTCCCTGCTGGCGCGGCATTACGCCGGGCGTCACCACCTGGGGCGAAGCCATGACCATCCTCGAAGATGACACCACCCTGGAAAACATCAACCTCCACGAGGACGACCAATCCCCGGCGAAAGCGGTCGATTTCCAGCAGAAAGGTGGTTCGTCCTGCTGTCAGATCATTTCCAACGATGGCGAGACCGTCAACGTGATATTCCTGCGCGTCGCCCCCACCGTCACGATGGGTGAGCTGCTCGCCGCGCAAGGCGAGCCGACGTATCTGGTCGGCAGCCAGTACACCGAAGAAGAAGCGGTCATGAACCTGATTTTCCCCGACAAGTCGCTCGTTGCTTACGCTTTTGTGCCGGGCACGAGCGGTTCGCTGTCGGAAAGCAGCGAAATCGTCGGCATCCTTTACCTGATGCCAGCGGACATGGACTTACTGATCAAGACGAGCAACCTGCATACCTGGGACGGCTATAAGTCGTATGAAGCATACGACACAAGCGAATACGAAGTGACGCCGAGTGTGACACTAACACCAACACCTGAGGGTGGGTGAGGATGGATAAGGACGAGAAAACGATGAGTGAGATGACGGCAGTGCCCACTTCGGTGAACGAACTCCAGACCGGGATGGAGCTGAAGGGGAAAGTAAAGCGTATTGAGTTGTTCGGTGCTTTTGTTGATATTGGTGTCGGTCACGACGGGCTGCTGCATATCTCGCAGCTTGGGCGACCCAACGTCCGCAACGTCGAGGACGTGGTGAAGGTCGGTGAGGAAATCACCGTCTACGTCCTGAAGGTCGAGTCGGACACCGGGCGTATCGCCCTCTCGCTGGTGAAGCCGCCAGCCGTCTCCTGGGACGACATTCAGGAAGGCTCGGTCGTCACCGGGACGGTCGTGCGCCTGGAGAAGTTCGGCGTGTTCGTCGAAATCGGCGCGGAGCGCCCCGGCATGATCCATGTTTCCGAGCTGGCGAGCGGCTACGTCAATTCGCCGTCGGACGTGGTGAAGGTCGGCGACGAGGTTAAGGCGCAGGTGATCAAGGTCAACCGCAAGAAGCGCCGCATCGACCTCAGCCTGAAAGCGCTGGAAACCCCGGTCGAAGTCCTCAAGAAGGAAGCCGTTGCCGACGAGCCGGAAGAACACCAGCCGACGGCGATGGAGCTGGCGCTCCGGCGGGCGATGGAAGCCAACGGGCAGACCTACGAGCCGAAGCCCTCGCGCGGCAGCAAGCGCGACCGCCGAGGCGACCGGCGCGACCGCCAGCGCGAGCAGATGGAAGACATTTTCGAGCGCACGCTGCGCAACCATCGCGGCTGATCGCGTTCATACGGAAACGAAAAGACGCCCATTCGCTGGGCGTCTTTGATTCCTGTTGGACTGCGCTTACGCTTCGGCGTCTGCGCTGGGGAACAGTTGGCGATACAGCCGGATGCCGGTCACAATCAATACCAGCGTCGTGACCACGTGCGCCGAAAGACACCAGGGGCACAGCTTGCCGATGAAGCTGAACGAGACGTAGGTCAGGTAGCCGTGATAGATGAAGCCGAGCAGGGCGACGGCGAACACGACCATTACGCCGTAATCCGCCAGCAGTTGGACGCGAGGCTCCAGCAGCAGGATGACCAGCATGAACAGGTCGGCGAGGAAGCCCAGGTAGGCGACCGGGATGCCCATGATCTGCGAGTAGATGCTGCTGTTGACGGCGTCGCAGTCGAACGTGCTGCTGCCCTCCACGCAGATGACGCTGGTCGAAGCCAGGTGGGTATAGCTCAGGTAGCCAGTGATGACCAGCCCGATGACGAGCAGGATCATCGTCAGGTGGCGCAGCGTGAAGCCACCCTGAGCCGACATTGATTCGTGTTGCGCAGCAGTAGACATAATTCCCTCTCGACTACAATACGCTTCGCAGCAGTCGCACCGGGACGCGCTCCCCGGCGTGCGCTTCGGTCACACCTTCAGGGATGACGAGCAGCCCATCTGCCAGCACCATCGACATCAGCGCGCCCGAACTCTGCGTCCCGGTCGATTCGGCGACGTACTGCCCATCTTCGAGCCGGAGTGTAACACGGATATAACTACGCCGTCCATCCGACTTTAATGGTTCTCTAAGCGTTGCCTCGACCGTCGGCACGGCGTCAGGTCTGCCGCTCATTCTGAGCAGGGTAGGGCGCACGAACACGTCGAACGTGACCATCGCCGATACCGGGTTGCCGGGTAAGCCGAAGAACGGCACGCCGCCGACCGATCCGAACGCCAGCGGCTTGCCGGGGCGCAGGTTGATGCGCCAGAAGTCGATCTTGCCGAGTTCTTCGATGACCGTTCGCACCACGTCGAACGCGCCGACCGAAACCCCCGCCGAGCTGAGGATCAGGTCGGGCTGCTGGTCGAGCGCCTCGCGGAAGCGGCGGCGCACGTCGTCCAGTGTGTCGCGGGCGGTAGGGATGCGGATCGGCTCGCCGCCGTAGGCGCTGATCAGCCCGAACAGCGTGTAGCTGTTGGTGTCGCGGATTTTGCCGGGCGCGAGCGGCTGGCTCACGTCGACCAGCTCGTCGCCGCCGCTGACGATGGCGACGCGCGGGCGGCGCTTGACCGTCACCTCCGCCTGACCGAGCGCCGCCAGAACGCCGAGTTCCTGCGCGCGGATCAGCGTTCCCGCGTCGAGGACGGTCTGTCCCGCCCGGATGTCCTCGCCGACCGGGCGCACGTAATCGCCGGGGCGGACGCGCGCGGTGACGCCTACGACATCCGGCAGCGGCGCGTCGTCGCCTGGCTTCCACGTCTGGTTGGTCTGCTCGACCGGGACGATGGCGTCCGCGCCTTCCGGCAGCGGCGCGCCGGTCATGATGCGCGCGGCTTGCCCGACCAGCAGCGGGCGATCCGGGCTGCTGCCCGCCGGGATGTCCATCACCACGCGGATCACGGTCGGCTGCTCCTGCGTGGCGTATTCGGTGTTGGCCGCGCGCACGGCGAAGCCGTCCATGCTCGAATTGGCGAAGGGGGGCAGTGAGATGTCGGAGACGACCGGCGCCGCCAGAACGCGCCCCAGCGCCTCCATCAGCGGCACGCGCTCGTCGCCGAGCGGCTGTATCCCGCTCAGGATGCGCGCGACCGCTTCATCGACGTTTAGCAACTCGGACAATTGCAAATCCTCTCATCTACGTTAATATCATGCCTTTTAACGTAATTCTATCGCGGCTCAGCCGGATTGCTGAGACAATCTGGTGTAAAATGGAATTAAAGAATCCCCGGTGAGAACCGTATGAACGCTGTTCTGGAGATGAATCTCCAATCCCTGCTGGAACTCCTGCCTGACATCACACCCCATGACCGCGCCTTAATCGAGCGGGCATACCGCAAAGCCGAGATCGCCCACAGCGGGCAGTTCCGCAAGTCGGGAGAACCCTATTTTACGCACTGCGTCGCGGTGGCGCACATTCTGGCGGAGATGAAGCTCGACGCCGAAGCGATAGCCGCCGCGCTCATGCACGACCTGCTCGAAGATACCGATACGTCGCTCGAAGAACTGCGCAGCGAGTTCGGCGACACGGTCGCGGGCATCGTCGACGGCGTGACCAAGCTGGAAAATCTGCCCGTCAAGGCGGAGACGTTCGACAAGCGCGGTCGTCCAACCGACCGGGGCTTCGAGCATATCCGCAAGATGGCGCTGGCGATGGGCGACGACGTGCGCGTCGTGCTGGTCAAGCTGGCAGACCGCCTGCACAACATGCGGACGCTCGGCTACATGACGCCCTACAAACAGCAGCAGATTGCCCAGGAGACGCTCGACATCTACGCGCCGCTGGCGAACCGCCTCGGCATCTGGCAGATGAAGTGGGAGTTGGAAGACCTCAGCTTCCGCTATCTTGAGCCGGACGATTACCGGACGCTCGCCGCGCAGGTTGATGAGCGGCGCGGCGACCGCGAAGCCTACCTCAATGGCATCATCAAGGCGCTCCGTACCGAGCTGGAGAAGTTCAACATCACCAACGCCATCATCACGGCGCGCCCCAAGCACATCTACAGCATCTACAAGAAGATGGAGCGCAAGCGCCTGCCGTTCGACCAGATTTACGATGTGCGCGCCGTCCGCGTGATCGTGGACACGATCCCCCACTGCTACATCGTGCTGGGCGTCGTCCATAACCTGTGGCGACCGATCCCCGGTGAGTTCGACGACTACATCGCCGCGCCGAAGGACAACTTCTACCAGAGCCTGCATACCGCCGTCCTCGATTCGCAGGGCAAGACCGTCGAGGTGCAAATCCGCACGATGGAGATGCACGAGCACGCCGAATACGGTATCGCCGCCCACTGGCGCTACAAGGAGGGCAATTCCCGCCGCCGCGACCAGGCATACGAGGAGCGCATCAACTACCTGCGCAAGCTGATGGAATTCGGGCGCGATGCCGACGACGACGCTGCGTCGTTCGTCGACACCATGAAAACCGAAGTCTTTCAGGATCGCGTGTACGTATTCACGCCCAAGGGCGACATTGTCGACCTTCCGGCGGGCGCGACGCCGATTGACTTCGCCTACCACATCCACACCGACATCGGGCATCGCTGCCGGGGCGCGCGGATTCACGGGCGGCTGGTCAACCTGAATTACGTCCTCAAGACCGGCGACCAGATCGAGATCATCACGTCAAAGCGTGGCGGACCGAGCCTCGACTGGCTCAACCCCAACCTCGGCTACGTGACGACGGCGCGCGCCCGCTCCAAGATTCGCTACTGGTTCCGCAAGCAGAACCACGACAAGAACGTCGCCAGCGGGCGCGAGGTCATGGAACGCGAGATGAAGCGCCTCGGCGTGATCGACACGCTCTCATACGAGACGGTCAGCCGCTGGTTCAACTACGACAAGCTCGACGAATTCTTCGCGGCGGTGGGCGAGGGCGATATTCACGGCGCGAGCATCGCCAACCGCATCCTGGAAATGGAGCGGCGCGAGGAAGAACAGAAAGCGGAAATCCTCAAGGCGCGCCCGGCGTCGGTCTCGGTCGACATCTCCAACGGCGTCAACATCATGGGAACGGGCGGGCTGCTGGTCAACCTGGGGCGCTGCTGCAAGCCGATGCCCGGCGACAAGATCGTCGGCTTCGTGACTCGCGGGCGCGGCGTCACCGTTCATCGTGCCGACTGCCCGAATATCGGCACGGAAAGCGAGCGCCTGATCGACGTGACGTGGGGCAAGGCAAGCCAGGAGCAGCGCTATTCCGTCGCCATCGAAATCGTCGCCTACGACCGCGAAGGCTTGATGCTCGACATCAGCACGGTGATGGCGGATGAGAAGGTGAATATGTCGAGCGTGAACGTCGCTGTGCGCTCGAATATCGCCACGTTCAACCTCACCATCGAGATCAACGACATGCAGAAACTCACCCGCATCCTGACCCGGCTGGAGAGCATTCCCAGCGTGACCGAAGCGCGGCGGCGCAACGGACATTAGCATTTTCCCTCCGTTTTCACGCACTATTCTTCTTGCCACTACGCGGCTAATTAGGCTAGAATATGAAGTCGAATGCAGTCGGGAATTAGGGCTTATTCAGGTATAGTTTTGCGAGCTATCCGGGAATGAGGAACCAAAGATGACTCCTGATGCGCTTGAGGAGCTTAACCGCCAGCTTCGTGATCTGCCTCCGGAAAAGCGGGTCATTTTTGTGCATCCGAATTACCGGGCACAGCACGTGATCCTCAACAAGCTGCTGGCGACGGCGGTCTATGTCCGGCTCGAAGGGGATTCGCTCACCGAACACCGGCTTCAGGAACAGGTCGAGGCGGCGGTAAAAAACCAGGGCGAGAAGCTGCCCGCTGGTAAGCGTGGCTTCGACATCGTGCTGGATGAGTCCGACCGCGCCGTGCCGCTCGCGCTGATGAGCTTCGTCCGGGGGCTGCTGGACAGCCTGTCGGGCGGGCGTATTTTCATCCTCAGCCGCGTCTTGCCGGATGGCTGGCTCGACGCCCCCGACCTGCACCGCCAGTCAAGTTTCCTTCCGGCGGAAGCCCGGCGGATGCTGTGGAACTACGGCGAGACTGCGGGCGCGTCGCTGCTGGAAGTCCGCGCTTTTGGCGAAGGGCGTGTTCAGCTTAACGGGCGCAACGTCGAAAGCTGGGATGGTGCGCTGCCGCGCGCGCTGTTCTTCTATCTGGTCGACCGGGGGATGGTCACCCGCGCCGAGATTTTCCAGACCTTCTGGCCCACGCTCACCACGCGCGAAGCCACCAACGTCTTTCACGTCACCAAGCGCAAGATCAGCGAAGTCCTCGGCATCGAATTGACGGTCTACGGGTCGAGCTTCTACCACATCTCGCCGCAAATTCAGCTCAGCTACGATGTGTCGTTGTTCAACCAGTTGGTGCAGGACAGCGACATGGGCGACCGCAACGGCGACCTGCTGCGGCAGGCGCTGGCGCTCTATCGCGGTGACTACCTGATGTCGACCAAAGCCGACTGGGTGATCAACCGCCGCGAGTCGCTCCAGCAGGCGGCGTGCGACGCGCTGGTCGCGCTGGGGAAGGTCTGCGAGAGTGACGGCAATCCGCGCGAGGCGCTGGGTCACTACGTGCGGGCGTCGCACCTGAAGCCGGAGCGCGAGGACGCCGCTTACGCCGCGATGCGCCTCTACCGCGAGCTGGACATGCCGATGGACGGATTGCTCACATACCAGCGGCTCGACCGGACGCTGCGCACCCGCCTGAACGTCTCACCATCTCCACAGCTTCAGCAGCTTGCCGCTCAACTGGGCGGCTGACTTGCGCCGTTCGCCCCGTTCGCGTTTTTCTGTTCGCTGACGACCGCGACGACCTGCTCCTTGCTCGCCAGCGAAATAACGATGTCGCCGCGCTTGTCGCGCCGTCCGCTCGGTGCTTTCTTGATCTGAATCGGCTTCGGGCGCTGCTTGTTCGTCAGCACGATCACGGTGTCGTCCAGCTTACCGATGGCGGCGGCAGTCACGCCCATGCTCTCCTTCGGCAGCTTCATGGTGACGACGCCGCTGCCCGCGCGCCCCTGCGTCGGGTATTCCGCGACCGGCGAGCTTTTGGCGACGCCGTCGTCGGTGATCGTCCACAGATGCAGGTCGTTATCCGCGATCCCGGCGCTGACCACGCGGTCGCGCTGGCTGCCGAGCTTGATTCCGCGCATCCCGCCTGCGCCGAGACCCGTCGGGCGCACGTCTGACTCTTTGAAGCGGATCGCCTGACCGTCGAACGTCGTCAGCACGACCTCGTTTTCGCCATTAGTCGCCATCACCCAGCCGAGACTGTCTTCCGCCTCCACGTCCATCACCTTGAACGTGTTCGCCATCATGCCCGGCAGGTCATCCATACGCAGCCGCTTGACTTCGCCGCCGGTCGTGGCGAACAGCAGCAAGCCCTCGCTTTCGCTGGCTGGCAAGCTCAGCACAGCGGCGATCTGCTCGCCGTTCTTGAAGCCGCACAGGTCGCGGTACGGCGTCCCCTCCGCCGGATCGTTCACCTGCGGTAGCTGGTGTACCGGGATGGTTGCGCAGAATCCCTGTGTCGAGAACAGGTATAGAATCTGCGTCGAATCGCTTTGCAGGATGAAGCGCGGCGGCTCTTTGTTATCGCTGGTGATTTTGGGCGCGGTCGTCGCAAAGCTGCGCGCGATCCGGTCACCGACTGTCAGCGTCACCCAGGTTTCTTCCTGCGGCAGCAGCAGCGATTCGGTGGTGACGCTCGTTTCGGCGATGCTCTCCACGATGATCGTGCGGCGCGGGTCGCTGTAGGCGCTCTTGACCGTGCGCGTCTCCTCGGCGATCACGTCGCGCATCTGCTGCGGGCTGTTGAGCAAGCCTTCCAGATACTTGATCAGCTTGACCTTCTCGTCATACTCGTCCTCGATCTTCTTGCGCTCCAGCGCGGCGAGGCGGCGAAGCTGCATGTCGAGGATCGCCTGCGCCTGCACTTCGCTCACCTTGAGAAGCTGCATCAGGTTGTTGCGGGCGGTGTCGGCGTTGCGCGACTTGCGGATGGTGGCGATCACTTCTTCGAGCGCGTCGAGCGCCTTGAGCAAGCCTTCAAGGATGTGCGCGCGCTCGCGGGCGCGGGCAAGCTCGAATTCGCTGCGCCGCCGCACCACCTCCAGCCGGTGGTCGAGATAGACCTTCAGACACTGCTTGAGGCTCAGCACGCGTGGCTCGTTATTGACCAGCGCCAGCATGATGATGCTGAAGGTCTCCTGAAGCGGCGTCAGCTTGAACAGCTTCTCGATGACCGGGGCGGCTTCCGCGCCGCGCTGTAGCTCGATGGCGAGGCGCAAGCCCTGACGGTCGGTCTCGTCGCGCAGGTCGGCGATGCCTTCCAGCCTGCCGTCGCGCACCAGCGCCGCGATGCGCTCGACCAGCGCCGACTTGTTGGTCTGGTAAGGCAGCTCGCTGACGATGATGCGCTGCTTGCCGCGCCCCATGTCCTCGATGTGCAGCTTGGCGCGCATGGTGATTTTACCGCGCCCCGTGGCGTAGGCGCTCACCAGCGAGTCGTCGCCGTCGTCCGCGCCGTCGGTGTGGCGGTAGACCAGCCCGCCGGTGGGGAAGTCCGGTCCCTTGACGAAGCGCATCAGGTCTTCAATCGTCACGTCGTCGAACTGCTCCCAGTGCTGGAGCACGTAGACCAGCGCGTCGCAGACTTCTCCCAGGTTGTGCGGCGGGATATTCGTGGACATGCCGACGGCGATGCCCGACGAGCCGTTGACCAGCAGGTTGGGGATGCTGGTCGGCAGGACGGCGGGTTCCTGCAGCGTGCCGTCGAAATTGTCGGTGAAGTCGACCGTGTTCATGCCGATGTTGGTGAGCAGTTCCTCGCCCATCTCGGTCATGCGCGCTTCGGTATAGCGCATCGCCGCCGCGCCGTCGCCGTCGACGCTGCCGAAATTGCCCTGCCCATCGATCAGCGGGTAGCGCATCGAGAAATCCTGCGCCATGCGCACCAGCGCGTCGTACACGGCAACGTCGCCGTGTGGGTGATACTTGCCCAGCACCTCGCCGACGATACGCGCCGACTTCTTGTACGGCGTATCCGAGCTCATACCCAGATCGTACATAGCGTAGAGGATTCGGCGGTGAACCGGCTTCAAGCCGTCACGCGCATCGGGCAGCGCGCGTGCTACGATCACGCTCATGGCGTAATCAAGGTAGGCTTCGCGCATCTGCTGACCGATGTTCACCTGCCGGACAAGACCATTTGTCATTGGAGTTTCCATCATGTGTTGTGCTTCATTTAGCCGGGTGACGCCCCATTCTAGGGAAGAAAAGGGCGGCTGTCAATTGAACAAGTGTTCTCATTATACCACAACTTCTCATGGGATGCCCATGTTCATGCCTGCCGGGATGTGATAGTATCTTCTCTCATGACAAAAGCGAACAGCCTACGCCTACTCTTTCTCTCCCTTTGCCTGATTATGGCGGCGTGCGCGACCCAGACGCCGATAGCCGTCTATATCACCCCAACCGTTCAGCCGCTGCTCGATTCGCCGAGCGAAGCCTCGGCATCCGCTTCCGGTCTGGTGCTGACACGGATGGAATCATCGGTCTCTCAGCAGCAGCTTCACCCGACCGTGACCTGGCAGGGGTCGATCATCGGTCCCGGCTACGTACTTCCGCCGACCGAGACGCCGCTGCCGACCACGCCGCCCCCGACCGTCGAGGGGCAGCCCACCGCGACGCCCGGCACGTCGTCGCCCAATTTCCCGGATGTGCTACCTGACCTCGACCCCAACCGTATGGGCGTCCAGATCGATAGCAATCTGGAGCAGGCGGACTGGGACGAAGCCATGCGCCGCGTGGGTCCCGACCAGCTTGCCGTCAAGTGGATCAAGCTGCAAATCGCCTGGGAGGACATGCAGCCGAACGGTCCCGACGACATCAGCCAGTATTTTCAGCGCATCGAGCTGTATCTGGAGGATGCCGACCGCCGCCAGTTGAACATCATGCTCAGCGTCGCCAAAGCGCCGCAATGGGCGCGCTCGACGCAGGATCAGGACGGTCCGCCGGACGACCCGCAGGCATTCGCCAATTTCCTGTCGCTCATGCTGCGCGAATTCGGCTCGGTGGTCGACGCCATCGAAATCTGGAACGAGCCGAACCTGTCGCGCGAATGGACGGGCGGGCTGCCGATGAGCGGGGCAGGGTATATGCAGTTGTTCGCGCCCGCGTATCAGGCGATCCGCGCCTATTCACCCACCATCCAGATCATCACCGCCGGGCTTGCGCCGACCGGCAATCTCACCGGCACGGTGGACGACCGCACCTATCTGCGCCAGATGTACGCCGCCGGGCTTGCCAACTACCACGACATCGCCATCGGCATCCACCCGTATAGCTGGGCGAACTCGCCGGACGAGACCTGCTGCGGCGTGTCGGGCTGGGACAACGACCCGCACTTCTTCTTCGCCGATAACGTCCGCGATGCCCGCCAGATTATGGAGTCGAACGGGCACTCCGATGTGCAAATGTGGGTGACGGAGTTCGGCTGGGCGACCTGGGACGGTTTCCCCGGTCAGCCCAAGCAGGACAGCCAGTGGGTGCTGCGCAACACCAAGTGGGATCAGGCGAATTACACCATCCGCGCATTCCAAATCGGGCAGCAGACGCCGTTCATCGGTCCGATGATCCTGTGGAATCTAAATTTTGCCACGCTGGCGGGCTTGATCGAGAACGCCGACGAGCGTGTCGCCTACAGTCTGGTCGTGCCGGGTTCGGGCGGCGTCGTTGATACCAACAGCACTGACACGACCGAGCGCCCGCTCTACTGGATGCTCTACGACGCGGTGCGCCCGGTCGTGAACCTCGACAAGTACGACTGAGCCGGAATGATGCTCGCGTAGCGCAGCCTGCTCTCGAAAACGGAATAAAAAACGGGGCGAAGGTGTCACACCTTCGCCCCGTCTCGTTTCTTCCCCTGAACGTTAGTCGTTCGGGTTGTACTTCTCTTCTTCCATGCTGTCGTCCTCGAAGTCGTCACCGGCTTCCAGGTCGAACGCGCCCTGGGCTTCGAGCGTCGTCACCGGCGCGACCAGCTCACGATCCTGGTAGGTGTGGAAGCCCGTACCCGCCGGGATCAGCTTGCCGATGATGACGTTCTCCTTCAGACCGTACAGCTTGTCTTCCTTGCCCTCGATTGCCGCACCCGCCAGCACGCGGATCGTGTGCTGGAAGCTCGACGCCGAGAGGAAGCTGTCGGTGTTGAGCGCCGCCTTGGTCACGCCGAGCAAAATCGGCACGCCCGCTGCTGGCTCCTTGCCTTCCGCGATCAGCTTCTGGTTGATGTCGATCAACTGCAAGCGGTCGATCAATTCGCCGGGCAGCAGCTCGCCATCGCCGGACTTGGTCACCTGCACGCGCGAGAGCATCTTGCGAATGATGATCTCGAAGTGCTTGTCGGCGATATTCACGCCCTGCGACCGGTACACCTTCTGTACTTCCGACAGCAGGTAAAGCTGGGTCGCTTCCGCGCCCTGAATGCGCAGGATGCGGTGCGGACTCTTCGAGCCTTCGGTCAACTGCTGACCGGGGGTCACGGTCGCGCCTTCGAACACATCCGGCAGCAGACGCGCGCTCGACGGAATTTCGTACTCCATCTCCTGCGTCCGCTCGTAACGGATGAAGATCATGCGGTGCTTGCGCGTTTCTTCGAGGTGGACGCGCCCGGTCATCTTGGCGACCAGCTTCTCGCCCGTGTCCTCGTCCAGTGCCAGGATGTCCCCGGCTTCCACGTCCTGCTCGTCCTCGACCTGAAGCGTCCAGCCAGCGGCAACCTCGTACTGGTCGCTGAACACCTCGCTGTCGATCACGGTGGCGATACGGACGCCTTCACGCCGCGAGAGCCGCAGCGTGCCACCGATGTCGGTGACGACCGCCTCGCCCTTCGGCTTCTTGCGCGCCTCGAACAGTTCCTCGACGCGCGGCAGACCGCTGGTGATGTCGCCCGACGCCTGCGCCGTGCCGCCGGTGTGGAAGGTACGCAGCGTGAGCTGCGTGCCCGGCTCACCGATGGACTGTGCGGCGATGATGCCGACCGCCGTGCCGATTTCGACCATTTCGCCGCGACCCAGGTCACGCCCGTAGCACAGCGCGCAGATGCCGTGAATGAGGGCGCAGGTCTGCGGGCTGCGAACGTAAACTTCTGGCACCGTGCTGTTCTGGATCGCATCGGCGACATCTTCGTCGATCATCGCATTGCGGGAGACGATCAGCTTGCCCGTCTCCGGGTCGTAGGTGTCGGCGGCGGCGCAGCGCCCGATGATCCGTTCGTACATGTTTTGACCGGCTACGTCGTCCGAGCGGCGAATCCAGATGCCGCCTTCCGTGCCGCAGTCGGTACGGTTGATGATCATGTCCTGCGCCACGTCGACCAGACGGCGGGTCAGATAACCCGCGTCGGCGGTACGCAGCGCCGTGTCGGCGAGACCCTTGCGCGCGCCGTGCGTCGAGATGAAGTATTCCAGCGCCGTCAAGCCTTCGCGGAAGTGGCTGCGGATCGGCAGGTCGATGATGCGCCCCGACGGGTCAGCCATCAGACCGCGCATACCCGCAAGCTGGGTGATAGGACCGAAACCGCCCTTGGTCGAGCCGGAAATCGCCATGACCGCGATGGGACCGTAGGGGTTCAGCGTCCGCTGGATCAGGTCTTGCAGCGTATCCTTCGCCCGGTTCCACACGTCGATGGTGCGCTGGTAGCGCTCCTCCTCGGTCAGCAGACCGCGCCGGAAGTCGCGCTCAGCGCGATCCACGACGGCTTCCGCTTCGGCGAGGATGCCCGCGCGCTCATCCGGGATCGTCAGGTCGGTGACGGCGATGGTCGTGCCGGAGATCGTGGCGTAGAAGAAGCCCAAATCCTTGATCGCGTCCACGATGTCGGTCGTCTGATCCGAGCCGAGCCGCTGGTAGCACTTCGCCACCAGGTTTTGCAGGCGTTTTTTGTCGAGCGTCTCCTGATGGAAGCGCAGGTCGTCGGGCAGGATGCGGTTGAAGATCGCGCGCCCGACCGTCGTCGGCTCCGGCTCGTCCTGCGGCTGGAGATTGTCGTAGAAGTTGCCCAGCAGGATCGGCGTATGCAACTGGACGATGCCGAGGTTGTACAGGTACTCGACCTCGTTCATGTCGACCACCAGACGGCGCTCGTGCAGGTTCGACAGCTCAAGCTGACCTTCGAGACCGCGCTTGCGCATCAGCTTACGCATCTCGAAAGCGTTCGCCAACATGCAGTCCACTTCGCCGTCGAGCACCGCGCGGATCGTGCGATCCACCGCCGACTCGACCACCTTGGCGCGCCCGCCTTCCGGCTTGTCGATGATGTCCTCGAACTGGATCATGTTCGGGATATCGTGGTTCTGCGCCCAGTAGTAGCCGTTGCTGCGGAAGGCGACGCCGACCTTGTGGTTCGCGTCGTTCAGCGCCGTAATCGTGCGGAAGTCGTCGGCACGGTCGACGCGCGAGACGATTTCCACCGTCGGGTCCATCGTCAGGTAGTAAATGCCGAGCACCATGTCCTTCGCCGGACCGACAATCGGCTGACCGTCGGCGGGCTTCAGCAGGTTCTTGGTGCTGAGCATCAGCTCGCGCGCTTCCTGAACAGCTTTGTCGCTCAACGGCACGTGAACCGCCATCTGGTCGCCGTCGAAGTCAGCGTTGAACGCCGAGCAGACCAGCGGGTGAATCTGGATCGCCTTGCCTTCGACCAACTGCGGCTCGAACGCCTGAATACCAAGGCGGTGCAGCGTCGGCGCGCGGTTGAGCAGCACCGGGCGTTCCTTGATCACTTCCTCAAGGACTTCCCACACTTCCGGCTTCTCGCGCTCGATGATGCGCTTCGCGCCCTTGACGTTGCTGGCGTAGTTGTAGCGCACGAGGCGGCTGATCACGAACGGGCGGTACAGTTCGAGCGCCATCGTCTTGGGCAGACCGCACTGGTGCAGCTTCAGCTTCGGACCGATCACGATCACCGAACGACCGCTGTAGTCCACGCGCTTGCCCAGCAGGTTGCGGCGGAAGCGACCCTTCTTGCCCTTGAGCATATCGCTCAGGGACTTCAGTTCGCGCCGTCCGCGACGGCTGAGCGCCTTCCCGCGCTGGCTGTTGTCGATCAGGCTGTCGACCGCTTCCTGAAGCATACGCTTCTCGTTGCGCACGATCACGTCCGGCGCGCCGAGTTCCAGCAGGTGCTTGAGGCGGTTGTTGCGGTTGATCACGCGGCGGTACAGGTCGTTCAGGTCGCTGGTAGCGAAGCGACCGCCGTCCAACTGCACCATCGGGCGCAGGTCGGGCGGGATGACCGGCAGCACCGTCAGAATCATCCACTCAGGACGGTTGCCGCTCTTGCGCAGGCTCTCGACCACGCGCAGGCGCTTGGTCGCCTTCTTCTTGCGCTGCTTCGAGCGGGTGGTACGGACTTCGTGCCACAGCTCCGGCGCCATCTTATCGAGGTCGACGTTCTTCAGGATTTCGTAGAAGGCTTCCGCGCCCATATCCGCCTGGAACACCTGCCCGTAGCGCTGCTTGAGTTCGCGGTAGCGCTGCTCGGTCAGGAACTGAAGCACGCGCAGGTCTTGCAGTTCCGCGCGCGCTTTTTCGGCGCTCTGGCGGATGCTGCTGATGCGCGATTCCAGTTCGGTCATGTGCTCGTCAAGGTGCGACGAAGCCTCGCCGACGACCCCTTCCGCCTCGGTGTTGAGGCGTTCGAGTTCCTGACGGCGCATTTCCTCGATTTCGGTCTGAAGCCCGTTCAGGCGGGTGTTGACGATGTTCTGAATCCGCGAGATGTGGCTGGTTTCGACCGTCTCGCCCTTCGCCACGATCACGGTGTTGGCGCTGGGGAAGTCGATGTCCGACGGCGCGGTCTGTCCCATCAACGCTTCGACGCGCCCCTGCACGTTGCGGGCGTCGCGCATGATGTCTTCGCTCAGGCGCTCGAACTCCGCCTCGAAGTGCGTGTTGATCGAGTGCGTCTGCTCTTCGTATTCGCCCAGAGCGCTGTCGCGCTGCGTGCGAATCGCCGAAAGCTGATCCTCAATGTCCGTGCCGAGCGCCGATTCCTTCTGGGCAAGCTCGCGCTCGATGCGGGAGAGCGCCTTCTGACGGGCGTCCTCGTCCACGTAGGTGATCACGTACTGCGCGAAATACAGCACGCGGTCGAGGTTGCGGCGGCTGATGTCCAGCAGCAGACCGAGGTGGCTGGGGACGCGGCGGGTGTACCACACGTGCGCGACCGGCGCTGCCAGCTCGATGTGACCCATACGCTCGCGCCGAACCGAGGCGCGGGTGACTTCCACGCCGCACTTATCGCAGATGATGCCGCGATAGCGGACGTTCTTATATTTACCGCAGTAACACTGCCAGTCGCGCGTCGGACCGAAGATCGCCTCACAGAACAGACCATCTTTTTCCGGGCGCAGACGTCGGTAGTTAATTGTCTCCGGTTTGGTCACTTCGCCGTATGACCACGACTTGATCTGTTCCGGGGACGCCAGGCTGACGCGCAGTGCGCTAAAATCCTTCGCCTCCAAGGGGTAACCTCCTCTGCGCTAAAACGGACTCGACAATTTAGGACAACTTGTCACGACTGTGTTGATCTGCGCGGCGGGGAATGTCGCCGCTCCGATGCCGTCTGCGACGATTCGTGCAGACGACAAAACAGCGAATGGAACTTCCTTCCATCGCTGTCGCAACGTTTACTGGAAGACAGTACAGTCATTTATTGTGAATCGCATCGCCTGCCCCGCTTCGCTTGCCTGGCGGAGCGCATGATGGTTGTAGTGGAAAACACGGACAAAGCCGCATAGTCAAATATTCTAGTCTGACGATGTGTATTTGTCAAGGGTTGGGCGGCGAAAGTAGCAGTCGTGTAAGCCGCACGACCTGACCCGGCGCGCTCACGTCGATCCGCTGAATCCGGCGGGCGGTCGCGTCTCCCGGCGTAAGCTGCACCTTCTCGCCCGCCTGTACGTCGATGGCGGGCGACGCGAATAGTACTTGCTGACCGTCGTCATCGCTGTAGTACGTGTAGGTCGCTGTACCGTTCGCCGCCGGGATGATCTCAAGCAGCGCGGCGCTGACCGGCGCACGCAGCACGGTGATGCTCAGCGGCAGACGCTGGCAGTCAGGGTCGTCGCCGCCGACGGTCAGCAGGATGTCGTCGTCCTGTTCGACCAGCAGCAGCGGTGTGTCGGCGCAGTCCGGGTTCGAGGCGGCGTTGACCGCCAGATGCAGATTCCACAGGTCGAACAGGGCGGGGTCGAGCGTCAGCGGCGGCTCGACGAGTAGGTTGGTTGGCAGCAGCGAGAAATCGACTTCGAACGGCACGTTCGCCATGCTCACCTGAAAGAATCGGAAGTTATTGCTCTCGTCGCTCTCGTTGACTTGCGTCTGAGCGTCGACCCGTAGCTGCGAATTGTACGTTCCCCACCAGCCGTAGCTGAACGGGAAGCTGATGTTTTTCGACGCGCCCGGCGGGATATTGTCGATGTGCCCGCTCAGCGAATTCGTCAGGATCGGCGGTGTCGTGCTGGCATCCCACGCCCAGTCGAACGCGCCCGAATCGGCGGCTCCGGCATTGGTGATGCTGATGCTCAGGATGAAAATCTGCCCCGGTATCGGGTTGCGCGTCGAGGTGCGCAGGTTGCCGATTTGCAGGTCGGGCAGGGCAATGGGCACGAGCGTGGTCGTCGGCGTCGGGGTGGGCGCGGGCGGGTTGAACACCGTCAGGCTCAGCACGCTCACGCCGAGCGCGATCAGCAGCAGAATCAGCGTGAGGATCGACAGCGAGCGGTTGCGGTTGTCCCGCTGCGGCGTCACGACTGGCGTCGGCAGCGGGGGAGTCGGGATCGCCCCGGAAGTTTTGGCTTCCGTCCTGAACAGCACGCCGTCCTCCGAGCGCATGAACAGCACCGGCGTCGCCCACTCGCTGTTGCCAACGCGGTTGGCGATGGCGCGCCGGGCTTCGCTCATGGCGGCGTCCAGCGGCATCAGGTCGGAGATCGTGCGGTAGAACTCCTCGGCGAAGGCTTTGGCTGCGCCGTCGGTGATGGCGAACTGCATGGCGACCACCGCCGGAATCCCGCGCGTGACGATGCTGCTGGCGATCCCGGCGAGTGCATCGGCCGGCGGGCGGCTGGCGCTGTGGCACGAGTTCAGCACGACCAGCCGCACCGTGCTTTCCTCGGCGATCTCGCGGCTGAGCGCCGTCCCGCTGATGATCTGTCCCTTGCCGGGGTCGCGCTCGTTCTCAAAGACCAGCAATCCCTGCTGACTCGCCGGATCGTAGTCGCTGTGCCCGACGTAGTGCAGCACGTGATAATCCTCGGCGCGCAGCCGCCGCTGGAGCGCGATCAGCGTCGCTGCTTCCAAGCGGTCAAGCTGGAGCAAGCCGCGCTCGCGCAGCGGGGCGGTCGCCTCCTGAAGCCGCGTCCATTCGCCTTCCACGTCCAGCGCGGGGAAATCCTGCGGCGCGGAGATCATCACCAGCACGCGCAGCGGCAGGCTGATCGTCGCCGGGGGGCGGCTGTTCAACTGCTGCGGGTGGCGCACAATCGGCGTGCGCCGCGACAGCGCCAGATAGTCGTTGACCGGGTCGCGCAGGAATTCCCAGGGCAGCCCGCTCAGCGCTCCGGCTTTGTCGACCGTCAGCCGGATGCGCAGCCCGTCACTCGTGCCCGCATCGCGCAGGCTGGCGAAATAGGCGCTGCTGATGTCGCTGCTGGCGTGAAAGACGAAGTTGAACAGCCGCTGTCCGAAGTCGCGGGCGGCGTTTAATTCTTCCTGGCGCGGGACGCGCTTTTCGCGCGAGAAAATTTGCAGGTAGCTGGCGAGTTCTTCGGGCGTGAACCGGCTGGCGGCATCGACGCTGGCTTCGCCGACGGGCGACTGTACCTCGATGCGGTACTTGCCATCGGGCAGGGCGGAAATCTCAATGGCGAAGTTCTGATAGCTCATCGCTTAAGAGTACCAGGTGCCGAGCAACCTTCGGTTGCTTGCTGAGTGCTGAGTCAAAAGCTGTATCTCAACAATGAGGATACTCGAAAAGCGATATTTTTGCGTCTATCTCTGCACTCGGCACTCAGTACTCAGCACTGTTTTCTTCGGTCGGCAGGAGGCTGCCGCTGTTGATCTTCGCCCGCAGGTAGGCTTCCATGAAGTCGCCGAGCCGCCCGTCAAGCACGGCGGTCGGGTTGCCGATTTCCACGCCCGTGCGCAGGTCTTTGACCAACTGGTACGGCTGAAGCACATACGACCGAATCTGATGTCCCCATCCGGCGTCGACGTTTTCGCCCTTGAGCGCCGAAAGCTCGGCGTCGCGCTTGCGCTGCTCGATCTCGAACAGCCGCGCCTTCAATACCTGCATGGCGCGCTCGCGGTTCTGCACTTGGCTGCGCTGATCCTGCACCTGCACGACGATCCCGGTCGGGAGGTGCGTCAGGCGAACGGCAGTGTCGTTTTTCTGCACGTTTTGACCGCCCGCGCCGCTCGAACGGTAGGTGTCGATGCGCAGGTCTTTCGCATCGATGTCGATGTTGATCTCGTCCTGAATGTCGGGCCACAACTCGACCTTGGCGAACGAGGTGTGCCGCCGCGCTGCCGCGTCGAACGGGCTGATACGCACCAGCCGATGCACGCCCGCCTCGCTTTGCAGGTAGCCGTAGGCGTAGCGACCCTGGATGCTCATCATCATGCTCTTGATACCGGCTTCTTCGCCCTCGCTTCGGTCGAGCACCTCGATTTTGTAGCCGTTCTGCTGCGCCCAGCGCATATACATGCGCTCCAGCATCGCTGCCCAGTCCTGCGACTCCGTGCCGCCCGCGCCCGCGTGGATGGCAAGGATCGCGTCGCGGTCGTCGAACGGACCGGAGAGCAGCGCTTCCAGCGACATGCGCTCGACCATCGGCTGGAGCGCTTCCGCCTCCGCCGCCAGCTCGTCGTGCATATCGGGGTCGTCAAGCTGCGCCAGCTCCAGCGCGTCGTGGATGCGGCTGCGGACGCCGCGCCAGCGCTCGACTTCGGCGTTCAGGTGCGCAATCTCCTGCATGACCTTCTGCGCAGCTTCGGGGTTCGACCAGAAATCGGCGTCGCTTGCCTGCTCCTGAAGCGTTTCGGCGCGGTGGGCTTTGCCGTCGATGTCGAGCCGCTGCATCAGGGTGTCAATTTCGTCGAGCATCGCCTGTAACAGGCTGATCAGGTTCTCCATAGGGGTCTATTGACCGTCTTCCTCAAACAAGCTGTCGACAAAATAGTCCGGCTGGAACAGGACGAGGTCGGTGATTTTCTCGCCCAGCCCAATGTAGTGGATCGGCAGTCCGAGGTCATGGTTGATGGCGAAGATCATGCCGCCTTTGGCGCTGCTGTCGAGCTTGGTCACGATCACGCCGGTGACGTTGACCATCTCGCGGAATTTGGTCGCCTGCTGCAGGGCGTTCTGTCCGGTCGTGCCGTCCAGCACCAGCAGGACTTCGTGCGGCGCGCCGGGAATGACGCGATCCGACACCGACCTGATCTTGGCGAGTTCTTCCATCAGGTTGTAATTGGTGTGCAGCCGCCCCGCCGTGTCCACGATCAGGATTTCGCTGCCGCGCGCGTTGGCGGCGACCGTCGCGTCGTAGACCACCGCCGCCGGGTCGGAGCCGGGCTTGTTGGCGATCACGGGCACGTTGACGCGCTCGCCCCATTTCTGTAGCTGCTCGATGGCGGCGGCGCGGAACGTGTCGCCCGCCGCGATGATCACCTTGCGCTGGTTGACGGTGCTGAGGCGGTATGCCAGCTTGCCGATGGTCGTCGTCTTGCCCGACCCGTTCACGCCGACGATCAGGATGATTGAAAGTGGACGCCCGCTGATGTTCATGGTCGGCGGTGTTTTCAGCGTGTCGCGCAGCACCACCTTGAGCACCTCCTTGAGCTGGTCGGCGCGCTTGACGTTTTCGCGGCGGGCGCGGTCTTGCAGGTCTTTCATGACCGCCTGCGTCGTGGTCACGCCCAGATCAGCCTGTAGCAGCAGGGCTTCGATGTCGTCCCACGTGTCGTCGTCGATGCCGCCGCCGCTGAGCAACTGCCCGATGCGACCAAAGAACGATTGGCGTGTCTTGGACATGCCGCTGCGAAAAATGCTCAAAGTCACACTCCAGCCGGGGGTAATTTGCTGCTGATTTCGCTCGTCAGTATACACGGGCAGGGGGGTCAAAACAAGGTTCGTTAACGCTGGCTGATCCGGTATAATAGGGGGGCGAAAGGGAGGCGATTTGTGGCTGATCAGCTCACGCATTTGGACGAACAGGGCAGGGCGCGCATGGTCGACGTGGGCGCGAAGCCCGACAGCGAGCGCATCGCTGTCGCGGCGGGCGCGGTCTACGTCGAGCCGGAGACGCTTCGCCTGATCCGCGCCGGGGCGCTCAAGAAGGGCGACGTGCTGACCGTCGCGCGCATCGCCGGGATCATGGCTGCCAAGCGCACGTCCGAATTGATCCCGCTGTGCCACCCCATCGCCCTGACACAGATCGAGGTCGATCTGACATTGAACGAAGCGCTGAACGCCGTCGAGATCACGGCGACAGCGCGCACGATTGGCAAGACGGGCGTCGAGATGGAAGCCCTGACCGCCGTCAGCGTCGCCGCGCTCACGGTCTACGACATGGCGAAGGCGGTGGATCGCGGGATGCGCATCAGCGACATCCGATTACTGGAAAAGCATGGCGGGCAGCACGGCGATTACGTGCGCGCCGAACGGGACACATGATCTGATGCAGATTTCGATACTGTTGTTTGCGACACTCAAGGATCGAGCGGGCAAGGCACGCCTGTCGCTGACGCTGCCCGGCGAGGCGGCGACCGTCGCCGACGTGCGCGCGGCGCTAGCGTCGGAGTACCCCGCGCTGGCGGCGCATCTGGGCACGGCGATAGCCGCCGTCAACGAGGAATATGCTTTCCCGGCGGACGCGGTGCGGTCAGGCGATCACATTGCCTTCTTCCCGCCCGTGAGCGGCGGCAGCGACGAGCAGCCGGAGATATTTCGGCTGGCGGACGCGCCCTTCAGTACCGACGAGCTGGTCGCGGCGATCACGACACCGGCGACCGGGGCGGTGTGCGTGTTCAGCGGCATGGTGCGCGGGCAGACCGACCGTGACGACGACCGCCACCAGACCGCGCGGCTGGAATACGAGGCTTACGAGCCGATGGCGCTGGCGAAGATGAAACAGATCGCGCAGGAAATCCGCGAGCAGTACCCGCTGGTGCAGGGGATCGCCATCGTCCAGCGCGTCGGCGTGCTGGAAGTCGGGCAGAACACCATCGCCATCGCCTGCTCGTCCGGGCACAGGGATCAGGGCTGCTTTGAGGCGGCGCGCTACGGCATCGACCGCCTGAAAGAGATCGTCCCGGTCTGGAAGAAGGAAGTTCACGCCGATGGCTCGGCGTGGGTGGAAGGGCATTATTTGCCGCAGCCCGACGACCGGGCGTAGCGGTAAGCAGGGGGACATCATGACACGTCGTGTGGTAGTGACGGGGATGGGCGTGATTTCGCCGCTCGGTCACACGGTCGCGGAGACGTGGGACTGCATCCTCGCCGGGAAAAGCGGGATTGGTCCGATCACGCGCTTCGACGCAACCGACTATGCCGTCAAGATCGCTGCTGAAGTCAAAAACTGGGACGCGAGCAAGTACATGCAGGCGAAGGAAGTCCGCCGCCGCGATCTCAACGAGCAGTTCAGCGTGGCGGTGGCGCAGGAAGCGGTCGCCTCGTCCGGCTTCACCGTCGACGATTCGAACCGGACGCGCACGGGCGTGTTCGTCGGGTCGGCGGTCGGCGGCATCAGCAGCTATTACGAGACGGCGAATATGGTTTTCGAGACCAAAGACCCGCGCCGTATTACGCCGTTTGGGATTCCGATGCTGATGGTCAACGGCGCGAGCGATCTGGTCAGCATCGAGCTGGGCGCGATGGGTCCTTCGTATACGCCGATCTCGGCGTGCGCCACCGGCGCGGACTGCATCGGGCACGCCTTCGACATGATCCGCATCGGGCGCATCGACCGCGCCGTCGCCGGGTGCGGCGAAGCGCCGATCATCCCGATTGGCATTGCCGCCTTCGACCGCACCGGCGCGATGTCGCGGCTCAACGACGACCCGACGCGCGCCTGCCGCCCGTTCGACAAAAATCGCGCCGGGCTGGTGTTCAGCGAAGGCTCCGGCGTGATCGTGCTTGAGGAGCTGGAGAGCGCGAAGGCGCGCGGCGCGCCGATCCTCGCCGAGCTGGTCGGCTACGCGTCGACTTCCGACGCTTTCCACGTCACCGCGCCCGACCCCGAAGGCAAGGGCGCGAGCGCGGCGATTCAGTTGGCGCTCGACGACGCGCGCCTGACGCCGCAGGACATCGACTACATCAGCGCGCATGGCACGGGCACGTCGCTCAACGACGTGATGGAGACCAAAGCGGTCAAGCGCGTCTTTGGCGACCACGCCTATCACGTGCCGATGAGTTCGACCAAGAGCATGACCGGGCACGGCATGGGCGCGACGGCGGCGATTGAGGCGATCTTCTCGATTCTCGCTTTGCGCGACCAGATCGCGCCGCCCACCATGAATCTGGACGAGCCAGACCCGGAGTGCGACCTCGATTACGTGCCCAACCAGGCGCGCAGCATGGCAATCGACTGCGTGATGAGCAACTCGTTCGGTTTCGGCGGGCACAACGTCTCGCTGATCTTCAAGGCTTTCAACGATTGATCGAGATTGACGACTTTCAGGCGGAAAACGACCTTCACTTCCGCGATCTTGCCCTGCTTCAGCAGGCGCTGACACACCGTTCGTATGTCAACGAGCACGACGACACCGACCTGAGCGACAACGAGCGCCTCGAATTCCTCGGCGACGCCGTGCTGGACTTCATCTCCGGGGAGCTGTTATATCTGCGCTTCCCGGCGATGCCCGAAGGCGACCTGACGCGCCTGCGCGCCGCGCTGGTGCGCACCGAATCGCTGGCGTCGCTGGCGGTGCGCTGTCGGCTGGGCGAAGCCCTGCGCATGGGCAAGGGCGAGGAAAAGGGGGGCGGGCGCGAGCGCCCGAATAACCTGTGCGGTGGCTTCGAGGCGCTGGTCGGCGCGCTGTATCTGGATCAGGGGTTGGATGCGGTCAGGGCGTTCGTGATGCCGCAGCTTGGCGAACGGCTGGAGCAGGTGCTCGCCGAATCGCTCGACCGCGACGCCCGCAGCCGCTTGCAGGAGATCAGCCAGGCGGACTACAACCAGACGCCGATCTACCGGTTGGTCGAAGCATCGGGACCGGAACACGAGAAGGAGTTTACCTTCGAAGGCGCGATCGGCGATCAGGTGGTCGGGCGCGGCACCGGGCGCAGCAAGCAGGCGGCGTCACAGGCGGCGGCGCGCGACGCTCGACCACCTGGAGAGCGGCTTCGTCGTCCGGCTGCCGGACGCGCATGAAATTTTGCACGATGATGCGTAGATGAAACACGTAGAGCAGCACGCTGCGCCCACCGTGAGTTCCCCTCGAATTTCGTGGCAATACCTATATTCGCCTATTCTCCGCCTCGCGGGTGAGCGCCAGCCCGGCAATCGCCAGCCGGTGGTCGGATGCCGCGTCGGGCAGCGCAATCGCGCCGACCGACGGCGGGTTGCGCATCCACAGGTAGTCGAAGCGGGCGTCGCCCGCACTGTGCGCACGAAGGTCGCGGAAAGCTCCAGCGGCAGCCCGGCAGATGGGTCGCTGAACTGGGCGTTGCGCATCTGTTCGATCAGTGGAGAATCCGGGACGTTGTGCATCGTGCCGCCGAGGATCGTCCGACCGAGCGCCGCGCTGCACGCCTGCCGCACGTAGACGGTGAAGATTTCGTTCAACTGCCGCTGCTGATCCTGTTCCTGTTCCTCAATCGACTGCCCGCCGCTCACTTCCAGAAGCGGGCTGAGCCAGGTGTTGTACAGCGTCACGACGGTGTCGGGATCGGGGAGCACCTGCACGCGCTGGACGCCAGTCTGCGTGGCGAGGCTGGCAAGCGGCAGCCCGTCGTCGAAAGCAATCGGGATGTTCGACAGCACCGCAAGCCCCTGCAAGCCCTCGTTGGTGGCGTAGAAGCGCCTGTCCATGCCCAGCCGCCGCGCCAGCCACAGCGACTGGTCGATGCCGAAGCTGGTCATGCGCCCGGCTTCAACTTCCTGCATCAGCACGACGTTCGCGCCGCTCTGCTGGATAGTGCGGGCGATAGCATCGAAGTCGGTATTGTAGAATTCGTCGTAGCCGCACGTGAATGTTGTAGGTCGCCACGCAGATCTGGTCGACATCGCGCACGCCCTGAACCAGCGGCGGTCGCACGGCGACGGCTGCGCCGATGCTGGCGGCGATCACGATCCCGCAGCGTGCCGACCGTCAGCAGCAGTGACGGGTGCCATTCCAGGGGACGCGCCGCTGCGTCTGGATCATCGGCAGCGAGGCGAGGAACAGCGCCAGCAGGATCAGCGGCAGCCCGAAGCCCCGGAAGCCGCGCAGCAGCGGCGGGATGACGGTATTCAGAAAGGTGAAATTGCCGGTCAGGTCGCGGACGAAGGCATATTCGTAAGAGTGAAGTTGTCGCCGACCACCAGCAGCGCGAACAGCAGCACGCCGAAGATCACCCATAGCCCGCCGAAGCTTCGCTGTTTGGCGGTGCGCGGTCGCACCAGCCACCACCAGATCAGGCTGACGAAAAACTGGGCGAGCACGAGCGCAGCCCCGGCGATGATGCCGTGCAGCCGCGTCCCGAACACGATCAGCAGCGCGATCAGCAGCATCCACACCCAGCCGCGCACGTTGCCGTCGAACACGCTGATGAGCGCCCGCGCCCTGCCGCGCACCGCCGGGATCAGCGGGAGCAGCGTCGCCGTCAGCACGAACGGCGCAATCGTGGTGTAGTCGGTATCGGCGCGCCCGGCTATCGCGTTCGGCAGCGCCAGCAGCGAAAGCTCCAGAAACAGCAGCCCGCTCAGACCGACCGCGCCCCAGAAGGGCAGCAGCCCGTCGTCGGGCGAGTAGGTCGCGTCCTCGTCGCGGGCGCGCTGGCGCTCGGCAAAGTAGGCGATGAGGCTGATCAGGATGGCGGCGACCGCCAGTCCGATCTGGATGTCGCGGAAGCCGGGCAGGATCGACAGATCGCGGGTGTTGCCGACCGCCCGGAACAGTTGATCCGCGCCGAAGCCGAGGACGAACATGTACGGGAGCATCTGCGCCCGGTGGCGGGCGATCATGGCGATGTATGCCAGCCGCGCCGAGCGCCAGCGCCGCCGCCCCGGTCGGCGTCCGTCAGGATGCCGAACGGCATCATCAGCAGGCGACCGACGGCGACGCCCGCCGCCGCCAGCACGATCAGCAGGCGGAAGCGCCCCAGGATCAGCGTGATCAGCGGCAGGGCGATCATGTACAGAAGGAAGATGGCTTCGGTCGTCACCGGCGCCGGGTCGATGGCGGGTCCGGTGATCAGGATCTGCGCGGCTTGCAGCGCCGAGACCTGACGCTCGGCGATACGGCTATGAAACATCCCGACGAGAAAACGGACTGCCTGGATGAAAAAGAGTCCGGTGATGCCCGCCTCTAGAAATGTCAGAAAATGCAGCCGTTTCAGCATAGCTCATGTCGTTCCGTGCGCAGCGCTATGGAAAAGTTTACTGCAACGCTATAATCCTGACCAATTTTGGGGCAGACTCCTGATTGGGGCATGACCTCTCGCTGTCGGGCATGAGTGGCTGTCCGACGTGGGAGGAGGGTGTTGTGGAAAAAGCAGATACCATCCTCATGGGCGGCACGGTCGTCACCATGAATGCGGCGTTCGACATTATCCCCGATGGCGCGCTGGCGGTACGCGGGACGGACATCGTCGCCGTCGGCGCGCGCGCCGATGTGCTGGCGCAGTACAGATCCGACCGGACGATTGACTGCGGCGGTGGGATCATCATGCCCGGTCTGGTCAACGCCCATACCCACGTGCCGATGACGCTGCTGCGCGGGCTGGCGGACGATCTCCGGCTGGACGTATGGCTCTACGGCTACATCATGCCGACCGAGCGCGAATTCGTGAACCCGGAATTCTGCCGACTGGGGACGGGTATCGCCTGCGCCGAGATGATCCGCAGCGGCATCACCAGCTTCGCCGACATGTATTATTTCGAAGCCGACGTTGCCGAAGCGACCGCCGAAGCCGGGCTGCGCGGCGTGCTGGGCGAGACCGTGCTGAAGTTCCCCGCGCCGGACGCCGAAAGCTACGAGGATAGTCTGGCGTACTGCCGGGGCTTCATCGAAAAGTGGCACGAAAATCACCCACTGATCACGCCCGCAGTCGCGCCACGCGCCGTACTCGCTGACCGAGGAATGCTCACGCGCTGCGTCGATCTGGCGCGTGAGTTCGACGTGCCGCTACTGATCCACCTCGCCGAAACCAGGCACCGAAATCGAGAACAGCCTGAGCGAATACGGCTCGACCGTCATCACCCACATGGACAGGCTGGGCTTGTTCGACGCGAAAGTGCTGGCTGCCCACTGCGTCCACGTCGACCAGAACGAAATACATCCTGCACGACACCGACACGACCGTCGCTCACTGTCGAAGAACCAGCAACCTGAAGATCGCCAGCGGCATCGCCCCGGTGACACAGATGCTCGAGAGCGACCTGACGGTCGGCATCGGCTGGACGGCACGGCGAGCAACAACGATCTCGACATGTTCGAGGAAGTGCGGCTGGCGGCGATCCTCGCCAAGACCGCCGCCAATGACCCGACGGCGCTCCCGGCACGGCAGGCGCTGCTGATGGCGACGCGGCAGGGCGCGGAAGCCCTGTTCCTGGGCGACATCACTGGCAGCCTCGACGTGGGCAAGCGCGCCGACGTGATTGTGATCGACGGCTCGCCGCTGCACAACACGCCCCACTTCGACCGCGACCCCAACGCCATCTACTCGCGCATCGTCTACGCGGCGAAGTCGACCGACGTGCGCCACGTCCTGTGCAACGGGCGCTGGCTGATGCGCGACCGCACTCTGCTGACTGTGAACGAGGAATCGCTTGTCGCGCAGGCGCGCGAGTATTCGCGGCGCGTTGACGCTTTCCTCAGCCAGCGCGAGCGCGACACCCTGAGCAAGCTGCTGGCGATTGGCGGGCTGAGCCAGAGCGAGAGCTTCGAGGTGCAGGTCAAGGCGACCCTGCGCGACCGCCGCGCGCTGGATGCGCTGCTGCGCCATCCCGACGTGGAGATCGTCAAGTCGGCGCATTATCGCCAGTACGACACCTATTTTCTGTTTGACGACACTGCCGAAGGGCGCGTGCGCTACCGCGAGGATGATAAGCTCGATGACGCGGGCAACGTCGACTCGGTGCGCAGCCGCCTGACCTTCACCATGCCGACCAAGGAGCGCGCGTATCACTCGACGATCCTGCTGTCGCATTCCCGCTTCATCGCCGACGCCAACCAGCCGCTGCGCTTCTACCGCGAATATTTCCGACCGCTTGGCGAGCGCGAGCTGCAAAAAGAGCGCTGGCGCTGGCACATCAACTTTCGCGGCGTGCTGTTCTACGTCAACGTCGACCGGGTGACGCAGCCCGCTCTGCCGGGGCTGTTCATCGAACTCAAGAGCCGCACCTGGTCGGCGCAGGACGCCGAAGCCAAAGCGGGCAGCATCGCCACCATGCTCGAAATCCTCGGCATCACTCCGGACGAGATCGTCCGCAGCGATTACCTGGAGATGGAGAACGCCTGAAGCCTGTCGGTCTCCCATGCCAAAATAAAGCCACGCCGGATCATACCCGGCGTGGCTTTTGATTTTCGTGGTGCTGGTGCTGCCTAGCGCTGATACTCCGGCAGGCTGTTGACCAGGTTCGTGTTGACCGTCAGGACGATTTCTTCCTCGCCCGCTTCTTTGACCCAGTTGCTCGGTATCAGCTTGCGATCCTTGAAAACCAAGCCCTGCGAGATGACCAGATGCGTCACGTGGTTGGTGTCGGCGTCGGTGAAGATTTCCTCGACGTTGCCGACGTGCTTCCCGTCCTGGCTCATCACTCGTGCGCCTTCCTTGACGGCGACCGTGCCCTCCGGGATGTTGCTCTGGACGCGCTGAACGTAGTCCAGCTCCGGCACAATCGGCGGGTAGTCGACGTAAGCGCCGAAGCCCCACCACGCCGTGCCGACCGGCGGATAGTTGTACAGCGGCGCGGCGTATGGCGTCGACTGTATGACGGTGTCGTCGCGGTAATCGTCCTCGGTCGCCGGGACGTAATAGCTGGCTTCGAATTCGGGCAGGTCATCCAGCCTGGCTTCGCTGTGGTGCAGCGATACGCGATCCTCGGTCGCCGACGCTACCATGCTGATCAGCGCGACCTTATCTTCGGTGAACAGCCAGCCCTTTGCGCACGACCAGCCCGACGACTTCGTCGTTCTGCGGGTCGAGCACGACGCGGTCAATCGTACCCACGTCCTGATTGTCGGAAGTGTAAACATGCGTCCCTTGCTTGAACTGCATGTTCGCTGCCATTGGAATTGCTCGCCCGTTCCATTTCAGCTCCCTCGAGCGGGAACTCCATAATTACAATATATATTTTACACCAATCATGGAATCGGGCGCTTAGAGGACTGTCAGAAATGGTTTAGCGCCGCATGAGAGCGCAAAAATGGGTTGCCGTAGCGTATCCGCGCACGACTTTCTGCGCAGCCATGCCCGCCAATGAACGCACAACCGCCTGAAATTTTAGTGATAAGCTGGTCAGCGATGATTGTTCCGAGTGTCGCTTGCGAGGCTGCACCAGAAACCTGACGAGGTGAACTATGAATGATACGTCCGTGACCGTTGAAACGCTGAAGGCGTTTCTCGATGCCTTCAATCGCCACGACCTTGACGCCATCATGTCGTTCTTCGCCGATGACTGCGTGTTTTATCTGCCTCGCGGTTCTGAACCCTGGGGGACGCGCTTTGTGGGGCAGGATGCCGTTCGTGAGGGGCTTGCGTCGAGGTTTGCCGGGATTCAGACGTACATTACGGGGATGATCGCCATTGGACGTGCGGCGGACTCGGCGTGTCTGAATGGCTCCTTACCGGGACAAGCACGTCCGGCAGGCATGTAGAGGTACGCGGCGTGGACCTGCTGGAATTTGAGGGCGGCAAAATCATCCCGCAGGACTCGTACTGGAAGATCGTCGAATAGGCGCTGGCTCGGCGAACGGCAATTCGGCGGTATCTCCCACAGATAATGCCGCTTCGCTATATGGTTGCGTTACGGAGTAGCCATGGCTATCCCTCAGGTTGTTCAGGCGGAAGCCGTGCCCGCGCACCGTGATGATGTACTGCCAGTCGGGGTCGACTTCGGCGAGACGGTCAGCATAGGCGGCGCACCAGCGCGTCGATTGCCTGCTCGCTGACGCCTTCGCCGATGGCGTCGGGCCACACATTTTCGACCACCGCGTCGCGGGTGCAGATGCGTCCGGCGCTGCTGTAGAGCAGCTCCAGCAGCCGGTACTGCGGCGGGCTGAGCGGCGGATCGATCTCAGCGTCGTTCAGAAAGACGCGGCGGGCGTCACGGTCGAGGCGCAGCCGACCGCCGTGCAGGTTCATGGGCACTTCGAACGCCAGCGGCGCGGTCGCGCCGGAGCCGACGAATTCGAGCCGCACGGCGAGCGCCAGGTCGATCTTGTCGCCGTCGTACAGGCGGCGGACGCCCTTCAACTGCTGACCGTTGACCCACGTGCCGTTCTTGCTTTCGAGGTCTTCAAGAAAATAAACGTCATCTTCCTTAAATACGCGGACGTGCTGGCGCGACACCTGGCGTTCCGGCAGTACGATGTCACATTCTTCGCCGCGCCCTATCGTGATGTTGTCACGCGCTACTGTCCACTGGTGATCCTTGAGCCTGTCGTCATGGATGATCAGGATCGGGCGTTCCTTGCTGGACTCGGACATTCCCCGCCACTCCCAGACTGCCGTCGTGAACCGCAAAACTAAATTTTAATTATACACATCCTTACGTTACTGACCAGCTAAAGGAACAAGCACCTCGGATGATTCGACGTAGCCCGTCCACAAACCCTGATCGGTGTAAATCGGCGTCGCCAGTGTAGCCGCGCCCTGAACGATCTGCCCGCTGGTATTGTTGCGGTAGTAGGCGCGCACCCGCGCCGAGCCGGACGTGACGGCGGGGTCGGGCAGGACGTTGCCCGCCGGGAACTCGACCGTGACGACGCAGCTCTGGCGCGGTCCGAGCAGGCGCAGATTCTGCTCCGGCACGCTTCCCGTATCCTGCCGCTGCGACCCGGCGAACAGCGAATTGGTCGGCGTGAAGATCAATCCCAGTCCGCTCGTGCCGTTGTCGCCGACGATCACGGCATTGGGGTCATAGACGAACGGAACTGTGCCCAGCGAGTTGTTGGTGATGACGATATTCACGAACAGGCTGGCGCTGGGGTCGGTGGGGATCGAAGTCGTCTGCACCCGTAGGCTGAACGGCTCCGCCGCCTGCCGCCCCAGCAGGGACTGGTGAAACGCGCGCCCTTCGGCGGTGCGCAGCCATGAGCAGGGCACGCCCTCGTAGAACTGCGGGATGACGTTCGACAGGAAGCGCGGCAGCACCGACGGCGCGGCAAACACCCCTAGCAACAGCAGCAGGATGATGCCAATGAACAGGTTCGATCCACCGCCGCGACGCAACATCTGGTTCGCTCCGTTCGTGCCGTCAAGACCCCAGCCAGCGCCGCGCCGCGTCGATCAGGTCGCTGCGCGCTGCGCTGTCCACATTGTGCCACACAATGGCGTGATCGTGCCCACGAAACCAGGTGTACTGGCGGCGAATGAAGTTGTGGGTGGCATTCTGCGTCGCCAGCACCGCCTCGTCGAGCGGCACGCCGTCCAGGATATGGGTGGCAAGCTGCGCGTAGCCCAAGCCGCTCATCGACGGTAGGCTTCGGCTGTAGCCTCTGGCGAGCAGCCCGCGCACTTCGTCCAGAAAGCCATCCGTCATCATGTCCAGCACCCGCTGGTCGGCGCGGGCGTACAACTGGGCGCGCTCCAGCGTCAGCCCGTAGGTCATCACGCGGTAGGGCGGAGGATGCTTGCCGCGCTGCTGGCTGAACGGCTGCCCGGTTTCGATGCAGACTTCGAGCGCCCGCACGATCCGCCGCAGGTTGCGCGGCCTGACAAACTCGGCAGCCTGCGGGTCAAGCGCCAGCAGGCGGGCGTACAGCGCGTCGACGCCACTCGCTGATGCCCGGCTTCGAGTTCCGCGCGCAGCGCCGGGTTCGGCGGCACTTCCGGACGACCAGCCTTCCAGCAGTGCCGTGATGTACTGCCCTGTCCCGCCGACCAGCAGCGGCAGGCGCGTTTCCCGGTGGTGGATGCCGTCAATTGTCTGGTAGGCGAGGCGCTGGTACTGCGCCAGCGACAAATCTTCATCGGGCGCGACCACGTCGATCAGGTGGTGGACGGTTTGCGCGCGCTGCTCCGGCGTCGGCTTGGCAGTCCCGATGTCCATCTCGCGGTAAATCTGACGGCTGGCGCTGACGATCTCGCCGTCCAGCGCCTGCGCCAGATCGATTGCCAGCGCGTTCTGCTGACGGCGGTCGGTCCTGCTGACGACCAGCAGCGGCTTACCAGTCGAGGGCATTTTCGAGATGCTCGATGGCGGGTGCGCCAGTGGGGGAGAGCGTCACGGCGATCACGTCGATGCGCCAGTCGGCGTCAGGGTCGTGCTCGTCCAGATACAGGTAGGCGGTGCGTTCGAGAATTGAGCTTGCGCGGCTGATGCTCTCGAAGGCGGCGTCGATCCTTCGCGGCGCGTGCGCACTTCGACAAACACAAGCGTCTGATCCTTCCGGGCGATCAGGTCGAATTCGCCCGTTCGGCAGCGCCAGTTACTTGCCACGAGTTCGTAGCCGCGTCGCCGCAGGTGATCTGCCGCGATCTGTTCGCCGCGTTTACCGAGTGCCGAGCGTCGTGTGGTCATGGGGCGTATTGTACAGCATCCGGCGGCGTTGCGCGGAATTCGTAGGGGCGCGGCACGCTGCGCACATCTTCTAATTCATGGTGTTCTTGGCGTCCACTGACCTCACCCTAACCCCTCTCCACAAACGGGAGAGGGGAATCGAGCACGGGAACTGAAGGTTCGCGCGAGACGGGGTGAGGTTTTTTGGGAAACTGACCTGACGCCATGGGGAGTCAAAACCGGGAATCAAAAGAGCGGCTAATCAACCGCTCTCTAATGGATTTAGCTTCTCGGCAGGATTTGCGGAACTTGTACCCGTAGACGATCATGCCCCGCTCGCCTTCGGTGGTCAGCTTGCGGGTGACCATCTCCACGCGGTCGCCGATGGCGGGCGGCGCTTCGAGATCGGTGATCTGGGCGGTGATCAGCGGTCCTTCGTCCAGCTTGACCAGCGCCAGCACGTAGGGCGTCTGATCCTCATAGCCAGCGGGCGGCTCCCGCACAGTCGTGAAGCTGTAGATTTCGCCCGTCCCGGCGAACGTGAACTGCTCCACGACTGAGCGTCGGCTGCGCGCTTCCATGGTTACCGACCCACTGCGACCGGCACACGCTCCTGAACGGACTTGGTTTCGCGCTGCTCAAGGCAGACCAGCGGGCGCGCATGAAGCCGGACTTCGCCATTCCCATAGCGCACACCTTGCAGACGATAGCGCAGGGAATTGAGCCGCCAGTGACGTGAGATTTGCATCCTGAGAACTCCTTATAACACCAGCTTACACTTGTTCCATTTGGCACAAGTTGACTTGCATTATAGGAGCTTGAGACTATCAAAACCTATCACATGAGGGAGAAATGCTTTCAAAGCCTCTCAATGATCGCTGTTTGGAACGAAAAAGGGCACAGGATTTGTGCCCTTCAGATCAGACCTGAAAAGCTCTCAGCTTTGCAGGACGTGGTGATCGCGGTGCTGGCGATGCCGCCGACGCTCTGAATCACGGCAGTTCTGGCATCGGCGACCTGATTTGCGCCTGCCTTCCCGCGAAGCTGAAGCACCGCTTTGACTGCCTGATACACGCCGGTCGCGCCGACCGGGTTGCCCCGGCTTTTCAGCTCGCCGAACGTGCTGATCGGCAGCCTGCCATCCAGCCCGATCTGATCCGGTTAGCTTCCATCCTTCAAGCCACGCTCGGCGAACCCGGCGGCTTCCAGCGCCAGCGCACGCCCAGATGGTGAAAGCGTCGTGCAGTTCCAGCAGATCGATGGCGTCGCGGTCGATGCCCGCCTGCGCCAGCGCCTTGCGCGTCGACAGCGACTGCTTTGAGCGACAGCAGATCGTCGCGGTCGTGCAGGGCGAGCGTACCGGACGCGGCGCCACTGCCAATGATGCGGATCGGCTGCGGGACGAGATCGCCCGCGCGTCCGGCGCTGGTTAGCACGACCGCTGCCGCGCCGTCGGCATCCGGGGCGCTGTCGAACAGGCTGACCGGGTTTCCGCGATCATCGGGGCGCGCGAACGCGCCGGGCTTGATCCTGTTGCGGTACATGGCGTTCTCGTTCTTCGCGCCATTCGCTGCATTTGGATGGGTTTGCCCGCTCCACCGTACCCTGCTAGACTTTGCCGAAAAATTCAGGAGAAGCGCCATGTCTCAATCCGCCGGAACGTCGATCCGCGAGCGCCTCACGTGGGAGGTCACGCCCGAAAATTATCGCCAGATTCGCCGCCTGTGGATCAGCCATTCGAAAGCCGAGGACGGGCGCGACTTGCCCGGCTTGATCGCCACGCTCGCCGAGGACTGCGTATACGAGATCATCCCCACCGGGCAGCGCTGGGAGGGGCACGACGGCGCGCGCACCTTCTACACGACGTTTCTCGGTGCGTTCCCGGACGTGCATTTCGACCTGCAGGACATCGTGATCGGACCGCAGGGCGTGATCGAGATCGCCATCATGACCGGCACGCATCAGGGAACATGGGCGGGCATCGAAGCGACCGGCAAGCCCGTTCGGCTGCACATCATCATCCATTTCCCCTGGAACCCTGCCGCCAAGAAGTTCGCGGGCGAGAACATCTACTTCGACCGCTACGGGCTGGAAGAACAGGTGAAAGGATAGGATTTTCTTTTGACCTCACCCCGCGATGGTTCGACCTAGCGGCGTCTACACGCCCCTCTCCACAACGTGGAGAGGGGCATCACCACTTTCGCAAATCCGCGACGTGGCGGGGTGAGGTCTATGTCAGTCCTTCAGCAGCCCGCGATAGCGGACGTAGGTGGCGTAATCGACGACCGTGCGCCGGGCGATGTAGTCGCGCGTCTTGGGCGCGCGGTCGCGGATCAGGTCGATGCGTTCGGTCACGCGCAGGTCGAAGCAGTCCGAGCCTGCGCCGCTGCCGTAGCTGGTCATCAGGATGCGGTCGCCCGGCTTGGCGATGTCGAGGATCGCCGTCAGCCCCAACATGCACGAGCCGGAATACACGTTGCCGACTTCGTTCGCCAGCAGCCCCGGCTTGATCTGCTCGTCGTTGAAGCCGAGCATCCCGGCGGCGCGCTGCGGGAATTTGACGTTGGGCTGGTGGAACACGGCGTAGGTGTAATCGCTCGCCTTTGTGCCCATCATCTCCATCAGCGTGCTCGCCGCCGAGACGGTGTGATTGAAGTAGGCAGGCTCGCCCGTGAAGCGCTCGCCGTGCGACGGATAGCTCTCGTCGGCGCGCCGCCAGAAATCGGGCGTATCGGTCACGAAGCTGTAGCTGCCCTGATACACCGCGCACGACTCTTCCGCCGCGCCGATGATGAACGCCGCACCGCCGGATGCCGCCGTGTATTCCAGCGCGTCGCCGGGGCGCGACTGCGCCGTATCCATGCCGATGCTGAGCGTGTACGCGCCCATGCCGCTGCCGACGATGCCGATGGACGCCTGCACTGCTTCGGTTCCGGCTTTGCAGGCGAATTCCCAGTCGGCTGCCTGAATGTTGGGCGACGCGCCGATGCTCTCGGCGACGATGGTGCTGGTCGGCTTGACCGCGTAGGGGTGGCTCTCGCTGCCGATCCACACGGCGCGCAGCGCCAGCGGGTCGATGCCCGCGCGGGCGAGCGCGTTGCGCGCGGCTTCGACCGACATGGTGGTCACGTCCTCGTCAGGTCCGGCGACCGCTTTTTCCATCACCGGGCTGCCGCTCAAGCCGCCCGTCCAGATGCGGGCGACTTCGCTCCCCGGGAGGCGGTAGCGCGGCACGTATGCGCCGTAGCCGACGATGCCGACTGGCTTGTCGGGGCGCATCAGAAAACTGGGATTACTGCCGTTCATCATGGGTTACTGTCCTTTTCCCTTCATTTGCTGGTGTTCTTGGCGTCTTGGCGGTTCAGTCTCTATCCCGCCTTGCCGTAATAGTCCTTGCCATAGCGCCACAGGAACTTGTCCAAATCCTTGAAGCTGAACTCCGTCAAGCCGTAGTGCTGCCGGAAGCTGTCGACGATCTGCTTGAAGCGGACGTAATCGGCGGTCAAATCATGTTTCCAGAAGAAGGCGAACTTGTCGATGCGCTGATACTCGCTGATCAGCCTGCCGACCATGCCGTCGAAAATCGGGTAGTCGTCGGGGGCGTGCCAGCTACAGTACTTGGTGGCGAAAGCGTAGAACCGGACGGTTTTGCCTTCCTTGACGGGCGTCAGCGCGATCTCATTGACCAGCGCCGGGTCGCACTCCGCCAGCCGCGCGTCGATGTCCAGCGCATGAATGTGCCGGGCGGCGGGCGTCACGGCGATATTGCCGGTGCTGTTGAGCGAATTCAGCCCCAGCACCTTGAACAGAATGTGATTGAGCCGGGTGTTTTCGGGGAACGTGCGGAACAGGTCGAGCAGCGCCCGGTCGATGATGCCGTCGCGTCCCTCATCAAACTTGCGGATGTACTGGCGCACCAGCGCCGGAGTCGGGATTTGCGGGCGCTGCGTCACGACCGTTTCCCTTTCAGCGCGTCGACAATCGCCCGCGCGCGCTCCGGTCGGATGTTGTCCTCGTCGATCATCTGCTGGACGACCCGCGCGACCATTTCGCCGGACGCTCCGGCGGCGACGGCGATCTGGCGGGCGTGCATTCGCATGTGCCCGCGCTGGATGCCCTCGGTCGAGAGCGCTCGGATGGCGGCGAAATTCTGCGCCAGCCCGACCGCGACCATGATCTCGGCAAGCTGCCGCGCCGACTTCACGCCCAGAATCTTCAGCGCGACCTGCGCAGCCGGGTGGACGCGCGTCGCCCCGCCGACGATGCCGACCGCCAGCGGGATTTCCAGCGAGCCGCGCAGGTTGCCGTCGTCGTCCTGCCACCACTGCGTCATGCTCATGTACTGTCCGCCGCGCGCGGCGTAGGCGTGTGCCCCGGCTTCGAGCGCGCGCCAGTCGTTGCCGGTCGCAATCGCCACCGCGTCGATGCCGTTCATGATGCCTTTGTTGTGCGTTGCCGCGCGGTACGGATCGACCGCCGCGAACGCGCCCGCCTCGACCACCGCCTTCGCCACCTGATCCCCGGTCAAATTCCCCGCCGCCAGCTCTTTCGCCGGGATCATGCCTTCGACGCGCGCCTTGCGTCGGTCGGTCAGGTTGCTCAGGATGCGCAAATTGACGCGCCCGCCGGTGATCGTCTCGATCTCCGGCGCGAGCGCTTCGGCGGCGGTGTTGACGGCGTTCGCTCCCATCGCGTCGCGCGTGTCGTACAGCAGGTGGACGATCAGCATCGCGCCGATGGGCGAATCGGGCAGGGGGCGCACTTCGATGTCGCGCGCGCCGCCCCCGCGCTCGACGATGCTGCCGCCGATCTGCTCGTTGACGAACTGCGTCAGCCGCTTGCGCTGCGCCTTGACCGCGCCTGCCGCGACGTACACGTCCTCAACGTCCAGCACCTGAATCTGCCCGATCATGATCGGCTCGTCGCTGGACGCGGCGAAGCCGCCGCCTTCTCGGAACAGCCGCGCCGCGTTGCTGACCGCCGCCACGACCGACGGCTCCTCGACCACCATCGGGATCAGGTAATCCTCGCCGTTGATCAGAAAATTGGTGGCGATGCCGAGCGGCAGGGCGTAGATGCCGACCGCGTTCTCGATCATGTTGTCGGCTTGCGAGGCGTTCAGCCCGCCGACGCCGAGCAGCACCGCTTGTTCGGAGGGCGAAAGCTGCGCCCATTCGGCGACCAGCGCCGCGCGCTCCGCCAGTGGGCGCTTGTAAAAGCCGGGAATCCGTGAAGTGTGCGTCATAAGTCCCTTACTCTACACGATGGCTGCTTCCAAAAGCTATCAAATCGTGAAATATGGCACAAGATTCAGCTGCCACTATAGATTTTGATAGACCGCCAGTCGAGCACGGGGCTGCCATACAGCGCCAGCCCTGCCGCCTCAATCGTAGTCACGGGCAGCGCGACGGTCGCAAAAATCTCGTCGTTGATGCGGTAGACCGCCGTGCCGTTCTGATCGACGTGAAGATACACCCGGTTGCTGTCGCGCTGGATGTGGATGAACCGGTGATGCTGGAGCGCGGGCGAGTCCACCGCCGCCAGCGCGTAGCCCTGAGTATCGACCAGCATCGGGAGCACGCTCAGATTGCCGTAATGGTCGCTGACGCGCAGCCAGACGCCCCACGCCGAACCCGCCGCGCCCGAATTGCTCGCTTCCATCTCGACCGTGAACGGCGGCGCGAGTTCGACCGGGAAGGCGAGCAGCGTCGCCCCGCCGAATGTTCCGGCATCGGTCAAGCCGTCGTCCGAGTGCTGGTTGAGGACGAGATCGGCAGCGTGCGGCGGGTTCGCCGCGCCAAGCGCGAGGATCAGCGCCAGCGCCGCGCCGCCGAACACCGTGAGTGCCAGGACGAGCAGGGCAAGCCGCCACCGGGCGGGCGGGATCGATGTATCATAGGCTGAAGTCATGGTTCTATTGTGGAGGATGATCGACCGGTGGGGGTAACACATAAACCGCGTACGCCGTGCGCTCCTACGGTATGCGCAATCATCGTGCTCACCGTGTGCCTGCTGGTCACGGGCGCGGCGCTGGCGCAGACGACGACCCCGGCAGCCCCGGATCGAGTCGAGGCGGCGTGGGACGGGACGTATCGCCGCATCCGCGCGCCAATCCTGATGTACCACTACGTCAGCGACCTGCCCGACGACGCGGACGAATACCGCACCGACCTGTCGATTTCGCCGGAGCTGTTTCAGGCGCACATCGACGCGCTCTACACGCGCGGCTACACCCCGGTCTCGCTGTACGACCTCGACGACGCGCTCCTGACCGGGACGCCGCTGCCGGATAGCCCGGTCGTGCTGACGTTCGACGACGGCTACATTGACCATTACGTCAACGTATTGCCCGTGCTCAATCGCTACGACTTCACGGGCACGTTCTTCGTGATCACCGGGACGGCGGACGCGGGCGATCCGGCGCATCTGTCGTGGGCGCAAATCCGGCAGATGGCGGACGCAGGCATGGATATGGAATCGCACACCAAAACCCACCCCGATCTGCGCGGGCGCGACTACGATTTTCTGGTCTACCAACTGCTGGGCAGCGCCGAGAGCCTGCAAGCCTACATCGGCAGAGCGCCGCACATCCTCGCCTATCCCGGCGGGCGCTACGACGACGCGGTGCTCAGCGTGCTGGCGACGCTCCCGGTATGGCGGGCGGTCACGACCGAGCCGGGCGTGCTGCACACCACCGACAACCGTCTGGAAATGCCGCGCCAGCGCGTCCACAACGACACGGGCGTCACAGGGCTGCTGTATTTGCTCGCCGCAAACTAAAAAACCCGCGTCGGCGGGTTCTTCAGGCTGTGTTCGGGAATTGGGCGGCTAGTCCGGCAGGATGCGCGTATCGAGGAAGTAGTCCAGCCAGATGACGAACATGATGCCGAGCGGGAACGCCGTCCAGAAGAAATACTGCGTGCCGTACTTGGCGATGGTGATCGGGATGCCCGCGTTTGGACCGAGCCAGGGCAGCACCAGCGTGACGAACGCCGCCGAGACCAGCGCGCCCAGACCTAAGCCCACGACGAACACGATAATTCTGCGAACGAGCAGGGAAGACATGGCAACTCCTGGTTATGAGTACCGAGTGCTGAGTCAAAAACAGTTCGGGAAACGACGCTCGACGTTCTCAGCACGCATATTCTGGGATAGCCGTCATTGTAACGCGGTTTGGCAGCGCGGCGCAAGTGAAAACTGGAACTTTCGCTGCTGCTGCGCCGGAAATGTTGTGCGCGCGAATCGGCTCTGCTAGAATTCAGGAGATTCGGCACTCGCAGAACGGATACTCACTTCGGGGGTTATTACGAGTGTTGGAAGCGACGTTAGCGAAGGGGATTCTCTGTGGCGGACTTGTTCGATAAGGCAAGGGATTATACCCAGGCGAAGGAAGCGATGGCGCTGGGTGTCTATCCCTATTTTCGCGCTCTGAGCGACACCGAAGGCGCGATTGCGCACTTCGAAGGCAAGGAAGTCGTCATGTGCGGCTCCAACAATTATCTGGGGCTGACGACCGATCCGCGCGTAAGGCAGGCGGCAATCGAGGCGGTTGACCGCTACGGGACGAGCGTTACCGGGTCGCGCTTCCTGAACGGCACGCTGGAGCTGCACCTCGAACTCGACCGCCGTCTGGCGAAATTCGTGGGCAAAGAGGCAGCGCTGGTTTTCCCGACGGGCTACCAGACCAACGTCGGCACGATCACGGCGCTGGTGCAGAAGGGCGACTACGTCATCATCGACAAGGATGACCACGCCAGCATCGTCGACGGCTGCATGATGTCGCGCGGCGAGATGCGGCGCTTCCGCCACAGCAACGTGAGCAGCCTGGACGACGTGCTCAGCAAGCTGCCCGCCGACGCGGGCAAGCTGGTCGTCATCGACGGCGTTTACAGCATGGGCGGCGACATCGCGCCGATGCCGGAGATTGTGGCAATCTGCAAGAAATACGGCGCGCGCATCATGGTGGACGACGCGCACGGCTTGGGCGTCACCGGCAACGGGCGCGGCACGGCGGCGCACTTCGGCTTGACCGACGATGTCGACCTGATCATGGGCACGTTCAGCAAGAGCTTCGCCAGCATCGGCGGCTTCATCGCCGGGACGAAGGACGTGGTGCATTACATCCAGCACCATGCCCGCGCGCTGATCTTCTCGGCGGCGCTGACCGCACCGAGCGCTGCTGCGGCGCTCAAGGCGCTCGACATCATGGAGACCGAGCCGGAGCACGTCGAAAATCTGTGGGACAACGCCGAGCACATGCGCAGGGGCTTGAAAGACCTCGGCTACGACACCGGCAAGAGCAATACGCCTATCATCCCCATCCTGATCCGCGATGACTTCCGCACCGTGCTGGCATGGCACGCGCTGATCGACCAGGGCGTGTACACCAACCCGGTCGTGCCGCCGGGCGTTCCGCCGGGCAGCAGCCTGCTGCGCACCAGCTACATGGCGACGCACCGCAGGAACATCTTGACCGTGCGCTGAAGGGCTTCGCGGTTGTCGGCGAAAACCTCGATCTGGTGCATCAGGCAGCCCCGGTTGAGGAGAGTCGATTGGGTAGACAAAGCAAAGGGACCTGGCAGCGCCAGGTCCCTTTAGCTTGAATTGACTTGGTGGGCGACCAAAACGGTCGCCCACACCAATTTCCCTTGCGGCTGTGCGTCGCTCGGCGCGGGCTGGTTCTGCGCTGCCTGCGCAGACGGCGGTTGAGCGGGTCGAGCATCATGTAGGCGACCGGGACGACGATCAGCGTCAGCAGCGTGCTGCTGAACAGACCGCCGATCACGACCGTGCCCAGTTCCGACGCGATGATCGCGCCTTCGGACAGCCCGACCGTGAGCGGGACGAGCGCGAAGATCGTCGCCAGCGCCGTCATCAGGATTGGGCGCAGACGGCGGTTGCCCGCCTCGATCAGCGCGTCGTGGGTGTTCATGTGGCGCTCGCGCTGGTTGCTCTGCACGCGGTCGATCAGCACGACGGCGTTGGTGACGACGATGCCGATCAGCATCAGCAAGCCGATCATCGCCGAGATGCCCAGCACGCGGTTGGTCAGCGTGAGCAGGATTGCCGCGCCCACCAGGGCGACGATGATGCTCAGGATGATGTCCAGCCAGTGGACGAACAGGCCGAACGTGATGATCAGGATGACAATAGCAACACGATGGCGATCCCCATCGCCTTGCCGAGGCTGGCGAAGCCTTCGGTCTGCATACTGGACTGGAAGCCTTCGCTCACCGTCACGTCCGACGGCAGATTAGGCATGGCAAGGATCGCGGCTTTGGCTGCTGCCGTTACGCCGAGGGTGTTCTCGGTCTCCGGTTCACCGGTGAAGCTGAGCGCCGACTGCTGGTCGACGCGGATGTAGGTGGCGGGGGCATTCTCGCCGGACGCCGCGCCCGCCTGTGCCAGACTGCTGCTGACGTTGGTCAGCCCATCGACATCGTTGAGCGTGGCGATTACGTCGCTGTTGATGGCTTCGGACGGTTTCTGCCTGCGGACCGGACAGCACCAGCGCGAAGCCGCCAAAACCCTGCTCGCTGAGCGAGGCTGCGGAGACAGTCACGTTGTCCTTACCGAAGATTTCTTCCTTTGGAGCGTACATCGGCGGTCGGCACGCGTCGAGCTTGTCCTGATGATGGACGCCGATGGTGATCTGGGCGACGTTTTCGCTCACCGACGTGCCGCCGAGGATCAGGCTTTCCAGCCCGCCGCCGCTGCCGATGGTCGTCTGTACCGTGCCGATTTCGTCGCCGGACAGATCGGTCTCGACCCATTCTTCAAACTGTCTGACCAGCCCGTTCGTATCGGCGATTTTTGTCCCACCCGGCAGGCTGATCGATACCGCGATCTGCGGCTCGCCGAACGAAGGCAGGAACGCCTGCGGTCGACTGGCAAACAGCGCCCCACCGATCACCAGCGAGATGACGGCAACGCCCAGTATTGCCCAGCGATGTCCGGCGGAGTCCAGCACCCAGCGCAGTGTGGGCTGGTAGACGCGCTCCAGCCAGCTTTCGTGCTCGCCGCTGATCTCGCGGTTGTCGAGCAGCAAGTACATAACGAGCACGACCGTGATCGCCACCACGAACGACGAGCAGGGCGTAAGTCACGGCGAGACCGAACGGCAGGAAAATTTCGCCGATAATGCCGCGGGGTCAAGCCGAGCGGCAGGAATACCACCACCGTGATGACCGTCGCGGCGAAGATGGCGACCGACACGTCGCGCGTGCCCTGGATGATGGCTTCGCGCTTGTCGCCGCCTTCCTGTACGTGGCGGAAGATGTTTTCCAGCACCACAATCGAGTCGTCCACCACGCGCCCGATGGCAACGGTCAAGCCGGAAAGCGTCATGATGTTCAGGGTAATGCTGGACGGGAACAGCCGCAGCGCGAAGCTAATGAGCGGCGAAGTATCCGCGAATCCGCCAGCAAGCCATGAACGGCGGGCGGCAGCCAGCGCATGAGCATCGCCAGCGATCCCAACACCGACAGCGGAATGCTAACGCGCCCGTCACCAGCGTGCTGCGCCAGGATGGATACGGCAGCTTGCCGGGATAGAGCAGAATTGCAAGCCCGGCGAGCGCGCCGCCAATCAACGGCACGCGCACGACCACATCCGACGAGGCGAAGGCGTCGCCAAGATCGCCGGACGGCGGCATGTTCGACAGCACGTACAGCGCCAGCAGGGCGAGGAACAGCGCGACCATCACCGAGCCGACGATCCGGCGCGGGCTGCTGCTCCATATTGCCGCTGCTGAGGAATACCAGGATGACGATGACGGCGAAGATCGCGCCGAGACCGCCTTCGCGGGCGACGCCGCTGATCGACTCTTCGACGAAGCTGGCTTGCTCGAAAGCGACGTTCACCTGAATGGACGGGTGTTCGGTGGCGATAGCGTGCAGCGCGTCGTCGACGATGTGGAAGGCTTCGACGTTGTTGGAGTCTGCCGTCTTGTAGACGGTGACGACCAGGCTCGGATTGCCGTTGGTGCGGGTCACGTTGTCGGTCGGGACGAACGGCGTCGCCCCGGACGCGAGACGATCCTGCACATCCTGAGGCAGCCCGGCGACCACATCCGGCGAGAGCAGTTGCAGCGCTTCGATGCGCAGCTCGTTGAGCAGGTTCGGGTCGCGCCCGACCATGTAATTGAGGTCGTCGAGCGTCAGCCCGCCGAACAGGTTCGGCGCGAACGCCGCGCCCTGCGCGCTGTCGAAGAAGCTGTTGAGGAAATTCGCCGTGTTCGGGAAGAAACGGAAGAAGTCGTCGGCGCTGTCCAGCTCCACGCTCAGGAAATTGCCGATGGTCGCCCAGTCGGCGTTGAGCGGCGGAGCGTTCGGGTCGGCGGGCGGCACGTCGGTCGCGTAGCGCGACGCCAGCTCGGCGGCGGCGGATTCCTGCTCGCCCGACGCGATGGCGCTAAGCTGCGTGGCGGTGTCACCCGGCAGGCTGGCGATCACGTCCTGCGGAACCAGCGCCAGCGCTTCCGGCGACAGCTTGAGCAGCACCGCCGGGTCGAGGTTGGTGAAGAAATCCGGCTCGTGCGCCACGAAGTAACGGATGATGCCGGGCGACAGGCTGTCGAACAGCCGGACTTCGTACCCGGCGAAGCGCTCCGGCACGTCGGCGTTGATGTTGTTCAGCACCGACAAGGCGCTGCCACCGCCGAGCGCGAGGATATCCTTCGCCGAATGGAGCGGCATACTTCCGAACTGCGGCTGGGTAGCGAGGTTATCCCACACCGTGTCCAGCGGCGGCGCGGCTTCGGGCAGCGCCAGCACCGCATCCGCCAGCAGCGCGTAAACGTCCGCGAGAGCGACGGCAGGAATGTCGGGTCGTACTGGTCAATGAGCTGCACCGCTTCCGGCGACAGGTCGCCGAACACGCCGCCAACGTCGAGGCGCGCCCAGCGCCAGCCGCTGCGCCAGCGGCAGTGCCGCCAGCGTCTGCGGATTGCTCAGCAGCGCCAGCGCGTTGAACAACTGCGCCGGGCTGGGGTGCGTGCTGCCCAACTGCTGCGCCGCCGCTTCGGGCAGTTGCAGCGTCAGCAGGTCGTCGGCGGTGTCGAGCGTGACGCCGAAGAATCCGCCGAGCAGGTTGAACTGCTCCGGCAGCGCCAGTCCTTCAGGGATGTTCGCCACAATAGGTGTGGCTTCTTCGGTCGGCGCGGGCGTCGGCTGGGAAGCGACTTCGGCGGGCGTATCCGCCGTCTGCTCGCTGGGTGCTGCCATGCCGGAGATGCTGTAATTCGCCAGCGGCAGGTCGTCAAAGCTGAAGGTGATCAACTGCGGCGGCTGAATTTTCCATGCCGACGGCAGGTTAACCGGCTCGGATGCGGCTTCTTCGCCAGTGAGAGCGCTCGCCAGCGCCTTCGCCGCCAGCGCGTCGCGGGTGATCCCGTCGAGTCCGGCGATGTAATCGTCGGGCAGCGCCGCGAACACGTCGTCGGGCATGGCGGCAAGCTGCTCGGCTTTGAAGTAGTTGACCATCGTCGGGTCGATGGCGAGCATCTGCGCGATTACGTCGGGCGTCAGGTCGTCGGTCTGACCGAGCGCGCCGACGATCCTGCCGGTCGATTCAAACGTGTTGAAGGTGCTGCCAATGCTGCGCGTGAGCGTGCGCATCTCGATCAGATCGCTGGCGTCCTTGAAGCGATCCATCTGCCAGCTTTCCGGCAGGGCAGGCGGCATGTTTTCGTCGACGCTGGGCGCTTCCACGTTGAGCGCGGTCACTTTTTCGACGGCGCTGGCGTCCAGCGTGCCGGAGATTCCTACTTTGGTGGAAGCGATCTGCCAGACGGCGGGCGTTAGCTGGGGCATCAGGCTGGGCGCGTTGGCGGCGGCAGGCGCAGGTGTGGCGACGGCATCGCCGTCACCGGGGAGCGCCTGCCCACCGCTGACCGAGACGTTGGCGACTTGCGGGATGCTCTCCAGCGCGGGCACGATTTCCTGCTCGACCAGACGGCGAAGCTCACGCTCTCCTGCCCGGCGCTTTCCTGCGTCTGCCCGGCTAGGTAAGTAAGCAGCGCCTTGACGGTGTCGTCGGGGAGCGCCTGCCAGACTTCCGGCGCAAGCTGGAACAGGAAATTCGAGTCGTTCTGCGCGAGGTAAATCAGCACGTCGGGAGTCATGTCACCCAGCAGCCGTTCGGCGAACGCCTGCGGGTTTTCGCCATCCGGCGGCGCGATCATGCGCACCGGCAGCCAGACCTGATCGAGCGCGTCCTGAATTTTGCCGCGCAGCCGTTCCTGGTTGACGCCAAAGTCGTTGCGGGCGGTGATAATCGCGCCGAACGAGCCGGTGGTGGTCGATTCCATGTTGACGATTTCGGGCACGCTGCCGAGAGCGCTCTCAAGGCGCTTCGTCAGCACGTCGAGCACCTGCTCGCTGCTCATGCCTGCCACTTCAGACAGGATGATCGTCTGCGGGAACTCAATCGATGGGATCAGTTCCTGCTTCAATTGGGTGATGGCAATGATTCCGGTGATGGTCACCAAAACCACCAGCGCGAGCGTGACGGTGCGGAAGCGCAGCGCCAGGCTGGTCAACTGGCTGAACAAAGACTTCATTGCGGCACTCCTGAGTGCATAGTGGGCGATGTCATCGATTTTTGTCGCTTTGCCCTTGCGGGCGAGAATTAGCCTGCTTCATTGTACAGTCAAACGCTCACGGCTTCATGGGTGATTTTGTGATAATTGTCACCAGTTACTATTGAGACATCTTGCCCATCTCAAGCGGTATTTAGAGTCCATACACTGTACGTCGCGGCGGCGCGAAACGTTTCGTTGCGAGATACGCAGGTTAATGATTAAATCAAGATATGCCGATATGCTCTGACGGCGCTAGCGCACCTTAGCGCGGGTCGCCCGGCTGGCAGGCTGCCGAGTAATTTGGAAGGGAACTGAAAGCCGAATGCCGCTTGACGCCAGTTTTCATGAGGACCTGACCCGCTTCATCCCCGCGCCGCTGATGGAGCGACTCCCGAACATGCTGGCGGTTACCGAGACGCTTCAGCACCTCGGCAGCCTGTACAAAGCGCTCACGTCGTTTCTGCCCCAGTACATCGCCGAGGACGAGGTCTCGCGCTCGCAGGATTACCGGGCGCTGCGCCCCGGCACGTTCATGTTCGCCGACGTGTCCGGCTTCACGGCGCTCTCCGAGCGGCTGGCGCAGGAGAACAGCACCGACGGCGCGGAAATCCTCACCATCATCATGAACGACTACTTCGCCGAGATGCTCGAAATCCTGGCGAAATCCGACGGGCAGTTGCTGAAGTTCGCGGGCGATGCGCTGCTGGTCTTTTTCCCATGCTACGACGACAGCCTCTCCGATCTGCACAAAGCGATTCGAGCCGGGTGGCGAATGCAGCGGGCGATCAAGCGCTTCCAGCCGATCACCGATCCGCGTCTGGTGGCGCTGCTCGGCGGCGATCACGGCTTCCAGTTAACCATGTCGGTCGGCATCGCGCGCGGCGAGCTGTTCGAGGCGTTGGTCGGCAACGCGGCTCAGCGCGACCATCTGATTCAGGGCGAGCTGCCCGGCAAGGCGATGGAAGCGGAAGCCGCCGGGGTGCCCGAGCGAAGTGATCGTCGACGAGGAACTGGGCGCGCTCATCCGCGACACCTACCAGCTACAGCCACTCGGCGAAGGCTTCTTCCAGATTGTCGATAATCAGGGCAGCGGTCTGGACGATTACGAATTCGAGCTGCTGCGCAAGCGCCGCCCGAAATCCGGCGCAATCTTCGACCTGTCGGCGGGCAGCCTGATCGAGCATCTGCGCGCGCAGCTAGAGCGCGTCAACTCGGTCGCCTGCTACGTCGCGCCGTCGGTGCTGCACGAGCTTATCCTCAGCAGCGATTATCACCTGCGCAGCGAGAACCGCTTCTCGACCACGCTGTTCATCTACGCGACCGGCTTCGCCGAAATGCTCCGCGACTGGGGCGACGATCACCTTGACGAAGTTGTCGGGCTGATGGAGCGCTACTACGTCATGGTGCAGCGTGTGATCACCTCGCGCGGTGGTACGCTCACCGGCCACCGTCCCTACAACCTCGGCATCAAGCTGCTCGGCACGTTCGGCGCGCCCGTCGCCACCCCGGACGACCCGGATCGCGCGGTCGACGCGGCGCTGGAGCTGACCACTTATCTCGCCCAGTACAATCATCGCCTGCTCGAAGAACTGCCGCCGGAGCGCCGCCGCGAGCCGTTCGTGACCCAGCGCATCGGCGTGACGCTCGGCATCATCTTCGCGGGCGAAGTCGGCTGGAAGGCGCGCCGCGAGTACGGTCATGGGCGACGAGGTCAATCTGGCGGCGCGGCTGATGACGAAGGCGCAGCCAACGCAGGTGCTGATCGGCAGAGCGAGTCTACGAGCGCGTGCAGGGGGTCGTTCGAGGCGGAGAAAGTCGAGCCGCTCCACCTGAAGGGCAAGAGTCTGCCGGTGCAGGCGTACACCGTCCGTAACGTCGCGCCCCGACCATCACCACGAATTTCTCGTCGCAGATGCCGTTCATCGGGCACGACGTGTTCATGCTGTCGCTGACCTACACGCTCAAGCAGGCGTCAAGCGGGCGGCGGCGCGCCGTCGCGCTGGTCGGCGACGCCGGAATCGGCAAGACGCGCATCGCCCAGCAGCTTGCCAAAGCCGCCGTCAGCTCGAAATTTCAGGTCGCGTGGGCGACCTGCACCTCGCGCAATCGCCGCAAGACCACCTGGGCGACGCTGATCGCGCAGCTTCTCGGCGTCGTGCCGTCACAGGACAGCGCCGAAGCCCGCCAGATCGTTCACGACCGCCTTCAGGAACTCGACCTGCTCGATCTGGAATCGGCGCTGCTCGACCTGATCTTCGACAGTCCGTAGGCGAAGCTCACGACGAGATGCCCGCTCACCCGCGCGAGGCGGCTGCCGACGACGGCAGGAAATCCGGGCAGAAGGTGACGCTGGTCGAGAGCATCATCCGCTATCTGGTGGCGCACGCCGAAGCGCACGCCGACGTTGCTGGTCATCGACGATCTGCAGCTGGAAAACGCCCACGCCGTCGCGCTGCTCAAGCAGGTGCTGGACGAGATCAAGCAGGCGCGGCTGGTCGTGGTCGTCACCTACGAGCCAACCCTCACGGTCGACCTCGACACACAGGTGCTGGTCGTGCCCGATCTCAGCGAGGAGGATACTTATCGGGTAGCGCTGGCGATCCTGCGCAGCAGCAATTGGGACCCAGACTCAAGCGGCTGGTGTGGGATCGCACCAGCGGACGCCCGCTGTTCATCGAGGCGTTGCTGCGCGAGCTGCTTCAGGACGGCTACGTCGATCAGGTGGAAGGCTATGCCGAGTTGAAATCCGACGCCGCCGTCGAAGCGCTGCCCGACGACGTGCGCGAGCTGGTGATCAGCCGTTTGGACAGCTTCAGCCCGGAGAACCAGACGGTGCTGCGCGCGGCGGCGGCGCTGACCGAGAATTTTTCGGTGGCGCTGCTGCAATCGGTCGCCGAACTGGACGCCGCCGTCGACCTGCGCGCGGTGCTGGACGACCTGACCAGAGCGCAGATGCTCGAAACCGCCAGCGGAGACGAATATCGTTTCCGTCACGGCTTGACGCAGCGCGTGATTTATGAGAGTCTTGCACGGGCGCAGCGCCTGAAGCTGCACCGGCTGGCGACGCGCTACTGGCGAGCACAGCGAGCTGCCTTACCAGCCGATTGAGCTGGCATATCATCTGGTGAAATGCGGCTGCTGCCGGAGGCGATTGAAGTCGTCGCGACCGCCGCCGAAAACCGCCGGAAGAAAGCGCGACGGCGATCTCGACCGCGCGGTGGAGCTTTACACCCACGCATTGGGCATCCTCCCCGACGAACACAGCATCGACGCGCGGCTCGAAGAGCTTGTCCGGCGGCAGGATGAGCAGGAGCTAAGAAGATCGTAAATATTTTATCCTGCGCGGCACTTTCCGACCGCGCTCACCGACTAAAAGACTGTTGACCATGAATTTGCTGAGCGACGAAATGCTGGCGCGACAGGCTCAATCGGGTGACAAGGACGCTTTCTTCGCACTCTATCACCGCTATCTGAGCAAAGTCTTCAATCGGGTCAAGAGCAAAATTCCGCTCACGGACGCCGAGGACGTGACTCAGGACGTGTTCATCGCCGTCTCGCGGTCGCTGCACAGCTACAAGCAGGAGGCGCGCTTCAACACGTGGCTCTACACCATCGTCAACCGGCAAATAGCCGACTTCTACCGGCGGCGCGGTCGTCGCAGCAGCGGAACTGCCGCTGAAGTCGAGCTTGAAACCGGCGAGCAGGAGCGGCTGGTCACCATCTTCGACAGCCAGGAAATCGACCAGCGGCTTTTGATCCAGCGGGCGCTGGGCGGCTTGCCGGAGCATTATCAGGACATTATCCTGATGCGCTTTGCCGATGGACTGACGTTCCACGAGATCGCCGAGGAGCGGCAGCAATCGCTGGAAGCGATCAAATCCCTGTACCGCCGTGCGATACAGGCAGTACGAACAGCAATGGATGAGGCTTCGTAATGAACTATCTCGATGATGAACTCGCCGACGCGACCGACGCGCTCCTGGATGGACGCGATGAGCGGGCGCCCGAAGGCGAGAACCGCGAACTCTATAAGGTCGTCCGCCAGCTTTGCGCCTTGATCGACCCGCAAAGCCCGCCGAGCGCCGACTTCGAGCAGCGTCTGCGCCATCGGCTGGAGGACGAGTGGAATCGGGCTTACGTGCCGCCCACGCTGCGCCTGCTGGATCGCCCGCTGGTGCGTCTGGCGGCGGCAGCGGCGGCGGTCGTGCTGGTACTCGGCGCAGTCATCGTGCTGGCGGTTCCTGATAGCCCGGAGCAGCTTCAGGGCGCGGCGATTGCCTTCGACGATCTGGCGGCGGTGCTTGTCCTGGTCGGCGTCGCGGGGGTTGGCGCGTTCGTCTACTGGCGCGGCAGACAATAAGCTGTCGGGAGCGCTCCCGCGTATCCAGACATCCCCACGGGCGACACAATCGTTTGCAGTCTCGCGGCGCTTGTTCAATAATTGGGACGAGATAATCAAGAGGCTCTCCCGTGACCGCGCTGCTTGCCTACGCGATTGCGCTGGTCATCCCGGCGTTCGCGTTTTATGTGATACACGCCCTGGATCTGTTCAAAACGTCGAAAACCCAGACCCTCGTGATCTGCATGGCGTGGGGCGCGCTGGGGGCGTACCCGCTGGCGGTGGTCGTCAACAGCGGGCTGCGCGAGCTGGTCGGCGGGGCGGCGGTCGTCAGCCTGACTGCGCCGCTGGTCGAGGAAATCCTCAAGGCGCTGGTGCTGATCTACTTCATGCGTCGTCCGAGCTTCTACTATTTTGTGGATGGTGCGGTCTATGGCTTCGGCGTGGGCATCGGCTTCGCCATGATCGAAAACTTCGCCTACGTCAGCGGCACGCCGACGCTGGCGATGGCGGTCGTCCGCGTGCTGTCCACTTCGCTCATGCACGCGATGGCGAGCGGCGTGGTCGGTATCTCGCTCGGTCGGCTGCGCCGGACGCACCGGACTCTGCTGCCGCTGCTCGGCATCGGCGCGGCGATTGCGATTCACGTCGCCTACAACTACGTCGTCAACAGCCTGACAGGGCTGGCGCTGCTGCTGGTCGCCGTCACGATTGGCGTGGGCGGCGCGGCGCTGATCGCCGTGCAGATCATGTACGGGCTGCGCCACGAGAAAGCCCAGTTCACGCGCACGCTCGGCTTGCAGAACGACGTGTCGCCGGGCGAGCGGCAGGCGATCCAGCAGCTTGGCGGCGCGTCGATTGAGACGATCCTTCGTGAACTCTCGAAAACATTCGGCGAGGCGAACGTCTCCCTCATTCGCCGCCTGCTGATCACCGAGGCGAACATCGGCATCCTGCAAAATAACCTGTCATCGAGGGGAGTCAGCCCGCGCCTGCTGGCAGCCTGGCAATCCGAGATCGCTCAGCGGCAGGCGGAAAGCCGCGAGCTTCGCCGCCTGCTGGGGCGCTCGGTGCTGGCGTACCTGTCGAGCATCTTCCCGGCGCACGACCACGCCATGTGGGACTACCTGCAAGAGGAATTCGCCCGCGACGACCCGACGATGGTACACACCTTCGACATGTTCATGCGCATGAGCGAGCTGGCGCAGAAATTCACGCCGGAGCAGCTTCAGGCGCGCGCCGAGCGCCTCAGCCGCATCGACATTTTCCGCTACGTGTCGCTGGCTGATCTGGAAAATCTGAGCCGGGCGGTCGAGGTCGCGCAGTACGGCGACGGCGTGCTGCTGTTCGACAAGGGCGACGACGGCGACGCCATGTACCTGATCGAAGCGGGCGCAATCGAAGTGACGGCGCTCGACGGGGCGGGGCGGGAAAAGCCGCTGCGCATCTTTGGTGTGGGCGAAGTCGTCGGCGATTTTTCGGTGCTGGACGGCGAGCCGCGCTCGGCGCGGGCGCGGGCGAAAGGCGCGCTTTCGGTGCTGGTGCTGCGCCGCGAAGTATTCCGCATGTTCATGCAGAGCCGCCCGCAGGTCATGCTGGTCGTGCTGACCGTGCTGGCGGAGGGCGCGTTACACCACGCGGGCGGTCGAGTCGGCGGTTCGGACGCTGAGCGGCATCGCCCAGGGCGACTACACGGCGGTGATGCCGGTTTCGACGCCGCTGCCCGCCGAAGCGCCGCTCACCGAGCTTCCGGCAGATTTCGCCATCGCTGCTGGAGGCGCGCTAGCGCGAGTCGCGGCACTGCTTCAGTCGCGTGAGGGGGCAGCCGCATCGTGATCGCGCCGGAGGAACTGCGCCAGTTCCCGCTGTTCAGGACGATTGACGCGTCGGCGCTGACGGCGCTGGCTGGCGCGATGTTGCGCCGGAGATTCCTGGCAGTCGGTGCTGTTCCGCCAGGGTGACCCCGGCGAAGCGATGCTGTTGATCACGGCGGGGCAGGTGCGTATCTTCCTGCACGACGCACAGGGCAACGAAATCACCCTGCGCACAGTCGGCAGGCAGATCGTGGGCGAATTCTCGCTGCTGGATCATAAGCCGCGCTCGGCATCGGCGTCAGCGCTGACGGTGCTCGACGTGCTGGTCTTGCAGCGCGCCGATTTCCATGACGCTGCTGAACGAGCGCCCGCTGGTCAGTGTCGAGCTGATGCGCAGCCTCGCCGAGCGGATTCGCTATTCGACCAGCTATCTGGAACGGCTGTACGACGCGACGGAATTATCGCGCAGCGCTACGACGCGAGGCGATCCGCGATGGCGCTGGCATCAGACGAGGATGAAAATGAACTGATCACCGCCTTCCTGACGCTGGTCAGGCGCGTCCGGGCGGTGAAGCCGGAGAACGGCAAAAAATAACCTCTGCCGAGAGGGGTTGAAAAGCAATGCTAACAGATGCGCTCAGCTCAGGAGCGTATCGGCGACCTTACGCAGTTTCTGGGTGATGGCGTGATCCGGATAGCGGAGAGCGAACACGCCGCTGCTCGCCAGCACCATCATCTCGTCGGAATGCGGCAGCACCGCGCCAACCGGACAGTTGTAGGTCTGCTCGACGCGCGCCTTCACCTCATCGAAATCCAGCGAAGTCGGCGTCTTGTTGACGATCAGCACCATGCGCGGCACGTCGAGCTTGCGCGCGACCTCGACGGTGACGCCCGTGCCCTGATAGTCCTGCTGGTCGGGGCGCATGATGATCGCCAGCGCGTCGGAGATGGCGACCGAGAGCAGCGTTTCTTCGTTCAAGCCGGGGTGAGTGTCGATCAGCAGCACGTCCAGCTTCAATTCGCGGACGAGGTTCTGGAAGCCGTCGTTCAGCAAGCCGACATCATAGCCTTCGCGCAGAATACGCGCGATTTCGCCAACCTTGATGCTCGACGGGATCAGGAACACCTTGCCGCCCGCCGGTACCGCGCCTGCGCCGCCCTGCAAATCGCTGCGTTGAGGATGGCGGTCACGTCGTGGGCGGCTTTCGATTTCGCACTTGCCCCACAGGTAGTCATTGAGCGAGTACTTGATGTCGTCCTCGTGCAAGCCGAACAGCACATGGATGCCGGGAGAGTTGATGTCCGTATCGATAACGCCGACGCGCAGCCCTTGCGGCAAACAGCGCCGACAGGTTCGCGGTCGTATTCGACTTGCCCGTGCCCCCTCTAAAAGAGTGTACGGAAATGATCTTGGACATGAATGCTCTCCTGTAGAGGCCGTCTTTGGTATTGCGAACGTAATGGGACTAATGTTACCTTAGTTTTTCGGCATCAGCCAGTAAGCGCTGCCTATCCTCGCTCGCAATGGCGTGAATCCAGAGGACGTACTTTGCATGTCAGTATTGCACTTCAGTCGTTCAGATGCGGTCGGCTTACAGCAGGCGACCGGTGCGGTTCTTCGCCGTCGCGTCCGTCCGTTCTTCCGGCGCGGGGTCAGTCAGGCAATCCCACACATGCTTGGGGAGCGCGCGCTTGCCGCCGCTCCTGACCGACAGCATCGCCGCCGACGGCTCCAGATCGACCTGAAACGCGCCGTGCTGGTCGATGCTCCAGTTCGAGACCATCCCACATCCCGCGATTCGAGGCGCTGTTGCGCCGTGACAGATAACGCGATAGCGTCGTTTCTGCCCTTCGCCTTCGCCGACGAGCCACTGGCTGCCGGACAGGTATTCGAGCGCGGCATCGAGCCGATCCTGATCCATTTGTTGATCTTCGGGCAGGGTGCCGACCGCTTCGACAAGCTCGGCGTAGGTCAGCTCGGCTTCGCGCAGCAGCAGGCGGACGACACAGCGCTCGAAGGCGGGCAGGTCCATAAAATCGACAATATTGAACCCGTTGTCCATGAGCCTGCTCCCCGGTAGAACCCTGCTTTCCGTTTGCGCCTATCCGACCATTATATACGAATTTCGACAGACTCATGCTTATGGTCGCGGATAGCCGGGCTACAGCCAGAACGGGATGTCAGTCTTCCAGCTCCGGCGGCATCACGCCGCGCAGGATGCCATGCTCAATCGGGTCGGAATTGTGGATCGTAACCGGGAGCTTGGGCGGCTTGAACGCGCCATAATGGAACAGCGTGAACAGCAGCACCGAATGGACGGCTTGCTCGATAGTGAGCGGCGCTTCGGCGCGGACATGCAGCGGCTGGATGGTCGCGTCCGACGACCGGACGAAGGCTTCGGTGTCGCCAGCCGGAACAGGCTGCCCCAGCGAGGTGGGTCGATTTTGCCGCTGCTGAGCGCGTACATGCGCGGGACGCCCGCTCGCATGACCTCGACCGGGAGCAGCGTCGCCTCAAGCTCGTCCTCGATGCTGCCGAGCGCGCGCTGGGCGTCGCGGCGCAGTCTGCCGTCGCTGTGCACGACGATGCGCTGTTTGTACAGCAGGTCGCGTGGGAATAGGCGGGTCATCAGTTCATCTGGCACACCGTTCTCGGCTGGCGCTCCGGCGACGACGCAGCGCAATATGCTACCGTCCGCCGCGAAAACCCGGCCGATGCCGGTGACATGCTCGCCTCGCGCTTGCCGTGATAGATCAGGCTCAAGCCGACGACGCGATCCGCGTAGGTGAGCGGGTCGGCAAGCAGATAGGGCGTGGCCGCGACACGCGCGACCAGCCCCGTGCACGTTGGTCATGTCGGCGGGGTTGTTCAGCGTTGATTCGTGGACGATCAGGCAGGGCAGCCCGCGCCCGATGGTCTGCGTGCGGGTGACGCGCTCGTTGACGGCTTCTTCCTCGTCGGTCTCCGCCTCGTCCGGTAGGAACACCACTACCAGATCGGACGCCTCTTTTTGCAGGAGACGGACGGCGCTTTCCAGATTGATCTGCGAGATGACGCGCATTTTTCGCTCACGGACGACTTCCAGCCTGAGCTTGTGCTCGCGGTCAAGCGAGCGCTTGAGTGCTTCGAGGAAGTCGCCCACGTCGTCGGCGAGCGTGTTGATCACGACCACGCGCAGCGGCTCGGTCTTGAGGCGCTCCGGCAGGCGATGCGCGCCGCTCTCGCGGAAATCGGCGGCGACTTTCGCTGGGTTGTACGGTCGCACGCGGCTGCCGGCGTAGCTGATGTTGGGCTGCGGCGTGCCGCTCTGAAACTGCGCCGGTGTGGTCTGTACGCTGAACGAATTGCCGATCAGCCCGGCTTCCTTGAGGATGTCGGACACCAGCTTGACCATCTGGGCGTGCAGCGTCGGCTTCAGGTGCAGCGCCTTTTCAAGCTGCTGCTCGTTGATGGCGAAAGTGGTGATGTCCTCCGGGCGCACGACCAGATCGAGCGCGTCGGCGACGTAATCCAGCTCGCGCGATCCCGCCAGCACGCGCACGACCCAGTGATCGCCGGGCGCGGTCTCGACGATCTCGCGCATCGCGCCGCGCTGAGCCAGCTCAAGCAGGCGCTCGCGGTGCTCGTCGAGCAAACCGACGACCTTGATGATTTCGCCCTGCGCCAGCGAGGTCTTGTCCGCCACCCATAAGCCGACGATCTCGCTCGGCTCCTTGATCGTCGCCAGATACGCGCCCAAATCCGGCTCGTAGAGCAGGCGGGAGACGACCGAGACCGATAGCGCAGGCGCGCCGTCGACCACCCAGGTGCGCAAGCGGTATTCGCGCTGGACGCGCGTGCTGCGGATGCTGTAGACCGTCCGCGACAGCGCCTCCAGAACCGCGCCTTCGAGCCTTGCGATGGGTCCCTTGACCACATAGTCGGCAATTTCTTCCGGCGACGGATGCCACTGAAAATCTTCTTCGAGGCTTTCGATGGGGTGGAAAAGCTTCTGCTCGGCACGGGCATCGTCGATTGACATGAGCAGCTTGACCGGATTGGGCGCAGCGTCGGTGATCAGGCGACCACCGCTCCACAGCCAGAAGCCGCCGAACGCCCCGCCAAGCCAATCCGCCAGCCGCGCCCCGACCCGGCGGCTCGGCTCGTCGCCGTGCAGCAGTAGATGGTAGGCGGTCAGCGGGGGCAGGGACTCGGTTCGGATCGGAAAGACTTCGGTGAACAGATGCTGATCGGTCATCAGTCTCTGCGATGAGAATAGCTGTGTAATGTCCGGACCTGTACGTATCATGGCATCGCCCCGTGCGCCTGACTCCACGTATAGGTCACATTATACACGACTTAGAACAAACGTGCTAGTCTATTGGTTTATTCTCATCATTTCCCCAGTCTTTCCACGATCCGTCGTAGACGCTGCCGCCTGAAAACCCGGCAGCACGCAGCGCCAGCAGCCCGAAGCTCGCCGAGACGCCAGCGTTGCAGTAGAACACCACGTCGGTCGAGTTTTCGCCGATCCCGGCGCTGGCGAAGCGGCGGCGCAGCGCTTCGGGCGAGAGCATCGTGCCGTCGGCGCGGATCAGCAGGGGGCGGGGCAGGTTGATCGCGCCGGGGATGTGCCCGCCGCGCCTGGCGCGCGACGCTTTCCCGGCGAATTCCTCCGGCGAGCGCACGTCGACCAACTGCTGCGCGGCGTTCAGGTGCGCCTGCACCTGCGTGCCTGACCGGAAGATGCCGGGGTTCGCGCGCGCCTCGAAAGCCGACGGCTCGAATTGGGGGATTTCGGCGGTCATGGGGCGACCCTCGGCGATCCACTTGTTCCAGCCACCGTCGAGGACGGCGACGCGCGGATGCCCGTAATAATGGAGCGACCACCACAGCCGCGCCGCGAACATGCCGCTGGCGTCGTCGTAGGCGACGACGAACGTGTCCTCGCTCACGCCGATGCGCCGCATGACGGCAGCGTAGCGCTCTGGCGGCGCGATGGTGGCATGGCGTGGGTCGGCGGGGTCGGTGATCTCCAGCACCCAATCGACAAAAGCTGCGCCGGGAATATGTTCCTTCGTGTAGTCATCATAGTGATTGAAGTAGTGCGGTGGTGGCTGCGCAGCGGGCAGCACGTGTCCGCGTATGTCGACAATGCGCACGCTTGGATCGTCCAGATGGTCGTGCAGCCAGTCGGTGATGACGAGGACGCTGTCGGTCATACAGGGTTCTCCAGGTCGTCCAGGCGATCTACTTCGACGCGCTGCCCGGTTTCGGCGGAACTGAACATGGCTTCCAGCACGGCGACATCGCGCAGGGCTTCCAGCGGCGAATTGAGATGCGGCGCACCCGTTCGGATGGCGTCGGCAAAGGCGGCAAGCTCGGCGTCCACGTCCCCGCCTGAAGCTACCGATTCGTTGAGCGTCTCCTCGTCGGTGGTGATTTCGAGCGTCTCCCCGTTGACGCGCACCACGCCTTTCTCGCCGACGATGGTCAGCAGGCTGGGCGGGAGCGAGACGCGCGCCGCGTAAGTCGCGCTGTAGTGCCCGATTACGCCGCTTTCAAACTGCATGGCGGCGGTGAGCGTGTCGGCGGGCGGCAGGTCGGCGCGCATCTGGCGGGTCTCGGCGCTGACGCTGGCGATCTCGCCAAGGATTTCGCGCAGCGCGGCGATTTGATGCACACCGCCGTCAAGCAGGAAGCCGCCGGGGAAGGTGCCGGAGCGCCGCCATTCGGTCTCGTAATACTTGTTACCGGGCGAGAGCGAGCCGTGAATCGCCCAGTGTGCCAGCAGCACGCTGCCGATCTCGCCGCTGCCGACGATTTCGGCGGCGCGGCGGTAGGCGGGCACGTAGCGCATGTTCTCGGCGACCATCCACACCTGCTGGGGGTGGTTGCGGTAGATCGAGATCAGCCGCCGCCCGGTCGCCACGTCCTGTGCAATCGGCTTTTCGCTGACGACGTGCTTCCCGGCGGCGAGCGCCATGTCAATCGCCGCTGCCAGTGCCTCGATGGGCAGCAGCACGTCGACCGCCTCAATGTCGGGGCGGCGGAGCAGGGCGCTCAGGTCGGTGAACACTTCCGGCGCTCCGGGCAGCATCGGGAGCAGCGCCTCGGCGGTCGCCCGCGTCCGGCTGTAGACGGCGGCGATCTCGAAGCGGTCGCCCAACGCCTTGATCGCTGGGACGTGGGCATCTCTGGCGAAAATGCCCGCGCCCACCAGCGCCAGACGAATCGGTTCAGGCATGGTTGTCACTCGCTATATGGCAAGGGTAATATTAGTATTGTACACGCAATCGTCACGAGGAGCCTGGGGTTGCGGAAACTGGTTTTGCTGCTGGCGCTGGCACTGGTTATCGCCTGTGATGCCGGGGCGTTCGCGGCGCAGGATGTACCATGCTATCAGCGCCCGACCCATCTCGACCAGCCCTGGATCAAAGTCGGCATCGCCTGTCTGGAAGCGGTGATCGACGATCCGGGCGCGGGCGACCTGGCGTTCACGGCACTGGCTGCCGCGCCGGACGGCACGCTGTACGCCGCGCGTCCGCTGGCGGGCGAGGTGCTGACGCTGACCGACAGCGACGGTGACGGGCTGCCCGATGCGCCGCAGGTCGCCGCCGACGGGCTGACGCTGCCCAACGGACTTGCCTATCACGACGGCGTGCTGTACATCTCCGGCGGGGCGCACGTCTACCGGCTGCGCGACAGCGTTTTGGATACGCTGGTCGACGATCTGCCGTCGGGTGGCGGGTTCTGGTCGGGCGGGATCGCCGTCAGTGGCGACCGTCTGTACGTAGCGACCGGCGCACCCTGCGACTTCTGCGTCGCCGACGATCCAATGCGCGGGGCGGTGCTCAGCTTCGCGCTCGACGGAAGCGACCGCCGCGTCGTGGCGACCGGGCTGCGCCAGCCCGCCGATCTCGCCCTCGACGGCGAAACGCTGTGGATAGTCGACAGCGCGCGCGGCGGACTGTTCGATACGCCCGATCTGGACGAGATCGACCGAGTGACGCTGGACGATTCGACGCAGCCGCCCGATTTCGGCTTCCCGTACTGCATCGGGCTGGCGAACACGCCCGATCTCGACGGCGGCGACTGCACCGCTTCCACGCCGCCCGCCATCACCCTGCCGACCGGCAGCACGCCGACCGGGATCGCCGTGTATGGTGGTGAGGCGATCCCGTCGCTGAGCGGCAGCCTGCTGGTCGTGCTGGGCGGCTCGTATAACAACCTCGACCTGCGCGGTTATTTCGTCGCCGCCGTCGACCCGGCGAGCGGCAGCGTCACGCCGTTCATGCCGACCCGCCCGGACGACACGCCCGCTTCGGATTTCACCATTGAGCAGATGAGCTACCGGGGCAGCGGCTTCTTCCCGCACCGCCCGCTGGATGTTGCCGTCACCGAACGGGGTTGGGTCTATATCAGCGTAGGCGGCGGGCGCATCCTCGCCCTGCGCCCCTGAGAGATGCCGATGCCGTACTGGATTGCGGATAGCCTCGCCGGGACTCCGGCGTTTCTGTGGATATACGTCGGGCTGGGATGCCTGTGGTCGCTGGCGATTCTGCCGCGCGCCGACTGGCGACGCCCGGCGCAGGTGATCGCGCTCGGCTTCGCGCTCGGTCCGGCGCTGCTGACGGCATGGATGTTCATCCTCGGCACGCTCGGTGCGCCCAGCCAGAGCCGCCTGCTGACAACCACGAATGTGTGGCTCGGCACGGTGGCGCTGGCGCTAGTCGCGCTGGCGGTCATGTGGCGGCGCAGGCGGGCGGGCGTGCCACCTGGCGAGCCGACCGCACGGCTGAGCATCGACGAGCGCCTGCTGATCGGGTTAATCGCCGCGTCGCTGGTGGTGTGCTGGTTCGTGATCGCCTACTGGCCCTTCACGGCATACGATTCGCTGTGGGTGTACGGCTACGAGGGCAGGCTGTACGCGCTGCTCGGCTACATCCCGCAGACCGTCGGCTACTATCCCCAGTTCATGCCGCTGCAATATACCTTCGCCCAGTTGGGCGGCATCAACGACCACGCGGCGCGCGCCGGGCTGATCTTTATCCAGATTGGAAGTATTCTGGCGGCATACGCCCTCGGCTCGCGGCTGGTCAACCGGCGGACAGGCATCGTCGCCGCCGCGATCTGGGCGTTGTACCCGCACGTCGGCGAATGGTCGCGGGCGGGCGATCTGGAAATCGCGCTGGCGTTCCTGTTCACGCTGGCGGCAGCGTTCTATCTGCTGGCGTGGCGCGACCTGAAGCGGGATTACGCGCTGATCGGCGGGCTGGTGCTGGGCATCGGCTTGTGGACGAAGCCGACGATGGGCGCGTTCGTGCTGGGGATGGCGCTGCTGCTGGTCATCGAGCGGCTGCGCCCGGATTTCGACCCGTCGCGCTGGCGGGGACGGCTGCGCGTGGCGCTATGGGCAGGGATCGCGGCGCTGCCGCTCGGCGCGGTGTGGTACGTCCGCAACCTGCTGCTGGGGCTGCCGCCGCTGGTCTTTCCGCCGTCCTTCTGGCAGTCGATGGCGCTGCGCAGCGGCGGCGAATGGGGCTGGCTGCTGGCGGCGCTGATCACGTGGGTGATCTACCTGCGCGTTCGCTTCCCGCGTGCGGGCTGGCGGTTTGGCGTAATTGGGCTGGCGCTGGTGCTGCTGGCGCTCGTTCCCTCGATTCTCAGCCCCCGCCGCCTGACGATCATCGAGTTCGGACTGCTCGGCGCGGGCCTGGCGCTGCTGGCGCTCACGCTGCGCCGCATGATACGCGAATCGTGGGATGGCGAATTGAAGGCGACCGCCGCGACCGTCGGCTGGGGGCTGGCGCTGGCGCTGCCGTACTTTCTGACGTGGTTCTATTCGTACAGCTATCACTATCGACTATCGTTCGCGGTCGTTCCGCTGCTGATTCTGCCGACCGCCGTGGTAGTGGCGCGGCTGTTCACGCCCGAACGAGCGGGTAGAGGTGTGCTGCGCTTCGCCTATCTCGCCGTCATCGTGCTGATCGGTCTGCCGGGTGTGATCTCCGCCGTCAACGATCCCAACGGCGGCGGCGATTACCTGTGGACGGGCAAATACCCCGACGACACCGCTCGCTATCGCTCTGGCAATGTGGCTCTCATGAACGTGGTCGATGGGCTGCAAATCTGGCTCGACCAGCATCCCGGCGAAAAACTGGTCGTTTCCGCGCCTGGTGTGGATACACTGCCGTTTTTCTTCCCGCTGCAAGACATCCGAGTGGATGACCCGCCGACGCGCCTCGACGTGCTGGACGATGCTGCCTATCTGGTCGTGGGCAACCCGGAAACACGGATCGCTTACCGCGATGTACCGGAACTCGACAATCAGGTGCTGAGCGCCCTGAACCGTACCGACATCATGCGCCGGGCGTGGGGCATGGACGACGGCACGTTCCGGTATGACGTGTACGAACTCGATCTGGCAAAGCGCTGGGTCGAGCCGCAGCCGCAGGGCGCGGCGGGGCGGGACGTGACGTTCGGCGGCTTCGTGCGTTATCTTGGCTATGACATCGGCGGGCTGGATTTGTGGCAGGGGCGGAAGGTGATAGCGCATTTCTACTGGCAGGTGCTCAGCCCGCCGCCGGACGACTTTACGATTTACATTCACCTGCGCGCCGCCGACGACAGCCTGATCACAGGGTGGGACGGTCCCATCGCACGCGGGGTGGATGACCGCTACTATACGTCGCTGCTGTGGCAGCCGGGCGAATACATCGTCGACGAGCGGGTGCTGTCGCTGCCGGATGACCTCATGACGGGAGCGAATCCACCGCCGTTCGGCGCGGGCTACCGGATCGTGATCGGCATGTACAACAGCCGGACGCAGGAGCGCGTGCCGGTGACGGTGGACGGGGTGGCGGCGGGCGACGGCTACGAAGTTGAGAACCGGATGAGCATCGTAGAGATACCGCCATCCTGAGTGTGTGTAATTAAGCGCGATTGCGGTATCATAAAACGGATTGTATTTACAGGTACGAACTTACCATCGCCGATCACAATGACCGCCTAGCCTTCTCAATGGATGATCTATGGCTGAGAGTAACGTCGTAACGACTGAAATTGCCGCAGCGCTCAAACAGAGTTCGACTGAAGCCCACCAGCTTGAAGCGATCTTTGACCGTCTGCTGCAGGTACTGACGCAGAACGGCTTTCAGATTCAGGTCGACATCATCGGGCTGATCCAGACCATGTACAAGCGGCTCGATCAGGCGGAAAAGCAGACGGAGGGTGTTGGGCGTCAGCTTGAGCAGCTTGAAGAACTGCTGCGCACGTTTTCGCTGATCACCTCGTCGCTGGAACTGGATCGGGTGCTCGAAGAAGTGATGGACACGGTCATCCGGCTGACGGGGGCGGAGCGCGCCTACCTGATGCTCAGCAACAGCGACACCGCTGAGCTTGAACTCGCCGTCGCTCGCAACTGGGGGCGCGAAAATATCGCCGACAGCGACGCCGTGTTCAGCCGCAGTATCGTCAATCAGGCGCTGAAAGAGGGGCAGGCGATCCTGACCACCAACGCCTCTGCTGACGACCGCTTCCAGAACGTCAAGAGCATCGTCAACAACAACCTGCGCTCGGTGCTGTGCATCCCCCTGACGATTCAAGGACGGGTGATTGGCGCGCTGTACGCCGACAATCGCATCACGCAGGACGTGTTCCGCAAGGAGCAGATTCCGCTGCTCTCGGCGTTCGGCACGCAGGCTGCCATCGGCATCGAGAATGCGCGGCAGTTCGGTGCGGTCAAGAATGACCTCGACAAAGCGCTGACGGTGCTGGAATCGCTGCAAATCGAGATCGACCGCACGCGCGTGAACAAGCAGGTGAGCGAGATCACCGAGTCCGACTATTTCCAGCGGCTTTCGGCAGAGGCGCGGGTAATGCGCCAGCGCGGCAAGACTGACGGAGAACCCAGCGCATCATCGTGAAAAAGACCGGCTTGCGGACGGCGCTCACGGAAATCGGCATATCGAATTTCTCAAGCTGACGCATTTGTGCCGCGCGGGCTTGCCAACCGGCGAATTCACGCCGTTCGCCAACATTGTCCTGATTTCGGAAGTGATCTTCTAACGATTTCGTCGGTGAAGGTAAACGAGCAGGGGACGGTCAGCGACGACCGTCCCCTGTTTTTTATCGTCCGACTGCCGCCGCTACCTGCCGCGTGTCGATCAGCAGCCCGTGACGACGGGCGGCGTTCTCCAGAATAGTGTTGATCAGCCGCTCGTATTCCCAGCCCGCCGAGTCGGTTTGCAGGCATAAGTCGCTGAAGTGCGGAGTCAAGCCGGGCAGCGGGTTGATCTCCAGAATGTACGGCAGCCCGGTGTCTCTGGCGAGGCGGAAATCGACCCGCGCCACATCCTTGCAGCCGGTGACGCGAAAGACCGCCGCCGCCAGCACGAGAAGCTGGCGCTCGGTCGCCGGGTCGAGCGGGGCAGGGCACTGGAAGCGGTAGTCAAGCTCTGTCTTCATTCGATTGGTGTACACGTCGGCTTCGGTCGCCGAGTGACGCTGCACGTCCATTTCGAGGATCGGCAGGAAGGTCAGCGTATCCGGCAGATCGCCCGCGACATTGTGCTCGCTCAGGCGGCGAGCGGCGGTCGGATGCAGGTTGCCCAGAATGCCGACCATCACTTCGCGCCCGCTGATGTAATGCTCGCACAGGATCGGCTGGTTGTAGCGGGGGAGCATGTCAGCGAGCCGCTCGCGTAGCTGCTCGACACTGGTGACGATGCTGTCGGCGCTGATGCCCATGCTCGTACCTTCGCGGCTCGGCTTGACGAACAGCGGGAAACGCAGGTTACCCGCTTCGTCCGCCAGATCTTCGCACAACGGCTCGTCGGCGCTTTCGAACACCTGAAATTCCGGCGTTGGCAGGTCGTGGTAGGCGAGGACGCGCTTGGTCATCGGCTTGTCGAGCGCCAGCGCCAGCGTCAGCACCTGACTGCCGGTGTAGGGGATGCGCAGCATCTCCAGTACAGCGGGGATTTGCGCCTCGCGCCCATCCCCGAAGTGACTCTCGGCGATGTTGAAGCAGATGTCCGGCTGGTAGTCGGTCAGCCGCTGGATCAGGTTGTAGGGCGGTAGGACGCTGGCTTCGAAGAACTGGACAGTGTGCCCGGCGCTTTCCAGCGCGGCGACGATGGCATTGACGCTTTTCTCGCTGTCGAGGTCATCCCAGCGGTCGGGCGGCATTCCTTCCCAGCGCGGCGCATTGGTCTTGAGATTGGCAAGTACGGCGACACGCATGGCTTATTCCCTCCCGTACTGACTGCTCTTGTCGAGAACGGGTTCGAGCGGCGTCTCGCCGTTCCCGTTGCCATTCCCGCCGCCGTCGGAATGATGGGGCTGCCACTTGCGCGCATCCCGGTTGAGGCGGTGCTTGCGACCGTGCCGCTGGTGGGTCTCGTCGAAGCCCTCCGGCTTGATCGCCAGTGCGTCGCCTTCGAGCAGGCTGCTGACGCCACCCTGTCCCGGCTCGGCGCGGTGCTTCACCTGCCGGTCGAGATGGTCGATCAGGTGCGGATCGTAGTCGTCCGGCTCGGTGTAGGTGCTGATGTAGCCCTCGTAATTGCGCAGGACGACCTTGCCGGGCGACTGGCTGATTACGTACTGCGGCATGACCGGAATCTTGCCGCCGCCGCCGGGCGCGTCGACCACATAGGTCGGCACGGCGTAGCCGCTGGTGTGCCCGCGCAGCCCCTCGATGATCTCGACGCCACGGCTGATGGTTGTGCGGAAGTGCCCCGCGCCCTCGACCAGATCGCACTGATACAGGTAGTAGGGGCGCACGCGGTTGCGCACCAGCTTATGCACCAGCTCGCGTTGGATGGCGACGCTGTCATTGACCCCGGCGAGCAGCACGCTCTGGTTGCCGAGCGGCACGCCCGCGTAGGACAGCCGGTCGAGCGCCTGGCTGACTTCCGGCGTGATCTCTTTCGGGTGGTTGATGTGGACGTTCATCCACAGCGGGTGGTATTTTTTGATCATGTCGCAGAATTCGGCAGTGATGCGCTGCGGCAGGAAGATGGGCACGCGCGTGCCGATGCGGATGATCTCGATATGCTCAATCGAGCGCAGGCTGGCGAGCACGTATTCGAGCATTCGCGGCGCAATCGTGAGCGGGTCGCCGCCGCTGAGCAGCACGTCGCGCACCTGCGGCGTGCGTTTCAGGTATTCGATCTGCTGGTCGAATTCGACTTTGCTGAAGTTCGCCGCCGGGTTGCCGACGATGCGGCTGCGCGTGCAGTAGCGGCAGTAGCTGGCACACTGGGTCGTGAGCAGCATGAGCACGCGGTCGGGGTAGCGATGCACCAGCCCCGGAACCGGGCTGTGACGATCTTCGGCGAGGCTGTCCTCCATCATGCCGTCGAAAGCGCGCAGCTCGCGCCCCAGCGGGATGACCTGACGCCGGATCGGGCACAGTGGGTCGTCAGGGTCGATCAGGCTGGCGAAATACGGCGTAATGTCGACACGAAAGACGCCATCAGCGGTCAAGCCTTCGATTTCTTCAGGTGTCAGGTGGATGATCTGCGACAGCTCGTCAACGGAATTGAGCCGATGGGCAAGCTGCCAGCGCCAATTATTCCAGTCGTCGTCGGGGACGTTCTGCCAGAGGAGTGGGCGGGGGGAATGCGAAGGAGGTTTGTCCGACGACGAATCGGGAGGCTCGGTAGATTCTTCACTTATTGTCATAGGCTGTTTTCCACGCTCCTGCTGGTCAAGCACCTGGTCAACAAAAAAGCCGTACATGGAGTAGCGGCTAAGCAATTTCACCTCAATTATAGGCTCATTTTCGCGGCTGTCTATCAGGTTTTGATGAGAGAATCGCGGGTTGTGAAACGGGATTTGAAAGGACGTTGGTAAGAGGGCGCATTACCGGGAAACGGCGGGGTAGGGGCGAAGCACGCCTCGCCCCTACGAATCGTCGATACCCCTATTTGGCGGGGACGCTTTCGCTGACCTTGCCGTTGCCCGACGCGGGTTCTTCTTCGCGCCGGAACTGGCTCATGTACAGGTCGTAGTACGCGCCCTTCTGCGCCAGCAGCTCGGTGTGTGTGCCGCGCTCGATGATCTGCCCGTCGACCAGCATCATGACCTTATCGGCGTTGCGGATCGTGCTCAGGCGGTGGGCGATGACGAAGCTGGTGCGCCCCTTGAGCAGTTCTTCGAACGCTTTCTGGATCAGCCGCTCGGTGCGCGTGTCGACGCTGGACGTGGCTTCGTCCAGAATTAGGATGTTCGGGTTCATCAGCGCGACGCGGGCGATGGCGATCAACTGGCGCTGTCCCTGGCTGAGACCGCTGCCGCGCTCGCCGAGGACGGTCTGGTAACTCTCCGGCAGCCGCTCGATGAACGTATCTGCCGCGACCAGCTTCGCCGCCGCGATCACTTCCTCATCGGTCGCGCCCAGCTTGCCATAACGGATGTTGTTCATGACGGTATCGGAGAACAGGAACGTGTCCTGAAGCACGATACCGATCTGGCTGCGCAGGCTCTCGAAGGTCACGTCGCGCACGTCGAGGTCGTCGATGCGCACCGCGCCGCCGGTCACATCGTAGAAGCGCGGGATCAGGTTGATGATGGTGGTCTTGCCCGCGCCGGTCGGACCGACGATGGCGACCATCTGCCCCGGCTCGGCGGTGAAGTTCACGTCCTTCAGCACCGGCTGGTCGGTCTTGTAGCCCGCCTCGACATGGTCGAACTGGACTTTGCCCTTGATCGGCGGCATCACCTGAGCATTCGGCTTCTCGGTCAGGTCGACCGGGTGTCGAGGATGCTGAAGATGCGCTCGCCGCCCGCAATCGCGCTCTGGATGTTCGCCCACAGCACGGCGATCTGCGTGATCGGCTGGGTGAAGCGCTGGACGTACTGGACGAAGGCAAATATCGTGCCGAGCGAAATGAGGGTTGTGCCGAGCAGCGGCTCGTTGCGCAGCAGCGCCAGCCCGCCGACCAGTACCACGATGCCAATCGAGACGTAGCCGAGCGCTTCCAGCGTCGGGGTGAGCGCGCTGGTGAACGAGGCGGCGCGGACGTTGGCGTCGCGGTTGGCGGCGTTGACGCGGCGGAAGTTATCGATGTTTTCTTCCTCGCGGTTGAACGCCTGCACCTCGCGCACGCCTGCGATGCTCTCCTGCAGGTCGGCGTTGACGTTGCCGAGTTCCTTGCGACTCTCGCGGAAGGCTTTGCGCGCCTGATTCGAGAAATAGACGGTCGCCGCGAACATGATCGGCACGGTGATGAGGCTGATCAGCGCGTAGGGCACGTTCGCCTGAAGCATCTTGATGACGATCCAGACCATCAGCAGCGCGCCGCTGATCACGCTGAGCAGGGCGAAGCCGAACACCTGCTGAATCGTCTGGGTGTCGTTGGTGATGCGGCTCATCAGGTCGCCAGCGTCGTGCTCGGAATAGTAGCTGAGCGACAGCTCGTGCAGCTTGCGGAACACGTCCTGACGCATTCGCAGCAGCACCTGCTGCCCGGTTCGGCTCATGGTGTAGAACGCCAAGCCGCTGATCACTGAGCCGAGCAGGAACAGGATGACGAGCGTCAGCACCAGACTGCCCATCCCGGCAAGCCTGACGTCGGTCGTGATCGTGTCAATCGTGCCGCTGGCGATGGCGGCATGGACTGTGCTGTCGAACCAGCAGTTGCTGGTCGCCTGCGGGAACAGGTAGCAGTCGACCGCCTGCCCGATGTAGTCGGGCGTGACGACCTGCGTCCAGGTCGAGATGACGATCAGCACCAGCGCGGCAACCACGCCCAGAATGTAGACGCCGAAGTAATTGCCGAAGCGCATCAGCGTCGTGCCGATATTGGCGGCTTTGCTGGTCTCGCTCTCGAACATGCGGCGACCGCCGTCGAGTCCTCCCATCATGCCCATGTTATTTCGCCTCCTGAGCCGCTTCAGCAGGCTCGACTTCAGCGTCGCCGACGAGCTGTGAGTTGTAAATCTCGGCGTACAGCGCGCTGTTTTCCATCAGGGTTTCGTGCTTGCCGCTGGCGACGATCTTGCCCCGGTCGAGCACAAGGATCAGGTCGGCGTTCAGGACGGTGCTGATACGCTGCGCGATGACGAAGCTGGTGCGTCCTTCCATCAGCCGGTCGAGCGCCTTCTGAATCAGCGATTCGGTGATCAGGTCGACGCTGCTGGTCGAGTCGTCGAGGATCAGCAAACGCGGGTTGAGGAGCAGGGCGCGCGCAATCGCCACGCGCTGCTTCTGACCGCCTGAAAGCGTCGTGCCGCGCTCGCCGACCGGCGTGTTGTAGCCTTCGGGGAACGACATGATGAAGTCGTGGGCGGCGGCGGCTTTCGCGGCGGCGATCACGTCTTCGTCGGTGGCATCCGAGCGACCGAAGGCGATGTTGTCGCGGATCGTGCCGCTGAACAGGTTCGTCTCCTGAAGCACGATACCGATCTGGCTGCGCAGGCTGTCGAGCGTCACGTCGCGCACATCCTGACCATCGATCAGTACCTGCCCCTCGGTCGCGTCGTAGAAGCGCGGGATCAGGTTGATGATGGTGGTCTTGCCGCTGCCCGTGCCGCCCAGCAGGGCGATGGTCTGACCGGGCTGCGCCTCGAAGCTGACGTTCTGCAGGACTGCCTCACCGGAGTTGAAGTAGCGGAAGGTCACGTCTTTGAACTCGACGTGCCCCTGAATCTGGGCGAGCGCGGGCGCGCCGGGCTTATCCGACACGTCGCTCTGGGCGTCGAGGATTTCAAAGATACGGTTGGATGACGCGACCGCCTGCGACATCAACTGGATGATGAAGCCCAACTGACCGAGCGGGAAGAATACGTACAGCAGGTACAGGCTGAACGACTGGTAGTCGCCGAGCGTGAGCGTGCCGTTGATGATCTGGTTGCCGGAAGCGTACAGGATCGCCGCCTGCCCGAACTGCATGACCAGGAAGATCACCGGGAACAGGAACGAGAAGGTGCGCGCGACCTTCAACTGCTGCTCGTAGAGCGAGTCGTTGGTCTCGTAGAAGCGCTTCTGCTCATATTTCTCGCGGGCGAAGGCGCGTACGACCTTGATCCCGGCGAGGCTTTCCTGAAGCACGGTGTTCAGTGCCGACAGCCGCTTCTGAATCTCCACGAACAGCGGCTGCGCGACCTTGCCGAAGATCACGAAAACGAACAGCGCAATCGGCAGGATGGGTACGGCGACGAGCGTCAGCCGCCAGTTGGTCGCAAACAGAATGATCAGGGTGGCGGTCAGCAGCAGGAACGCCTGCGCCGTCAGCACCAGACCCTGTGCGATGAAAAGCCGGACTTTTTCAACGTCGTCGGTCGCGCGGATCATCAACTGCCCGGTCTGGTTGCGGTCGTGGTAGCTGAACGACAGGCGCTGGACTTTGGCGAAGATTTCGTTGCGGAAGTCGAAGGCGATGCCCTGCGAGACCGTCTCCGCCATATATGCCTGCACGAACGAGAAGATCGCGCGGATGGCGGCGAAAATCACGATCACGATGACGGCGGTGATCAGCCAGTTTTCGGCGTTGGAATAAGCGTCGCGCAGCACGTCGACGGTCGTGCCCGCCTGCTGCGCCGCCGCGCCCAGGGCGATATTCTGCATCAGCGGAACCGACGTGCCGTCGATAATCTGGTGGGCAATCGTCCCGCGCGTCACGGCGTTAATCATGTTCTGGACAAGCTGCGGCACGGCAAGCTGCGCGAGCGTTGCAACGATCAATGCGCCGTATGCCAGGGATGTCGCCCGGCGGTGCTTGCCTAAGTAGCGGACGGCACGACCGAGCGTGTTTGGACCGCCTGTGGAGCGCTGACCGCCCCATTGTTGACGAGCCTGTGCTTGCAAGTTATTTCCCTCTTTCTACTCAGAACGGGTCCTACGAGTACGCCTTCTGTGAGTACGACGGATCGTGCGATGGTGTTCACGTCCGGGGAAACCTGTGTGACAATCTGGCGGACCGGTTGCGACCTCATCGTCCACCAGGGTATAGAGCCTGCCCGAAACCGAATCGATCATCTCGGCGCCGTTGGGCATTCCCATGATCAGTTCGCGCAGCAGGCTGAGCAGCTCGCGCGCTTTATCCTCGCCCATCGTTTCGAGCCGCTGAAAGACGACATCGTCCTCGTGGAACATCGAGACGCTGCGCAGCAGTTCGCGCGCGCCCTCGGTGAGTGACAGCGGGATGCGGCGGCGGTCGTGCGGGTCTCTGCCGCGCTCGACCAGCCCCTTGCGTTCGAGCGAGTCGATCATCGGCACGAGCGTGGACGGGTCGAGCATGAAGCGGCGGCTAAGGTCGCTGATGGTGAAGCTCTGATGGCTGAGCGCGCGAAGGATGCCGTAGTGAATCCCGCTGATCTCGATGTTGTGCGCCGCGAAGTGATCCTCAAACGAGCGGAAAGCACTTCGTGACAGCAGCGCCGTCAGAATGCGAATCTCGACCGTCATCAGGAAGAAACGCTTGCGTTCTGCATCCATGTGTATACCAATTATTGGTATGCCAACGATTTGTACACAAACTATATGCCCGCGTCTATATGCGAGTCAAGGGCTGGTTCGTGAATTCGTGAATCCGGTTCGTCGCATATCAACTGCCGTGCCTTTGTACTATTACGGAGATTTGGCATTTGGGTTGCTGTCAGTGTCAAAACTAACCGTTTTATTCGTTGCAACCGGGGTAGACGGGATATAAACTAGACTCAATACTGCTTTCTGGTGGAGATAGTGATGGCGAACACATCTCTGATAAACCAATTGATTGGCGACCTGCGCGGAAGTGACGAGCAAAAACAACGCCATGCGCTCTATCGGCTCGGTCAACTCCGCGAACCGCTGGCGCTTCCGGCGCTCGTGGAAGCGCTCCATCATAAGGATCGCCACATGCGCGTGCTGGTGATCCAGACGTTGAGCATAATCGGCGACCCGGCGGCAGTCCCCGCGCTGGTCGAACGGCTGGCAGACCGCAGCCGCGACGTGCGCCGGGCGGCGGCGCAGGCCCTCGCGCTGCTGGGCGAAGATTCGGCGACGCCGGGCTTGGTCGGCGCGCTGCTGGGCGACGACAGCGGATACGTGCGCTGGGAGGCGGCGAAAGCGCTGCGCGACCTGGCTGATCCGGCGGCGCTGCCGGAACTGCTGGAAGCGCTGGCGGCGGATACCAACAGCTACGTGCGCTACGCTGCTGCCGAGGCGCTCGGTGCAATCGGCACGGATTCGGCGCTCGACGGGCTGGAACATGCTCTGCTGCACGACAGCAACGATTACGTGCGCTTCTCAGCGGCGAAGGCGCTCGGTCAAATTGCCGATCCGAGTTCAACCCCGGCGCTGATGGAGGCGCTCAACCACGCCAACAGCCACGTCTGGCACGCGGCAGCCGAAGCGCTGTGGATGATGGACGAAGAAGTGATGCCCTACATCATCGAGGGGCTGACCAGCAGCGATATGGACAAGCGGCGGGCGGCGCTCAAGGCGGCGCTGTGGCTGTCGGCGGAATACGACGACGATGAGCTTACCCGCCGCGACGATTTCGATATGATCGATACCTGGGGCTGGTGGAACTAGCTTTCCGAAACATGATACGTTATTCTTGGCGCTGCCTATTGTGACTAAAGGAGAATAACGATGCCTGCACGGTCTTCGCAAGCCGTCTGGAAGGGCGACCTCAAGGGCGGCAGCGGAAGTATGAAACTTGCCAGCGGGGCGTATGAAGGCGGATATACCTGGTCATCGCGCTTTGAAGATGGCGCCGGAACCAACCCCGAAGAACTGATCGGCGCTGCCCATGCAGGATGTTTTGCGATGGCAGTGGCGAACAATCTGTCCCAGAAGGGCGGCAAGGTGAACAGCATTGACGTCACCTCGACCGTTCACCTGGGCAAGACGGACGCGGGCAGCGCCATCACGCACATCGACGTTGTGCTGAAGGGTGATGTCGAAGGCATCGACGAGGCGACGTTCAAGGCGGCGGTGGCTGCGGGCTGCATCGTCTCGCGGGCGCTGGCAGCCGTGCCCATCAACGTCGAGTCGTCGCTGGTCTAGTCAGCGGCACAGGCTATGAAAAAGCGCCGGGCGCACTAAACCCGGCGCTTTTTATTCAGGTTGAACGCGGGTCAGCGAATTTCGCGGCGCAGCACGTCGCTGAAGATGCGCTCGTAGGTTGAGACGCCGACCAGTTCCTTGAGCCAGCGCTCCGCCGCGACGGGGTGATCCGCCGGGAAAGTCGCCTGCACGGTGGCGACGAAATGCCCGCGCTGCCAGAAGGTGAGGGCGTCGGTCGCTTCGCGGTCGCAAACGGTGCGGGTCTGGGTGTACAGCGGGAAAGTCAGCCCATCGACCGTCGTCGCGGTGTAGCCGTTAGCGGTCTCCAACTGCGCCAGAATCCGTCTGCCAGCGCGGCGGCGGCATCCTCCGGCGTAGCGTAGCGGTCGAGCGTGTAGCTAATCGTCATGAACGGCACGGCTTCCAGATCACACTGGGCGTTGGTGACGCGGTTGGCGGCGCGGTATTCGTGATGGTGCGCTTCCAGATACGCGGCGAAGTCGCTGCTGAGGTTTGCGGGCGCGAACTGAGCGACCTGCGCGGTATCGAAAATCCCCGAAAACTCGGTGTCGAGCACCAGAGACGCGGGCAGCCCGGCGGTGAGCGCGTCCAGCACCGCCTGTACGTCATCGCGGGTCGCCGGGGCGGGCGCTTCGTAGCTGGAGACGACCGACGCCGGATCGGTGATGATGACGACCGTGTTCAGCGCCGTGCCGGGTTCGGTGGCGGCGTCCGGGTCGCGCAGGCGAATGGCGTTGACATTTTCCTGACCGTCGAGCACTTCGCCGAAGATAGTGTAGTTGTAATTCAGGCTGGGGTAGGGCACGGTCGTGATGAAGAACTGGCTGCCGTTGGTATCGGGACCGGAATTCGCCATCGCCAGCCAGCCGGGCTGGTCGAAATTCAGGAAGCCGACCGGCTCGTCGACGAAGCTGTAGCCGGGACCGCCGCGCCCCGTCCCGGTGGGGTCGCCGCCCTGCGCCATGAAATCCTGAATGACGCGGTGGAAGGTCGTGTTGTTGTAGTAGCCGTTCTCGGCGAGAAACACGAAGCTGTTCACCGTGATCGGGGTGTAATTCTCAAACAGATCGACGTAAATCGCGCCACATCAGTGCAAAAGATGGCGCTGTAATCGACGCCCGGCTGCAAGACCTGTTCCTGCTGCGCGTATTCGCGGGTCGCTGGTTCCGGCGCGGGAACGGCGCTCGCGCAGATGTCGGCGGGCGTCCGGGCGTCCTGCGCAGAAGCCACCGGCGCGCCGACGAGTACGAGCGCGAGCAGGGCGTCAGGCAGGACAGCAGAAGTTTCCTCATTTTGTACTCCTATGGATGGGCAAGCGCCCTATTGTACTCCTTACGACGCAAACGCGATCACCGTCAGACTGTACGGCGCGAGTTCCGGCACAGGCACGTAGTCGGCAAAGCCGCCGTCGGCGTTCAATTCGGGCTGCGCCGCGTCTGCCGCTCCGAAAACGGATGTTGCCGCCGCGCCGGGCAAGCCCGCGTCGAGGCTGAGCGAGTAGTCGGTGAGCGGGTCGCCCTTGAGGTTGATCAGCACCAGCAGGGTTTCGTCGTCGCTGCGACGCAGGAAGGCGTAAACGTCGTCGTTGGTCGAGTCGACCGGGATGAAATCGCCGTGCAGCAGCGCCGGGTGCGCCTGCCGCAGATGGATCAGGTCGCGGTAGAAGCTGAGCAGCGAGGCGGGGTCGGTGAACTGGGCGGCGACGTTGACGCTCTCGATGTCGTTCTGAAGCGGTTCCCAGGGCGTGCCGGACGTGAACCCGGCGGTGCGCTCGGTCGCGTCCACTGCATCGGCGTGCGGATTCGCTCGTCCGGCTTGATGCCGCTCATGCCGATCTCCTCGCCGTAGTAGATGAACGGTACGCCGGGCTGGGTGAGCAGCATCGCCGCCGCCACCTTCGCCTTGTCGATGCTGCCGCGCAGCGTGTTCATGACGCGGTTGTCGTCGTGGTTGGCGAGGAAGGCAGCGTACTGGTTGGGCGGGTACAGCTCGACGGCGCGCTTTGCAGCGACAGCACGGCGGAGTTGTTGCCCTGATTCGCGCTCTGGAGCATGGCGTCGGCGAGGTCGAAGGCGAAAACGAGGTCAGCGCCGTCAGGGACGTAGGGCGCAGCCAGATAGCTGGTCGCGTCGATTTCGCCAACGCTCAGCGCGTCGGGGTTGACCAGATCGATGTACTGGTGGAAGGCGTTCGCCCATTCGTGGGTGGCGTCGGTGTTCGCCTGATTCTGCCCGTCCTCGATGATGTGCTGGAGCGCGTCGATGCGGAAGCCGTCCACGCCCATATCTTCCAGCCAGTAGCGGGCGACGTTGTCCATCGCGCTGGTGACGGCGGGATTGGTGTAGTTCAGGTCGGGCATCCCCTCCCAGAAGATGGCGTAATAGCAGCGGTCATCCAGCGGAATCCAGACCTGCTCGCCCCAGGGACCGCGATAGGTCGGGCACAGATCGTCCCAGACGTACCAGTCGGCGTAATGGGGATTGCCCGCCGCCGACGCCTGAAACCAGGGATGCTCGCGCGACGTGTGGTTGACGACCAGATCGACGATCACGGCGATGCCGCGCTGGTGCGCCGCCGCGATCAGCGCCTTGAAGTCGTCGTCCGTGCCGTAATCCGGCTCGACCATCAGGTAATCGGTCACGTCATAGCCGTGATAGCTGGGCGATTCGGCGACCGGCATCAGCCACAACCCGGTGACGCCGAGATCGGTCGTGGTGGTCGGGTCGCCGTCGTTCAGGTAGTCGAGCTTCTGGATGATGCCCTGCAAATCGCCGATGCCGTCGCCGTCGCTGTCGTAGAAGCTGCGCACGAAAATCTCATAAAAGACGCGGTCGTTCCACCAGGGAACGTTCGCCTGCGCCGCCGAAGGCGCGAGCGCCAGCAGTTGGAACGCGATCAGCACGCAGAACAGCGCCGCCTTCTTCATGTCATCTCACCCTGTTTCGTCCAGCATGGCACGAAGCATAGCATAATTGCGTGGGCGGCGTTAGAAGTTGGTGATTGACACCGCGCGACAAAAGCGCGATCTTTTTGGATATTCACCTGCCGAAAATCCGGGGATACCACTTCATGCGAGAATACATCGAACTCGCCAGTCAAATCGATCTGTCGCATCAAGGGATGGCGGAAGGGAGCGGCGCGTGAACCGCCATGAGGACAAGCTGTCCATACGCGCGGCAGACGGCTGACCGAAGCGCGCGCGGTCGTGATCATGCTGCACGGGCGCGGCGCGACCGCCGGGAAGCATCCTGTCGCTGGTGGAGGACATTGATCACCCGCAGGTCGCATTTCTCGCTCCGCAGGCGGCGGGCTACACCTGGTATCCCTTCAGCTTTCTGGAGCCGCTGGAACGCAACGAGCCGTATCTGTCGTCGGCGCTGGGCGTCGTCAAGCAGTTGATCGGGCGTGCCAACGCCGCCGCCGTACCGACCGAGCGGATCGTGCTGCTCGGCTTTTCGCAGGGGGCGTGCCTCGTGCTCGAATTCGCCGCTCGCAACGCCAAACGCTACGGCGGTGTGGTCGGGCTGAGCGGCGGGCTGATCGGCGCGGACGGCACACCGCGCGATTATCCTGGCTCGCTGGGCGGCACGCCGGTGTTCCTGGGGTGCAGCGACATCGATTTCCACATCCCGAAAGCGCGCGTGGACGAATCTGCTGAGTGCTGACGCGGCTGGGCGGCGACGTGACCGAGCGGCTGTATCCCGGCATGGGGCACACCGTCAACGAGGACGAGATCGCGTTCGTCAAGGCGCTGATCGGATCGGTCGCCGCGACGTAAGAAGCGGGGTGCAGAGTCCGTCTGCGTTATAGCCAATTCATTCGTCAACCTGCTGAAGCCGACGCCGTTCGGCTTCTTTGTTCGCACGAGGGATACCCCGATGACGATCCTCGGACTGCATCACATCACGCTGGTCTCGTCCAACGCCCAGCGCACGGTCGATTTCTATACCAAGGCGCTCGGATTGCGATTCGTCAAGCGCACGGTCAATTTCGACGATCCGGGCAGCTATCACCTGTATTTCGGCGACGAGACCGGCAAGCCCCGACCGGCAGTCACCTTCTTCGAGTGGGCGCACGCGCCGAAGGGCAAGCCCGGCGTCGGCGGGACGCACCACTTCGCGCTGACGGTCGAGGATTACGACGGCTTGCTCAAGTGGAAGCGCCGCCTGACCGACCTCGGCATCGCCGTCGACGGTCCGTTCGACCGCCATTACTTCCAGTCGATTTACATGCGCGACCCGGACGGCGTGATCGTCGAGATCGCCACGCGCGGACCGGGCTGGACGGTCGACGAAGCGCCGGACAGCATCGGCACGGAGCACCGCGACCCGCCGCCGGAGATGCTGCTCGCCAACCGCGACGCCGAGCAGATCGGCGCGACGACATGGGGCGAGCCTGTGCCGGAGATCACCCGACATGGCGTTGAGTCACGGGATGCACCACATCTCGGCGATCAGCTCGGACATCGAGCGCACCAACGCCTTCTACAGCGGTCTGCTGGGGATGCGGCGCGTCAAGATGACCTCGAACTTCGACGACCCGACTTCGGCACACTGGTACTGGGGCGTCGGCGATGGACAGCCGGGCACGCTGATCACCTATTTCGAGCGCAAGCAGGGCAGGCGCGTGCAGATGGGCATCGGGCAGACGCATCACTTCGCGCTGGCTGTCCCGGACGAGGCGACCCAGCTTGAATGGCGCGAGAAACTGATGCGCGCTGGATACCGCGTGTCGCCGGTGATGGATCGCGTCTACTTCAAGAGCATCTACAGCAACGACCCCGACGGGCACATTGTCGAGCTGGCGACGGTCGGACCGGGCTTCCCGGTGGACGAGCCGGTCGCCGAGCTGGGCACGCATCTGATGCTGCCGCCCTGGCTGGAACAGCATCGCTCGGTGATCGAGAACGCGCTGCCTCCGCTGCACGTCGACGCCTGGCAACCGCAGAACACGCCGTAAGCATTCTCCGCACGAAAAGGGGCAGCCAAGACTCTGGCTGGCTGCCCCGAATAATCCCCAGTTGACGCAAGCCTCGTTAAGTCTTATAGAACATCTGTTGCGAATTCGCCGCTCGGTTTAAGAAAAGATCATCAAAAAGCACTGGACATTTTAAGAACAGATGTGCTATAATTGTTCTACAGAGCGAATGAGGTATTGTGATCATGAAACCGACGGAGATCAAACGCCTTCAACGACGCAGCCGGAATCTGCGTGTCCGCCGCGTCGCACCGAATACGCTGGTCGTGACCAGCCGCTCGAATCCGTATGCGCACCACATCGTCACGCTGGAAAGCGACCAGGATGGCACAATCCGCGCGCGCTGCACATGCCCCTGGGCGCAGAACGGCGGCTACGGCTGCTCGCATGTAATGGCGGCGCTGAATTACATGGCGACGCGCCAGCGCCGGGCGATCAGCTTCTGGAGCGATCTGGAAGAAGCGAAGAAGCAGCGGCATCGTATCCTGCGGTTGGCGGGGTACGGTCCTGACGGCGACATCTACATCACCAGCCGCCCGGCGGATACGGCGTAAGCGACGACCGTTCCATATCGTAACCGTGACTCAGGGCGCAGCGGTATAATCCGGCTGCGCCTTTTTTGTTTGTGCGGCGACAGGAAACGGTCATGAACCTGAATGCTTTCATGCTTGACTGGACAATGGATGACTACGACGGATTGAAGCGGGCGCTCGCGGACGCCGGAATCGCCTTCGAGACCGCCGATGACAGCCCGCATATCCGCGCGGCGATCCCGTATGAGCGGCTGGACGAGGCTGCTTCGCTCATCCGGCAGCATCTGAACGCGCCGTTCAACTACGTCGACATTCAGTACCCGGCGTTGAAGCGAACCGTGATCGTGTTTCGGGAGCGAGTATTTATGCTCGCCAGCCGCGACGAGTCCGAGCGGGCGAAGCAGTGGGCGATTGCCCAGGGGCTGCCGCCGGAGCAAGCCGACTGGGCGACCAGCTTCTGAATTACGGCAATTGAATCAAAAAAGGCGAGCCGCATAGCCCGCCTTTTTACATGTTGAGATAGAGAGATTTATTCCCCGGCGGCGATCTTCTCGCGCGCCTTCTGGTCTTTCATGCGCCGCTCGTTGTTGAGGATGCGCTTGCGCATCCGCAGCGACTGCGGTGTGACTTCCAGAAGCTCGTCCTCGGCGATGAATTCGAGGTAGTCGTCCAGGCTCATGTTGGGCGGCGGCTTGAGCTTCTCTTCCTTGCCGAAGTATTCAGTGTGGATCGCCGAAAGCTGCTTGGTCTTGCACACGTTGACGGCGAGGTCTTCGGGGCGAATGTGCTCGCCGACGACCATGCCTTCATACACTTCGACGCCCGGCGTGATGAAGAACGTGCCGCGCGGCTGAAGGGCGACCATCGCGTAGGTCGACGACATGCCCGGATCAGAGGCGACCAGACTGCCGAACTGCCGACCGGGGATGCTGCCCTGAACCGGCTCGTAGCCGTAGAAGATGCTGTGAATCTGTCCCATGCCGCTGGTGGCGGTCATGAAGTGCGACCGGAAGCCGAGCAAGCCGCGCGTGGGCACCAGATATTTGAGATAGGTCGTGCCGCTCTCGGTGCGCATGTCGATCATCTGCCCGCGCCGACCGCCCATCATCTCGACCACCACACCCGTCAGCGCATCGGCGACTTCGATATGCACTTCTTCGATAGGCTCCAGCATTTCGTCGGTGTCCGGGTCGCGGTGATAGATGACTTCCGGCTTGCTGACATCGAACTCGTAGCCTTCGCGCCGCATTGTCTCGATCAGGATGGCGAGGTGAAGCTCGCCGCGCCCGCTGACGATAAATTTCTCCGGCGATTCGCCATCGCCGACGCGCAGCGCCAGATTGCTGCGGGTTTCGTTATACAGGCGCTCGCGCAGGCGGCGCGACGTGCCCCAGCCGGTCTTGCCTTCGCGCCCGGCGAACGGCGACGTGTTCACGCCGAAGGTCATGCGCACGGTCGGCTGCTCGACGCTGATTGGCGGCAGCGGCTCCGGGAATGACGGATCGGCGATGGTGTCGCTGATGCCGATAACATCGAAGCCGCCTAAGGCGAGGATGTCGCCCGCCCGTACTTCGTCGACTTCCTGCTTGGCGAGGTTGTGATAGGTGAACAGGTACTCAATCCTGCCGTTTTCGCGCTCGCCCTGCGGCGTGATGCGTACAACCGGCATCCCACGCTTCATCACGCCGGAATGGAGCCTGCCGACGGCGATCTGCCCCTTGTAGTTGTCGTATTCGAGCGTCGTCACCAGCAGACGCGGCGGCTCGTCCTCGATCACCGGGGCGGGCACTTCCTTGATGATCGTCTCGAACAGCGGGATCAGGTTGTCCTGCATGGTTTCGGGGGTATAGCCCGATGTGCCATCCAGACCAACGGCGTAGATGACCGGGAAATCTGCCTGCTCGTCGTTCGCGCCCAGCTCGATGAACAGGTCGAACGTCTCGTTGAGGACTTCGGCAGGGCGCGCGTGCGGACGGTCGATCTTGTTGATGACGACGATGATGCGCAGCCCGGCGTTGAGCGCCTTGCGCAGCACGAAGCGCGTCTGGGGCATCGGTCCTTCGACGGCGTCGATCAGCAGCAGCGCGCCGTCGACCATGTTGAGGACGCGCTCAACTTCGCCGCCGAAATCGGCGTGACCGGGGGTGTCAACGATGTTGACCTTGACATTGTTCCAGGTGACGGCGGTGTTCTTCGCCAGAATCGTGATCCCGCGCTCGCGTTCCAGCGCGTTCGAATCGAGAATCTGCGCGCCAGCCGCTTCCGGATTGCGGAATACTTTGGTTTGCTTGAGCATCCCGTCGACCAGCGTTGTCTTGCCATGATCGACGTGCGCGATAATCGCTATGTTGCGAATATCAGACCGTGTTTGACTCACAGTAGCGTAGACCTTTGGAAAACTTATGGACTCGTTCTATTGTATCAGGGAAGGATTAAGGATTGTAGGGAGAGTTAGCTAACTTCAGCCGGGTGATTGTTGTCGGAAAGGGGCACGGCTGACCCGATGATGGCGCGCCGTGCCCCACAATTGTGCTAATTGTAGACGCTCTCGGCGACGACTTCCTTACCGAAGCGGATCACCTCGCGCACCAGCAGATCGAAATCCTCGCGGCGGCTGCGGTGGTTGACGTTGCACATGCGGATGGCGCGCCTGCCGCCCAGCATCGTCCCGGAGACAATCGCCGCGCCGCTCTCCTGCAGCCGGATCAGCAGCTCGTAATTGACGGCGTTGAGCGCTTCGCCGTCCAGCCCATCGGCGCGGAAGCGGAAACAGACCACGTTGAGCGCGACCGGCGCGACCAGCTCCAGTTCCGGCGCGGCGTTGACCAGCTCGGCGAGATAGCGTGCCTGATCGACGTTCTGCTGGATCAGCCGCCCGTACTTGTCGATGCCCTCGCTCTTGACCATCATCCAGACCTTGAGGGCGCGGAAGCCGCGCGTCAGTTGGATGCCGAAGTCGCTGAACCAATCCTTTCCGGCGGCGATGCCGCGTTCGCCGTGCGCGAGGTAGCTCGGCGTCAGCGTGAAAGCGCTGCGGTGCTGGTCGCGGTCGCGGACGAGCGTACAGCCGACCTCGAACGGCGCGTAGAACCACTTATGCAGGTCGAATGCCAGCGAGTCGGCGCGCTCCATCCCGGCGGTCAGCGGGCGCAGGTCGGGCGCGAGCGCCGCCAGCGCCCCGAACGCGCCGTCAACGTGGTACCACAGCTTTTCACGTGCCGCGATGTCCGCCAGCCGGTTCAGATCGTCGAACGAGGCGGTGTTGGTCGTGGCGGCGCTGCCCACCAGACACCAGGGATGCCGCCCGGCGGCGCGATCTTCGGCGATGGCGCGTTCGAGCGCGACGATGTCGATGCGGAAATCCGCATCCACCGGGATGAAGTGGATCGAGTCGCTGCCCAAGCCGAGCAGCTCGACCGCTTTCTGCACCGAGCTGTGCGCTTCGGTCGAGCAGTAGAGCATCAGGCGCGACGCCGGCACGCCATCCTTGCGGATGTCGCCCCCGCCGTGCGCATTGCGGGCGACCGTCAGCCCAACCAGATTCGCCATCGACCCGCCGCTGACCAGCAGCCCGCTGGCGCTCGCCGGGTAGCCGAGCATCTCCTTGCACCAATCGATTACCTGTTCCTCGACGTGGTTGGCGACGTGCGATCCGCCGCCCAGGTTGGGATTGAGCGCCGCCGCCAGCATCTCGGACAACATGCCCATTGGCGTGCCGGGGCTGATCACCCAGCCCCAGAAGCGCGGGTGCGCGCAGCCCATCGAATACGGGACGACATCGTGCAGAAGTCGGCATAGGCGGCTTCAGCGCCTTCCGGCTCGTGCGGGAGCGGCGCCTGCAGGCGGGCTTTCACGTCCCCCGGCGTCGGCTGCCAGACCGGGCGCTCGCGCAGCGTCGCCAGATAGTCGATCATGTCGTCGACCATCTGGTGTCCGAGCGCCTTCAGCGCGTCCCAGTCGTCGGATCGAGCGTTTCTTCGTGGATCGGCTGACTATTCATAATTTTCCCCGGCTATGAGCGTGCAGTTCGTATCATCTCACAACGATTTGCGTGCGAATAGCACCATTCTGATCAGGAATGGGTGATGCGGGCTGAGGACGGCTCTGGCAGGGTGGGGGCACAGGTTGGCGGTCGAAGGTCGCGCCTGTGCCCCTAATGGATTGCTATGAACTCAGCAGCGGACGCCGAGCAGAATCTCGATGGTGAGCTGGTCGAGCCGCTCGTAAGGCAGCCCGCGTGCGCCGAGCGCGACCCGGTCGAAGCTCTCGTTCTTGAGGCGCTGCGCGGTTTCAGCCGAGAAGCCGCTGTTCAGGTAGCTGTACGTGCCGTCGTCAACGTTGATCTCGGCAAGAAGCTGCTGAACTTCGCTGTCGTCGTTGAAGCGGCGGGCTTTCTCTTTCAGGATGAGATACGTCCGCATACAGCCGCGCGCGAAGTCCTTGACGCCTTCGTAATCCTCGGTGCGGTAGGCGTGCGCGTCGAAATGGCGGCTACCGGAATAGCCAACATCCTCCAGAAATTTGACGAGGAAGAAGTTCTGCTTGAGCATCGCCGAGCCGAAGCGGAAGTCCTGATCGTAGCGCCCGAACAACTGGTCGTTCAGGTCGATGTGGAACAGCTTGCCCGCGTCCCACGCCTGGGCGACGGCGTGCATGAAGTTCAGCCCCGCCATGTGCTCGTGGGCGACTTCCGGGTTGACGCCGACCATCTCCGGGTGATCCAGTGTCGAGATGAAGCCAAGCATCGCGCCGGTGGTGGGCAGGTAGATGTCGCTGCGCGGCTCGTTGGGCTTGGCTTCGAGCGCGAACTTCAGGTTGTACTTCTGGCTGGTCACGTAGTCGCAGAAGAAATTGATCCCGTCGCGCATCCGCTTGAGACTGTCGGTCGCCTTCTTGCTTGCGTCGGTTTCGACGCCTTCGCGCCCGCCCCAGAACACGAACACTTCCGCGCCCAGCTCGACACCCTGATCGATGCAGCGCAGCACCTTCTGCATGGCGTAGGCGCGCACTTTCGGGTCGTTGGACGTGAACGCGCCGTCCTTGAATGCCGGGTCGCTGAACAGGTTGGTGGTCGCCATCGGCACTTTGATGCCGGTTTCGGCGAGCGCCTGCTTGAACGCCTTGAAGATACTGTCGGCTTCGGCGGGCGTGGCGTCAATCGGGATCAGGTCGTTATCGTGATAGTTCACGCCATACGCGCCGACTTCCGCCAGCAGGTGGACGATCTCGACCGGGGAAATCGGGCTGCGCACGGGTCCGCCGAAGGGGTCGCGCCCGATATTGCCGACCGTCCATAAGCCAAAAGTAAAACGATCTTCAGGTTTTGGATTGTAATCTGCCATGCTCAAAATCCTTTTCGCTCATGCCATGTAGAGGACTTAACTATACCGCTTTTTCGCCCGTTTGCCGCTGGTGCTCCCGGTCGGCAAAGGCACTCCGGCGGTAGGTCGCCAGCAGCACGCCCACCGCGATCAGTGCGCTGCCGATCCACAGATTGAGCGTCATCTGCTGACCGAGCAGCCCGATGCCCAGCAGCGTGCCGACGAGCGGCTGCGCGAAGAAGAACAGCGACGCCACCGAAGCGTCGACCAGTGCGAACGCCCGATTCCACAGCCACATCGCCACCGAGGTCGAGATGATGCCGATATACAGGACGCCGAGGATGACCTCCGGCGTAATCGCTCCGATGGGGCGCTGCGGCAGCTCGATCACCATCGCCGGAACCGTCACCAGTAAGCCGCCCACGAACGCGAACAGCGTGACCAGCACCGTATCGAGGCTGCTGCTGACCTTTCGCACCAGCACCGAGTACAGACCCCACGTCAGCGCCGCCAGCGCCAAGATCACGTCGCCCTGAAACGTATCCGAGGTGAAGCGGGCGTTGGTCGGGTTGATGATCACGATCACGCCGACCGTCGCCAGCGCCACCGCCGCGATCCGCTGCGTCGTCAGGCGCTCGCGCAGGATCAGCGCCGCGAACAGCAGGATGAAGGCGGGCGCAGAGCTGGTGACGAGCGAGCCGTTAACCGCCGTCGATTTGTCGGTTCCGACGAACTGCGCGCCGACGCTGATGCCGAAGCCGACGACGCCGACCGCCATCATCCGGGCGATGTCGCGGCGCGTCGGACGTGCGGGCTGGCGCAGCGCGAGCGGCGCAAGCGCCAGTATGCCCATGATCAGGCGGATTGTGAGAAGGGTGAAGGGCGGGATGATCGGCAGCACCACGTCGGACACGACGTAAACTCCACCCCAGATAGCGGCGGCGGTCATTCCATAAAGCGCGCCGCGCAGCGTGACGGACATTGGATTTGGCTCCTGTGCATCGGTTAGGCGTGCTCCTATAAATAGAAATATTATGACAATCCGTAAGCTTGTAAGTTTTTATGGAGACGTTATACTCTAACGGTCGTCTCGCTCCAAGTCTACAGCGAACTACCGGGCTGCGTCAGCCCGGTGATATGGCGTGACGACGGACGACACACTTAATTGTTGCGCGTTATGCACATTGGAGAGGTTCGCAATGCGTGCTAAAAGAAATACCTTACTCGTCCTCGGACTCATCGTAGTCATGGTGTTGGGCGCCTCGTTCGCGCAGGCGCAGGATGCCACCGTCACCGTCGCGCCTGACGGCACAGTCGTCGTCGGACTGGCGGCAGGGTTGAGCGGCGAAGGGATCCCCGCTCGGCATCGACATCCAGCGCGGCGCGGAGCTGGCGCTGGCAGACCGCCCGACCGTCACCGTCGGCGACAAGACCTTCAACGTCCAGCTCGACGTGCAGGACGACCAGTGCTCGGCGGACGGCGGGCAGGCAGTCGCCAGCCGCTTCGCCTCCGACGGCAGCATCGTCGGCGTGGTCGGACCGATGTGCTCCAGCGCCTGCCAGGCGGCAGCGCCGATCTTCGACGCGGCTTCTACACCACCATCGGCCCCAGCTGCACGGCGCCTGACCTGACCACCAGCGGCTACACCAGCTTCAATCGCTCGGTGGTGTCGGACGCGTTCCAGGGCGATTGCGGCGCAGTACATCTACGACGTGCTGGGGGTGCGCAGCATCGCCACGATCCACGACGGCAGCCCGTATGGCGAAGGGCTGGTGAACGTGGTGACGCAGAGCTTCGAGGCGCTGGGCGGGAGCGTGGTGTCGTCGGACGCGGTGCAGGTGGGCGACACCGACTTCCGCGGCTTGCTGGACGACATCGCGCAGAACGACCCGGAGCTGATCTACTTCGGCGGGTTCGCGGCGGAAGCAGCGCGGCTGATCAGCAGCGGGCGGACGCGGGGCTGGAGGAGGTGCCGTTCATGGGTGCGGATGGCATCCAGGGGACGGAAGTGGTCGACCTGGCGGGCGAAGCGGTGGCGGGGGTGTACGCGACGGCGGCGATCCCGGCGAGCAGCGCGGCGCTGGACGACTTCCTGGCGCGGTACGTGGAGACGTATGGTGAAGAACCGCCGGCTCCGTGCATGCGACAGCGTACGATGCCGTGAACCTGATTCTGGACGCGGTGGAAGCGGTGGGGACGGTGGATGCCGACGGGAACCTGGTAGTCGACCGGGGGGCGGTAGCGGAGTACATTCGGACGTTCACAGACTTCAATGGGCTGACGGGGGTGCTGAACGCGGACGGGACGGGGGAGACGTCGGTGTCGGACATCGGCATTTTCCAGGTGCAGGACGGGGCGTTCGCGCAGTTGTACACCGGCAGTCTGGTCGACGGCGCGGTTCAGTTGACCGAATATACCCCTGCAAGCTAATCCCGGAGACGCTTGTCTCCAGCAAGACGAATCACGTAATGAACAAATGGGGCAGGTGATCAACCTGTCCCATTGTTTTCCCACAACTACACCTCTGCGTGACCCATCATGAGTACCACGATTGAATCGACTCGGCGGACAGCAGAACTCATCAATTGTGACAATTGCAATGCACAAATATTATGATGACTCAAATTCTTGTAAGTTTTTATGGAGTCGTTATACTGTATTTGTCGTCTCTGTCCAAATCCATAGCAAACTGTTTAGTTGGCTTAACCAAATTGGGTGGCTTGACGGCAGGTTACACTTAATGTGCGATATGTACATTTGGAGAGGCTGGTATGCGTGCAAAAAGGGTTTCGTTACTCGTACTTGTAGTGGTGTTGGTCATGGCGCTGGGCGTATCGCTAGTGCAGGCGCAGGGCGCAAAAGTGATCAAGATCGCCTCGCAAAGCCCCCTGTCCGGCGGTCAGTCCGTCCTCGGCGTCGGGCTGCGCAACGGCACTGAGCTGGCAATCGAGCAGCTTGGTGGACCGCTGCGCGACATGGGTTTCGACATTCAGTTCGTGCCCTTTGACGACCAGGCGACCCCGGATGTCGGCGTTGCCAACGCTCAGCAGATTGTCGCGGACGCGGCGATCCTCGGCGTGGTCGGTCACTTCAACAGCGGTGTCGCTATCCCGTCGTCCGAAGTCTACGTCCAGAGCGATCTGGTCATGGTCTCCCCGGCGAACACCGGTGTTCTGGTGACGGATCGCGGTCTGCCGACGGTCAATCGCGTGTGCGGTCGTGACGACGCGCAGGGCGCGGTGGGCGCGCAATTCGCTGCCGACAGTGGCATTTCCACCGTCTACGTTCTGAATGACACCACCGCCTACGGCGCGGGCGTTGCTTCGTTCTTCCGTGATAACGCGGAAGCGCTGGGCATCACTATCCTCGGCTACGAAGGTACGGAAGAACGCTCGAACTTCGAAGGCATCATTCAGCCCATTCTGGCGCTCGCCCCGGATGCGGTCTACTTCGGCGGCATCTACGACCAGATTGGTATCTTCGTGAACCAGCTCTACGCTGCCGGGTACACCGGGCAGATTCTCGGACCCGATGGCTTTGACTCGCCGGAATACATCTCGCTGGCAGGTCCCGCCGGGGTTGGCACGCACTACAGCTCGGCAGCAGGTCCCGCGTCGGTATTCCCGGACTCGGCGCAGTTCGTCGCCGATTACACCGAGGCGTATGGCGCGCCGACACCGTATGCCGCCGAAGCGTATGACTCGGCTGGCATCATCCTGGCGGCGATTCAGCGCGCTGCCGAAGCTGCGGGCGGCGAAATCCCCACCCGTGCAGCGGTCTCGGAAGAAGTCCGCGCGACGACCGATTACGAAGGGCTGACCGGTAACATCACGTTCGACGATAACGGCGACCGCGAGCTGGCGAACTACTTCGTTTTCGAAGTTACGTCCGCCAACCCGGATGACTGGCCGAACAACCCGGTCATCAGCCAGATTCAGATTCCGTCCCCGCTGGCGGCTGCCGCGATGGAAGCCACGCCGGAGTCCGGTGGCTGATCGTTTCTCGTCAGGATTTGGCGTCTCGTCTGACGATAAGCGCCTAGCCCAACATTGGCTATCTGGAGCAGAGGTTGTCACAGCCTCTGCTCCTTCCCTATCTTGAGGTCTTTTGGAGCCGTCTATGCAGCTAGCGGAGCGTCCAAAATACACCATCGGTGGGTTCGTCGAGTGGTTTTCGACGCCACCCGTCAAGGGGAACTGGGTCTATCGGTTTCTCGTCTACCCGATCCTGCAGATCCTCGTCTTTGTCGTCGGCATCGCACTGTTTCTCACACTGATCGCCTATTTAGTGGCGGTCATCATCCCCCAACCGAACCCTAACGCTCCCATCATTCTGGCGGATCAGATTTCGCGTCAGCTTCCCGGCATGATCATCAGCGGCATCAGCATCGGCTTTGTGTATTCGATGGTGGCGCTCGGCTATACGCTGGTTTACGGTGTGCTGAAGTTCATCAACTTCGCGCACAGTGAAATCTTCATGTTTGGATCGGTCATCGGCTTCGAGATCATGAGCCACCTCGATATGTCCGGTGAGCTGGCTGCGTGGAACCCGATTTTACTGCTGCTGGTTGTGGTGCTGGCGTCGATGATCGGCAGCGGGTTGCTGGCGGTGGTCGTCGAGCGCGTCGCTTACCGACCGCTGCGCAACGCCCCGCGTCTGGTTCCGCTGATTTCGGCGATTGGCGTGTCCTTCTTCCTGATCGACCTCGTTCGCGCGTTCGAGGCGGTGACGCGCAACGACTTCAACCTGACATATCCGAAGAACAATCTTCCCTGGCTCACGGCGAATATCCCGCTCCAGTTCGGCACGACGACGGTCAACGTGAAGCCCACGTCGGTCATCATCGTGATCGGCGCGGTGGTTACGCTGGTGGCGCTGAACTGGTTCGTCAACGGGACGAAGCTGGGGCGCGGCATCCGTGCCGTGTCGCAGGATCAGCTCACCGCCGGGCTGATGGGTATCAACGTCAACCTGATGATCTCGCTCACGTTTTTCGTCGGCGGAGCATTCGGCGGGGCAGCCGGGTCGCTGTTCGGGCTGAACGCGGGAACGATCACACCCTACGTCGGCTTCATCCCCGGCGTGAAGGCGTTTACGGCTGCCGTCCTCGGCGGCATTGGTAACGTGACCGGGGCGCTGCTGGGCGGCTTGACCATCGGGATGCTGGAAGCATTCCTCAACGGCGTGCTGGTGTACTTCCCGGCGTTGGGGCAGCGCTGGACGGACATCTTCGTGTTCTCGATCCTGATCCTCATCCTGATCTTTCGTCCTGGTGGGCTGCTCGGCGAGCGCGTCGACGAGAAAGTGTAAACCATGGCAGTCAACACACCTGCTTCTGCGCCAATGGTCGATGGGCGCTCCAGCTTCCGCGAATGGATACGACAGCCGCGCGTGGCTGGCGTGCTCATCGTGGGCTACATCGGGATTGCTCTTGCCATTCTTATATCACTGGATCGTGGCTTCTTTTGCTGTTCCCCGTTATGGAGCACACTGGCATTTCCGCCGTTCATTCTGTCGCCTTTCGTGATCATGGCGTCGCCGCTTTTCAGGGCGCCGTCAAAGCCAGCGATCCTCCTTCTTATCCTGATCGTTATGCTGCTCGGCGTGTACGACGGCGGCTATCTGGAACTGGCAATTCAAGTGCGATTTTCTCCGGGCTGGCGCTCGGCAGACATCGTCGTCGGTTTCGCCAGGCTGTTGACCTGGGGTATATCGCCTTTTTCGCGGTCAGCGTACGCATGGGGGATGTTCACCTCCACCAATACGGCGACGTTTTTCGTCATCCAGCGGGCTGATCGTCCGGCGTGGGCGTTCTTCATCTTCATCCCGATTGCGGTTCTGGTCGCCGGTTTCGTCGGGATTCTGCTGGGCTTTGCCGGTGCTGCGACTGCGCGGTGACTATCTGGCGATTAGCCGCCACGCTCGGCTTCGGCGAGATGATCCGTGTGCAGCTGGCGCAACCTCGACCAGCCGGTCAACTTCACCAACGGCTCGCAGGGGCTGTCCGGGCGTGCTGCGCCCGCCACTGCCGGTTTCGCCGTCGATGCGACCGGGTCAATTGCGCGCTTTTTCAACATCACCGTTCCGAACATCGAGCCGGTCTCGCAGCAACTTCTGTTTTATTTCATCGCCATCGCCATCCTGGGGATCATCATCCTGGTGGCGCGGCTGCTGGACGACTCGCCGATTGGTCGCGCGTGGACGGCGATCCGCGAGGACGAAGTCGCGGCGATAGCGATGGGTGTGCCGCTCGTCCGCATGAAGCTGCTGGCGTTCGCGTCCGGCGCGGCGTTCGCCGGGGCGATTGGCGTGCTGTATGCCGCCAAGCAGACATTTGTCAGCCCGGAGAGCTTCAGCCTGATCCAGTCGATCAGTATTCTGGCGATGGTCATTGTCGGCGGCTTGGGCGGCATCAAGGGCGTAATTTTGGGCGCGATGATCGTCACGCTGCTCAATCTGCAAATCCTGACCAATTTCTCGCTGCAAATCAACGCGCTGCGCAATATCGATTTTGTTGTGCCGCTCATCAATTTCCACATCCGCGACTGGCCCGCCCAGCTAGAGCCAGCGAAATATCAGCGCTTCGTGTTCGGCTTCCTGCTGATCGTGATGACGATCTTCCGCCCGGCGGGGCTTCTGCCGGAAGCGCGGCGCAAGATGGAAATGAGCGGGCACGCTCAGCCGGAGGAGATGGCGCGGCTGGACGAGCCGGTCGTCGCCGCCGAAGTCGATCCGCGTCACAGCCACGAAGGGTAGGCGATCATGCTGCTGGAAGTGAAGAATCTCAGCAAATCCTTCGGCGGTATTCGGGCGGTGCGCGACGTGAGCATCGGCATCACCGAGAACAGCATCAGCTCGATCATCGGACCGAACGGGGCGGGCAAGACCACGCTGTTCAACCTGCTGACGGGTATCTACAAGCCGGACGTGGGCGAGGTGAATTTCGCCGGGCGCTCGCTGATTGGGCTGCGACCGGATCAGGTCAACGCGGCTGGCGTCGCCCGGACGTTCCAGAGCATCCGCCTGTTTGCCAACATGACGGTCGTCGAAAACGTCATGGTTGGGATGCATTCGCGGCTGGACGTGTCGCTGTGGAAAACGGTGTTCCGCCCGCCGAGCTTTCGGCAGCAGGAGCAGCGCGTCCGCGAGCGGTCGCGCGACCTGCTCCGCTTCGTCGGGCTGGGCGGGAAGGGCGACGAGGTCAGCCGCAATCTGCCCTACGGCGATCAGCGGCGCGTGGAAATCGCACGGGCGCTCGCCAGCGATCCCAAGCTGATCCTGCTGGACGAGCCGACGGCGGGCATGAACCCGAACGAGAGCGCCGACGCCATGATGCTGTTCCGGCGCATCCGTGACGAGCTTGGCATCACTGTCGTGCTGATCGAACATGACATGCGCGTGGTCATGGGCATCAGCGAACACATCAGCGTGCTGGATTACGGCGAGAAGATCGCCGAGGGCGACCCCGAAGCGATTCGCAGCAATACCCGTGTGGTCGAGGCGTATCTCGGTCGGCGGGCGCTCGGTATGGAAGGGGAAGCCGCATCATGACCGCGCTGCTGGAACTGGATAATCTCCACACCTATTACGGGCAGATACATGCCCTCAAGGGCATCAACGTCACCGTCAACGACGGCGAGATCGTCACGCTGGTCGGCGCGAATGGCGCGGGCAAAAGCACGACCCTGCGCACGATCAGCGGGGTGGTGCGCGCCAAGCGCGGCAGCGTGCGCCTCAAGGGTGAGGTGCTCAACGGGCTGAAGGCGCACGAGATCACCGAGCGCGGTATCGGGCACGTGCCGGAAGGACGCCGGATTTTCCCGCTGCTGACGGTGCGCGAGAATCTGGAAATCGGCGCGTGGAACGTCACCAACCGGAGCGACATCGTCACCCGTATGGAGCGCGCCTTTGCGCTGTTCCCGCGCCTGAAGGAGCGCACCGAGCAGAAGGGCGGCACGCTTTCGGGCGGCGAGCAGCAGATGCTGGCAATCGCGCGCGCGTTGATGGCTGATCCTCACGTGCTGCTGCTGGACGAGCCGTCGATGGGCTTGGCTCCCGTGCTGGTCGAGGCGATCTTTGACATCATCAAGCGCATCAATGCCGAGGGGAAAACGATCCTGCTGGTCGAGCAGAACGCGCTGATGGCGCTGGAAGTGGCGCATCGCGGTTACGTGCTGCAAACCGGCGAAATCGTGCTTCAGGACGATGCCAAAGTCCTCATGAAGAACGACATGGTGCGCAAGGCGTACCTCGGCGAGACGTAGCCGACCGAAGCAAGAGAGATTGACGCGCGGGAGACCGCGCGTAATCTTTTCACAAGCATTGCGGCTATAATTGCTCGTATGAGCAAACAGACGAACATCCTCGTGGTCGACGATGAAGTGACCGTGCGCGAGATCGTGCGCAAGTATCTTGAGCACGCCGGGTTTCGCGTCGCCGAAGCCGGGACGGGAACCGAGGCGCTCGACTTCCTCGGCAGCCAGACGCCCGACCTGATCGTGCTCGACATCATGCTGCCGGGTGTGGACGGCTTCACGATCACGCGCTCGCTGCGTGGCAGCGGCAGACTCACCCCGCTGACCACCTCCAACGACATCCCGATCATTCTGCTGACGGCACGGACGGGCGAACTCGACCGGATCGCCGGGTTCGAGCTGGGCGCGGACGATTACGTGGTCAAGCCGTTCAGCCCGCGCGAGCTGGTGGCGCGCGTCAAAGCCGTGCTGCGCCGCACCGCCGGGTCTGCCCCTGACGCTGACGAAAATCCCATCGAGTTCGGCGACCTGAGCATCGATCCGCTCAGCCACGACGTACACGTGCGCGGCGACGCCATCGTGCTGACGGCGAAGGAGTTCGACCTGCTGCTGTTTCTGGCACGGCATCCGCGACAGGTGTTCACGCGCACCCAGCTTCTCGACCAGATATGGGGCTACGAATTCTACGGCGACGAAAGCACGGTCACGGTGCATATCCGCCGCCTGCGCGAGAAGATCGAGGCAGATCCCAGCGAGCCGGGCTACATTCGAACGGTATGGGGCGTAGGATACAAATTTGAGCCATAGCCCGGCAGATCCCTTCGCAGCCGGACATTTGGGAGCGAGCGTTTGCACGCCGAACTAAGCACCCTCCTGTTGTTGATGCTCGCCATCGGCGTGGTGTCGATTGGCGGCGCGTATCTGGCGTACCGGCTGCGGCTGGTGCGGCGTCTGCGCAGCCTGCGCTGGGCGCTGCTGGTCACGATGATCCTCACGGTGGCGCTGATCTTCCTCAACGTGTGGGTGACAGCCCAGCTCATGTTCATCAACGAGTACGATCTCGCCGTGACCGGGGCGCTGCTGGTCTTTGCGGGTGTGATCGCGCTGATTTTCGGCTACTTTGTGTCGAGCGCTATCACCGACAGCATCCGCGACATGGCGAAGGCGGCGGAATTAATCGCCCAGGGGAGGCTCGATACGCGACTGCGCGTGGACGGCAACGACGAGCTGGCGGAATTCGCGCGCCGCTTCAACGACATGGTGATGAGCCTTCAGGAAGTGGACGAGCAGAAGCGCCAGCTTGATCAGCAGCGGCGCGACCTGATCGCCTGGGCGTCCCACGACCTGCGCACGCCCGTCACGGCGATCCGCGCGATGATCGAGTCGATGATCGACGGCGTGGTGAACGACCCGGAGACGATGAGCCGCTACCTGCACAACATGGAGCTTGAAGTCCAGAACCTGACGCGGCTGATCGACAACCTGCTCGAACTGGCGCAGTTGGATGCCGGGCACATCTCGCTGGATTACCAGATGATCTCGCTGCGCGACCTGATCTCGGACTCGCTCGGCGGCATTCGCGTGCGCGCGCGCCAGCGGGAAATCGCGCTGGAAGGGACGGTCGATCCGAACATCGACCTCGTGTACATCGCGCCGGACAAAATCCAGCGCGTGCTGAGCAATCTGCTCGACAACGCGCTGCGCTACACGCCGTCCGGCGGGCACGTCACGCTGCGGGCGGTGCGCGAGGGCAGCAGCGTGACCGTTTCGGTGCAGAACAACGGACCAGGTATGACACCCATCGATCTGTCGCAGGTGTTCACGCGCTTCTACCGCGAGGAACGCGCGCGCTCCCGTTCGCTCGACGGGCAGCGCGGAGCGGGGCTGGGTCTAGCCATCACACGCGGGTTTATCGAGGCGCACGGCGGCAAAATCTGGGTCGAGAGCGATGCCGTCAAGGGCGTGACGGTCACGTTTACGCTGCCGCTCCATGCAGCCTCCAAGCCTGAGCGAGCCGCATCTCCGACGTAGCAGGCATACCCTCGTACCAATCTTCTTTAAGCTTTGTGACTGATTATTGCGAACATGTTAAACTGGTCGCGGGTGGCGTGCGCCTGTCTTTATTCTGCGCTGCATGGATGGAAGCTCATGAAATCCGCTTTGATCGTCTGGGGCGGCTGGGAAGGGCATCAGCCTAAACTAACCGCCGAATTGTTCGCCGGGATTCTGGAAGAGGAAGGCTATACGGTTGAAGTAAGCAATACGCTCGATGTGCTGCTCGACGGGACGAAAATGCAGGCGATTGACCTGTTCGTGCCCGATATGAGTTCGACGACCATCACGGCGGAGCAGGAAAAGGCGCTGGAGTCGGCGGTAAAAAGCGGCATCGGCATTGGCGGCTGGCACGGCGGCATGGGCGACTCGTTCCGCAACAACCCGGAGTACCAGTTCATGGTTGGCGGGCAGTGGGTGGCGCACCCCGGCAACATCGTCGAGTACCGCGTCAATATTGTCGACCACGACGACCCGATCACGGCTGGCGTGGGCGATTTCAACATGCGCTCGGAGCAGTACTACATGCACGTCGATCCGTCCAATGAAGTGCTGGCGACGACCACATTCAGCGGCGAACATGCGTCGTGGATCGGGGGGACGGTGATGCCGGTGGTCTGGAAGCGGCATTACGGCGCAGGCAAAGTGTTTTACTGCTCGCTGGGGCATCAGATGGTCGATTTCGACGTGCCGGAAGCGCGCGAAATTATCAGGCGGGGTCTGCTCTGGGCGACCCGGTGAGGGGCATGTATGGGGGAAAACGGTAGGGTCAAGGTTGGCTTGATCGGCTGTGGCGCAATCAGCGGCATATACCTGAAGAACGCGCCTCAGTTCGGCAATATCGAAATCGTCGCCTGCGCCGATCTCGTCAATGAGCGGGCGCAGGAGCGGGCGCAGGAATACGGCATCGCACGAGTCCGCACGCCCGACGAGCTGATCGCCGACCCGGACATCGAAATCGTGCTCAACCTGACCACGCCGCAGGCGCACGCCGAAATCGGCTTGGCGGCGCTGAAGGCGGGCAAGAGCGTCTACAACGAGAAGCCGCTGACCATTCAGCGCGAGGACGCCCAGCGGATGCTGGCGCTGGCGCGCGAAAAAGGCTTGCTGGTCGGCGGCGCGCCGGATACCTTCCTCGGCGCGGGCTTGCAGACCTGCCGCCAGTTGATCGACGACGGCGTGATCGGCGAGCCGGTCGCGGCGACGGCGTTCATGATGGGGCACGGGCACGAAAGCTGGCATCCCGACCCCGAATTCTACTATCAGGCGGGCGGCGGTCCGATGTTCGACATGGGACCCTACTATCTGACGGCGCTGGTCGCGCTGGTCGGTCCGGTCGCCGGGGTGAGCGGCGCGACGCGCGTCAGCTTCCCGACACGCACCATCACCAGCACCAAGAAGTACGGCAGGCTGATCAAGGTCGAAGTGCCGACGCACGTCGCCGGGCTGCTGCATTTCGCCAGCGGCGCGGTCGGGACGATCATCATGAGCTTCGACGTGTGGCGGGCGACGCTGCCGTTCATCGAGATTTACGGCTCGGAGGGCACACTCAGCGTCCCCGACCCGAACACGTTTGGCGGTCCGGTGCGGGTTTACAAGCCCGGTCGCCCGGACTGGGGAGGAAATCCGCCTGCGCGCCCGTTCGAGGACAACAGTCGAGGGCTGGGTCTCGCGGACATGGCGCGGGCGCTGCGTGAGGTGGCGCGGCGCGCGCGGGCGGCGACCTGACCTACACGTCTCGACATCATGCACGCTGTCCACGCCTCCAATCAGGGGCCTTGTCGAGCTGGACAGCACGGTCGAGCTGCCAGAACCTTTGCCGGAAACGGCTTTTCAAACACGCCAGGGAAAAATGATGCAGATCACCGTCTGGAACGAATTTCGGCACGAGAAACACAACGAGCGCGTGACGGAGGGTCTATCCCAACGGCATCCACGCCGTGATCGCCGACGGGCTGCGCGAGCACGGCTTCACCGACGTGCGCACTGCGACGCTGGACGAGCCGGAACATGGGCTGACCGACGACGTGCTCGCCAGCACCGACGTGATGCTGTGGTGGGGACACATGGCGCACGGCGAAGTGAAAGACGAAGTGGTGAAGAAAGTTCAGGAGCGCGTGCTCGAAGGTATGGGCTTGATCGTGCTGCACTCCGCGCACCACTCGAAAATCTTCAAGGCGCTGATGGGAACCAACTGCAACCTGAAGTGGCGCGAGATCCGAGAGAAGAGCGCATCTGGGTGGTCAATCCGGCGCACCCGATTGTCGAGGGGCTGGGCGACTACTTTGAAATCCCGCACGCCGAGATGTATGGCGAGCCGTTCGGCATCCCGGAGCCGGATTCGTTGGTGTTCGTAAGCTGGTTCGAGGGCGGCGAAGTCTTCCGCAGCGGCTGCGCGTACTATCGCGGGCAGGGGAAAGTGTTCTATTTCCGCCCCGGTCACGAGACCTACCCGATCTACTATCAGAAGGAGATTCGGCAGGTGCTGGCGAACGCGGTGCGCTGGGTGGCGCCGACGCCTGGGCCAGCGTCCGGTCGTCAACGTCAAGGAAACCGATGGAGCCGGTGCGGTCGGCGGCGGAAGTAATTGAGCGGGGCGCCAAATCGGTCGAATATTTGCGTAGGGGCACGACATGTCGTGCCTGTATGTAGAGGGATGCTATGAGCCTTCAGGCAATGCTCGATTTCGCGCTCGACGCCACCTGGCAGGCGGGGCGGATCACGCTTGGCTATTTTCAGACGGGCGTCGCTGTCGAGCGCAAGAGCGACAATACCCCGGTCACGATTGCGGACCCGCAGCGCCGAAGAACGCCTGCGCCATCGATCATGGCGCTTCCCCGATCACGGCATCATCGGCGAGGAATTCGGCGAGCGGCCCGGCACGAGCGGCTTGACGTGGATCGTTGACCCGATTGACGGCACGAAGTCGTTTACCAGCGGCGTGCCGCTCTACGGCAGTCTCTTGGCGCTGGTCGATGGCGACGAAGTGCTGATCGGCGTGGCGCATTTCCCGGCGCTCAACGAGACGGTCTACGCGGCGCGCGGGATGGGCTGCTTCTGGAACGGGCGGCGGGCGCGCGTCTCGACCGTCAGCACGCTGGCGAGATTCGGTGCTGCTGATGAGCGACGTGAAGGGTTACGACGGCAAAACCGCCGCGTGGCAGACGCTGATTGACACGACATATCCAGCGGACATGGGGCGATTCGTATGGCTACCTGCTGGCGGTGGCGACCGGGCGCGCCGAGATCATGGTCCGATCCGAAAGGTGTGGCGCTGTGGGACTGCGCGCCGTTCGGGGTTATCCTGCAGGAAGCGGGCGGCACGTTTACCGACTGGCGCGGCACGGCGACGATACGCGGCAGCGGTCGGTGGCGACCAACGGTGCGCTGTTTGTTCGGTGATGGCGATTACACGCGGGTAGTGCGTCAGGTGTGGACGCCCGCCATCATCATGCCGAGCATCTCCACGTCGGCGTCGGCACGGTCGAGGATGCCGACGATTTTCCCCTCGTAAAGCACGGCGATCCGGTCGGACAGCGCCAGAATCTCGTCCAAATCCTCGGAGATCAGCAGGATGGCGACGCCGTTGCTGCGCTGCTCGATCAGCACGTGCTGGATATATTCGGTCGCGCTGATGTCGACGCCGCGCGTCGCTGCGGGAACGATCAACACCGCACCAGGTCGCGCGAAAGTTCACGGGCGAGGATCAGCTTCTGCATATTTCCGCCGGACAGATTCTTGGTCGGCGTCTGCGTGGTGGGCGTCTTGATGTTGAAATTGCGCACCAGCGCGGCGGCGTGGCGGTTGATCGCGCCGAAATTGAAGAAGATGCGCCCGCGCGTGTAGTCGGCGTTGTTCTGGAGGATAGCGTTCTCCGCCACCGAGAATGCGCCGATCACGCCGTCGCGGTTGCGCTCCTCAGGGATATACGACAGCCCGGCGCGCAACGTGCCGCGACCGACGTATGCGTCACGTCGTGACCGCCGATCAGGACGCTGCCGCCGGTAGCGCGGCGCAGCCCGGCGACTGTCTCGGCGAGTTCGCGCTGCCCGTTGCCCGATACACCGCCAAGCCGACGATCTCCCCGGCGCGCACGTCGAGCGAGATGCCCTTGCAGCGCGGGCAAATCCTGATCGTTGTCGGCGCTCAGGTCGCGCACCGACAGCTTGACCTCGCCGACGCTGACGGCGGGGCGCTCAACTGGAACACGACGCGCCCGACCATCATACGCGCCAGCTTTGGCGGTCGAGGTTGACGTTCGGCGCGGTGTCGATGGCGCCCATCGCGCATGACGGTGACGCCAGTCGCCGGAGTTCCTGCACCTCGTGGAGCTTGTGCGAGATGAAGATCGGCGCGTGTCCCTGCGCGCGCATCTCCTTGAGCGTGACGAACAGCTCGCTGCATTCCTGCGGCGTCAGGACGATCCGGCTCGTCGAGGATGACCAGCGCGCCGCCGTATTCAGCGCCTTGATAATCTCGACACGCTGCTGCTCGCCGACCGAAAGCTGCCAGATGTAGGCATCCGGGTTGACCTTCAAGCCGTAGACCTTCGCCAGCTTGAGCAGCCGCTCGCGCACGCCGTCGAGGTCGACCACCAGCCCGCCCGCCTTCAGCCCCAGCGCGACGTTTTCGGCGACGGTCAGCGTCTGCACCAGCATGAAGTGCTGGTGGATCATGCCGATGTTGTGCACCAGCGCATCCGCCGGAGAATGAAACGCCACCGTTCGCCATCCAGCAGGATTTCGCCCGCGTCCGGCTTATACATCCCGTACAGGATTTTCATCAGCATCGATTTGCCCGCGCCGTTTTCGCCCGGTAGCGTGAATCTCGCCCCGCTGGCGTCGAAGTCGACGCGGTCGTTGGCGAGCACGCCCGGAAACCGGATGGTGATCCCGCGCATTTCGGCGTGGTCGATACGCTTGTGCCCGGAGGAGGGTGACCGTCATAAAATGCCTTTGTAGGGCAGACCAAACAGGTCTGCCCCATGTAAAACCGGGCGCACACACAGGTGCGCCCCTACAACTGGATTCACCTTGCAAGCGGGCGTAGCTTCCGGCGTGGCTTCGGGCAGTTCCTGAGCACGGTGATGTCGCCGCTGATGATACCCGCGACGGCAGCGTCGGCAGCGTCTTTGACTTCGGCGGGCAGCTCGACCGCGCCGTATGCGAAGGTCAATCCGCCGTTTTCGAGCGTCAGGTTGTACGCCGTGCCGCCCATCTCGCCCGCCTGAATCTTGGCGATCATGTCGCGGATGGTCGGCGCCCGGTCATGAACCTGCGAAGCGACGACGGTATCAGGCATTACGCTGGTCGCTCTGCGTGCCGAACCGGCCGCCCGCCGCTTCAATCGCCTCAATCGCGCCGACGACCTGCTGCGCCGAGCCGGTCATCACGTCCGCGCCCGCCGCGATCACCGTCTGAGCGACTTCGGCGGCGGCAGCGGTATCACCGAACCCGCCGGTGTACGCCAGCAGCACGGTCGCGTCGGCGTTGGTCGCCGCGACACCCTGCTGGAAGCCGTTGATGTACAGGAGCGCGTCGCCCGCCGGGATCGGTCCGACGATGCCGATGGTGTTCGACTTGGTGAGCATAGCGGCGATCACGCCATTGACGTAGCCACCCTGTTCGGCGCTGGCTTCATAGGCAAAGACGTTGGTCAAGCCCTGATCCGCGCCGGTGTCCTTCGCCGTGCCCCAGGCGAACGCCGTTTCCGGGTAATCCGGGGCAAGCTCGAACAGCCCGGTTCCGAACTGCGTGCCGTGCGCGATCACCAGATCGTAGCCTTCTTCGGCGTAGTCACGAAGCGCCTGCGCGCCAGCGGTCGGGTCGAAGGTATTCTCCTGATACGCGATCTCCATCGCGCTTTCGCCGCCCATTTCGGTCTGTACGACGACGAGCGCATCGTAAATCGCCTGGCTCCAGGAGATGTCGGTGATCGTGCTCGGCATGACGACGGCGACGCGGAACGGTGCGTCCTGCGCGCTGACGACGCCGACGCTCAACAGCGCCAGTACTCCCAAAAGCAGCATGTACTTCTTCATCACATTCCTCCCTATGTCGTTTGCAACGATGCCCACCGGTGCGAGCATCGACCGTGACCTAGTTTTCGCCGCGCTGGAACGGCTTGGTGAGCGCAGCAGGCTCGGAGCGCCGCCGCTGGCGCGCGAACACCAGCACGGCGATAGTCAGGATGTACGGAACCATGATCAGCAGGTTGGGCGGAATCGCCGAACCCGCGATCTGGAGATTGAGGATTTGCGCCCAGATTTGCAGATTGTTGGCGATGCTGAACAGGAGCGCGCCGAGCATGACCTGGAATGGCGACCAGCCGCCGAAGTACACCAGCGCGACGGCGATGAAGCCGCGCCCCTCGGTCATGTTCTCCTGAAAGACCGGCGTCGCGGCAATCGACAGCGATGCTCCGGCGATGCCCGCCATCATGCCGCCGAAGATCACGGTCGCGTAGCGCACGCGCACCACGTTCACGCCCATCGAGTCAGCGGCGGCGGGGTTCTGCCCGACCGCGCGGATTTGCAGCCCCCATTTCGTCCGGTTGATGACCCAGGTCGAAATCGGCACGAGCGCGAAGGCGGCGTAAACCAGAATATTCTGCTGGAAGAAGATTTTGCCGACGACCGGCAGGTCGCTCAGCACCGGGATGGTGAGCGGCTGGAAGCCCAAGCCCTGCGCCGTGATCACGCCGCCCGCCAGCAGCCGGAACAGCAGGCTGGACAAGCCGACGCCGAACAGCGTGAAGCCGATACCGCTGATGCCCTGTTCGGCTTGCAGCGTGACGCTGACGACCGCCATCGCCAAACCCATCAGCCCGCCGACCAGCGCCGCGACCAGCAGCCCCAGCAGCGGGTTAGCGCCCAGACCCTGCGGCGAGACGACGTAGATGGCGCAGAACGCGCCCATCAGCATCATGCCTTCGACGCCGAGATTCAGCACGCCCGACCGCTGGACGAACACTTCGCCCAGCGCGGCGAACAGGAACGGCGACGCGAACATGAACGTGAGCGGGAGCGCTTCGGCGAGCACCTGTGCGAAGTTCATACGGCTGCCTCCGGCGCGGGCTGCGAAATATTCGGCGTCGTCGGGGCGGCGGTCACTTCGCGGGCTTTGCGGCGCGCGTTGTAGCGGCGGATGAAGTAATCGCTGCTGACGACGAAGATCACGATCAAGCCCTGCAAGGTCGTGACGGTCGCCGCCGGAACCTGCACCGTGCGCTGCATCTTGTCCGCGCCGACCAGCAGGGCGCCGAACAGGAACGCCGACGGGATCGCGCCGATGGGATGCAGCCGCCCGAACAGCGCGACGACGATCCCGGAGAAGCCGTAGCCGACGGCGAAACCTTCGACCATGCGGTGGCTGATGCCGGTCAACTCGACCGCGCCCGCCAGCCCCGCCAGCCCGCCGCTGAGCGTGAGCGCCAGCACCATGTAGCGCTGCACCGAAATGCCCGCGTAGCGCGACGCCGCCTTGTTC
>JAXLWE010000049.1:0-39164 GCA_046328655.1 Anaerolineae bacterium | reverse complement strand
AGGGACGCCGCGAAGGTGCAGTCTGGATCATGGTGCTGCTGAGCGACGGCGCTGCCGGTGCCAGCAACCCGATCTACAAAATCAATGGCTCTGACATCGCTGCTGCTGATCCTTACGCGACCGATGGGATGGGGCATTTGCAGCCGCTTGACGGTATTGGCGGACCGATCTGTACCGATCCCTCCAGCCCGAACTACCCGTGTACTAATCCGAGCACCGGGCTTGGCAATAGCACCGGCGGCTACGGCTTCTTCGGCTTGTGCCCTTATGGTCCGCAGAACGGTTCTGGCGATGCTAATCCGCAGCTTCTCCAGAACAGTAATTTCCCGACGTGCAGCGATTTGATGCCGCAGACTCGACACTACTGCGGGCAAGTCGCTTATATCCCGGATACGGCGCTCGACCAGGATACGTCCGCGACTGGCTGCATCAACTACTATGACGTCGACGACTATGCCCGCGACTGGGCGGACTGGGTTGCTGTTGCCCAACTGCCGAACGCCATCAGCGGCGGCACAACCGGGCGTGTTGGCGATCAGCTCCTGCCGACGGTCTTCACGATTGGCTTCGGCATCAACTATGATGTTGACGCCAGCGGCAACCACCTGTACTGCGGATCGACGGATTACGACTGCATTCGCGGTATTACCGCGGGAACCGGCTCGTCGACACAGCGTTTGCGCCGTGCCGACTATCTCGGCGAAGAGCTGCTGCGCTATATCGCCGACGTGGGCGACAACTTCGAAATCGACAACGACTACTGGACGCTGAACGCTTCCACCGCACAGTTGTATCCGGGGTCGGCATTGACGAACACCTGCACGGGTGGTGTGACCGACCGCCTTAGCAATTGTATCGATACGACCGCGCCGGAGTGGGGCACGTTCGGTGCCTGTGAAGTAGATACTGGCACGCACACGGGTGCATGGAATCCGAAGCCGCCGCGCGAATCGTGCGGGAATTATTACGTGGCGGCGTCCGGGCAGCAGCTTGAAGACGTGTTCAATCAGATTGCGTCACGCATGTTTACGCGGTTGTCGCAGTAAAGGACTCTGGGGGTTATGGACGACAGCAGAACACTGCATACCCAACGAAGAACCGGGCAGACGCTGGCGGAGTTCGCTATCACGCTCCCGATTCTGCTGCTGCTCCTGTTCGGCATCATCGAGTTCGGGCGCATTTTCCAAGCCTGGGTGACGCTGCAAAACTCGGCGCGCGCTGCGGCGCGTTACGCCACGACCGGCGTCTACGACACGGATAAGTACCAGCTCGATCTGAACATCTACGACTCGAATGATGTGACGAATCCAGGCTGGTACGGTGACCTCAACTCGATTGTGCCGTGCATGAAAAACGAGGAGCTGAACTCTCCGAGTGCTGCCGAGAACACCGCGCGTAACGCCCGCAATCTGGCGCAGCGTGGCGTGCCGGTCACCTATACGGACGTGACGTTCCCGTCAACGCACGACATTCATGCTTTCCAGAATGGACCTGAGTCGATCTACGCGACGTATTACAGCGGCGACGACTGCGACCCGACCGACGAAGAAGATCAGAACCGACGTAAAGACCTGGCGCGCCTGCTCTCGATCTGGGACGAGGCGCGGCTGGGCGCGGCTGGTTTGGGACGGTTCTCAGGTTTTGCCGCAACCGCAAATTGGTGTTCCCGGTTTTACGCTGACATGGCATTTTTGACGGTTCGCCCACCTGGTCGATTACCGGCACGTATCCTGCTGCCGGTACTGTCCCCTGGTATCAGGTCTGGGATCGCCCGCTGCCGGGCAGCCCCGATTTCTGGAATCTTCGCCATTCCGATGAGCCGGGCTGGTTCGACGTGAACATTTGCAGCACGCGCGCTGTGCTTAATCCCGACAACAGAGGTTTGGATAACGAGCTTGGAGGTTTACGCTTCAATTATCCGACGATCCTGACCTCTGCTGAAGCGCAAACTCACGGCGCTGGAGCGCCAGTCTGCCTGAATACCGAAGTCCCCAACGGAACGCTGGCGGGCGACGGCTGGACGAACAATGTTGATGTCCCCTGGCTGGATGCCGGAGGTCCCGGCGATACGGTCATGATCGTCGTGACCTTCAATCATCCGCTGGTGACACCTCTTGGTCTCGCCTCGTTCCTGCCGCTGCAGGCGCGCCGCGTCGCCGTAAACGAAGCGTTCCGTGCGCCGCGCGCTGTGCCGCCGAGCTACGATCTGCCCGATCCGCCGACCCTGCTCCCAACCGACGACTCGACGCCGACGCCGACCTCCACGCCAACCGACACGGAAACGCCGACGATGACGCCGACGCCGTCGATCACCAACACGCCGACGGCATCCAACACGCCGACCTTTACCTGCTCGTATGTCACGGTCGGGAACCTGACCTATCAGAACAACGCGGTTCAGTTCACCATCACCAACAGCCATCCGCTGCCGACGACGCTGACCCGCCTCGCTTTCTACTGGGAAGCTCCGACCGGCTACGATTCGATGGCAGCCATCGGCGTCTACCTGGGCGGGCTGTCGATCTGGAGCGGGCACGACAATCAACCGCTGCTCGACATCGGCAACTCAGTCTCGGTCGAGCCGACGTTTACGCCGCCGCCGCCTGGGAACGGCACGCAGGAAGGCACATTTGGCTCCGGTGCGAATCTGACGATCAACCCCGGCAGCACGGTTCTGGAAATCCGTTTCGATACGGCGGTTGTCAGCGCGTCGACCATGCCGAGCACCGTTTTCAACGGCACGACCTTCTTCTTCGACGATCTGAACACGACGATGGACTGCCCGGTGCAGTTGCTGACTTATCCGACTTCGACGGCGACCAATACGTTGCCGTCGAACGTGACGCCGTCGAGTACGCCGACGCCTGTCTGCCCGGTCGGATCGGTCTTGATCTCTCCGGCGACCTTTATGCTGAACGACGTGGTTCGCTTCGACATTCGCAACTTCTATCCATCGAGTCCTGTCGAAATCACCGGGTTCAACATCAACTGGGATAATCACGGCTCTACGACGATGCGCCTGACCGATGTCTGGGCGAACGGCAGCGGACCTGGTGATGGCGTCCATATGTGGGCGGCTGACCCCGGTCAGGATGCCTTCCCCGGCACGCAGAGCGACTCCGAAGGGACGTGGTACTTCTCCGTCACCATTCCGCCGGGCGGCACAGTTCCGATTTACGTGCAGTTCGGTGGCGGCGGCATCAACACGCTGGGAGTCGATTTCCCCGGCGTCACGGTGCTCGATTTCAACGGCACGACCTTCGCGTTCGATCCGCTGCTCTGTCCGGATGTGACCGCCGAAGCGGCAACGCCTCCGCCGACGCCGACGCCGTCTTTCACGCCGACCAACACGTATACGCCGACCAACACGTACACGCCGACCAATACGCTCACGCCTACACCAGCCGTTATAACACTGGATGTCAGCGGTTTCTGCCGCACATTGGGGCGCGTGCGCTTCACCGTCACCAACACGGGCGTAGCCATACCAGATCAGCCTGGAAATCAGGTGCGGTTCTTCTATAACCGTATCCTTGATGGCGTCGTGATTAGCTCAGGCAGCTTCGTCGGTCCAATGGCGAGCGGTGGGACGTGGACGATCAATTTCTCTACGCCGCCCGAATGGTATGGTGTCGTCACGCTGAGCATATACGACGTGCAAAACCTGCCCGCAGGCTATGTGAACGGTACGACACCGTGGCCGCTCGAATACACGCTGACGTGCACGGCTACGCCGACGTACACACCGTCGAATACGCCGACCTTCACGCCGACGTACACACCATCGAACACGTATACGCCGTCGAATACGCCAACCAACACGTATACGCCGTCGAATACGCCGACGCGGACGCCGACGCGGACGCCGACCAATACCTTCACGCCGTCGCGGACGCCGACACGGACGCCGACCTATACGCCGTCGAACACGTACACGCCGTCGAATACGCCGACCAACACGTATACGCCATCGCGCACGCCGACGCGCACGCCGACGAATACGCGGACGCCGTCGAACACGCCGACCAATACGTACACGCCATCACGCACGCCGACGCCGACTAATACGTTCACGCCGACCAACACCTTCACGCCGTCGAACACGCCGACGCGCACACCGACGTGGACGCCGACCAATACGCGGACGCCGACCTTCACACCGACCAACACGTATACGCCGTCGCGGACGCCGACGAATACGGCGACACCGACCAACACGCCGACGCGGACGCCGACCAATACGTTCACGCCGACCAACACGCCGACGAATACGTGGACGCCGTCGCCGACCAACACGTACACGCCGTCGAATACGCCGACGAGTACGATGACGCCGACGCGGACACCGACGCGGACGCCGTCGCCGACGTGGACACCGCAGGGTGGTGGTTGTACGGAGTCCTGCGGATGAGGCAGATGTAGGTTCTCTACAGTAATAATATGCATCGCAAAAACAGGACTGGCTTAGCCAGTCCTGTTTGCATTTTGGGATCACATCGGTTGAGGAAGCGTGAGTGTCTGTCGTGCCCTTACCGTTGAGGTGGCGCCTGTGGGCGCTTCACACGGATAAATATCAGACGTGGATTCCGGCGCGCGCCAGCTTGGCTTCAAGCTGCACGCGGGTATCGCGGAAGGAAAGCTCCAGATAGGGGAAGGCGAGCCAGGCGTTCATCAAGCCGAACAGCGCGCCGGTAACGACCCGGAAAGTCGGCAGAGTCTCGCGCGGTGTCCACAGGCTGAAGGGCGGGTAGCCCAGAAGCTGGCTCACGCCGTCGATGCCGATGGGCACGATGCCGAGGATGAGATACAGCCAGATTGGGATAGGACGCAGGCGGCGGCGCACGACGGGGATGCTGTAAATCACGCCGCCCAGGAACAGCGACGAGTAAATGGCGATGTCGCGCTCGCATATCGCCAGCTTGTAACCCATGCGCGGGTCGCCAAAGAAGTCTTTAGAGGCGAATTGAAGATCAAACGTCCACAGGTACGGGTCGAACTGGTCGACGGACTGGAAATAACTTTCCGGTCGCCCGACCCAGTTGGTGAGCGCCTGCCGGAACTCCGGCGATTCGCTGATGTAGGTCTCGTAAGGAGTCAGCGTCGTGCCGCTGATGGCGCGGGGATAGTCCGGTTGATCGCCGAACAGGAAGAACGAGCGGAACGCGAACTGATGGCAGAACGGTCCGTACACGAAATACAGCGCGTGCGCCGGTCCGGTGATGCCGAAATGCATCAGCGTGGGCGCGACCCAGGGCAGCCCGGCGAACAGCCCGATCAGCACCAGCGCGACCCTGAGCCAGTGGCGCGTGAGCTTCAGCAGCCCGATATTCAGGCGAACGCGGCGGCTGCGGTTGGTTGTGGTCATGAGTCCCTCAGGAATGGCTCCAGCGCGCCTTCGAGCGCCTGCCGGGTCGTCGGTCCGTAGAAGATGCTGGTGATCACGCCGCCCGGCGAGACCACGTAAGTCGAAGGCTGCCCGCGCAGGCGGTACAGGCTCGCAATCGACTGATCGGTGTCGAGCACGATGTCGAATGTCAGCCCAAGCTGTGTTACCCAGTCTACAATCAGACGGCGTGATTCGCCAAGATTGATCGCCAGCACGCGCGTGGCGGGATGGGCTTCGTGAAAGGCTTGCAGCTCCGGCATTTCGACGGCGCACGGGACGCACCACGTCGCCCAGAAGTTGATCACGACCGGCGAGCCGCGCAGCGCGCTCAGGTCGATGCTGCCGTCGAGCGTCGGGGCGCTCCACGACGGGGCGAACGCGCCGATCTCCGGGGCGATGACCTGCCCGTTGGGCAGAATCTGCCCGGAATAGGTGGCGCGCTCCGGCAGCCCGGCGGTGACGACCAGCACCAGCGCTGCGGCGAAGCATACGACAGCGCTAGCCCACAACAGTATCCGGTTTTGCCCAGAAATAGCCATGATCTCGCTGGCGCGGTGTTACGACAGCGCCTGATCGACGAGCGTGCCGACCTGCTGCGCCGTCATCGGTCCGAACTGCTGGGCGACGATCACGCCGTCACGGTCGAGGACGTAGGTGCTGGGGTAGGCGGCGATGCCGTACAGCTTCTGGATGCTGGCGTCGCTGTCGACGAGCAGCGGGAACGTCAGGCTGAATTCGTCGCGGAAGCCAGCGATGTCCTCGGCGGTCTCGGCGTTGTTCACGCCGACGATCAGCAGCCCGTCGCTGGCGCGGCTGGCGAATGCCCGCTCGAATTCCGGCATCTCGACGCGGCACGGTCCACACCACGTCGCCCAGAAATTGAGGACGACCACCTTGCCGCGCTGGTCGGCGAGCGTGAACGGCTCGCCCGCGTCAGTCTTGGTGCTAAAGCCGGGCGCGATCTTGCCGACTTCCAGCCCGATTTCGCGGGTCTCCGGCGCTTTGGCTGCCAGATCGACGATGCTTGGCACGGCGGCGCTGGCGGCGGGCGTTTCGAACGCGGCGGTGTTCACCGGGGCGGCGCTGGCGCTGCCCGATTCGTTGATGCAGCCCGGCAGGTCGCCGAAAGTGATCTCGCCCTGGTTGAGCTTGACGACGCATTCTTCGAGGTTGTAGGAAAAATCGGCGAACTGGGTGGCGAAATTCTGGCTCAGCAGTTGCAGCCGCCCGCTGGCGACCAGCAAGCCGATCACGACCAGAAACGCACCGCTCACCAGCTCGATCTTGTGCAGGTGGCGCGTCAGATGGCGCAGGATACTCGCGGCACTGTCGAGCAGGAACGCCGTCACCAGAAAGGGGATGCCCAAGCCGAGCGAGTAAGCGAGCAGCAGCGACCCGGCGACGCCGACATCGCCGCCCATTGCCGCCATTGTCAGAATGCTGCCGTAGATCGGTCCGATGCACGGCGTCCAGCCCGCCGAGAAGATCACACCCATGATGGCGGATCCGGCGTAGCTCTGGTGTCCCTGGGCGACCATCTGTCGCCGGAAATCCGTGTAGAGCGCGCGCTGGATGCCGCCGATGACCTTTGTCCAGAAGGCTTCCGGCTGGGTGAAGCCGCCGCCCAGCACCAGCCACAGCACGACCAGGGCGAACAGCGGCAGCGCGAACAGCCAGTCCTCGAAAATCCACAGCAGCGCCGCACCGACGATCAGCGCGGCGGCGAGGCTGACCAGCGGAGTGCCGAGCAGTTGGCGGCGTTCCAGCAGCCGCCGGAAGATCGACGGCAGCACGCCCATGAAATGCAGCCCGAAGAAGATGATCAGCAGCCCGCCCGCGCGCCCGATGATGCCGGTGACCACGTTGACATTCTGCCGACCGATCTGGTTGACGAACGCCGTGCTGAGCAAGCCAATTGCCACGAACACGAATGTAAACCCGGCGACGAACGCCAAGCCGTGCAGCAGGGTGCTGAAGCGGCTGCCGAGCGTCGGCTTGAGGGCGATTGCGCCGCCTGCGGTCTGCGCGGCGACGGTATTGGTCACGCGACCGCCCATGTAGCCGATGTACGCCGGGACGAGCGGCAGCACGCACGGCGACAGGAACGACACCAGCCCGGCGATCATGGCGAGGGAAAAGCTTAGCTGCATGTGGGCAACACTTCTACTTGGTCATGGTTAACGGTGCTGAGTTTAGGTCATTGTCATTGGTTTTCGGCTCGCGCGACAGTGAGCGGGATAAGGGATTTGCCATGACGAATAACCCAAAAAACAATCACTTGCCTTTCAGCATATCCCAGTTTCCTTAAGAAATGATGACTCTCGCCGCGCGTGGGTAGAGCCATTTCGCCAGCGGCAGCGTCCACCTGAACTGCCGCGCCGGGTGCTATCGCGCTAAAGCGATTGTGCCAGTAAACGCCGCTCAGGTTGAGATCGTCGCCAAACGCCAGAGACCAGGGCGCGCCGACGTGCTGCTCGTCCGTTCCGTTCGGCTGGCGGTCGGTCACAGTGTAAATGCCGGGCACGAGGTCGCGCCCGGTCGAGATCGGCGCGGTCAGCAAAATCCGGTCGCCGTCCTGCACGCGGAGCCGCTGCTCTGCGGCGCTGACGACCAGCGCCAGCGTAGGCGCGGCGTCGTCAACGCGCGCGGGCGACCACGCTGCCGCCTGCGTCCAGCCGAGCAGATCGGCGTTCTCGTTCTCGGCGACGCCGTACCAGTCGATGCCGTCGCCGGGCAGGTAGTCGATCACGCGCAGCACACCGCCGTGACCGATACGCGCGATCAACGGCGCATCGGCGGCGCAGGCGGCGCGCACGACGGCGCTGGCGGTGGTCACCTCCGCCCCAGAAAGGCGGTGCAGACGGCGATTCGGCGCGGTGCGCGGGCGCGATCATCGGCTGGATGATCCGGCGCGGCGCGTAGCCCTGCGGAAGTTGATACCACCCGTCGCTCACGCCGAGGATCGGCACAATCGTGTCGCCCCACAGGTGCATGACGAGCGGCGATAGTGTGTCCGGGCGGCGTAGATCGGCAGCGTTTCGAGCGAACGCCCGTAAAGCGGCTCAAACGTTGGCGTGGCGGACGGCAGGCGCGGCAGCGCTTGGGCGGCGACGGCGATGCCTGCCGCCTGCAAAAACTGGCGTCGAGACAGCATCGTCAGCGCACCCTCACGATGCGCGCGTGTTCGGCGGCGGCAATTCCGCTGGTGGCACGCACGCGGATTTCGTAATCGCCCGCGCCGGGCGGCGTCCAGTCGATTTGCCAGTGGGTCAAGGTGAACGGCTCGCCGGGCGCGAACGTGACAGGCATCATGCCGCCGCCGTCGACACCCACCTCGACCGAGGTGATGGTGTGTTTGCCCGCGTAGGCGATACCCACCAGCGCCAGCCCCCGTCAGCGGTCGTATTGTGGCTCAGTATCGCTGCTTTCACGCCCGCCGTGCCGTCGAGCGACCACCCGCGCGATTCCCAGAAGCCGCCGTCAGCCGGGGTCGAGCTGCGATCCGCTCGATCCACTTGGGCATCTTGTAGCCCTGCAAGCCGGGCGCGATCAGCCGGGCGGGAAGCCGTGCGCGAGGCAGCAGCGGCGCGCCATCCATTTCGTAGACCAGCAGCGCGTTTGCCAGTTGATCCAGCGGCAGCACGGTCGTGTAGCCGTCGGCGGCGTGGACGCGGGCGTAGCGGGCGCTGGAGCCGACGGTCACGTCGGCGAGCAGAGCGCGCAGCGGCACGCCGCGCCAGATCGCTTCGCCGAGCAATGGGCGACCGCTGCTTGTCCCGGCGCAGGCGATGGCGCAGCGCAGCGTCTCGGTCGGGAACTGGCGCAGATCGTCGAACGACAGGATCAGCGGGCGGGCGACCCTGCCGGTGATGGCGAACGACCAGTAGGCTTGGTTGATCTGTGGGGTGATTCGGATGGACTGCTGGAACAAGCGCGTCACCGTCGCTCAACGGGCGAAAGCAGGCATTATACACCAGACATCGAATTCGCGCGGGAATCAAAAACCGGGGGCGATCCCGCCCCCGGCAGATGATTCGTCTCTAGCGCCCGGCGGCGGCTTCGACGCACTTCGCGCCGCTGCTGCCGATGATCGCTCCATGCCGCACGCCAGCCGGAATTTCGACCCGGTCGCCGGGGCGCAGCTTCACGCGCTGGTTGCTGTCGGGCAGGGTCACTTCCAGTAAGCCTTCGATCACGTACATCACTTTGCGGTAGCCGTGACTGCGCACCGCGTAGCGATAATTTGGCGTGTTATCCCACACGTAGGGGCGCAAGCCTTCTTTTTGCATCTGGCGCGTGATGTTTGACAGGGTGGGATGCTGTCCGCCACTCCAGCGAATCACGTGGATGGCTGCGCTTTCTTCAAATGCCATAAGCGAACGAATCCTCTGACGATTTGTAACACTGGTACTAACCGAAGCATTCTAACGCATGTCGATTCGTTTTTCCAATACCCAGCAGGGTTCATGGACATATCGCATCCGGTTTTCGTGATCAAGGTAACTCCATTTGCCCTCGTCCTCGCCAAAGACGCGGTAGCCCAGCCGCTCGTACAGGCGGCGGGCGCGCGGGTTGTCCCTGGCGGCGGCAATCGTCGCCCACTCAAACCCGTGATCGGACGCGAGGATTTCGGCTTCCTGGATCAGATACGTGCCGATGCCGTGCCCCTGAAACATATCCATGACGCGCAGCGAATACAGATACGCGCGCCGCCGACCATCGGCGATGCGCTGCTCGCCGCTGCTCAACTGGACGAAAACGTGCCCGATTGGAAAATGATTGCAGTCGGCGATCAGCATCAGGCGGCGGTTCTGAAGCTGCTCCTGATACGTGCGCCGGAACAATGCTCGAAAATGCGTGTACTGACCAAACCATTCGAGCTTCGGTAAGTCGCTGTAGACCGCCAGACGAAACGCCACCGGCATTTCAAGTGTGATCGTCGGCGTGTTCAGCGCCGTCATCGCAAATTCCCCCTTCCAGCAATGAGTCCAGCAGGCGGGTTTCCGCCTCGTCGTCGATGATTTCGCCATCGAGCCGCGCCTGACGCAGCCGGGAGAGAATCACGGCGTAACACGGACCGGGTTCGACGCCCCGCGCGCGCAGGGTATGACCGTTGGTCGCCGGGCGCACATCGCGCCACTGGTTAGCATACTGCCAAATCCGCTCACGGGCGATTCCATCTTCGAGAATCAGCCACGCCGCGAACAGCGCCAGATCGCCGATCCCGTCCAGACGTGCGACGACGCGGCTGGGGGGCGTGTCCTTCTCAGTCAGCCCGTCGAGGTTCTGGACGAGCTTCCCCGTCGAGAGGATCGCCTCGGACAGTCCTTTGCCCAGCACCAGCCGCCCGGTCAGGTCGACCAGATCGCGGGCGGGCACGCTCGCCAGCATGACGCACCAGTCGAGGTCGAGCGGCGCGGGCGGCTCCATCTGCCAGGGCGAGGGAGTCGTGTGCGACCGCTCGAAGCGGGCGGCGAGATCGTCCGGGACGACGAACGCCGGATGGATCGCCTTGAGGATGCCGCGCGCTTGCAGCAGCCGGAAGCTCTCGGCGGCGTCGGCTTCGCGCAGCAGCAGCGCCAGCTCGTTGCGGACGCGCTCGCCGGTGATGCGCCGGAGCATCGGCAGCGCGGTGTCGATCAGCTCGGCGGTGCGCGGCTCGATCTCGAAGCCGAGCCGCCGCTCGAAGCGCACGGCGCGCAGGATGCGGGTCGGGTCGTCGACGAAGCTCAGGCTGTGCAGCACGCGGATCAACCCGGCGCGCAAATCCGCCAGCCCGCCGTAAAAGTCGAGGATGCGCCCGCCGCCGGGACTCAACTGCACCGCCAGCGTGTTGATGGTGAAGTCGCGCCGCTGCAAATCCAGCTTGATCGAGCCGCTGTAGACGGTCGGCAGGGCGGTGGGATGCTCGTAAAACTCGTTGCGGGCGGTGGCGAAATCGACCGAGGCGGGCAGACCACCGTCATCAAGACTCGCGCCGCTCAGAATCCACGTCGCCGTGCCGAACGGACGGTAGCTGTGGATCATGCCGCCGTAGCGCGCCTGCAAGCCCTCAGCGAAGCGGATGGCGTCGCCTTCGACCACGAAGTCAATGTCGTCGTTGTGCCGCTTGAGCAGCAGGTCGCGCACCACGCCGCCGACCATGTACAGGCTGGTATGCTGTTCCTGCGCCTGTCCCGCGACCTTCTCGATCAGCCGGGCGATGGGTTGACCGAGCACGGCGGCGATCTGCGCGGCGTCGATGCGCTCGGCTTCGGGCGGCGCGGCGGCGGGGTGTGCCTGTGCCCAGTATTTGATCAGGTCGGTACGGGTGACGATGCCGATCAGCTTGCCGTCGTCGCCGACGACCGGAATCTGCCCCCAGCCGCTTTCGACCATGCGCTGTTCCAGCCGGGCAATCGAATCGCCGGGGCGCAGGGTGATTTCCCCGGCGGACATGACCTCGCGCACGGCGAGGCTGCCGAGTCCGTGTTCCAGCGCGCGGTCGGCATCGCGGCGGGTGAGCAGCCCGACGATGTGACCGTCCTCGACGACCGGGAAGCCTTCGTGCCCGATGCGGCGCAGCCTGCGAATGACCGTTTCGAGCTTGGCATCGGCGGCGAGCGTCTGCGCGCCGCGCGACATCAGGTCGGCGACGCGCACGGCGGGCTGCACGATCCGCTCAAGCTGATCCCACAGCGCGGCGACGGCTGCGTCCAGCGTGTAATCGTGGATGGTGGCGGAGGCAGCCCGCATATGCCCGCCGCCGCCGAAGAAGCGGGCAATCGCCCCGGCATCGATGGCGTCGTCGGTCGAGCGGCAGACGAGATGGAGCGCGCTCGGCATCTGCACCAGCAGGAACAGCGCCGCCGGGTCGAGCGTGTCGCGCAGGCGGTGCGCCACCGCGCTGACCTCGTACAGATAGCTGTTGAGCGTCGCCGCCGCGACCGTGACCGGATAGCCCTGCACCATGCGCGAATCGGCGGTCGTGACCAGCGTCTCCAGCAGCGCCGCCTGCTCGTCGCTGAGCGGCGGCTCCAGATAGCGGCGCACGTCGTCCAGCGCCGCGCCATGCTCGACCAGCCACGCCGCCGCCCGCAGGTCGCGGGGGGTGGTTTCGCCGTAGACCAGCGAGCCGGTATCCTCGTATATGCCGAGCGCCAGCAGGGTCGCTTCCAGCGTCGTGAGCGCGACCGCCTGCGCCTGAATCGCCTCGACCAGCAGCGTTGTCGCCGCGCCGACCGAATCCCCGGCGAAAGTCTCGTGCGGGGCAAGCTCGCGCATCAGCGGGTGGTGGTCGATGATGCGGATCGGGGTGTCCGAGCGGATGCCTTTGGTCTGCGGGACGCGCTGCGTATCGACCAGCGTAATTTCGCGGATCGAGTCGGGGCGGACATCCTGGCGGGCGACGAAGGGCAGCCCGGCGCGATACAGCGCCACGAAGCGGGCGACGTTGGTGTTCAGTCGGTCGGGCAGGACGGGGACGGCGGACGGAGTCAGCTTGTGCGCCCCCAGCATGGCGGCGACCGCATCGAAGTCCGCGTTTTCATGACACAGGATGACGTGCATAGCCCCTCAGGAACGGTTACGGATTTATTTTAACCGCCAAGACGCCAAGTACGCCAAGAAAGTGCTTAACGCAAAGACGCAAGCGCCGGGATGCAGGGGCGAGGCATGCCTCGCCCCTACGACAAATTTATCTCTCTGCAATCGGAAACCCCGACTCCGTGAACGTGATGGTCAGCCCCTCGACGGAGCGGTAGCTGATCGGGATGGTCAGAATCGGCAGGGCGTCCGTCGTGGGGACGGTCGTCAGCGTCAGATGGGCGGGTTCGGCGGCGTCGGTGACGATGCGGGCGTGAATGCTAACCGGATCGAGCAGCGCCGCCAGCGCGTCCGCGCCGGGCGCGAGTGCCGCAAGTGTGAGGTCGAAGCCATCAGGATAACCGGCGTTGGCGAGACGGGTGCGCAGCGCTTCCGGGGCGACGCCCGGCGCGGCGCTGGCGCGCTCCGGCGGCACGTTCAGGGCGCGGGCGATCTGCTGCGGGTCGACCGCCGAGCGCACGATGTCGGCGAGCGCAGGGTCGTCCAGCGGGGCGAGGCTGGCATTCACGATCAGGCTGATCTGAAGCGGCGACGGCGTCGCCGTGCCGTCGGGCAGGTCGCCGAGCGCTACCACCAGATCGTAGCGCGCGCCCAGGTCGCCGGGAGCAGGCGGCGCGTCGAGTGTGATCAGCTCGGCATCCGCCGAGATCGCCTGCCGATCCGCATCGGACAGATAGGGCAGGGCGTTGGGCGCGACCGCGTAGCGCAGCCCGCTGACTTCGGTGGGCGTCGGCGTTGGCGGGACGCGCGTCGGCAGGTTGCCCGGCAGCGGCGTGGCTTCCGGCTCGCAGGCGCTCGTTAAGACCAGCGCCATCAGCAGGAAGCCGAGCAGCCTAGACATTCATCCAGGGACCGACGATGTGGCGCTGCAACATGCTCAGCGAAGTCGCAGTGTTGAAGAAGCACAGGATCGAGAAGGCGATGGCGGCGCTGCGGTCGTCGCGCCCGCGCAGGAGCGTGAACAGCCCCGGCATGATGATCACCAGCCACGACATGTACAGGTAGTAGGTGACGATCCGCTCCGGGCGCAGCCCCTGAATCGTCATGATCACCCCGACCAGCGTGACGATGCCTGCCAGCCCGGTGATGACGGCGACAGCGCCCCAGAAATTGCCGGAAATCGGCTCATTCCGAACCGCCATGCGCGCGCTCCAGATGCCCAATGCTACCGAATACAGAATGTGGGCATTGAACAGGATGTTGTGAAGATCGTTTAACGTCATTAACTCAGGAACACCTGTGTGACAATCGCTTCGATCAACCACACGGCGATGATCAAATTGAGCGAAATAAGCGCCTGTATCTGCATCATGCCGCTGGCTTCGACGGCGACGCCGCCGCGCATGTCGGTGCGCGGGCGGAACAGCATACTCACCGGGATGCTGACCAGCACGACCAGCCCCAGCCAGACCGGGAACGCGCCCTGAATGATCGCCGCCAGCAGGCAGGTCGCCGCCAGCGCAATCGTCAGGTACATGACGCGGCGGGTGTACACTTCGCCGAGGATGATCGCCGTATTGTACAGCCCGGCGGCTTTGTCCATGTCGAAATCGCGCAGTTGGTTGTAAAGCTGTCCGTAGACCGAGACCAGAGTCGCCGCCGCAGCCACAAACCAGACGATGCCGGGGCTGTCGTGGTAGATGAAGTAGCCCGCCAGCAGCAGCAGCCCGCTGAGCATGAGCGAATGCGACAGCACGTCGGTGACGGGCCACGCCTTCAGGCGCACCGGACGCCACGAATACAGGTGCGAGAGCAGCAGCGTGCCAATGCCGATCAACAGGACGGATACTCCGCCGAGGGCGTACAGGATCAGCGTGGCGGCGGCGACGATACGTGTGGCGCGGTAGCCAATCGCGGGCGGAATCTTCCCGCTGCTTATCGGGTTGCGGGCGGCGCGGGCGGGGTCGCGGGCGTCATCCGGTGCGTCCTCGATGTCATTGATCATGAAGGCATAAGCGACGGCGAGCACGTTGGCAAGCGTGACCGCGATCAGACGCCAGTCGAGCAGGACGCCGTGCGGTCGGGCAGCCAGCAGCGCGCCGATAATGGTCAAAGGCACAACAAATGGCACATATTCTTTCCAGCGCGTCAGTTGAATGAGGGCGTTAAGCTGGTCTCTGTTCAACGATGACCTCCGATGAAAAATGAGAACCGGATGAATAACTGATAGTCTAACACAGACTGCGAGTTTGCGTTACGGGGGCTAGTGCCCGTGCTAATTTTCGTGCTATAAATACGCGGGTTTCGCGCCAATCGTTGTGAGGGTTGAACCGATATGCCGGGAATGGGCTGGACGTTCGTCGCCGCGCTGCTGCTGACCGCGTGTCAGTCGGCAGCCGGGCTGCCGCCGACGGCGACTACGCTGCGGGTGGTGCAGGCGACGCAGGTTCCGACGGCGCTCCATGCCATCCCCAGCCAGATGCCCGGCGCACCCCCGACGCAGGTCGAATGTCAGTCGACTGCCGCGCTGCCGACCTCGCAGCACACCGTCAGCGCCGACATCAGCTACGAGCATCACCGTGCCGTCGTCCAGCAGCGCGTGCGCACCATCAACCGGGGGAGCGAGCCGCTGGCGCAGGTCGTGTTCGACGTTGAGCCGAACCGCTTTCCCGGCAGCTTCACGCTCGATAATCCTGACCACCGATCACGGCGCGCTCGCCTACGAACTGACCAGGCGGCGGCTGACGGTCGATCTCGCCGACCGTTCGCGCCGGGCTGCACGTTGAAATCAACCTCGACTTCCGGCTGGCGCTGCCGCAGATCGGCGACGAGAACGGTTATTTCAGCTACAGCGCCAACCAGCTCAACCTGGGACACTGGCTGCCGATGCTGGCAGTGCACGGCGCGACGGCGAATGGATCACGCACGAAGTCAGCGCCATTGGCGAGCAGACCGTCAACGACATCGCCGACTGGGACGTGACGCTCAACGTCACCGACGCGCCGCCCGGCTTGCTGGTCGCCGCGCCCGGCACAGAAGTCGAGCAGGCGGGCTATCGCTGGCATTACACTTGTGGCGCGCGCCGGGGTTCACGCTCAGCATAGGTCAGCGCTACGACGGCAGACGCAGACGGCAAGCAGCGTGCCGGTCGAGTTGTACACCTTCGGCGAGCGCACGGCGCAGACGGCGAAGGCGGCGCGATCGACAACGTCGCGCGAACGCTGACCGCCGCCGCGCAAGCCATCGACATGTATTCCGACCTGTTCGGCGCGTACTCCGGCGAGCGGTACGTGATCGTGCAGGGCGATTTCCCCGATGGCATGGAGTTCAGCGGCATCGTTTTCGTCAGCGAGGCGTGGTTTCGCACCAACCCCGGCAGCGCCCAGTCGTACCTGACGATCATCACCGTCCACGAGACCTCGCACCAGTGGTGGTACGCCCGCGTCGGCAGCGATCAGGCGCTGTACCCCTGGCTGGACGAGGCGCTCGCCTGCTACAGCGAGTTCATCTTCTACGAGGAACACTATCCTGATCTCAAGGAGTGGTGGTGGAATTTCCGCGTCGGCACTTACGTCAAGCCGGATTACAGCGGCAGGCGCGTCGACAGCACGGTCTACCAGTTCGGGACGGGGCGCGAGTACATCAATGCCGTTTACCTGCGCGGCGCGGAGATGATGGACGCGCTGCGCGCCGACCTGGGCACGGACGCCTTCTTCGACTGGCTGCGGCGCTACGCCGACGCCGGACGCAGCCGCGTGATCACGCCGGGAGAATTCTGGTCGCTGCTGTCGCCGCAGCAGCTTGAGCAGACGCGCGCTACCCGCGCCGAGTACATGAGCGGCGATCAGCCATGAACAAGAGATTTTCTACCCCAGAGACCACAGAGGAAAAACGAGTGATTAGTTATTGGTTTTTAGTCGTGCATGGGGCGTTGAAGGGATTCCCGCTTTTAGCTAGGAGCCAAAAACTAAAAACCAATGACTCGGTGTCCCCTGCGGCAAGAACTGCATGGGGGTTGTCGTAATGCTCCCAAAGCGCGTGATCCACGCCGACTGGAGCGCCGACCCGCGCAAGCGCTGGATGGCGCAGGCGACGCTGGGCGCGGATGGTCACTACACGGCGTCCGCGCCGGAGTTCGTGCGCGATCCGGGCTTGTTCGCGCTGTCGCTGCTGGACGACCCCGAAAGCTGCGTGCTGGTCGGCTTCGATTTCCCGATTGGGCTGCCGATCACCTATGCGCGCAAGGCGAAGATCGACAACTTCCTCGACGCGCTGGCGCAGTTCGGCGAAGGCAAATGGGCGCAGTTCTATCAGGTCGCGGCGACCCGCGACGAGATCAGCCTGTATCGCCCGTTCTACCCCGCGTCGCCGGGCGGCAAGCTGCACGACCACCTGACCAGCGCGCTCGGCATCGGCGATCTGCGCCGCCAGTGCGACCGCCAGACCGACGAGCGCCGCGCTGCCGCCGAATTGTTCTGGACGATTGGCGCGCAGCAGGTCGGCAAGGCGGCGATCAGCGGGTGGAAGGAAATCCTCGCGCCTGCGCTGAAGATGCGCGGCTACCTGCAACTGGCGATCTGGCCCTTCTCTGGCACGCTGGCGTCGCTGCTCAAGCCCGGCTGGATCGTCGCCTGCGAAGCCTATCCCGGCGAGTTTTACGGTCATCTTGGCGTGCGCTTTCCGCGCAAAGCCGGGGCGAAATCCGGCAAGCGCGTGCAGACGGCGCGTATCGACAACGCGCCCGTCCTGTTGGGATTTGCCGATTCCGCCGGGATTCGCCTCGAACCGGTGCTGGTGGACGCGATCCGCGACGGCTTCGGCGGCGACGCTCTGGGCGAGGATCGTTTCGACTCGCTGGTCGGCTTGTTCGGGATGCTCAACGTGGTGCTTGGTCGCCGCCCGCCGGGCGATCCCCGCGCGCCGGAAGTCGCCCACGTCGAGGGCTGGATTCTGGGGATGACAAATTTGTATTATTAATGCCCTCGTGAATCGGGCTGACCCCCGTTGCCGGGCGGCGCAATCGGGTCTATTGTAGACATACGGTCTTCTTTTGAAATATAGAATGGCTTTATATGCTGGCTTCCGAACGCACGCCTCACCCCGCACGTGGGTCAACTCGTTTGCTGGTCGTTATCGCTTCGGCTGCGCTGTGCCTGCTGCTGTTCGCCCCGCAGTCGGCTTCGGCGCAGGCGGATGAGGCTGCCGTCCAGCAGGTCATCGCCATGATCAACGGCTGGCGGATCGGGCAGGGAACCTGGCCCCTGCGAGAGAACGCCACGCTGAGCCGCATCGCGCTCGATCAGGCGACGTATGTCCTGTCGCTGCCGAGTTTGCCGCGCGAGGGCGACATCCATCTGGACGCGCAGGGGAGAGGACCGGCGGTGCGGGCGCGGCTGCCCAGGTACGACTGGCCCGCTTACGGCGCTGACATTTACACGGCGGTGGGCGAGATCGCCTATGTTGGCTTCAACCTGGACGCCGCCCGCCGCTTCTGGGAGCAGTCGACTATCCATCGCAACACGCTGCTCAACACGGCATACCGCGAGATCGGCGTGGCGGTGCTGCCGCATCGACTCGGTCATCTGTACATGGTCGAGTTCGGCGCGCGCCCGGACGTGTTGCCCGCCATCGCCGATTTGCAGACCAACACGCTGTATCTTTCCAACGAGCGCTATTCTCGTGCGCGCAGCCCCTGGATGCGCAATGCTCAGCAGGTGCGGCTGTTCGACGCTGACGGTCGCCCACTCGAAACCGACTGGATACCCTGGCAGATGACGATTGCGCTGCCGTCGGGCGTCGGCGATCAGGTTTACGTCGAATATTCGGATGGCGGCAGCGGGCTGGTACTTGCGCCGGTGTCGCTGGCGGGGCAAACGTCGGCGCTGCCGACGGGTCTGCCCAGCGCGACGCCGACCCGAACGCCCAGCCTCGCGTCGACCGCGACACGGGCGGCGGGCACGTCGACTCCTGCTGTGAGCGCGACGGCGACTGCTGTCCCGGCGCGCGGCACAGCGACCGCAGCGCCAACGCTCGCGCCCACGTCTGCGACGGCGGCAGGCAGCATTACCCTGCTGTACGATTCGCACTCGTTCACGCTTCTAAACACCGGGCGCACACCCGCGAACGTGGCGGAACTCGTGTTCGCCGGGCAGGGACAGACGCAGACCTTCGCGGTGTCACGCTGGGCGACGCAGTGGCTCAGTGGATCTCTCGCGGCGCTCCCGGCGGGCGACTGCCTGGGCGCGTGGTCGTGGACGGAGCCGTCGACGCTGGACAAGCCCGCGAGCTGCCGCCAGCGGCGCAGTGTCCTGACGCTCGCGCCTGATCAGCTATTCTGGAAGCGGGGCGATTTTGAGGTTCGCCTGCGCAACACGGTGCTGGCGACCTGTCACGCCAGCGATCTCGCACTGCGAATTCAGCCTGCCCTAAAGCAGCAGGCGCACGCCGACCACGATCAGCAGGAGCAGGACGGCTTTGCGAAACGCCGCCTCGTTGATGCGGCGGCTCAGCCAAAAGCCGACGAGCGTACCGAGTATCGTCACGGGCAGCGCAACCAGAAGGTTCTCGAACACCAGCGCCGTCACGTGCCCGGCGGCGACGTGCGCCCCGATCACCAGCACGCTGTTGATCAGGAACAGCGCTTGCAGATTTGCCTTGAACTGCTCAGGAATCCCAGCCAAGACTCGTCCCGTAATGACGACCGGCGGTCCGCCGGTGTTGTACGCGCCGCCCAGCATCCCGGCGGCGAGACCGCAGCCGTATGCCCATGCCGGGTGGTGGATTTCGGGCAGACGCGGGCGCAGCAGGCTGTAGAGCGCATAACCGATCAGCAGGACGCCGAGCGCCGACAGGATCACCCGCTCGTCGAGCCGTTCCAGCAGCAGCACGCCGATGGGCGTGCCGATGATGACGCCGACCAGCACGCGCCAGAATGGACGGATGTTCAGGGCGTGGCGATAGCGCCACATGATGATTAGCTGCAACGGAAAGACGAACAGCGCCACCAGCGCCGCTGCGCTGACCGGGTCGAGTATCTGGATCAGCGGCGGCATACAGACCAGCGCGACACCGAAGCCCATGATGCTCTGGGCGACCACGCCCGCGAAGCAGATGGCGGCGACGAGCAGAAAAGGTGTCAGTTCGGGCGAGAGATTCACATCACCTGCTGCTTGGGGCGGTACTGGATGGCTTCGGCGGCGTGCTGCACTTCGATGCGGTCGCTGTCGGCGAGGTCGGCGATGGTGCGCGCCAGCTTGAGGACGCGGTGATACGAGCGCGCGCTCAAGCCCATGCGCCGCACCGATAACTCCACGAGCTGCCTTGCCTCGTTCGACAGCACGCAGAACTGGTCGATTTCGCCGACGCCCATGTCGCTGTTGGCGAACAAGCCCGGCAGATTGGCGAAGCGCTCCGCCTGCCGGGCGCGGGCGCGCTCGACCCGCGCGCGAATCGACGCCGAGCTTTCGCCGCGCTCCATGCTCATCAGCCTGTCGTACTCGACGCGCGGCACGTCGACGTGGATGTCGATGCGGTCGAGCAGCGGACCCGACAGCTTGCTCTGGTAGCGCAGGATCATCGTCGGCGTGCAGGTGCAGGCTTTCACGGGATCGCCGAAATAACCGCACGGGCAGGGGTTCATCGCCAGGATCAGCAGGAAATTCGCCGGGAACGTCAGCGAGCCTTTGGCACGGCTGATGGTGACGATCTTGTCCTCGATGGGCTGGCGCAGGACTTCGAGCGTGTGCTGACTGTACTCGGTCGCTTCGTCCAGAAACAAAACCCCTCTGTGAGCGAGGGTTATTTCGCCGGGACGGGGAATCGCCCCGCCGCCCACCAGCCCGGCGTGAGAAATCGTATGGTGCGGCGCGCGAAACGGGCGCTGCTCGATCAGCGGGCGCTGGCTTTGCAGCATATCCGCCACCGAGTAGATGCGCGTCACTTCGAGCGCTTCCGCCATCGTCAGGCGCGGCAGAATGCCGGGCAACGCACGCGCCAGCAGCGTCTTGCCGGAGCCGGGCGGACCACTCATGCGCACATTGTGGTTGCCGCCCGCCGCGATCTCCAGCGCGCGCTTCACAATCTGCTGCCCGCGCACGTCGGCAAAATCGGTGATGCCGTCCGGCTGCGCCGCGCTGTCGCCGCTCGGCGCAGGGGTGTAGGGCGCGATCCGGTTGAGGTCGTACAGATGCTCGACCAGTTGACCGAGCGTTTCGAGCGGGATCACCTCAATGCCGCTGACCAGCGCGGCTTCGGCGGCGTCGACCGTCGGGACGTAGATCGTTTTGAAGCCTTCTTCGCGCGCAGTATAGGCAATTGGCATGACGCCCTGCACGTGGCGCACGCTGCCGTCAAGCGACAGCTCGCCGACGAAAATCGCGCTTTCGAGCGCGGCGAGCGGGACTTGATCGGTCGCTGCCAGCGCGCCGACCGCAATCGCCAGATCGTAAGCCGGACCGTGCTTGGGCAGGTCGGCAGGGGAAAGATTGACGATGTACGCCTTGTTGACGAACTGCAGCCCGCTGTTCTTGATGGCGGCGCGCACGCGCTCGCGGCTCTCCTTGACGGCGGAATCGGGCAAGCCGACGATGGTGAAGTTGGGCAGCCCGGCACGAGGGTTGAAATCGGTCTGGACTTCGACGATGCAGCCCTCCAAACCGACGAGGGCGCAGGCGCGAACGATGGAAAGCATGGCGGCTCCAGCGCTTCGTATAAGCTGCTGGAAGTATAAACTCTTATCCCGCGCCGCGCACCCTGAGAATGACGGACGGCGCGATATTCGTTCGGACGAGTCGTTGTGTTACAATTTCCGTTCAAGCGGGCGAACACGCAGACACCCGCCATGAAGGGAATTGCTGATGACAAACCCGACGCGACCGCTCGCCGACCGCATCCGCCCCGAATCGCTGGACGAATTTATCGGGCAGGAGCATCTGGTCGGTGTGGGCAAGCCGCTGTACCAGACGATCAAGACCAACCGCGTCCACTCGATGATCTTCTGGGGACCGCCCGGCGTCGGCAAGACGACACTAGCGCGCATCATCGCCCACAGCACCGGCAGGGAATTCTACGAGCTGTCGGCGGTCAACGCAGGCAAGGAAGAAGTGCGCAAGATCGTCGAGGGCGTGCGCCGCGAGGAAAAGCGCGACCTGTTCACGATGCTTGAGCCGCAGAAGCCCGCCGTCGCGCCTGTATTTTTTCTGGACGAGATTCACCGCTTCAACAAGGCGCAGCAGGATTTCCTGCTGCCGTACATCGAGGACGGGACGGTGATCCTGATCGGCGCGACGACCGAGAACCCGTCGTTCGAGGTCATCCCGGCGCTGCTCTCGCGCTGTCAGGTTTTCGTGCTGCAATCGCTGACCGACGAAAACGTGCACCAGATCGTCGAGCGCGGCGCGCGCGAGCTAGACGTGACCGTGCCCGACGACGCGGCGGATTTTTTGGTCAATTTCGCCGGGGGCGATGGTCGACAGTCGCTCAATCTGCTCGAAGCGGCGGCGTCGCTCTACAACGGCGAGATCACACTGGAAAATCTGAAGAACGCGCTCCAATCCAAGCACCTGCGCTACGACAAGCAGGCGGAGGAGCACTTCAACACCATCAGCGCGTTTATCAAGAGTATGCGCGGCAGCAACGTCGACGCGGCGCTGTATTATCTGGCGCGCATGGTCGACGCTGGCGAAGACCCGACCTTCATCGCCCGCCGCATGGTGATCTTCGCCAGCGAGGACGTGGGCATGGCAGACCCGAACGCGCTGCTGATCGCCAATGCCGTCTTTCGCTCGGTCGAGATCATCGGCTACCCCGAATGTCAGTTCAACCTCGCCGAAGGCGTCGTCTATCTGGCGAGCGCGCCGAAGGATCGAGCGGCGGGTGACGCCTATTTCACCGCGCTGGACGACGTGAAGCAGCACGGCAATCTGCCGATTCCGTTGAAGCTGCGCAACGCGCCGACCAGGCTCATGAAGGGGCTGGGCTACGGCGAAGGCTACACCATGTATGGCGACGCCGATCTGCTCCCCGAAAAGCTCAAAGGGTCGCGCTACTACCAGCCGAAGGCGTGAGGACGGGTAAGCGGCGCGGTTCTGTTATATACTTTTGATACGCCGACAGCGCGGTCAAGGTCATAAGGGGCGGACGATGCCTTACGAAGTCAAATGGTACGTGGAAGGGCGCGTCTCATACGCGCGCGACTGGGGAGAGCATACGCTCGAAGAGATGCAGGCCACCAATCGCATTTTTCTGGAACACATTCGCGCCGGGACGCCCCCCGTGCATCTGCTGATCGACACCCGTGCCATCACCCGGCTGCCGCGCAGCTTCATGCCCATGCTTCAGGAGATGAACAACTTCCGGCACGAGAAAAATATGGGCTGGACGGTGATGGTCACCCACAGTTCTCTGCTGCATCTGTTCGGCGTGCTTAGCTCCAACCTGATCAAGATGCCGTTCCGCGCGGTCAACGATTACACCGAAGCCAATCACTGGCTCGTCCACGTCGATCCGACGCTCGCCGGGCTTCTGCCGGAAAACTGGGAGGTTGCTTCGACTGAACGCCCTTGACACTGGCGTTACGCGACCTTTATAATCCCTGAATTGCTTGCCGCGCAGCCGGTCGCGCATGACCGGCGAATTTTTGAGGAGTAATCCTGTGGGTCCGCTGCCAAAAAGAAAACATTCCCGGAGCCGCCGTGATCGGCGCCGTTCGCACGACGCACTGTCCCTGAACCATCTGGTTCGCTGCGAAAACTGTAACGCCTACCACGTCGCGCATCGGGTCTGCCCGAACTGCGGGACGTATCACGGCGAGACGGTCATCGAAGTTGGCACCGAAAGCTAAGCTGGTCGCCTGACCTGCATAGAATTGAATGAGAGTCGCCCTGTACGGAGCGACTCTTTTTTGTTTTCGGCGGACGCGGATCCCCCCGAAGCGCGAACGACCGTGCGCAAGATAAATCTCAGGTGAGGGTTTGGGTTTGTTTTGCCGCGTCTCTCCCGGCGACCGCTTGCTTTGTGCGCTGTTTACGGTATGCTTGGGACGTGTGCGCATTTTCACAACCAACGGGGCATCTACTTCGTCATGACAGACTGGTCAAAGGTCGCTTTCCTGTTTCCGGGTCAGGGGTCGCAGGTCGTCGGCATGGGAAAGGACTTTGTCGACGCATATCCGGCGGCGCGCCAGACGTTTGAGCAGGCGGACGACTTCCTCGGCTTCGCTCTGTCCGACCTGTGCCTCAACGGTCCGGCGGAATCCCTCAACGACACCCTCAACACCCAGCCTGCGCTGTATGTCACCAGCATGGCGATCCTGCGCGTCCTGCGCGACGAGCTGCCTTCGGCTGCGCCCGCGTTTGCGGCGGGGCACAGCTTCGGCGAGTTCACGGCGCTGGCTGCCTTCGGCTCGCTGACGTTCGAGGACGGTCTGCGGCTGGTGCGCGAGCGCGGTCGGCTGATGAAGGAAGCCGGGACGAAGCAACCCGGCGCGATGGCGGCTCTCCTCGCGCTCGACATCGAGCCGGTGCAGGCGTTATGCGCGGCGGCGCGGGCGGAAACCGGCGGCACGCTGGTTGTCGCCAACGACAACTGTCCGGGGCAGGTGGTGATCTCCGGCGACGATGCCACGCTCGAACGGGCGCTGGTACTGGCGAAGGAAGCGGGCGCGCGCCGCGCGCTGAAGCTGGCGGTCAGCATCGCCGCTCATTCTCCGCTGATGGAGTCGTCCGCAGAAGAATTCCGTCATGCGCTGGCGGCGACGACCTTCCAGACTCCCGGCATCCCGATCTACGGCAACGTGAGCGCTGCGCCGCTCACCAGTGTCGATGCTATCCGCGAAGAACTCGGCGCGCAGCTCACCAGCCCGGTGCACTGGCGCGAGTCGATGCAGGCGATGATCGCCGACGGAGCCGCGACCTTCGCCGAAATCGGTCCGAAAGACGTGCTGACCGGCTTGATCAAGCGGATCGACGGCGACAAAGCGACCGTGAATCTCAATTCTGTCGAAAATTTCCTGAAATTTATTGTGCAATAATTCCAACAATTGCAGTTGATTACCGCAATATGCCTTGTTATGATGGATGCGAATCCACATTATTACCATTAGCGTGCCAAAGGCGTACTTCACGGAGGAGAACGGTATGTCACGAACTCGCTGGGCTTTTATTCTGATTCTGGTGATTGCGGGTGTATTAGCGGCTTGCCAGCCCCAAGCGACGCCAACGCCATCGCCGCGTCCGCCGACGACCGCGCCGACCGAAGCCGCGACGGTTGAAGCGGTTGTCCCGACCGAAGAAGTCGTTGCCGAAGTGACGGAAGCTGTTACCGAGGAAATGGTCGCCACTGAAGAAGCGACCGAAGCAATGACCGAGACGGCTCCCACCGAAGAAATGGCTGCGACTGAGGAAGCCACCGTCGAAGCGACGCCGGAAGTGGGCGACGTTCTCGAAGTAGCAGCCCAGGCGGGTGAGTTCAACACCCTGCTGGCGGCGGTCAACGCTGCTGGCTTGAGCGATACCCTCAAGGGCGAAGGTCCGTTCACGATCTTCGCGCCGACCGACGCAGCGTTCCAGGCGCTGCTCGATTCCACCGGCATGACGGCAGATGGACTGCTCGCCAGCGCCGACCTCGCTGCGATCCTGAAGTACCACGTGGTGGACGGCAAGGTTACCTCGGATGAACTGGAAAATTACCGCAGCACCGATAACCCCGACCAGATCATCGTGCCGACCCTCAACGGCGAAAATCTCACCATCACCTTCGCCGACGATGGCACGGTCGTGATCAACGGTACGGCTAAGGTGACACTGGCGAATGTCGAGGCGTCGAACGGCGTGATTCACGTGATCGATAGCGTGCTGACGCCGCCGTCGATGTCGGCGACGGAAGAACCCACGATGGAAGTGGTTGCGGACATGACCGAAGAGTCGACGGTGGAAGCCGTCCCGCTGCCCGCGACAATGGAAGCGACGCCGGAAGCCGAAGTCGCTGCGCCCACCGAAGCGCCGGCTGAGACCGTTGCGAGCGGCGCGACCGTTACGATTGCGCCGGATGGCACGGTCGTGGTCGGACTGGCGGCAGGGTTGAGCGGCGAAGGGATCGCCCCGCTCGGCATCGACATCCAGCGCGGCGCGGAGCTGGCGCTGGCAGACCGCCCGACCGTCACCGTCGGCGACAAGACCTTCAACGTCCAGCTCGACGTGCAGGACGACCAGTGCTCGGCGGACGGCGGGCAGGCAGTCGCCAACCGCTTCGCCTCCGACGGCAGCATCGTCGGCGTGGTCGGACCGATGTGCTCCAGCGCCTGCCGGGCGGCAGCGCCGATCTTCGACGCGGCTTCCTACACCACCATCAGCCCCAGCTGCACGGCGCCTGACCTGACCACCAGCGGCTACACCAGCTTCAATCGCTCGGTGGTGTCGGACGCCTTCCAGGGGGCGATTGCAGCACAGTACATCTACGACGTACTCGGCGCGCGCAGCATCGCCACGATCCACGACGGCAGCCCGTATGGCGAAGGTCTGGTGAACGTGGTGACGCAGAGCTTCGAGGCACTGGGCGGCAGCGTGGTGTCGTCGGATGCGGTACAGGTAGGCGACACCGACTTCCGCGGCTTGCTGGACGACATCGCCCAGAACGACCCGGAGCTGATCTACTTCGGCGGGTTCGCGGCGGAAGCAGCGCGGCTGATCCAGCAGCGGGCGGACGCGGGGCTGGAGGACGTGCCGTTCATGGGCGCGGACGGCATCCAGGGGACGGAAGTAGTCGACCTGGCGGGCGAAGCGGTGGCGGGGGTGTACGCGACGGCGGCGATCCCGGCGAGCAGCGCGGCGCTGGACGACTTCCTGGCGCGGTACGTGGAGACGTATGGCGAAGAACCGCCGGCTCCATACCATGCGACAGCGTACGATGCGGTGAACCTGATTCTGGACGCGGTGGAAGCGGTGGGGACGGTAGACGCCGACGGGAACCTGGTAGTCGACCGGACAGCGGTAGCCAACTACATCCGGACGTTCACGGACTTCAACGGGCTGACGGGCGTGTTGAACGCGGACGGGACAGGCGAGACGTCGGTGTCGGACATCGGCATCTTCCAGGTGCAGGACGGGGCGTTCGAGCAGTTGTACACCGGCAGTCTGGTTGACGGCGTGGTGCAATTGACCCCCTACGCCGCGCCGACTCCGGAAGCTCCGGCGACCGAAGAAATGATGGCGACTGAGGAAACACCGGCGGAAGCAACTCCAGCGGCAGAAATGCCCGCGACCGAGGAAGCGACCCCGGAGGCGACCGCCGCCAGCTAATTTCCGCGTGAAATGGGGCGGGTTTGTCACTCGTCCCCATGACAATTGACACCAATAGCGCCAAAACAGAGGTGGGTTTATACCCACCTCTGTAATTTTCTCCCGATTCTTGTTATAAACGTGCTGCATCGTCCTGGCGGAACGGGAGTAATCATGGCGTCCGACACTTCGCACGTCGTGCAGTCGCGCCCCTCAGCGCTTACGTGGCTGCTTGACAACACCCTGCGCAACCCATTGCGACTGGTTGGCATCATCTTCATCCTGCTGTTGGTCGCGCTCGCCGTGAGCAACATTCAATCCGGTGGTTATAACTTCGAACGCTTCGCGCGCAACCTGGTATTCGGCTTGGCGCAGGGCAGCATCTACGCGCTGATCGCGCTCGGCTATACGCTGGTGTACGGCATCCTGCTGATGATCAACTTTGCGCACGGCGAGGTATTCATGTCGGGCGCATACGTCGGCTTTTTTGCGATCTCGGCGATGCAGAACACCGGGCTGCTCGAATCGCAGCCGCTGCTGGCGCTGCTGCTGACGATGCTCACCGGCGTGATCGCCTCGGTCGTGGTCGCGGTGCTGCTGGAGCGGATCGCTTACCGACCGCTGCGCAATGCCCCGCGCCTCGTCCCGCTGATCACGGCGATTGGCGCGTCGATTGCGCTTCAGCAGTTGTTCCTGCGGCTGTTCGGCGCGAGCACCCGGCGCTACCCGGACGTGCATTTCTACGTGCTGCCCAGCCTGTTCCCGGATCAGGAATGCAGCGTCGTCAACGACGTGAACGTCTGCCGGGGTATCGACCTGATCGGCGGACGCTACGACGTGAACGTGCTGGGGATTGAACTGCGCATCTTACCGATCCACTTCGTCGTATTTTTCCTGGCGCTGGTGTTCATGTCGCTGCTGTGGTTCTACGTGCAGCGCACCAAGACGGGCAAAGCCATGCGCGCGGTCGCCGAAGACAAGGCGACGGCGGCGCTCATGGGCATCAACGTCGACCGCGTGATCGTGACCACCTTCGTGCTGGGCGCGGCGCTGGCGGGGGCGGGCGGCGTGCTGTTCGCGCTCTACAACCAGCAGGTGTCGCCGTTCATCGGCTTCATCCCCGGTTTGAAAGCGTTCACGGCGGCGGTGCTGGGGGGTATCGGTAACATCCCCGGCGCGATGTTCGGCGGGATGTTCCTCGGCATTATCGAATCGGTCGCGCCGTCGCTGCTGGGGCTGTCGCAGCAGTTGAAGGACGTGATCGCCTTCGGGATGCTGGTGCTGATCCTGATCTTCCGTCCGACTGGCATTTTCGGCGAAGTGCTGGCGAGCAAGAGGGTGTGACGGGATGATGACGCGAGCACTTCGTTACGCGCTCTATGCGGGCGCTGTGGCAGTCATACTGACGCTTTCGGGCATTTTCGTCTCGTTCGAAAGCCGCGAAGTCATCGCCGGAGGGCTGACGCTGGACAGCGTCACGCTGATCATCATGGTCGGCGCGGGCGCGTACAGCGCGGGTGTTCGGCTGCGTGGCAACGGCGCTGCGCCGAGCTGGATCGCCTCGATCCTCGGTGGGGTGGTCGTCGGCTTGATGCTGGCGGTGCTGGCAGTGATCGAAGCCAACGTCGATCTGCGCTTGTGTTTGCCAACCTGACCCAGCCGATTGCCGCCACGCTGACGTTCGGTCAGGAGATGGCTCCCGGCTTACTGATCCTGCTGGCGATTTCGGCGGGCATCGGCGCGCTGGTCGGGCTGATGCTGACGCTGCCGGGGCGCTGGGGGCGGGTGATCGTGCTGGCGCTGGGGCTGACGGTCGTCGTTGGGTCTGCTCGAAAGCCAGCTCGCCGCGATCATCACGCTGCCGGACGCGCTGGCGCTGGCGCTGGTGTTCGCGCTCGGCTATGCCGCCGCCATGCGCTCGACCGGGCAGAGCTGGCTCATTCGCCTGTTGATCAGCGCCGCGCCCGGCGCGGTGGTCGGCGTGGTGCTGGGCATTCTGGCGAACAGCGGCGCTCTGGACGCGGGCGGCGTGCTGCGAGGCGAGCGGGTCGCTCCCGCTGATCCTGAGCGTGGCGCGCGGCAGCGCCATCCTGCCGCTGGCGCTGATCTTCGCCGCTGTCGGCGCGCTCGGCGGGCTGGCGCGCAGCGGCTCCGGGACGTTCCACAACGGCATTATCCTGTTCATGGTGACGCTGGTGGTGATCGGCGTCCTGAACGCGCAGAACGCCATGACTTACACGACCGCCATCGTGACGGCGCTGCTTTTCCTCGCGGCGTTCGCGCTGGTGCCGGACTTCGGGCGGCGCGTCGAGAACCGCTTCGCGAAGCTTTCGCCGCCACAGCGGCGCGGCGTGCAGGGCTTGTCGCTGGTGGCGATGCTGCTCCTGCTGATCGTCGCACCGGCGTTTCTGGGGCAGTACATCACCGACGTGCTGAATCTGGTCGGCTTGTACATCGTCATGGGCATCGGCTTGAACATCGTCGTCGGCTACGCCGGGCTGCTCGACCTGGGTTACGTCGCCTTCTTCGCCATCGGCGCGTACACGATTGGCTTGCTGACGACGCCAAGCCTGCTCACCTGCGGCGGAGTCGCGCCGCGCGCCCTGACGCCGGAGACCGTCGGCACGCTGTGTACGGGCGTGATGACCTTCTGGGAAGCGTGGCCCGTCTGCATGATCGTCGCGGCGCTGTTCGGCGTGCTGCTCGGCATCCCGATCTTGCGGCTGCGCGGTGACTATCTGGCAATCGTGACGCTCGGCTTCGGCGAGATCATCCGCCTGCTGGTGCGCTTCGACGATTTCAAAGACCTGTTCGGCTCGGCGCAGGGCATCGCCAACATCCCGCGCCCGATTATTGATCTGACGGCGCTCAATCCGGCGTGGCGTTTCGAGCTGACCGGCTCGAACGGCATCTACTATCTGGTGCTGGTCGGCATCATCATCGCGGCGCTGATCGCTTCGCGGCTGGCATCGACGCGGCTCGGTCGTTCGTGGCTGGCGATGCGTGCCGACGAGGACGTGGCGCAGGCGATGGGCATCAATCTGGTGCGCACCAAGCTGCTGGCGTTTGCCATCGGCGCGGGGTTCGCCGGGATGGGCGGCGCGCTCGCCGGGACGCGGCTGTACGGCGCGTACCCAGACAGCTACACCGTGCTGGTATCGATCAATGTGCTCAGCCTGATCATCATCGGCGGGCTTGGGTCGATCCCCGGCGTGGTGGTCGGGTCGCTGGTGCTGGTTGGCTTGCCGGAGGCGCTGCGCGAGCTGGCGGATTACCGTCTGCTGGCGTTCGGTGCGCTGCTGGTCGTGGCGATGCTGATTAAGCCGGAAGGCTTGATCCCGCCGTCCGTGCGCCGCTTGACCGAGACGCTGAATGAGCGACGTGAACGGAGGAAAACAGCATGAGCGATATCCTGCTGAACGCGCAGGGCGTCGTCAAGCGCTTCGGCGGCTTGACGGCGGTGCGCAGCGTCGATCTGCAAATTCCGCGACAGGCAATCGCCAGCCTGATCGGACCGAACGGCGCGGGCAAAACCACCTTCTTCAACTGCATCACGGGCTTCTACATGCCAGAAGAAGGGGCGATCACGCTCGACGGACGCTCGATTCGCGGGCTGCGCCCTGACCGGATCATGTATCGCGGCATCGCCCGCACGTACCAGAACATCCGCTTGTTCGGCAGCATGACGGTGCTGGAAAACGTGCTGGTCGGGATGCACTCGCGCCTGCACGCGCACCCGGTCGCGGCGGTGATCGGCACGAGCGGCGCGCGCCACGAGGAATACGACGCGCTGGAGCGCGCGATGGCGCTGCTCGAATACGTCGGCTTGGCCGAAGCCTACGGCGACATGCAGGCGCAGAACCTGCCGTATGGCTTGCAGCGCCGTCTGGAAATCGCGCGGGCGCTGGCGTCCGAGCCGCTGCTGCTGCTGCTCGACGAGCCGACCGCCGGAATGAACCCGCAGGAAACCGAGGACATGATGCACCTGATCCGCCGCCTGCGCGACGAGCGCGAGCTGACGATCTTCCTCATCGAGCACGACATGAAGCTGGTGATGAACATTTCCGATCAGGTGAGCGTGATGGATTACGGCGCGAAGATCGCCGAGGGCACGCCCGCCGAAGTCCAGCGCGACCCGAAAGTGATCGAGGCGTATCTGGGCGCTCCGGCGCAGGACGTATTTGGAGCGGAGGGCAAGTCATGAGCCTGCTGGAAGTCCGCGACATCCACACCTTCTACGGCAATATCGAGGCGCTCAAGGGCGTCTCGCTGACGGTCGAGCAGGGCGAAATCGTCACGCTGATCGGCGGCAACGGCGCGGGCAAGACGACCACGCTCAACACGATCTGCGGCATCACCCCGGCGCGCTCCGGCAGCATCCTGCTGGACGGCGAGGACATCACCCACCTGCGCCCGCACGAAATCGTCACGCGGCGCGTCGTCCAGTCTCCGGAAGGGCGCAAAATCTTCACGCGGCTGACCGTGCGCGAAAACCTGGAGATGGGCGCATTCTCGCAGGAGGATCCCAGTGCGGTCGAACCGGCAATGGAAGACGTGTTCGAGCGCTTCCCGCGCCTGCGCGAGCGCCAGAAACAGCTTGGCGGCACGCTTTCGGGCGGCGAACAGCAGATGCTCGCCATCGGGCGGGCGCTGATGGCGCGACCGCGCATCCTGCTGCTGGACGAGCCATCAATGGGACTCGCGCCGCTGCTGGTTCGCGACATCTTCGAGGTGATCCGCTATCTGAACAAGGAAGCCGGGACGACCATCCTGCTGGTGGAGCAGAACGCGCTGATGGCGCTGGCGGTGGCGAATCGCGGCTATGTACTTCAGTCCGGCTACATCACCCACGCCGACAGCGCCGACGCCCTGCGCCACAACGAGGTCGTCATCGAGGCGTATCTGGGCGGCTAGCGGTCAGCTGGAACGCGAAAAATCTGTGCATGCCGGCACTGGCGCACTGCGATTGCTAGTGCCCCGATGACTGACCGTCGATGCGCTGCGAAAGCAGGCTTTTGTTTTTGCTGATTGCTGACCGCTGAAAGCTGTCCGCTTCTCCTTACCGCCGCCGACCCATCAGCCGCAGCAGGAAGATGAACAGGTTGACGAAATCCAGGTACAGTTGCAGCGCGCCGTAGATGCTGTATTTGGCGACCGCTTCGCTGTTCGACTGGAATTCCGGCGACGCCGCCATGTACTTCAGCTTCTGCGTGTCGTAGGCGGTCAGCGCGACGAAGATCAGCACGCCCGCGAAGCTGATCAACATGCTTAAGCCGTCGCTTTGCAGGAACAGGTTGACGACCAGCGCCACCAGCAGCCCGACCAGCGCGATCAGGAAATAGCTGCGGTACTGAAGCAGGTCAACTTCGGTTCTGAAGGCGAACACCGACATCACGGCGAAGATCGCCGCCGTAGAGATGAACGCCAGCGTGACCGATTCGCCCGTGTAATAGTGTACGATGAGCGAGAGCGTTAAGCCGTTGAGCGCCGCGTAGCCGACGAACAGCAGCGCCGCCACCGTCGGCGACAGCCGGTTGATCGCCCAACTGAGCGCGATCACCAGCACGAGTTCGCCGATGAACGCGCCGATCAGCAGCCCCGGATTCTCCGGATCAGGAGCGTTGTCGAGTCGGTGAGCGACGCGACCACCGACGTGATGACCAGCCCGATGAACATCCATGCATACGTCCACTTGATCAGTGGACGGACGCTCTCATACTGAATTGCCGACGTGTCGCGCTTGGTGAAAAGCCCTGATGCCGCCATCTCTTATGCCCTCGATTTCTAGTCGTCGTAATCTGCCGATTCAATCATACATGGAATCTAACCTGTGAGCCGCCCCCCAGTTTTGGGGTTTACAGGGATTTTACATGTGGGTGAGGATATGCCGATGTGAAATGTAGGGGCACGGCGACCTCACCCCTCGCTCCCTCTCCGGCGTGGAGAGGGGAAGCTGAGCATAGCTAACCGTAGCTTAGCGCGAAACAGGGGTGAGGTTAGTTACTTCAGCGCGTTCAGCGCTTCGAACAGTCGCTTAGCCGCCCCGGCAGTCGTCTGCGGCGGCAGCGCGTAGGAGAAGCGGATCCAGTTCTCGCCCGCGTCCGAGAAATACTTGCCCGCGACGATGGCGATCCCGTACTGCTCGCCCAGGTAGGTCAACAGACCTTCGGAGCCGTTCAGCCCGCCCGCCTCGATGTAGGGCGTGCAGTCGATGAAGGCGTAGTAGCCGTCGCCCATGACGAAGCGCGCGCCGCTGGCTTCCAGCGCCGCCCGCAGGACTTTGCGGCTCTCGCGCGTCGGCTCGATGATCGGCGCGGCGGCTTGCTCGTAGCCCATCTCGTAAGCGGCGATGGCGACCGCCTGCCCGAAGTACGACGGCACGACGCCGTGCGACGCCTGGCTGACGATGTACTTGACGACTTCCTTGCCTGCCAGCAGGTGCGCGCTGCGGATGTTGGACGCGCCCAGGCTCTTGGTCAGCCCGTCGAGGATCATGATCCGCTCGCGCTTCTCCGGCGAGAAGGCTTGCAGCAGCGCGTTGATGTCGTTGTGCCCGCCGTCGGTCACCCAGTGGTACATCCAGTCCAGCAGGACGAACGAGATTCCGGCATCGAGCGCCGTGTGCGCCAGCTCGATCTGCTCGCTCACCGGAATGGTGCGCCCGGTCGGGTTGTCCGGCGAGGTGATGACGATCCCGGCGATCCTGCGCCCTTCGCGGGCGGCGAATTCGGCGCAGGCGCGGATGCCTTCCGGCGTATAGCGCCAGCCTTCGGCGGGGTCGCCGGGCGCCAGCAGCACGTTCGCGCCGATGGCATAAGGTCCCCAGTTGTAGGAAATCCAAGGGACGCGCGAGACGACGATGGCGCTGCCGATCTCCTTCGTGCCGAGCGCGATCATGGCGGCGTAGGCTTTCTGCAAGCCGTCGCGCCCGCCCTGCATGAACACGATGTTCTCCGGACCCCAGCCGGAAGCGGCGTCAAGCTGCCAGTAGGGTTCGGCGGCGGCTTTGCGGAACTGCGCCGTGCCGAACGGCTGATCGTATGCCGTGCCGTGCTCAAGCTGAAGCTGGAGCGCGCTTTCGAGGATCGCGCCGGGCACACCGGGCAGGCTGGCTCCGCCGTCACCCTGTGAGGCATCGAACGTCACCGCGTCCGCGCCGTGATTCTGGCGATACACCTTGAGCGCGTCGCGGATCAGGAACATGCGGGACGGCGGGATGTCCATCATCTGACCCGGATAGCCATTCACCGGGATGCGGTTCTCCGCCGGGATTACAAATTCGGGCGTATCGAGCCTAAGGGCTTCTTTTGCGATCAACAGCCTTGCCTCCTTCAAAATGAGAAACAAAAACACCCCGCGTCGCGGGGTGTGGTTATGCAAGCACGTATAGACCCCGCCTAGCCCGGTGGGCGACGATTGGTATCAGTGGTGGTCATCATACGCAGCAACATGACATGCCTTTCACAGCCGTCCATGATTGTCCTATTGTAACAGGCGCGCGTCAATGTGCAACACCTGCAAACCTGCCCGCTGCGCGTTCGTACAAACTGCCAAAGATCGCCGCCGCGCCCTGCCCGCTGCCGTCAGGATATCACATGCTAGAATAGCCGCAGGACATGACGGAAAGGGAAGCCCATGCCGACGACGCGCGCCTCGCTGCTGGTCTACAACACGGTTGATCGCCTGCTGCGCGGCGATCTGTTCCACACGGTCACCGCCGCCGACGTGATCGACGACCTGGCGGCGTTCCCGGACGACTATCCGGTGGTCGGCATCGGCACGACGAGCTGGCTGCGCCGCAACGGCGAAGTGATCGCCAGCGGCACGGTCAGATCGCCGCAGTTTCTATGGGCAGACCCGGAAAGCGACCCGGTCGGGCAGTTGATCGACGTGTGCTGGCAGCGACCGTCGGAAGGCGGCACGCCGCTGGTGACGCCGCGCATCGACGACAACGACCAGCAGGCGAATTTTCCGTTTCTGGCGCTGGCGGTGTGCGACCCGGCACAGTCGATGCAGTGGAATATCGCCGACGTGCCCGACGCCCACGCCTGGCTGACCGAAACGCTGGCGGAGCGCAACGTCGGCGTGGCGGGCGTGCAGTTCCGGGGGAAGTTCGGGCGGGTGCGGACGACCGACGCCTACAACGTGCCGCTCGGCGGTCTTGACCTGAGCAAAGGGTACGCAGGCGACCAGTTTTTCCGCTTCGGCGAATACGCAGGCGACGACTGGCTGCTCAACGGCGTGTACGCCGCCAATCCGTCGCTCCAGCCGTTCATCTCGGTCGCCAGCCACCCGCTGCACCTGCACGGCTACCGCACAAGCGCCCGCGACGGCGGTCACATCGTCTCGGCGGAAGTGATTGCGGCGTCGGTCACGGTGTGGCTGCTGGACGACCTCGTCCTGCGGATTCACGACGTAGCGCGCGCCTTGATGCCAGTGAAAAAGGGCTGAGCCATGCCCTCGTGGTGACCGGCAGCCTGCCGTGTAGGGGCGAGGCATGCCGCCCCTACAAACAACGCATTTCTACAAATGACTGTAAATTCTCAGTCGGCAATCGTCAGCACGATTTTGCCGAAATTGCTGTTGTTCTGCATGTAGCGATGGGCTTCGTTCGCCTGTTCCAGCGGAAAGACGCGGTCGAGCACCGGCGCGATCCTGCCGCTCTCGATCAGCGGCAGTCCCTTGCTGACAAAGGCTTGGGTCAGCGTGATCTTCTGCGGCAGGGGCGTGCGCCGCAGCGTCGTGCTGGTGATCGTCAGGCTCTTGCCCATGATCGCGCCCAGCGATAGATCGCCCGACGCGCCGCCTAGAAAGCCGATCAGCATCAGCCGCCCACCGAGCGCCAGCGCCGCCAGATTGTCGTTCCAGTAGGGTGCGCCGACGAAGTCGAGAATCACGTCGACACCGCGTTCGTCTGTTTCAGCCTGCACGCGCTCGACAAACGATTCGGTCTTGTAGTTAATGCCCACGTCCGCGCCGAGCGCCTGGCAACGCGCCAGCTTGTCGGCGCTCCCGGCGGTCGTGAACACGTAAGCGCCCGATGACTTCGCCAGTTGGATCGCTGCTGAGCCGACGCCACTGCCGCCCGCGTGAATCAGCACCGATTCGTTCGAGCCTAGCCTGCCGAGCGTGAACAGGTTCAGATGCGCCGTCAGGAAGGCTTCGGGGATGGCGGCGGCTTCCTCGTAGGACAGCTTCTCCGGGATGCGGATCGCCACGCCGAGCGGGACGGTTGCATATTCGGCATAGCCGCCGCCCGTGACCACCGCCATCACGCGGTCGCCCGCGCGAAATTCGCCCAGCGGATTTACGACTTCGCCGGCGATTTCCAGACCGAGTATTGCCGATGCGCCGGGCGGTGGCGTATACCCGCCGCGTCGCTGCAGCAGGTCGGCGCGGTTGACGCCCGCCGCGCGCACCCGCACCAACAGTTCACCGTCGCAGGGCTGCGGATCGGGCGCGTCGCCCACGTAGAGCGGATCGCCCGGCTCGTGATACAGGATCGCTTTCACTTGGGCTGCTCGGTCAGCGTCGCCCGAACGCGCTGGCGGCAGTCCTCCAGTACATCGCGCACCGTCTGTTCGAGCGGGATGGTCGGCTGCCAGCCGGTGACTTCGCGCAGGTGCGTGGCGTCGCCCCAGACTTTGCTCGTCCCGCCGGGGCGCAGGCGCATGGTGTCCGATTCGACCGAGATTTCAACGTCGGAGAGTGACAGCATCATGTCCAGCACCTCACGGATTGTCCAGGTCTTGCCGGAGGCGATGTTATATACGTCGCCGGGCACGCCGCGCTCCATGATCAGGTGGTAGGCGTGGACGACATCGCGCACGTCGGTGAAGTCGCGCTCGGCGCTCAGCGTGCCGACGCGGATGGTCGGCTGCTGCTGCCCGGCTTCGATCTTGGCGATTTGCAGCGCGAAATCCGGCGCGACGAAGCCCGGACTTTGCCGGGGACCCAGATGGTTGAACGGGCGCGCCCGCATGATGGGCAGGTCGTTGCTCAGGAAGTATTGCAGCGCCAGCATATCCTGCGTGACCTTGCTGACGCTGTACGGGTTCGACGGGCGCAGCGGCATGTCCTCGGTGGCGGGCTTCTGCCCGGTCTGGTCGCCGTAAATGTCGCCGGAGCTGATGACCAGCATACGCGGCTTGAGACCGTTCTTCAGGCAGCCGAGGATGACGTTCAACTGCGCGCGGATGTTGTTTTCCAGCGTGCTCCACACCGCCGAATACGACCGGGCGGGCGATGCCTGCGCCGCCAGGTGGTAGATCTGATCCGGCTCCAGCGACGCCAGCAGGTCGGAGACGAACTGCTCGTCGCGCAGGTCGGCGGTGTGATAGGTCACGGGCACGCCTGCTGCTTCGAACGGGCGAAAGCTGGTTCCGTGCAGCTCATAGCCGCTGGACGCGAGTTCCTGAATGAGATGGTGTCCGGCGAATCCGTCGGCTCCGGTGATCAAGACGCGCACGTGGCTGATCCTTCAGTTTGGATAGGTATGCCGCATTATAGCGGATTTGCTAGGGACTGTCAGGTGAATGGGGAGTGCTGAAGTAGGGGCATGACATGTCGTGCCCCTACAAAAACATTCGGTAGCCTACTCTAAGAAGCTATTTGAATATTCACCCTGTTTCTCGTAGGGGCGTTCAATTGAACGCCCCTACATTCCCGTCAAATGGGAATTTTCAGATGGCTTTTATAACAGGCTCAACTGCTGTGCCGGGCGACCACCGCTCAGCAGGATGTAGGGCGCGGTCTGCTCTGGCGCGTGGATGCCGATCTTGCGCAGATGACCGAGGTCGTCCAGCCGACCGAGCCGCCGCGCCTTGATGATCGCGTCCGCGCTTTTGGGACCGATGCCGGGGATGCGCATCAGTTCCTCGCGCGAGGCGTGCATCACGTCGAGCGGCTTCTCGCGCAGGTTGGCATCCGCCCAGGCGCGCTTGGGGTCGACTGCCAAATCGAGATTGCCCGACGCCGTGAAGTTGAGGTCTTCCACGTCCCATTTGTAATCGCGCAGCAGGAAGCTCGCCTGATACAGCCGGAACTCGCGCTTGGGGTCGACGGCGGGCAGGTTTTCGAACGGCGTCTGGTACACCGGGCTGAACGCCGAATAGTACACCCGGCTCAGTTGAAGCTGCTGGTACAGCCGGTCGCTCAGCGACAGCAGTTCGAGATCGGTGTCGCCGACCGCGCCGACGACGAACTGGGTCACGATGCTGGTGCGCTTGCCCGGCGGCAGGCTCTGGCGAATCTCGTGCGCCCAGCGCAACCGCTTGAGCAGTTCCTCGTTGAAATCCTTCTTGGGGGCGAGCGCCGTCAGCCGCTCCGCCGTCGCACCTTCCAGATTGATCGATACCCGATCCGCCAGCTCGACCGCGCGCTTCACCTGATCGTACTCCGAGCCGGGCATCAGCTTGAGGTGGATGTAGCCGGGGTAGCGGTACTTGCGCCGCACGATGTCGATGGTGTCGATGATCTTGTCCTGCGCGCTGACACCCCCCTTGATGATCCCCGACGACAGGAACATCCCGTCCGCCAGCTTCGCCCGCTGAAGCTGGTCGAACGCCCCGGCGATCTCGTCCGGCTTCATGGTCACGCGCTGTGTCTTGCCGCGCCCGGCGCGGAACGGGCAGTAGAAGCAGTTGCGCTCGCAGGCGGTCGTAACCATCGTCTTGAGGATCGGCTTCTTGCCCTTCGGCGTGCTAACGTTCGAGATGCACTCCGCCAGGCTGGTCGACTGGTACGGCACACGCTTCGACCGGGTCACTTCGTCGCCCGCAGGCTCGAACTGGGTCGCGTCGCTGACCTGGATGAGCTTCTCGTGGGTGTCGGGTGTCTTGTGGATATTCATATCCCTATTATATCGAACCTATGTTCTAGGGTCAATCGATGTAAAGAAAAAGTGTAACTTTGTCCACTCTTGAGCGTATAGGCTGTTAGTTTTGGATTCACCAACGGGAGTTCTTCCATGCAGTTGAAGT
>JAXLWE010000048.1:0-39411 GCA_046328655.1 Anaerolineae bacterium | reverse complement strand
AAGCGCGTGAAGCGGATCGCGTTTGCGCCGCGAATCTCGCCCCATTTGTCGATCAGGTGCAGCAGCGTGCGCACCGGAACCTGCCGCCCCGGCTGCGCGACCAGCCACTGGATCGAGACTGCGCCCTCTTTGACAAAGAATATCCACTGCGCGGCGGCGACGACTTCGCGGCGCTCCAGCACGCACAGGACTTCGGGGGTGTACAGCTCGCGCTCGCGGTGTTCGCGGTGGTGGTGGATGTCCCACAGCGAGCCGCCGCGCGCGATAGTGTCGGCGACCTGCCCTTCGCGCAGCACGAAGCCGGGCGGCAGCGGCGCGATCTGCTCGTTAATCAGCCGGGTGAGGCTTGGCAGCAACTTCTCGTGATATTCGACAATCTGCATCGACAAGCCATCCTGAGCAAGAACGGAGCAGGTAAACCACTTCGACCGACCCGCGCATTATCCGGTCAACGCTAAATTTTCTACTTGTTTTGCAGCCATGCCGAATGGTAATTCCCCCATTCGGTATCGTCGGTCGTCCAGTCGGCGTAGATCGCCAGCCCTTTGACGTAGCGCGCGGCATCGCCTGCCTGCTGAAGCCCCATGCGCACGCCTTCCACCGCCGAATTGACGTTCTCCACCGCCGGATCATGCCCCGGCGGTTCGGCGTCGAATGTCGGGATACCGATCAGCAGATCGGTCTGGGTTTCCAATTCGGCGACAGCGAGCGCATACGCCTTGACCTGATACGCGACCCACTGCGCGTAATCCGAGGCTGAGCTGAGGCTGCTCTGGTACGCCATCACCGCCATGTGGTCGACCAGCAGCGCGACGCTCTGCTTGTATTCCTTCTTCCACTCCGTCCCCGGAGCCATGAGCGGCGGCAGCGGGATGCTGGAATTGGACGGGCTGTAGTCCGGCGGAATCGCCGCGCTGATCGGCACGTCGATGCCCACCGCCCCGCGAATGGCGCGCAGCAGCGCCAGGAAGTTCTGATCGCCGTCCCACACCGGCTCGGCGTCGATGAAAACGCCCTCGTAGCCGAAATCGGTGACGACCTGTTTAGCAAGGTCGGCGACCTTCTGCTGAAGATCGACATCGCCCAACCGCGCAGCATTGACCGCGTCCTCGGTCGGCACACCGATCAAGCCCTCAAGCTGCGCTTCGGGATAGGCTTCGTTGAACTGCTTGGCGAAGGCGGCGACTTTGTCGAACTTGTCCTGGTTGCGCCACGTGCCATCCCACTGGAGATAGGTGATGTATGCGTAGACCGTCCCGATCTGCTGGTCGCGCAGCTTCTTCACCAGCGCCGCCATCGCGTCGTCGGTCTGATCCTCGTAAGTATATTCAGTCCCCAGCCAGACCGCGTTCGGGTACACCTCTGGCGCGGTGTTGCGCAGGCGACCCAGCACGACGACCACGACCGCCACGAACAGGATCGCGCCAAGCAACCCGAGCACGGTTCGCCCGCCGCCGGGCAGGTGGATCGACGGCATTCGGATCTCCTGCGGGACGTTGATCTGGCGCGGCGACCCTGCCGACTTGGGCGTCGCGTGCTGGCGTCGGCGGCGTTCATAGCGGTCGCGTGCGCGGCTGCTGCGGCGCGGCGGCTGTTCGGGCTGCTCCGGCTGCTCGTCCGGGGACGAAGGCGGTGGAGGTGGAGGATTGGGAAACTCAGAGTCCATGCGTCATCAACCTGCCAGTTTATCGAGAAGATTGGGCAATAATATCAGTATCACGATGATCACGAACACAATTGAGCTGACCAGCGCCGCCGTCGAGGCAACGTCCTTGCCGATTTTGGCGAGCGAGTGCGGGTCGGGCGCGCCGATGTCTATCGCCGCTTCGATGGCGGTGTTCAGACATTCGGTGATCCAGACCGCGCCGAGCGCGAACGTCAGCAGCGCCCAACTGAACACGCCGATGCGCAGCCACAAGCCGACGACCACCACGATCACCATGACAATCGTAGCGAGCTTGATGCTCTGCTCGTGCGTGAGCACGTACAGCAGCCCGGCGATGGCAAACTTGATGCTGGCGATGCGGTTGACGTTCTTGTTCTCGCCTTCCGGGTTGAGCTTCATCGTCCCGGTGATCGACAGATCGAGTTCCTCGCCTTCAGGCGTGATCAGCACGTCTTTCTTTTCCTCGCCGGTCTGGTGATCGTTCGTTTCGTCAGCCATCTGTCACCCTATGCCGAGCCTGTGAACGAGCGGCGGACCCAGAATCAGAATACCGATCAACACGGAAGCGACCACGCCGAGCAGCACCGCCGCCGACGCTACATCCTTGCCGACGCGCGCCATCGGGTGCAGGTCGCTGGTCGACAGATTGATGGCGGCTTCGACAGCGGCGTTGACGAACTCCGCCATCCAGACAATCGTGATCGCCAGGATCAGCACCGCCAAGCCGATGGCGTCGATGCCCAGCCACAGCGCCAGCGCCGATGACGCCGATGCTGGCGACCGCCTGAATCCGCGTATTCTTCTGACGGCGCAGCATGTACATCCAGCCCGCCAGCGCGTAGACGAAGCTGTTCAGGCGGCTGGTGCTGGTGATCGGGCTGAACTTGTCCGGGTCGATTTTCGCCGTCTCGGTCAGCGCCGCGAACACCTCATCCTTGCGCGTCATCGAAATCCCTGTTTTCCAGCGCCGGGACGATCTCCGGCGAGATGCCGAGCGCCAGCAGCGCCAGCTCCTGCGCCGCCCACATATGCGCGCGGTGTTCGGGCGTGTCGTGATCGTAACCGAGCAGGTGCAGCGTGCCGTGAACGACCAGCAGCGCCAGACTGTCGTCGAGCGCGTGCCCTTCGCGCTGCGCCTGCGCCGCCGCGTAGGGATAGGCGATCACCAGATCGCCGAGGTAATTATTCTCGCTGGGCATCGATTCCATCGGGAACGACAGCACGTCGGTCGGCGCATCCACCCGCGATACTGGTAGTTGAGATCGGCAATCGACTCGTCGTCGGTGAAGGCGATGGTCAGGTCGCTCTCAGGATCGCCCTCGTGACGCGCCAGCACGATCCGCACCGCCTCCTGCAAGCGCGCTTCGTTCACGTCATACCCGGTATCATTGACAATGTCGATCATGATTTATCCTCGGTACGCTTCACATCCGGCTCGACCGCGCTCATCTTCTGGGTGCGGCGCAGCGGCGGCACTTCGGGCATGGGCGCGTCGTCGTCCAGCTTGACGGCGGGAAGCTCGACTGTCGGCGTGCGCTGGATGCGCTGCGGCTCCGGCTCCGCCACCGCCGGATGCTCGCCCGATTCGATCCGGTTGATGCCTTCCAGCGCCTCGATGTCCTCGCGCACCGGCGCGGCGACTTCCGGCACAAGCTCCATCGTCTGGCGGCGCGGCGTGGGCAGCGCCGGGTAGTTGATGCGCGGGTGGAATACGGCTTGCAGCATCTCGATGAAGATGCCGCGCGTGACGTTGATGTCCTTGAGCGTGAGGTCGGACTCGTCAAGCTGACCGTCGCGCATCCGGTTTTCGATGATGCTGTCCACGATGTCGACGATCTCGGCTTTGTTGGTCGGCTTGCGGGCGCGGACGGTGCTTTCGCAGCTATCCGCCAGCATCATGATCGCCGTTTCGCGGGTCTGCGGCTTGGGTCCCGGATAGGTGAACTGCTCGATGTCGACCGCTTCTTCGTCGTCCGCCTGCTCGACGGCTTTGGTATAGAAATAGCCGACCAGCGTCGTGCCGTGATGCTCCATGATGAAATCGCGGATGCGCACCGGCAGCCGGTACTGCCGCGCCAGCTTTTCGCCGTCGGTGACGTGGCTGATGATGATGTCGGCGCTGCGGTACGGGTCGTTCAGGACTTCGTGCGGGTTGACGTTATCCGCCTGATTCTCGACGAAGAACGCCGGGTTGAGCATCTTGCCGATGTCGTGGTAGAGCGCCGCCACGCGCATCAGCTCGGCGTTCGCGCCGACGAGCGAGCCGCCTGCTCGCTCAGGTTGGCGACCTGGAGCGAGTGCTGGTACGTGCCCGGCGCTTCGCGCAGCAGGCGCTGGAGCAGCGGCTGATTCGGCTGGCTCAGTTCGACCAGCTTCAGGCTGGTGGGCAGGTTGAAGAACAGCGTGATGACGTACAGCGCCGCCAGCGCCGTCATCGAGGCGATCACGCCGTTGATCAGCGCGAACAGGATCAGCGTGCCGAAGGTCGTGCTTTCGTCCGCGCCCAGCAGCTCCAGATTGAACAGCGTGACGATCACCACGTTCGCCACCGCAATCGCCAGCCCGACGAAGAAATAGTTGTTGACGCGCTCGGAGCGGCGCAGCAGCAGCGTGCCGATGATGCCGCCGACGGTGATCATCATGGCGATTTCCAGCGACGTATCCGCCATGATGCCGACCAGCAGCCCCAGCGCAATCGTGCTGATGACAGCGACTTCGTTGCGGGTGATGACCACCAGCGTCAGCGCCATCGCCGCCGAGGGATACAGCACGTACTGACCGCCGAACAGCCGCGCCAGCGCCAGCGAGAACAGGAAAATCCCGCCCTGCACCGCCAGGAAGCGCGCCTGCACGTAGTAGCGGTCGCGGATGCGCACCAGATACAAGCCCATCACGACCGTCACCACCAGGCTGGCGAGGAACGCGCGCCCGATGTTCTGCAGGCGGCGATCCGGCGATGCCAGCAAGCCGAGGTGGTCGAGCGCCTCGTAATCCACCGGGTCGAGCCGCGTCCCTGCGCGCACGACGATCTGTCCGCGCTCGAAGCTGCGGCTTTCCGGCGCGACGTTGTCGGCGGCGGTCTGCTGCGCCAGCGCGGTGGCGGCGGGGTTCAGGAAGCGGTTCGGGCGCAGCAGGTCGCGCACCAGCGCGACGATCACGCTCGCGGTGCGCGTGTCGAAGCGCAGCGCCACCTGCGACGGAAGCTGATCGGTCATCAGCGGCAGGTCGGACTCGCGGATCGATTCGCGCATGACCCGTTCCAGCACGTTGACGGCTTCGGAATTGACCGACCGCCACGTGTCTTCGTCCATTTGCAGCAGTCCGTCGATGCTGTCCTGATCGAGCCGCACCGCCGTGATCTTGTTCAGGTCGGCGGCTTTCTGCGTCGCCGTCGCATACGGGTCGCGCCGGACGTTGTCGATGAAATCGAGAATCTGCTGGAGCAGCGTGATCTGCTGGCGCGCGACGGTCGGGTCGGGAGGGTCGTAGATCGGGCTGACGCCGGTAATCGCCGCCTGACGCTGGCGGTCGGTCAGCACGTCGCTGACGTAGGTGATGCTGGCGGGCGCGCGGATGTCCTCGCCCGCGATGCTGCCAACTTCCAGCAGCGAGACGCTGTTCTGCGTCTGAAAGATGCTGTCGAAGGCGACGATCAGCGTCGCCGACAGCACGAAAACGACAGCCACCAGCGCGACACCGAGCCGGTGCAGCGGGTGATCCCGGCGCAGGTCCGACGACGGGGAGAGGCTGTCGATAAAGTCGGGGACAAACTTAAGCATTGAGCAGTTCGCGGACGACCTCGTTGACGAGCTTGCCGTCCGCCTGTCCTTTCACCTTAGGCATGAGGGCGCTCATGACCTTGCCCATCTCCTTCGGCGACGCCGCCCCGGTATCACGAATGGCGTCGCGCGCCAGCGCCGCGATCTCGTCGCGGGTCATCTGGCGCGGCAGAAACGCCTCGATCACCTGCAATTCGGCTTCTTCCTGCGACACGACATCTTCGCGCCCGGCTTTGTGGGCTTCGTCGATGCTGTCGCGCCGCTTCTTGATCTCGCGCTGCAAGATGCTCACCACGTCCTCGGCGCTCAGGTCGCGCTGCTCGTCGATTTCGACCTGTTTGAAGGCGCTGAGCGTCATGCGCAGCACGTCGCGGCGCATGGTATCGCGGTTGATCATCGCCTGCTTCAGCACATCCTGCATTTTCGGTCTTGGGTCGTCCATTCCTGCCTCAATCCAGCTTCGCCTGCATCTGCTGACGCCGGGCGTCATACGCCGTCAAACGCGCCGGAAGCACACTCCCGGTCAGCACGCGCGCGTCGATGCAGCTCACACGAATATAGTTGTCAGTATAACCGACATTGACAAAACCGTCCTCAGTCGCCCCGGCGACGTGCTCCCACAGCACCGGGCGGGTTGTCCCGGCGAAGCGCTCGGCGAAGCGCTGCTGCATGGTCTCCGCCAGCGCGATCATGCGGGCGCTGCGGTCGCGCTTGGCTTCCTCGCGGACGTGCCCGCGCAGACGCGCCGCCGCCGTGCCCGGTCGCCTGCTGTAGCGAAAGACGTGCATCCCGGCGAATTCCAGCGACTCCACGAACGCGGCGCTGGTCTCGAACTCGTCGTCGGTTTCGCCGGGGAAGCCGACGATCAGGTCGGTGGTGATGCTGGCATCGGGGATCGCCGCGCGCGCCGCCTCGACCAGCTCGCGGAACGCCGACTGGCGGGTGTGCCGCGCCATCCGGCGCAGGGTCGCATCGCAGCCGCTTTGCAGCGGCAGGTGCAGGTGCGAGCACAGGCGCGGATTCTGCCACAGGCGGAAGAACTCCGGCGACAAATCCCAGGGTTCGAGCGACGACAGCCGCAGCCGTCGAATATCCGTCTCGTCCAGAAGCGCCCGAACCAGCCGCGCCAGTCCGTCGCGCGCGCCGAAGTCGTGCCCGTAGCTGCCAAGATGCACGCCGGTCAGCACCGCCTCCGCGTACCCGGCGGCGTGGAGCGCGCGGACTTCGCGCACCACCTCATCCAGCGGGCGGCTGCGCCCTGCCCCGCGCGCGATGGTCGTCACGCAGAAGGTACAGGCGTTGTCGCAGCCGTCCTGCACCTTGACGAAGGCGCGGGTGCGGGCAAGGTGCTGCGGCGTGTCGCGGGCAATCGGCTCGGCGTCGAACGGCTCCAGCGGCTGCCCGGTCAGCGTCGACACCAGCGCGTCCTTGCCCGCGTTGTCGATCACTCGGGCGACGCCCGGCAGCACGGCGATCTCGCCGGGCGCGATCTGTGCGTAGCAGCCCGTGACGGTAATCGCCGATTCGGTACTGGCGCGGTGAAGCTGGCGCACCAGCTTGCGGCTGTCGTGAACGGCGTCCTGAGTCACGGCGCAGGTGTTGACGACGATCTGATCCGCCAGCGCGGGGTCGTCGACGATCTCGTGCCCCTGCTGCCGGAACTGGCGCGCCATCGTCTCGATCTCGCTCTGGTTCAGGCGGCAGCCCAACATTCGCAGGTGGACTTTCATGGCGCGTACACGAACAGGTTGTCGAACGCCGCCACCACGCCTTCGCCGCCTGAGGGCGTCGCCTGCGCGACGACGCCGATCTGCCCGTTGGGGATGGTGGCGTCGGTCAGCGTATCGAGCATCGCGCCGTCCATACAGTCTCCCGTGAGCGGGTTGAGCGTGCTTTGCGCGTCGGGGTCGTCGGGGATGCACACCTGCAGCGGCTGATCGTTAACGAAGAAGCGGAACTGGTCGCCCTGCGCGACCACCCGCAAATGGTTGACCGCATCCATGCCCTGATTGATCTGCGGCGCGGCGATCCAGTCGCTGAGGATTTTGACATTGCCGTCGACGGAGCGGCTGACCTGATAATAGCCATCGCTGCTGACCAGGAACAGGTAGTAATTGTCGTCCTCGACCAGCGTGTTGTCCTTGTTCTGCAAGCGAAAGACGACGCCATAGCCGTTATCGACCGGACCATCGACGGCGCGGGCGTCCACGCGCAGGTCGAAATCCCCAAAATGCGGCGCGGCGACCGAATACGCGCCCGTGCTGATGTCACCGACGGCGATCTGCAGCTGCCCGGCGTCGAGCTGCGCCGACAGCCTCCCGGCGTACTGCTCCCAGTCGGCGTTGAAGCCGTCGGCAGCGCCGCCGTCGAAGCTGGCGACGTACAGCAGCGCGCCCGCATCGCCCGTGACGACGGCGTGTTTCCAGCTTGCCGCCGAGCGGGTGAAGAAGAACAGCACCACGAACAGCACGACGAGGATGATCAAAACCAGCAGGCGTCGCACGGTCAATTCCTCACTTCAGGACAACGGAAATTGTAACATACGGGGGTCGGGGCGTAAACGCTGAGCCGACGCGCGGGGCGGTGACAACGGCGGGCGATCAATTTCCGACCTCACCCCGGTTCGCTGCACTAGGCAAACCGAAGGTTTGCACCTCCCCTCTCCACGCTGTGGAGAGGGGTTGGGGGTGAGGTTGCGCGGAGATAGAACGTTACGCTAGCCGCTGCGGGCGACCCAGCGCTCGGCGTAGCGCAGGCTCCACGCCTGCACCGCCGAGTAGAAGCCGTAGAACGTAGCGACCAGAATGACCAGAAAGACCGAGGGCGCGCAGAAAATCAGGCTGTTAACCGAGTATTCGACCAGCGCCAGCGGCAGGAGAATCGCCGAGACCGCGAATGCCATCGCCGTGATGACGATCCCCTGCGCCAGCCACAGCGCCGCCAGCGCGCCGACGCCGACCAACACGCTCGATACGTGGCTGCGCGCCCGCGCCGAGATCGCCACGCCGAGCGCCGTGACCACGCGCATCCGGTAGAACGGCTCGACGACGTAGATCACGGCGACGACGATCAGCACCAACTGACCGAGCAGGCTGGAAATGATCTCGCCGGTCGTTCGGACACCAGCGGTGGTATCCTGCCAGGCGATACCAAGCACGCTGATGCCGAGCGTCAGCGCGACGGCAATCCGCAGCGCCGTGATCAACATCATCAGCCGCCAGACGCGCACCTGCGCCGCGCCAAACTTGGCGGCGACGATCTGCCGGGGATTTATCTCGGTCAGGCGCAGCAAATCCCAGCGGTTGGCGGCGATCTCGCCATTAATGCTGCCGAGGGCGGTGGCAATGCAGCGGTAATCGAGCAGCAGCGCAGCCAGTAGGCTCGCGCCGAGCAGGATGAGCGAGAAATCGTTGACGCGCGCCGGGTAGCGCTCGCTCAGACGAATCACCAGCCAGAGGAGGACGACCACTACACAGATCGCGCCAGCCAGCACGATGCTGTAGTCGGTCATGGCTTTGGCGCTGCCGCCCCAGCGCACGCGACGGGCTTCGAGCGCGAACAGCGGGTTATGGCTCAGGCGTTGGTGTGGGGTCAAACGGTAAAGCTGCTTCATCCACCAATCCCAGGTTGAGGAGCGCGGTACGCTCGTCGTCGTAGAACGAGTCCAGCAGCGGCTGGAAATGATCATCCAGCGAGACGGCGAACCTGAGCCAGCGCTCGGCTGCCGTCATGTCGCCGGTGAGCTGGTATGCCCTGCCCAACTCGGCGTAGAGCGCCGGGTTTTCCGGGTCGAGCGCCACCGCCTGCACCATCGCGTCGAGGCTTCCGACGTAGTCGTAGCGCTGACGCAGATGCAGCCCCTGTAGATAGCGCACCTGCGGGTTGTCGGGCGCGAATGCCACCGCCGCGTCGATCTGCGGCGAGCCGTCCTTGCCCTGAATATCGCGCGCCAAGCCGGTGTACGCCACCGCCAGCGGATCGCCGGACTGCGAAAAGGTCAGCTCGGCGTGCGACCACAATTCGGCGCGGGCGAGCGTGATGCCAATCTGGATCGGGTCGCTGCTGCCCTCCAGCACGCCGATCAGCGTCGCAGCGGAAGCGCCGTAGGTCGGCTCGGCGGCGCGCAGCAGGTCGAGCGCGCTCTGCGGGTCGTAGGCGGCGCGGATCAGCCCAAGCTGAAACTGCGCCCAGGCGAGGTCGGGTGAATCGGCGGGAAGCTGGTCAAGCAGCGCCGCCAGCGCGTCAGCAGCGTCCGCCCAGCGCTCAAGCTCGACGTAAGCCTGCGCCCGGTCGCGCAGGACGGCGGGCACGGAATCGGCGGCTTCCCAGTAGGCGACGGCGCGGCGCAGATCGCCCGCCTCGCGCCACAGATCGCCCGCAAGCCGGGCGCGTTCCGGCGTCCAGCCCTCGCGCGCCGCCTGCGCCTCAAGCTGGTAGAGTGATTGAATCGGACGACCCGCGCGTGTTTCGAGGACGGGCGGGCGACCGATCAGGTTATCCGGGAGGTTGACGTTTTGCAGGAAGAAGAAAATTCCGGCGAGCAGGGCGACGATGATTGCCGCCGATACCGTCCGCGTGAGCGAACGGCTCATCCGGCAGCGCTGCTGAGCGCCATCTGAACGGTGCGCTCGACTTCGTGGGGCGTGAACGGCTTGATCAGATAGCTGTCGACGCCGTGCAGCTTGCCGACCAGACGATTCGCCGGGTCGCCGTAAGCGGTGATGACGATGACGGCGGGCATCTTGCCGCCCGATTTGTGCTGCTGTTCCTTGATGCGCTCCAGCACGTTCCAGCCGGGACCGTCGGGCAAGCCGATGTCGAGCAGCAGGACATCGGGGTGCATTTCGTTGTAGCGGTCGAACGCGCGCCCACCGTGACTCTCGTGCGCGGTGACGATGTGCATCCGTTGGAGCGTTACCTGTAGAATCTCGGCAAGTTCGTAGGTGTCTTCGATAATTAAGGCGGAAACCTGGGACATGGTTATCACTTCTGGCATCGATGCGGGTGCGGTCTGTATTTCGGACGAGGTGCGAATGGCGTCCTGCGTCTCGCTGTTATCCGATCCTTCGCCCGGCAGCACTACCGCGGCAATCATGCCCGTTTCGGCGACCGGCGCAGCGCGCAGCGAGTTGGTATGCAGCGCGGGAATGGTCATCGTCTGTCGCGGGCTGAGCGGCTCGCGCTGCTCGTGCGATTCAGGCGATCCCTCCGCCTGCTGATCGGTTATAATGGCGCTGTATCGTTGCGACATCGAAAGAACGCCTCGAACTCCAAAATACTGTTGACATTGAAAGTATAACATGCACAAAACAACTGTGCGATTAATTCTAGTAAAATTCATCCTTTTTTCGCTTTTCCGATCAAAACGTTTACATTCACGCGATTGCTGACCGATGGATGAGGCACAATGGAACCTGTTCCCATCTCGCATCTGACAACGGTGACGCTCAAGCATCATGGCGATTGCAGCCTGATCGGGGTGACACCTGACCGGACGATTTACGCCGAAGAAGTCTACGGCGATGCGGGCTGGGTCGCGCAGCACCGGCTCGCGTTCGACGGCAGCGTGGACGAATCGGTCGACGAAGGCGACGGCGCGGGCGATCTTCAGCCGCTGGCGCTGCCGCCGGACATCGTCAAGCCGCGAACCGGCTGGCAGACGATGACCCTCAACTTCGCCGGAGCGCGGCATCGCGGGATGCGCGAGGCGGAGCGCACGCTCGACATGGTGCAGACGCTCAGCATCGAGGAGAAAATGCTGCTGGTCGAGCGGCTGAAGTTCCACATCCTGCCGCCGCAGCTGCTCGGCATCGCCGACAGCTACGTGCTCGCCGAGGCACAGGTGATCCGCCCGGCGCTGTACTTCGTCTGCCGCCGGATGCGGCTGGTGATCGCGCTGCCGGAAGCCCGGCTGGACGACGAGGGCTTGCCCTACGATTACGACACCTGCGTGATGTATCTGGCGCATTTCTACGACAGCGCCGAAGAACTGCGCTTCCGCGACTGCCTCGCCGACCTGAGCGCCGTCCAGCTGCACCGCCCGATGGACTGCCTGCTGATGGGCGACCTGCTGTTCATCGCCGACGGCGGCGCGGGCGACCGTCGAGGCGCGATCCACGTGTGGCAGCTTGAGCTGCCGGAAGTCTGAACGACGAGGAAAAGCTGCGCCGGAAGATATACGGGTGAAATCTGCGCCGGACGCTCGAAGCGCCCGGCTAGGATGCGCTAAAGTCCGCTGAAGCGGACTGCTTCGGCACCTTCCGGGTGGCTTGGGTTGGATAGCCGGATGGCTTGACCGTCCGGCGGAACTGGTGGTGTAACCGTCTTGGGTTTTCGACTGACTCTGTTGGCGATGTTCACTATCGTGCTGGTGTTCGCGCAGCGACCCGCGCGCGCCAACGACCGGATCACCAACGTGTGTCCCGGCGGCGGTATTCAGGAATGGAGCGCCGGGTTTCAGCCGGGCAGGATCATCCTGACGGCGTTCGACAAGAGCGCGATGTGGGTCTACGATGTCGACAGCGGTCGGCGCTATCCCCTGCCGGAAACCGCGCCATGCGACAGCAACTGTCATCTGTCGCCGGACGCGACCTGGATCACCTACTTCAACGACGACACCAACGCCTTCAACAAGATGCATCTGGACGGCACGCAGCGGTCGCTGGTCGCCGAGAATGCCGCCGAAGTAAGCTGGTGGGACGAGTCGACCTACCTGATCTGGACGCCGGGCAAGCAGGCATATCTTCAGCCCATCGACGGCGGCGAAAGCAGTCCCTGAACGTCAGCGGCGTAACCTCGATTCAGCCGGGCGGGCGCTACGGCATCCTGCTGGAAGCGGTCGACGGCGGCTTTCGGCGCTGGCTGGTCAATCTGGAGCCGTTTGCGACCGAGGACGATGTCGACCTGGGTGTCGACCGCGCCTATTTCAACGCACAGTCGTGGTCGCCGGACGGTCAGTGGTTCGCCTACGTCGCACCCGTGCCGGTCGCTGGACGCAGGGCGGCGAGATATTCGGCATCCAGCCGGGCGCGAGCGCCCCGGTTCAATGGACCGATCTGGCGGCGCACTACGGCGCGGCGCGCGTCAACGGCGTAGCGGTCGGGGAGCTCAGCTGGTCGCCGAACGGCACGCGCATCGCCTTCTGGGCGACGGCGATCACGGGCGCGGACGCGACCGCCAACCTGGGCACGTCGGTCATCCACGTCCTCGACATCAACACGGGTGGCATCAACGCCTACTGCAGCTTCACCACGACCGAGCAGACGCCCAACCCGTCGCGGCTGGTGTGGTCGCCGGACGGCACGCACATCGCCTTCGCCGGGGCGCTGCCCAACGACACCAGCGGCTATCACCTGCTGGCGATGGACACCGAGCTTGGGGTGATCACGTCGCTGAGCGTCGGCGTGGTGTCGGTGTTCGGCAGCCCGGACGTGATCGCATGAAGATCAGCCGCCATGAGCGCCGTCTCGCTGCAACTGTGGAGCGCGCTCCGCCGCCCGCCCATTCATCACCCCCTGTTCGGCGCGTCAGCAAAAGCCGCGCCGTCGCGCTGCCGAGCCGCCTGAATACGGCGCAGCGCATCGGGCTGCTGGTCTTTTTCACGATCATGCTCTACGTCAGCCTGCGCTACTACACCCAGATGATCTTCGTGCTGATCTTCTTCATCCCGCTGGGACTCACCGGACTGTACATGGCGCTGCACGGCACCATCGCCGGGCTGTACTGGGCGGTGCGGGTCAGCAGCGCGATCAGCCGCGAGCGCGAGCGCGGCGTGTACGACCTGCTGTCGACTTCGCCGCACGGCGCGTTCAGCGTAAGCTGGGCGATCTGCACCGGATGCCAGTACTACGACCAGACGTTCAACGGCATCGGCGCGCAGCGGGTGTGGTATTCGCGCATCTTCTTCCTGACGCTGCTGCTGCTGAGCGCGGCGATCTCGCTGGCAGACCCGCGCACACAGTCGCTCGAAGGCTTCCTGTACATTGCCGAGCTGGTGCTGCTGAGCGCCGCCGCCTTCTACATCGACGACATCCAGTCGACCGTGATCGGGAGTATGATCGGGTTGATCGCGCCGACGGTATTGCGCCACGCGCTCGATACGCGCATCGGCGCGTTTTTCGGGTTTCTACTGCTTCAGGTGAGCGCTTACGCGCTGGTGATCGTGATCGGATTCGTGCTGCTGCCGCAGGTCACGGTCGACGCGCTCGGCGACGGAACGCTGACGAGATTTCTGCTGCCGGTCGGGCAGTTCGCGGTGTTTTTCGCAACGCGCGAGCTGTTCGCCCGCGTCCTGTGGCGGCTGAACTGGCTGCTGCACGACGGCGACGTGAGTGATCTGCGGCTGCTCACCCAAGGTGGGAGGCTGATATGCTAACGTGGAAGCTGTGGCAGGCGCTCAACCGCCCCCCAGTCCGTTCACCACTGTTCCGCCGCATCTACCAGCGTCATCTGATGGCGGAAGGTCTCGACATGCCGCGCATCCCGCTGCTGGGGTTGTTCCGCAGTGCTGGGCTGGTGATCCTGCCGGTCATCCTCATCCTGATCGGGCTGCCGCTGGTGCTGCCGGTCTACTACCTGATGCTGCTGTGCGCCCCGGTGCTGCTGCCGCTCATCAACACCATCTACGGGCTGACGCTGATCATCAACGTCAGCGGCGGCATCGCCAGAGAGCGCCGACAGCGCACCTACGATCTGCTCTGCACGGTGCCGAGCGGCACGCTGGGGATGCACTGGTCGTACTGCACGGGCTGGATTCACGCCCACGTCGGTTATCGCTACGCGATGCTGGTCGTGCTGGGGACGGGTATTCTGGCGGTGATCGTCGGGCTGTCGCCGCAGATCGTGTTCGGCGCAGCGCCGCCGTCGCTGGTGGTGCTGCTGGTGCGCGGGCTGGCGCTGATCGTCTTCTTCCTTGCCGACTATGTGCAGTCGGTGATCATCAGCTCCCTGCTCAGCCTGATCATCCCCATCTCCGACGAGGACGAGACTAACGTTCGGCTGTGGACATCGAGCCTGTTCGTGGCGCTGCAGTTTGCGGTTTACCTGCCGACGCTGCTGCTGGCGGTGTACGCGCTGCCGAGCACGTTTCAACTGCTGCGGCTCGATCCGAACCTCGGTGGTCTGCTCATGCCGGTGCTGCTGGTCGGCTTCTTCATCGTGATGCGCAGCCTGATCATCAATGGGATGTGGCGCGCCGTCGAACAGCGGCTGTCCACGACGGCGATGGAACTCGACGCGCTCACCAGGGTGACGGTATAATCAGCATAGAGTCGGAAGTGACAGGTTAGGAACGGACGATAGTCGCCCAGCGTGGGTGGCTGGAGTTCCCGCGACCCCTTTTGACTCTCCACATGAGGCGTATTGGAGTCTTCTCGTGACCGACGTAATCAATCCCGATGCCATCCCGGTCGATGCCGCCGGGTGGCAGCCCGATCCGAACCATCCGCGCCGCCGCCCGCCCTGGATCAAGGTGCGCGCGCCCAGCGGCGAAAGCTACGAGCGCGTCTATCGCCTGATGCGCACGCAGCACCTGAATACCGTCTGCGAAGAAGCCGGGTGTCCGAACCTCGGCGAGTGCTGGGGGCGCGGCACGGCGACGTTCCTGATGATGGGCGACACCTGCACGCGCTCGTGCGGCTTCTGCGACATCAAGACCGGACGCCCCAGCCCGCTCGACTGGGCGGAGCCGAACCGCGTCGCCGAGACGGTGCGGGCGATGGGACTGAAACACGTCGTCATCACCAGCGTCAACCGCGACGAACGCGCCGACGGTGGCGCGCCGATCTTTGCGATGGTGATCAAGCGCATCCGCCAGCTACAGCCGGGGTGCAGCATCGAGGTGCTGATCCCGGACTTCAAGGGCAACCGCGCCGCGCTCGAAATCGTGATGAAGGCGCAGCCGGAAATCCTGAATCACAACGTCGAGACCGTGCCGCGCCTGTTCAAGAAGGTGCAGCCGCAGGATCATTACGAGTGGGCGATGACGACGCTCGGCAACGCCAAGCAGATCGACCCGCTGGTGCTAACCAAGAGCGGGATCATGGTCGGCTTGGGCGAGACGTTCGACGAGGTGGTCGAGGTCATGCACGATCTGGTCGAGCGCGGCGTGGACATCCTGACCATCGGGCAGTATCTCCAGCCGAGCAAGCAGCATCTCCCGGTCGAGCGCTTCTACCTGCCGGACGAATTCGACAGGTTCATCGAAATCGGCAAGCAGATCGGCTTCAAGTGGGTCGAGAGCGGTCCGCTGGTGCGCAGCAGCTACCGCGCCGACCGTCAGGTGCGCGAGCTGTCGAAGCTGAATTACATCCGGGCGCACGAAGCGCAGGAAAATTAACCACAGAGGACACAGGCGATTACACAACTTGTGGCAGATACGTAGGGGCACGTGCAACCTTCGGTTGCCTATGTCGTGCCCCTACCGACAAGCGATAATCACCTTTTCACAATTCAGCGGCTGGCGGGGCGATAGCGCTGAAAAACGACGCCGGTCGGCAGCGTCTGCGAATCGACCAGCGTCAGGTTGACGCGCTTCCCCTCCGGGAACAGCCGCTTGCCGCCGCCCAGCACCAGCGGATACACGTGCAGCGCGAATTCGTCCACGAGGTCGTTCTCGATCAGGGTATGCGCCAGCACGCTGCTGCCGTCGAGCAGGATATTCTTGCCGGGTTCCTGCTTGATCCTGCGCACCTCGACCGCCACGTTGCGGCTGATCAGCGTCGAATTGCGCCATGCATCTGCCGAGGGTAGCGTGGTCGACACGACGTACTTGCGGATGCCGTTCATGACACTGGCAAACGGATCGTCCTGCATCGGCTCGAACGCGCCGCCGTGAATCTGCCACGTTTTGCGCCCCAGCAGGAGCGCGTCCGCCCCGGACATATACTGGAAGAAGTGTTCCCCAATCGCGTCATGCCAGTAAGGGATCGTCCAGCCGCCGTGCGCGAAGCCCCCGTCGGTGTCCTCATCCGCCCCGCCCGGCGCCTGAATGACGCCATCCAGCGAGATGAACTGGGCGATGATCAGCTCTCTCATGTCGGTTCCTCATCTGTATAGGTGATTGTTGAATCGTCTACCTGGCTTGATGCATTTCAACGCTGATTTCGTGAATTCGACCCGGCGGGTGAACGCGGCAATAAAGCAGAACAGGGATCGGCGCAATCTCCAATCCCTGTTTCGTTTTCCGATGAGGACGTATTCGATGAGGCGCTACGTCTCGATGATCTTCTCGTCGATCAACTGCTGCTGCACCTTCTGACCGCGCGGGTCGAAGGCGAAATGCTGCCCGTGTAGCTGGAACTCCATATCCTGCATGGCGCGCCCGGCGCGGTTCTTCTCAATCGTCCAGACCACCCAGTCGCGGAACTGCTTGGCGGTGTACGGGTTGAAGGCGACGTGATCCTTCGACATGATCTGGTACTTGTTGTTCATGATGATGGCGATGTCGGACTCGTAGTCGAGGGCGCTGCTGCCGCGCAGGTGGAACAGGTGGATGCGCTTGCTCTTGAGACCCTCCCGATCCGCCGCGACGATTGACCAGACCGGCACGTCGAGCGACATGGCAATGTCCTTCAGCCCCTCGACCACAATCGTGACTTTGTCGTTCTCGTCGCGCGGGCGCTCCGGGTGAACGGCGATCTTCTGCAGGTAGTCGATGAACAGGACGACGTTGCCGCCGGTCGCGTCGCACAGACGGGCGGTCATCTCCTTGATCGAGCGCAGGGTCGTGACGGCGGGGCTAGCTTTCACCAGGATCATCCGGTCGGCGTAGCGCACCATCTTGGCGAGGCTGGGCGCGGTCTTGGGGTTGTCGCGCAGGATCGCCTGAAGCGACCCCGCCCCGTCGTCGCGTCCCATGAAGCCTTTGGCGCGCTGGGCGACGATGATCTGGTACAGATCGCGCAGCTTGATGCCCCGGCTGAGGTCGATCTCCGGCGGGTTGACGCTTTCCATGCACAGCAGCCGGTGCATCAGGTGGGTTTCAGTATGCTCGTAGGAGAGATAGAACACGTACTGGTCGGGGCGCATGGCGATATTGCGCGCGATTTGCAGCGTCGCAATCGTCTTGCCGATACCCTGCGCGCCGCCGAGCAGCACCAGCTCGGTCTTGCGCAGCCCGCCGCCGATGAACCCATCCAACGGGTCGAAGCCGGTCGGCAGAGGCACGTAATCGACCAGATCGCCGCGCACGACGCGCTCGTTCGCCTCGTTCAATACCTGGGTCAAAGTGCGCGGGAGATGCGCGTTGCCGCGCGTGGCGTCACGCGAGGGCACAACCGGCTGAGGACGGCGCACCGGCGCCTGCTCATAATCCGGCTCAACACTATCTACAGAATCATCTGGTTCTTCGAAATCGCTGAATCGCCGAGTAGTCATGCCTGCAATACCGCTTGCTCACTGGGTTTATTCTATGATAACCGTAACGTCGATATAGAGCAACGGGAGGCATTCACGGTTATCTCAATGATTCAACCACGTTAACCAGCATCACAGGTGGACGCATATGCCTTAACAGGATAGGAAGATCGTCCCTGGATATATCCGGCATGACAAATTCCCATGCCCAGATTACGAAAATCATGATGATCGTCGGATCGACCACTGTCGATGGCAAAATCCGCGCAGATTCCAGCGAAAAAGACGCACGATTCGCTGGCTGATGACGGACTTCAAATCGCTCGATTTTTTACGGAATTTGCCAGATCAGGATCAAGAATGGCTCGATTCGTATGCGCTTTTCCGAAAAGGTTAAGCCTTTGTAGATCGATCTGGTATGCTCGGTAATTCACAAAGACATACGAAACGTGCTAAAATATGGAAGTTTTGTCATCGAGTCCTTTCTTCGTCGGGTTTGTATAGCGCATACAGGCGCGTGCAGACGTGGCAGAGTTTTGCCAATCCAATTTATGGAGGAGGCAGAGAGCCGTCGTGATACAGGAACTCTTAAATCGGGCTGATCAGCGTGGCTTTGTGACTTTTGAAGATGTCCTGGAGGTTCTAGACGAGGATGGCGACGACGTAACCGCCATCGAGACCATTCTGTACGAGCTAGACGAACTTGGGGTAGAGCTTCGGCAGGAAAATGAGCCGCCTGACCCGCTCCTGCTTGCCGAAGAAGGCGACCCCGAATTCGAGCCGGAGGAAATTCTCCAGGACCCGACCGTCGGCGACATCAGCGCAGTCTCGGCAGACGACCCGGTAGGTCTGTACTTCCGGCAGATGGCGCAGGAACCTCTGCTCACCGCCATCGAAGAGATCGACCTCGCCAAGCGAATCGAGATGGGCAAACAGGCGCGCGACACCCTGCTGCGCATGGGGTCGCAGGAGCTGTACAGCGAAGCCTGGATCGCGCATCTGGAACGGCTGGTGTACGACGGGCAAGCTGCCCGTGAGCATCTCGGACGCGCCAACACCCGCCTCGTGGTCAGCATCGCCAAGCGCTACATGGGTCAGGGGCTGCCCTTCCCCGATCTCATTCAGGAAGGCAACGTAGGCTTGATGCGGGCGGTCGACAAGTACGACTATAAACGCGGCAACCGCTTCAGTACCTACGCCACCTGGTGGATCCGCCAGGCGATCACCCGCGCGCTCGCGCAAAAGACCCGCACCATCCGTATCCCGCTCCACATGACCGAACGTATCCGCCAGATGTACCGCACCGCCCAGTCGCTCGAACAGAGCCTCGGACGCAGACCCTCCCCCGAAGAAATCGCCGATCAGATGGAGCTGCCCGCCGACACGATCCGCAGCATGATGGACGCCAGCCAGCACGCGATTGCGCTGGAGCGCCCGGTTGGGGACGACGGCGACAGCGAATTCGGCGACTTCATTGAGGATCAGGACTCGCCTAGCCCGGTGGAATCGGCGACGCAGCATCTGCTTCAGGAGACGATTGAGGAAGTGCTGAGCGAGCTAACGCCGCGCCAGAGCCACATCCTGCGGCTGCGCTTCGGGTTGGGCGGCGGCGAGCCGCATACGCTCGAAGAAATCGCCAACAAGTTCGGGCTGAGCCGCGAACGCATCCGCCAGCTTGAGAAGGAAGCCCTGCGGCGGCTACGCCACCCGCGCCTCGCTCACAACCTGCGCGATTATCTGAGCTAACACAATCCCATACGCACCATCAAAAAGCCGGGCACAAACGCCCGGTTTTTGATTTAGACCACCGGGAATCATAAAGATCGAGGCAATGAATACTTGAGCCGGGTGTTACCTCACCCGCTGCGCGACGAACCTACGGTTCGTGCTTAGCTCCCCTCTCCACGTTGTGGCTGAGGGGGCGACAGTAGATCACAAGAGCAGAGGGCTGGCGGTGAGAAACGCCTGCCAGCCTTCCCGAAATAAACTCCACCGACGAACGTAAGTCCCATCCGCTTGCCGCTTGAACAAAGCGGTACGTCCAGCCGTGACAAGGGCAAAGCCGAGTAGGAGCATCCACGTATAGGCAACCACGAGCACGACCCACAGCCGCGCCATCCGGGTCGGGTCAGTCAAGCTATTGGCTTCCACCTGCCAGCCATGCGACTTCAAATCCCGAAATGCTTCTTCAATCCACATGCGTTGAGCGTATTCCCACCCCGTCAACTGCGGGTCATTGGTCACCAGCGCCCAGCGTTCTTGAGCGTCTTGCCGCCATAAGACCCGGACATGGGCCGGGATGCGCCCCCGTTTCTTGAATACCAGTCCACTGGCACAATACCCTTGTCCAGGTTGCTGCACCTGCTCGAAGAAGGTGACTTCCGTGCCATCCGCGAGGATGATCTTGCTCTGCTTGGTCACCCGCACCAGAAAGGTCCAGCCTAACGCGCTTATCCCGCGCAGCAAGAGCGGGGAGGTGCCAATACCCCGATCCGCTAGCACCCGCACCGACGTACCTTGCGGCAACCCGGCGCGCACCTGTTTGAGCAAGCGAATAATCATGCGCGCTTGACCCTCGGCGGGATAGTCGGCGTGACAGTTGGCGCGATACACGCGCCATGCCAGCGGGATGCAGCGCCCCTCAAATACCATGCCTACCACCATGACGCCGAACTGCCCCTTCAATTTGGTTTCGTCCACCACCAAGACCACTTGATGCGCGTTCAATCCGCTGACCACACTGCCCGTCCAGCCTCGAAAGAAGGCTTCAAGCCCCTGCTCTCCGGCCACGAACCGTTGCAAGCGTCGCCGCTGGCTGTCGCGGTTGCCCTGAACGCATCCGGCGATTTTGCGGAGCTGACTGCTCCGAGCGCGCACGACCCCACCACTAAAGACCACCACATTCTCCCGAAAATGCCGTGTTACTCCCGTCCACGTTTTGCTCGTCTTTCGCACCCACTGATATAGTTGTCGCTGGTTCATCGGCTTCTACTCGTTTGGTTTCGTCACCGTCGAGTGTCGCCGATGAACCGCGTTTTTTCTACTGTCGCCCCCTCAGCCACGACGTGGAGAGGGGCTGGGGGTGAGGTTGCCATTCGGAAACGCCGCCGCCAGGCAGCCCCACCACGCGACCTGAAAGTGAATCTGCGTCCAGGGGTAGTGGTCGAGGACGCCGACCGCCAGCAGCGCCGCGAACACGGCGAACAGCGCCAGCCGCGAGGCGCGGTCGTCGTCCGGCGACGAGGCGGCAGCGCGCAGCCCGCCGATCACGGCGATCACGCCTGACACAATCGCCGCCAGCGCCAGCGCCAGCCCGACGACCCCCAGCTCCGCCGCCACCGAGAGCAGCACGTTGTGGACGTTATCGCCGCGCAGGTCGAAATTCGTATCGACCAGATAATAACTGGTGCGCCAGGGGAAATTGCCGATGCCGACGCCGAGGATCGGGCGCTCGACCATCGAGCGGAAGGCGAAGTCCATGAACACGAGCCGGTCGCTGACCGAGCGCAGCTCGACCGACTCCTGCCCCTCACCCACGCGCGCCGCCAGCAGCGGCTGGTAGCCGACGGCGAACGCGACCCCAACCAACACCGCCGCGACGACCGCGACGGCAGTGCTGAAACGCACATCGATGCGCCTGAGATGCGGGCGCACGAACAGGAGCATCGCTAGCGCGCCGACGACTAGCCCGCCCCACGCCGCCCGCGAGAACGACAGCAGCAGCGCCCAGCAACCGAGGGCGACGACGGCGATCCCGGCGACCTGCCGCCAGCGGCGCGTCGAGATCACCCAGGCGGCGGACGCCAGCACGCCGACCAGCAGCGCGCCCGCCAGCAAATTGGGGTGCGGGAGCAAGCCGTAGGGACGCGCGCGCTCAATTCCTACATCTTTCAACGAGGCGCGAATACGGCGGCTCAAAGTTCCATGAGCCTGAGTTGCTCATCCAGCGTCAGACGCTCGATTTGTTCGCTCAATTCCCGGAAGGTCATATCACAGACTTTTTCATATTCGCCTGCTGCAATTATAGCAGTAGATCGAAAGGGGCAGACCGTCGTGGTCTGCCCCTCGTCGCTTACGCTAGCTGCCGTTCTTCCGGCGCGAGTTCGGCTTCGCGCTCCTTGCGGAACTGCTGCGTGTACAACCGGTAGTAGTGCCCGCGCGCCCGGATCAGCTCGGCGTGCGACCCCTGCTCGGAGATGCCGCCGTTCTCGATGACGAGGATGCGGTCGGCGCGGCGGATCGTAGACAGACGGTGGGCGATGACGAAGCTCGTCCGCCCTTCCATCAACGTCTCCATCCCCTTCTGGATCAGCGCCTCGGTCAGCGTATCGACCGAGCTGGTCGCCTCGTCCATGATGAAGATTTCCGGCTTGGCGAGCACCGCGCGCGCCAGACTGATCAACTGCTTCTGCCCGACCGACAGCAGGTTGCCGCCCTCGCCCACTTCCTCGTCGTAGCCCTTGTCGAGCGTGACGACGAAATCGTGCGCGCCCGCCAGCTTCGCCGCCGCCTCGATTTCTTCATCGCTGGCGTCCAGCTTGCCGTAGCGGATGTTCTCGCGGATCGTGCCGCTGAACAGGTGCGGCGTTTGCAGTACCATGCCGATGCGCGACTGGATGGCGTGCTGGGTGAAGTCGGTGTAGTCGCGCCCGCCGATGGTGATGCGCCCGCCGCGCGGCTCGAAGAAGCGGCAGATCAGGTTGACGACCGTCGACTTGCCCGCGCCGGTCGGACCGACCAGCGCAATCGTCTCGCCGCGCTTGACCAGCAGGTCGAAGTGCTTCAGCACCGGCTTGTCGACCTCGTCGTCGTAGAAGAACGTGACGTTCTCGAAGCCGATGTCGCCACTGATCGTGCCGGGGTCGTAGGATTCGGACTTATCGACCACCTCCGGCTTGGCGTCCATCAGCGAAAACGTGCGCTCAGCGGAGGCAATTGCGTACTGCATCGACGCGAACACGCGGGCGAGGTCCTGCACGGGCCACAGCATGAAGGTGATGTATGAGACGAACGCCTGTATCGCGCCGATGGTCATCACCCCGGCGTCGACCTGCAAGCCGCCGTAGTAGACAATCGCGCCGAGCGCCATCGCCCCGACGATCTGCACCGCTGGCAGGAACAGCGACGAGAGCCACGCCGCGCGGTACGAGGCGTGGAACATGTTCTCGGTCAGTTCGCCGAACTCGCTCAGGTTGCGGGACTCGCGTCCCAGCGCCTTGACGACGCGCACGCCGGTGATGTTCTCGTTGTACGCCCCGGTGATGCGCGAATTCGCCTTGCGGGCGATGCGGTACTCGACCATGATGCGCTTCTGGAACCAGCTTGCGATCACCACCAGCACCGGCACGATGAAAAAGACCAGCAGCGCCAACTGCCAGTTGAGCGTGAACATGAAGAACAGCGCCGTCGCTATGTTGATGATCGCCCACACCACGTCGAGCATTCCCCACGTCACCAGATCGGAGATGCGGTCGGTGTCCGACGTGAGCCGCGACATGATCCAGCCGACGGGCGTGCGGTTGTAGTAGCTCAGCGACAGGTTTTGCAGGTGCTGGAACATCGCCGTGCGCATGTCGTACTGGACTTTGTGCCCCAGCACGCCCGCCAGGTAGATGAAGCAGAACACGAAGCACGCCTGCACGACCACCAGCACCGCAAACAGGACGCCAATGTTCAGCAGCGCGTCGTGGTTGCCGGGCACGATGCCCTCGTCCACAATCCGCTTGCTCAGGTAGGTGAAGTACGAGCCGACGAACGACACCACCGCGACGGCGAGCACGAAGCCAACCGTCATCCTCCAGTGGGGCTTCGCCTGCCCCATGATGCGGAGCAGGGTTCTGCCGTTGAAGCTCGTTTTGAATTCTTCTTCTTCGTAGCCGTAATTAGACACTGGCGATGTCCTTTTCCAGTTCGGTCTCGATTCGCGCCTGCAAATCGTAAATCTGCTGGTAAATGCCGGGCTGGTTGACCAGCGTGTCGTGCGTGCCGCGCTGCACGATCTCGCCCTTGTCCAGCACCAGGATCAGGTCGGCGTTCATCACGCTCTGGATACGATGGGCGATGATGAACGTCGTCCGGTTCGCCATCAGATTATTCAGCGCCTCACGAATATTCGCCTCGGTTTCGGTATCCACCGACGAGGTGGAGTCGTCGAGGATCAGGATTGGCGGGTTCTTGAGCAGCGTGCGGGCAATCGCCACGCGCTGCTTCTGCCCGCCGGAAAGCGTCACGCCGCGCTCGCCGACAATCGTCTTATAGCCTTCCGGGAACGACAGGATTACGTCGTGAACGTCGGCGCTGCGCGCCGCCAGCTCGACTTCAGCATCGCTCACTTCGCGCCCGACGCCGTAGGTGATGTTCTCCCGAATCGACCGCGAGAACAGGAACGGCTCCTGCTCGACCACGCCGATCTTCGAGCGCAGGTATTCGCGCGAGATGTCCTTGATGTCGACGCCGTCGAGCGTGATCTTCCCGCCGGTGTATTCGTAGAAGCGCGGCAGCAGGTTGACCAGCGAGGTCTTGCCCGACCCGGTCGACCCCAGCAGGGCGACCGACTGCCCCGGCTCGACGCGGAAGCTGATGTTTCGCAGCACTTCCGTGCCGTCGTCGTAGGCGAAGCTCACGTCGTTGAACACGATCTCGCCGCGCAGCGGCACGGGCAGATCGCGCAGCCCTTCGGTGAGCGGCTCGCGCTCCTCGCGGATGATGTCGGTCACGCGCTCGTAAGATACCAGCCCGGTCGACGCCTGCACGATGATGCGCCCCAAGCCGCGCATCGGCTCGATGATCCAGATGATCATGCCGACGTATGCCATGTACGTGCCGAGCGTGATCGTCCCGTCGATTACCATCAGCGCGCCGATAATGTAGCCCGCCAGCATTTGCAGCCCGGTCATCACGTCGGTGACGGGCCAGTAGAGAGCGTGCATCAGCAGCAGCCGGACGCCCAGCCGATAGCGCTGAAGATTTTCGCCGCCGAATTTCTCGACCTCATACGACTGGCGCGCGAACGCCTTGACGACGCGCACACCGCTCAGGTTTTCCTGTAACGTGGTCGAAAGGCGGGCGTCCTGTTCCTGAAACGCCTCGTAACGCTGCGAGACGGCGCGGAAAAAGAAAATCGACGCGACCGAGATGAACGGGACGACGACCACCGACACCAGCGCAAGCTGCACGTGCAGGCTCAGCAGCGCGATCCAGTTGATCGTGAACAGCAGCAGGATGCGCCCCAAACCGATTGCCTGCTCCGCGTAGAAGCGGCGCACCGCGTCCACGTCCGAAGTCACGCGCTGAATCAGCTCGCCGGTGGCATTCCTGTCGTGATAGGTGAACGTCAGCCGCTGAAGATGATCGTAAAGATAGTTGCGCAGACGCAGGGCGATGCCTTCCGCCGTCTCCGCCGCCAGCTTGCCGCTCATGAAGGTGAACGTGCCTTCGACGACCGCCAAGCCGATGAACGACAGCGCGATCAGCGCAATCGCTTCGGTGATTTTGTCCTGAAGCAGCACGTGATCGACCAGATACGCCAGCAGCAGGAAGGTGGTCGTCTTGGCGATGGCGGCAAGCGCCTGCGAAACCAGCGCCCCGGCATACGCCAGACGATACCCCTTCAGCATCAGCCACAGCCCGCGCAGGCGGTTATCTGAGATGGTCTCTTTCAGATCAAGCGGCTTGTTTGATACAATAATTGACGCCAAGACACACGTCTCCATGAAACGACACGCCCGGATATTATACACCCGTAACGGGGTAAAATAGCAAGGGCGTTTCTCAATTTTTAGAAACCAATTCGGATTTCTGACATTAACAAGGGGTCAAAAGGGTTCACGCCTTCGCGTACCCCTCCCCCCTTCCGTACCACGCTCGGTTTCCTTTTTCCTATATGTCGCAAAACGGGTGTCTCGTGTTCAATACTGATACAATGTGGCGCGGAACGATGAGGAGTCTGCATGTCCGCTCGCACCCGCAATCGCCCGCTGCTGCTGGCGCTCGTCCTGCTGCTGATCGCCGCCAGCCGCGCCTTCCGGCTGGACGCGACCGTCACCGAAGTCACCGTCGACGAAGTGTGGTCGGTCTGGCAGGGCTTGGGCACGCCCGACCAGATCATCCAGTGGACGCCGTATGACTGGACGCCCGGCTACTATCTGACGCTCGGCGCCTGGCGCGCGCTCGTTGGGCTGCACCCGGTCGCGCTGCGCTGGCTTTCGCTGCTCGCCTTCGTAATCGGCGCGGCGGCGCTGTACCGGGTCGCCCGGCGGCTGCGCGGCGACGGCATGATCGCTATGCTGGCGTATGCCGCCTTCGGCTACCTGATCTTCATGAGCACCGAGCTGCGCGGCTACGTGCTGCTGCTGGCGCTCTACCCGCTGGCGATCTGGCTGGCGCTGCGCTACTTCGACCGGACGAATATCCAGCGAGCTATTCCGCTGGCGGTGACGATGGCGGCAATGGTCTACTGCTCGATGACCAGCATCCCGGCGTTGGCGGCGCTGGCGCTGTTCACGCTGATCGTCCGCCCGCGAGCGGTCTGGCGCTGGGTGCTGCCGGTCGGGCTGTCCATCATGCTGGCGCTGCCGGCGCTGATCCCGAAGCTGTCGGTCGCCGTCACGCGCACGCAGGCGACCAGCGGCATCGTCCTGAGTCCGTTTTTCGTCGCGCTCTCCGACATGTTTCTGCGCTGGAGCGGCAGCGCGCCGCTGGTCTGGCTGGCGCTGCTGCTCGCGGCGGCGGTTCTCAGCCTGCGCGCGCCGCGCCGCCGGGTAGCGATTGCCCTGCTGGTGTGGTCGCTGATCCCCGCCGCGCTGTACGTCAGCAACCCGGTGCTGGGCTTCTTCAACGTGCGCTACGCCTGGTGGGTGATGCCCGGTATCGCCCTGCTGCTGGATTTCGGGCTGGCGGCGCTGCCGCTGCTGGCGCGCGGAGCGGTCGCAGTCGTTTTCGGGACGCTGGCGCTGCTGCCGATCCCGCTCGACCAGTACCAGCTTATCCAGCCGCCGCTCGCCGTCGCCTTCGACTGGCTGACGGAGAAAGCCCAGCCGGGCGACGTGGTGCTGATCGACCCGGACTGCGTGCGGCGCACCGGAAGTGTTCGAACTACAGCCGCGTCTATTTCCTGCCGGGCTGACCTTTGTCGATCAGCCGGGTGACCAGCGCCGCATCTGGTACGTGACCGGCGCGGCGGGCGCGACCCCGCCGTCAGCGAAGCCGTCGCCGATGGTCGGCTGGCGAGCATTTTTGTGGGTCCACCGCAGGGCTTGTTCCGGCTGTACGAAGCGCCCCCCGACCGCGCCGGGATCGCTGTACGAGAACGGATGTTTTCACGGCATCGAGCGGGTCGACGGCGTGGGCGTGCCGGTCTATCACGAAGGCGTTCCACTCACGGTGCGGCTGTGGTGGTCGGTCGATGCGCTGCCCCCGCTCGACTACAGTAGGTCGGCCGACGTCGTCAACGAGGACGGTGCGACGGTCGTGCAGGTCGATAACCCGCCCGCCGTCACCGACGCCCAACGCCACCAGCCAGTGGCAGCCCGGTCAGCTTTACGTCGGCGCGCAGTCGCTTCAACTCCCCTACCCGCTGCAAACGGGTCATTACCGGCTGATGATGGCGGTCTACTGGTACGGCGACCAGAAGCGGCTCGACGCGCCGGGGGTGGACGATCAGGGCTTGCTGCCGCTGCTGGATTTCGACGTGGTTGCGTGGGGGCACTAAAAAAAAAGGGCACGACATGTCGTGCCCCTACAGATCAACCCGGATTGACGCCGACGCCCAGCCAGCGCCCGGAAGCAGGCTGCGGCGCGCGCTCCGGCAAGATCAGGTGGCTGTCGCCGAATTCGTGCCACAGGTAGCCTTCCCGCACCGCCTCGTCATACGCCGAGCGGATCACATCCTGCCCGGCAATCGTGTACAGCATCGCCAGATGGCTCGTGACCGGATCGTGCAGCCCGGTGATCAGCCCGTCGATCACGTTCAGCCCGCGCTGCGGTGGACGTACAGCCGCGTGAAGCCGCGCCGCGCCGTCACCTCGTGCCCGTTCCACGCCGATTCGAGCGCGCGCGCGACCGTCGTGCCGACGGCGACCACGCGCCGCCCTCGCGCTTCGCGGCGTTGACCGCTTCGGCTGCCGCCTCGGACACGGCGAACGGCTCCGGGTACAGCGGGTGTTCCTCGACGATCTCGGCTTCGACTTCCAGACTGGACACGCCGGTGTGCAGCGTGATCGCCGCGATCTGGATGCCGCGCGCCCGCAGGTCGTTGACGACGCGCTCGGTGAACGGGTAGGCTGCCGAGGGCATCTCGGCGCTGCCGGGAACGCGCGCAAACACCGTCTGGTAGACCGACAGCGGGTAGGCTTCCTCGACGTAGCCGTAGCGGATCGGCGCGCCGACGCGGTTCATCGCCGCGCGCACGTCGCCATCAACATGCGCGAACCATAGACGCGGCAAGCCGGGGTACGTGGCGATCAGCCGGACGGGCAGCCCGCCGATCTCGATCTCCTCGCCCGCGCTCAGCGGCAGCGGTCCCTGCTGGCTGGTGCTCCAGCGCGGCTCGACCAGCCACGTGCCGCCGCCGAAATCGGTGGCGAAGTTGACGACGAACGCGCCGAGCGCGCCGGACGCCGCAAGGCCTCGCCGGGAGCGTGGCGCTGTCGTTGACCACCAGCAGATCGCCGGGGTTGAGGAAGCGCGCAGGTCGAAAAAGCGGGCGTGCTCGTGCTTCGCCCCGGCGCTGACCATCAGCCGCGCCTGATCGCGGGCGACGCCGCGCGCTTCCGCCGGAGCGGTCGCCTGAAGCTCGCGCGGGCGAGCAAAAACGAGTTCAGCGCGTTTCATGGACTGCCTCCCACTGTTCGGCTTGCGCCTGATAGCGCCCGCCGCTGATTGCCATGCGATCCTGCCCGAACAGCCACGCCCAGAACGGCAGCGTCACGTCGGGCAGCGGACGGTCAGAAATATCCTGTCCGAGATAGGCCGTCGCTTGATGCATGTCGGTGCGCATGTCACCCGGATCGACGCTGACGACCGCCACGCCGTCGCCGCGAAGCTCGTTCGCCAGCGTCAGCGATCAGGTCGAGCGCCGCCTTGCTGCCGCATAGCCGCCTCAGGTAGCCGCCGCGCGCCGCGTCGCTGCTGACATTGACCACCAGCCCGTGACTGGCTTTGAGCAGCGGCAGCGCCTCCTGCACCAGCGCCAGCGGCGCGATCACGTTGGCGCGATACACGTCCTCAAGCGCGTCGAGCGGGTGCTGCGCCAGCGGAACCAGCGGCGACACGCCCAGCAATTCGAGGCGTTGTTGATCAGGATGTCCAGCCCGCCGAGCGCCTTCGCCAGTTGGAGGATTGCCCGGCGCGTCGACGGCTCGGACACATCACCGGCAATCGCCTTGACCTGAACGTCGTAGCTTGCCAGCGAGCGGACGACGGCGTCGAGCGCCGCGCCGCCGCGCGCGTTCAGGATCAGGTGATAGCCCTGCCCGGCGAGAAAACGGGCGAGCAGTTCGCCCAGACCACGACTCGCTCCGGTGATGACGGCAACACGCGCAGAATCTTCACGATTCATTGAGGCTACTCCCACGAATTTGACCCTATGCTTTGATTAAAGCACAGAGGCGATTCCGTAACGTCCGGCGTGGGGTCAGTTCGCGCCCTGTACGTCGGTACAGTCAGGGTCATCACATTCCGAGGGGACGGAAGCAAGATCGACGAGGCTTACGATGTTCCGACGCAATCGCACCCGCATAGTGGCAGCCGCCGCCGTCCTGCTGCTGGCGCTGTTCGCGCTGCCCATCCTGACCAATCGACCGCAGCAGCCTGAATCGGCGGATCCGGCTCAGCCGACCGCCGTGCCGCCGACCGCGACGCCAGCCTACCAGCCGGGGACGGTCGTGCTGGGCATTGGCGAGCGCACCTGCGCCCTGTCCAACGGCGACGATCAGACGATGCTGATGCTCGGCGACGGCTGCGCCGACGTGGAGCAACGCCTGCGCGTCCCGAACAGCGGCACGATCTGGCTGAGCCTGACGATCTCCGGTCAGCCCGACGTGTGGCTGCCGCTGGACGTGATCGCGGGCGACCCTGCGCCGCCGCAGCTTGACCAGCGCGGGCGCTTTTTCGGCTGCACGCAGGCGAGCGAAGAAATTTGTCAGGTGATGGTCGAAATCGACCAGCGGGCGTACCGGATCGACGTTCCGCTGGCGGTCGGCGCGGCGCAGCAACAATAGGCTGTGCCGAAATTGAATTACTGCTCGATGATCCCCTGCTGGAGCGCCATCGTCACGGCTTCGGTGCGGTTGCCCGCGCCGAGCTTGCCCAGGATCGAGCTGACGTGAAACTTGACCGTCCGCTCGCTGATCACCAGTTGGGCGGCGATCTCCTTGTTCTGCAAGCCGCGCGCCATCAACTGTAGAACTTCGGTTTCGCGCGGCGACAGCGCCTCGACCGCTTTGGCGTCCTCGCGCTGGCTGATGTGCCGCAGCAGCTTCGACATGACAATCGGCTGGAGCAGCGACCCGCCGCTGTGGACGACGCGGATCGCCTCGAACAGTTCTTCGCGCGGCGCGCCCTTGAGCAGATAGCCCTCCGCGCCCGCCTGCACCGCGCCGAGGATGCGCTCGTCGGTGTCGAACGCCGTAAAGACGATCACGCGCACGGCGATGTCGCGCGCCCGCAGCATCCTGAGCGCCTCGACGCCGTCCATCTCCGGCATTTCCAGGTCGAGCAGCAGCACGTCGGGGCGCAGCGCGTCCACCTGCTCGACGACCTGCACGCCGTTGGACGCCGTGCCGACGATCTCGAAATCCGGCTGCGTGCCGAGGATAGCGACCAAGCCATCCAGCACGACCGGATGATCGTCGGCGACAACGATACGGATGCTCATAACGCTGCCTCCAGTGGCACGGTGATTTTGAGTTCAGTTCCTTCGCCGGGGACGCTGCACACTTCCAGCGTGCCGCCGAGCAGCCGGGCGCGCTCGTTCAAGCCGACCAGCCCGAATCTCCCCTTCGCCAGCGCCTCGGTGTCGAAGCCCTGCCCGTCGTCCTCGATGACCAGCCGATCTGATCCGGCATGGTGGTGAAATGGACGCAGACATGGCTGGCTCTGGCATGGCGGACGATGTTGGTCAGCGCCTCCTGCGCCATGCGGTACAGCCCGGCTTCGAGGCGCACCGGCAGCGGGCGGTCGCCGCCGACGACCTCGTACTCAATTTCGAGATTCCACTCGTCGCCATACTGGTCGAGCAGGTCGCCGAGCGCCTGACGCAGCGTGCGCCGTTCCAGCGGGGCGGCGCGCAGGTCAAGCACTGAGCGGCGCGCTTCTTCGAGATTCGCCCGCGTGAGCGCCAGCGCCCGCTGCACCGACTCGCGCGCCTTGCCGGAGCCGGTTTCGAGCAGCGCGTCGGCGGTCTCCAACTGCAAGGCGATGGCGGTCAAGCCCTGCGCCAGCGTGTCGTGAATCTCGCGGGCGAGGCGGTTACGCTCCTCCGCCGCGCCAAGCTGGATGCTGTTGGCGAACAACTGCGCCCGCTCGATGGCGATGCTGAGCATGTCACCCACAGTGTTCAACAAGCGCAGGTCGTCCTCGGAAAGCTCGCGCCAGTCGGCACTGACGACGTTGAGCACGCCGACACGCTTGTTGTGGTGGTAGAGCGGCACGCTGGCGTGATAGCGCAAGCCGTCCGAGCCAGCCTGCAAGCCCTGAAGCCGCGTGCAGGTGATAATGCTGACGTTGCGGGCGTTTTCCATCTCGCCGAGCGCGTACTTGTCGAGGCAGTAGCAGTAATAATCGCCTTCCATGCGCGCTGGGTCGTCGGCGAGACCGGGCGGCAGGTTGATCGCCGCCGCCAGATAGGTCGCGCCGGTGTCCTCGCGCTGAAGCCAGACCCATCCGGTCTGCACGTCGAACAGTTCGGCGATCTTTTCGAGCGCGGCATCGAGCGCGCGGGTGAGGTCGACCTCGCGGTTGAGCGCCTCGGCAATCGTGTTGAGGATCATCAGCTCGCGGTTGCGCTTGGTCAGCTTCTGGGTGATCGAGTCGGGTTCGAACGTCATGATCTCCCCGGCAGTCTATATTTTCGTAACTTCCTGTCATCTAAGGCGTATTATAACTGCGCTGAAGCTGCATCAAAACCGACCGTATGGACAGGCACTTTTCGTGATTGCTCGAAGGGCGTAGGCGCAACCAAATTTTGCCTTGCTGCCCCCTACGGAGTTGTTCGAGAATGGCGGAAACCCGCTACAATTATGCCGAGCGATCACGATCAGGGGGATGCGTATCGTGACCACCGTCACCAGACCACTCACAGGCTTGACCGAACAGGAAGCCGCCGCCCGCCGGGCGCGCGGTCAGGGCAACAACGTCCACATCCAGACCGGACGCACCTATGCCGACATCCTGCGCCAGAACGTGTTCACGCTGATCAACGTGATCATGTTCGTGATCGGCGCGGTGATGATCGCGCTGGGGCGCTACGGCGACGCTTTCGTCAGCGTCGGCTTGATCATGATGAACATCGTCATCGGCGTGTATCAGGAGGCGCGCGCCAAGCGCCAGCTTGACCAGATCGCGCTGCTGACGCGCCCCAAGATCGCCGTCATGCGCGGCGGGCAGGAACAGGCGGTCGATCCGAGCGAGCTGGTGATCGGTGACTTGATCGTCGTGCGGGCGGGCGACCAGATCGTGGTCGACGGCACGGTCGTCGGCGACGGACGGGTCGACGTGGACGAGTCGCTGCTCACGGGCGAATCCGACCTGATCGGCAAATGCGCGGGCGAGACGCTGCTGTCGGGCAGCTTCGCCGTGACCGGCACGGCGATGTACGAGGCGACGCAGGTCGGCGCGGAGAGCTTCGCCAACAAGCTGACCGCCAGCGCCAAAGCCTACCGCGCCGTCAAGACGCCGCTCCAGCAGGACGTGGACATGGTGATCGGCATCCTGCTGCTGGTGGCGCTGTTCATCGGCTTCATGCTGCTGATCTCGGCGCTGCTGTATTCGGTGCCGACGCTGCGCAGCGTGCAGATGGCGGCGGTGATCGCCGGACTCGTGCCCAACGGCTTGTTCTTCATGGTGATCGTCGCCTACGCGCTCGGCGCGCTGCGGATCGTCCAGCGCGGCGCGCTGATCCAGCAGTCGAACTCGGTCGAGTCGCTCAGCAACGTGACGGTGCTGTGCATGGACAAAACCGGCACGCTGACCGCCAATCGCATCCACTATGACGACGCGCTGCCCATCGGCATGGAGAAAGAGGCTCTGCTCGGCGCGCTGGGCGACTTCGCCCACAGCGTCACGTCCAGCAACAAGACGAGCGAGGCGCTGGCGGTGGCGCTGCCCGGCGAAGCCCGCAAGCTGATCGACGAAGTACCGTTCTCGTCGGCGCGCAAATGGAGCGCCATCACGCTCGAAAGCGGCGTCTACGCGCTCGGCGCGCTGGAAATGCTTCAGCCGTACATGAGCGCCGATCACCCGGATTTCTCCGAGCAGCTTCGGACGTGGTCGGACGCCGGGATGCGCGTGCTGCTGTTCGCGCACCACCCGGAGGCGGTCACGCTGCACGACGCGCAGGGCGAGCCGCGCCTGCCGCAAGATCTTCAGCCGATTGGGCTGCTGTGCTTCGGCGACGAGCTGCGCCCGTCACTGAAAGAGACGCTGGAAGGCTTCGCCAAAGCTAACATCCAGCTCAAGGTGATCTCCGGCGACAACCCGTACACGGTGGCGGCGCTGGCGAAACAGGCGGGCTTCCCCGGCGACCTGCAAGTCGTCTCCGGCACGCAGCTTGCCGAAATGACCGACGCCGAATTCGCGCAGTCGGCGGTCGAGGCGACGGTGTTCGGGCGCATCACGCCAGAGCAGAAAGAGAAACTGGTCGATTCGCTGCGCCAGCGCGGGCACTACGTCGCCATGATCGGCGACGGCGTCAACGACGTGCTGTCGCTCAAGAAAGCGCACCTGGGCATCGCCATGCAGAGCGGCAGCGCCGCCACGCGCGGCGTCGCCGACATGATCCTGCTGGAAGATTCGTTCGCCGCGCTGCCGCCCGCCTTCCTCGAAGGACAGCGCATCGTCAACGGGATGCAGGACATCCTGCGCCTGTTCCTCACCCGCGCCGTGATGGTCGCGCTGCTGATCATCTCGATTGCGATGGTCGATCTCGGCTTCCCGTATGTGCCCAAGCACGTGTCGCTGCTCACGCTGCTGACGGTCGGCATCCCGACGTTCGCGCTGGCGATCTGGGCACGCCCGGCGCAGACCAGCAAGCGCCTGCTGACTTCGGTACTGCACTTCGTCATCCCGGCGACGATCAGCATCTTCGTGTTCGCCATCGTCCTGTACCTGTTCTACTTCGTGACCAGCTACAACCGGACGCTCGGTCTGGTGGTCACGCCGGATGACATCGCCAGCTTCGAACAGACGGCGGGCATTAACTACCCAATTCTCACGCAGGATGCCTACGCGCTCGAAGTGGCAGGTACAATCGCGCGCACGGCGCTGACGACCTTCACGGTGCTGACCGGGCTGCTGCTGGTGATCTTCGTCGAGCCGCCCATCGAGTTCTTCGTCGGCGGCGACGAGCTGAGCGGCGACAAACGCCCGACGATCATGGCGGCGGGGCTGCTGGCGGCGTTCGTGCTGATCGTGCTGATCACGCCGCTGCGCAACTTCTTCGAGCTGGTTCCGCTGCGGCTGTCGGACTACGGGATCATCGGCGCAGCGGTGATCGCGTGGATGTTCATCGTGCGCGCCGCCTGGCGCGGACGATGGATTGAGCGTTTGCTGAACGTGGATACAATCTAAGCTGCTTACGATAGCACGACAAAGAACGCCAGGCACGTCTCGTCCGCTTACCCTAGCACTCCACCAGAAAGCCAACCGAACATGACCGTCAATGATCTCACCGGAATTGTGCTGATCCTCGTGCCTATCGCGTTCAACGTGGTGTTCTTCGCGCTCGGACGGGCGTTTGAATACCCGGACATCCTGCGCAAGCCGACCGACCACATCCTCAAGCGTTTCGCCGAAGGCGGCTCGCGGCTGATCGCGCTGTGGTACGCCTTCGCGGTGACGGCGCTGCTTGCCATCCCGATGGCGCTGCTGTTCCAGCAGGTGTTCGCCGCCGAGCAGCCCGCGCTCGCCGGGGCGTCGGCGATCATCGGCGCGCTGAGCGGACTGGTGCAGGCGATGGGGTTGTTCCGCTGGACATTCCTCGTGCCGAAGCTGGCGGCGCAGTACAACGCGGAGTCAGCATCGCAGGCATCGCGCGACGCGATGACGGTCGTGTTCAGCGCCTTCCACGAGTACATCGGCGTGGCGGTGGGCGAGCACCTCGGCTACCTGTTCACCGGCACGTGGACGACCCTGATCGCGCTGATGATGTTCGGCTCGGCGCTTTTCAGCCCGGTGCTGGCGGTCGTCGGCATCGTCGCGGCGCTCGGCATCATGACCGGGATGCTCGAACCGTTCGGCTGGAAGCCCGCCGGGATGCTCAACGCCATGAGCTACATCCTGTGGTCGCTGTGGCTGATCGCGTCGGGGATCACGCTGATCGCGGCGTAAGAAGCGCGAAGATTGAGAATACACGGGCGAGGCAATGCCTCGCCCCTACGATGCCTTCACATGCAATAGGGATTAGAACCGCAGCAGCGCCGTGCTGCCGCTGTCGAGCGCCATCAGGTTCTCGGCGACCATCGCCGAGACGGTCAGGGCGTGGAAGCGCTTGGGCGGCGTCAGGAAGCGCACCGTGACCAGCCGAAGCATGGTGAAATACAAGCCGATCAGGTAGGCGCGGTTGACGCGCTCGCCCGCGCTGCCGTGCTGCGCCAGCCGCCGCACCGTCATGATCGCCTGATGCGTCTTGATCAGCTCCGGGGCGCTGGTCAGGCGGTCGGGCATCATCGGGAACAGCTCGCCGGGCTGCGAGAACAGCGCCCGCGTCCAGTCGAACAATTGCACGCCGGGCGGACACTCGTTGTTCTCGACCAGCAGCGACGCTTCGAACGCGACGTAATCCTGCAGCAGCGGTCCCCTGCCCGTGTTGGCGAAATCCATCAGCCAGGTGTCGTTGCAGTAGTCGATCAGAACGTTGTGCCCGTGCAGGTCGCCGTGAATGGTGGTCTCGACGAAGCTGGCTTTGAAATTCCCGCTTTTGAAGTATTCTAGCGGGTTGATCAGCCGGGTCGTGTTTTGCAGCCCGAACTTTTCGGCGAGCGCCGACCGCCCCAGCGACCGGGCGATCACGAGCAATTCATCGACTTTGCTCTGCAATTCGCTTTCGTCGAGCCGGAGCAGCTTCACGTACACGTCGCGCAGGTCGGCGTCGCGGCGGGTGACGCGCTTCTGGCTGTGCTCCAGCGCCAGCGTATCGACAAACAGGTTGCCGATCACGTTGGTGATCAGCGCGCGGTCTTTGGTGCGGTGGAAGAACTGGGCGAAGTCGCGGATATTGCCGCCGAGTCCCTCGAAACGGTAGATCATGCCGCCCAGGTTGCGGGTGCGGCGCGCGGCGAGGATCGCCGTCGGATGACGCCCGGTCTGAGCGCGATGCTCGACGTAGTCGCGGAAGCGCTGAACTTCGCGCTCGATGGTAGCGATCTCGCCGACGCGAGCGATCAGCAGCGGACCTTCGCCGTCGGCGTTGAAGGGCGTCACCTGAAACACGAACGCCCGGTTGTAGCCCTGATTCTGCTCGGCAATCGTGTGAATCTCGATGCGTTCCCACTCGGCGAACAGCTTGCGCAGCAGCTCGTCCAGCTCGGATTGAATCTCCGGGATGCTGGATATACCGGCGAAGCGCATCCGGCGCGGCATCAGCACCATGAACTGTTCGAGATCGACAATCTGGAGCGACCAGTTGACCTGCACCACGTCCTCGAACACGCGCTGGATGCAGGCGGGCAGCCAGCGGAGCGCCTGCGGCGTCTTTTCCAGAAACGCCGAGGCGTTGGTACGGCTGGTCTCGAACACCGGGTGGAATTCGCCGGAGACGGAGTACAGCGCCTCGCGGGCGATGTCGAGGTCGGCGACAATCGTCATCAGGATGACGGCAGTCGACGGATCAACGGCGCGCACCTCGCGGACGAGGCGGAAGCCGTCGTAATTGTAGGGGTCGCGGTCGTCCAGGCGGGCGTCGATGACAGCGACGTGAAAGCGCTCGTCCTCCAAAAGTTCGAGAGCCTGATCACGGCTGGTTGCCGTCCGCACCCGATACCCCTCTGCGGTCAGCAGATGTTCGAGCATCGGCAGCAGATCGGGCGAGTCGTCGACGAGAAGCACACTACATTGAGCCGCGAATTTGTTGGACATATCGCCGCGCCGCACGGAGACCGTTATTCTAACCCCAATCTAACTTATTATATGCCCGAAACAAGCCAACCTTGACGCCTGCGCGCCAGGGCGATAGCGGAAGATTGTGTTTCATGATAGATTGCTGATTCAGGGCTAAGTATAGACTGCGTCGGTCGATTCGCGCCAATCGTTTGTTTTTCCAAACCTCGGCGTAGGGGTATAGTAAGGATCGACAGCGGGCGCTGATTTGTCTAATCAATTAAGAACAGAAACAGGCAGTCACGGAGGTGGCATCGATGTTCAGGCGTAGATTTGGTCTCATCCTTTTGATCATAATCCTGGCGCTCGCCCCGGCAGCGGGGAACGTGGGAGCCGCCGGAGAGTTCGTCAGCATCCTCAGCCCGGCGAACAATACCGTCATCACCAATCTCGGCGCGCTGCTGAACGTCACGGTGCAGTTCGGCAACGCGCCGGAGCCGGACGCGAACGGCGGACCGAGCCTTCTGCTGCGCGCGTTCGACGACAGCGAAGCCCTGCTCTACGCTCAGAACGCGACGACCGACGTAAGCACCATTCCCTGGCAGACGACGCTGGACTTCACGGCTTCGCCGCCAACGCCGGGGTCTCACGGTCATCTGACCGCGTACATGATCGGCTCTGACGGGAGCGTGCTCGCCACATCGCCCGCCATTCAGGTGACGTATGGCAATGCCATCGTAGCGACCAACACGCCGACCGCCACGCCCACCAACCCGGCAACGGCTACGCCGACCGCCACCAGCCCCGGACCGCAGCCCGGCATCTCGGTGATCAGCCCGATTGCGGGCGCGACGGTCGACCCGATTGCGGGCTTCCAGGTGGTCGGTGACACGAGCAATCTGCCGGTCGGTGCGACGGTGCTGGTTCGGCTGCGCAACGCCAACGGCGACACGCTCGGCGAACAGGGCATCGTGCCCGTGAGCGGGCAGAACTGGAACGTGCTGATCAAGCAGACGATCCAGAACGTGCCGACAACCGGGAACGGCAGCCTGCTCGCCTTCCTGATCCTGAACGGCAGCGTGGTCGCCCAGACCAATGCCATCGCGCTCAATTTCGTCGGCTCGCCGACGCCCGCCATCACCATCACCGCGCCCGCCAATGGCACGACCGTTAACATCTCGTCGCCGGTGGCAGTGGCGGGCGGTGTGACCGGAGCGCCCGTCGGGTCGTCGATTCTGGTGCAGGCGTTCGTCAACGGCAATCCAAACCCAGTCGGGCAGCGGACGATCACGCCCGGCGCGACCACGTGGTCGACCACCGTCACCTTCTCGGTTCCGGTCGCCAACGGCACGCCCGGCTACCTGATCGCCTACCTGATCAGCAACAACGCCGCCATCGCCACGTCGAACACCGTCAGCGTGATCTGGGGCGTGGTCAGCACGAACCCGTTCGTGCAGATCACCTTCCCGCCGCAGGGTTCGGTGCTGCCGATTGGCTCGCCCTTCCAGGTCAACGGGACGGCGGTCAACGTGTTCGGCAACACCGTCACGGTGCGCGCGCTCGATACCTTCGGCAACGTGCTGGCGCAAATGACGGCGACCAACGCGCCCGCCACCAACAACTGGCAGACGCTGATGACTGTGAGCAACGTCGCGCCCGGTATGCCGGGGCGGCTGTACGCTTACGCCACCAACCCGCAGAGCGGCGCGGTCGTCGCGTCCTCGACGGTGAACGTGTTCTACGGCGCGCAGTGTTTCGTCCGCACCGACTGGCCGATCTACGTGGTCAAGGTGGGCGATACGCTGCTGCGCATCGCGCAGCGCACCGGCTCGACCGTCACCGAGCTGGCGTTCGCCAACTGCCTGCCCAATGCCAATCTGGTCTACGTGGGGCAGCAGCTTCGCGTGCCGCGCCTGCCGGTGACGCCGCCGCCTACGCAGGTGACGCTGAACATCCTGACGCCCGTCCAGAACGCGGTGCTGGATACCAGCCAGCGGCTCACGATCACGGGCAGCGGCGCGGGACTCGCCGGGAATGACGTGGTTGTGCGGGCGCTCAATGCCAACGGCGACCTGCTCGCCCAGCAGACGGTGCGCGCGGGCGCTCCCGGCGTGAACGGCGAAAGCCAGTGGCAGGTCAGCCTGAGCGTCCTCGTCAACGAGGACACGCCCGGCACGATCTACGCCGTCGCGCAGTCGCCGTCCAACGGATCGGTGCTTGCCGACGACCTGATCGACGTGATGTTCGCCTCGCCGTTCCCGGTGCAGGGCGCGCCGCAGCAATTGATCATCACCCAGCCGACCTCCGACTCGTCGGTTCCGCCGGGCGGACCGCTCCCGGTCGCCGGGCAGGTGCTCGGCG
>JAXLWE010000047.1:0-40800 GCA_046328655.1 Anaerolineae bacterium | reverse complement strand
CCTCGACGCTTCCCGGCAAGACGACCATGTCCGGCAGCGGCGGCATTTCGCCCCGGTCGACGTACATGCGTGGCAGCCAGAAATAGTCCACGCCGTATATTGCCCGGTCGATCTCGCTGGTCAGAACGAAATCCCGCCCGACGATGTCGACCAGCTCGGTCTCGATCATGTTCCACTGTAGTGGGTGTAATGCGCTCATCACAAGCGATCCTGCTCTAGCGCCTGTTCGCGCGTGCGCTGTTTTCGATGCTCGAAGTCGTGCAGACGGCTTGAGATGCCTCGCAGCGCCGTGTCGGCGTCCCGATAAATGGTGTACAGCGCGGCGTAATCCTGGGTGGCTTCCGGCGATGGCTCAATGCGCTCGCGGATGGTGATCATCGCTTCCAGCGCGTCTGGCGTCTGCGCGACTATGCCGACGCCCATCGCCGTGATCAGCGCCGAGCCGAAAGCGGCGTCAGGCTGCGCCGGGATTGCCAGCGGGCGATCCAGCACGTTGGCGACTATCGAACTCCACAGCGGGCTGTTCGACCCCTGTCCGATCAGCCGGATGTCCTCGGCGTGAACGTTCAGGCTTTCGAGTTCGGAGAGGGCGTCCTTGAGGGCAAAGGCGACGCCTTCCAGAACCGCGCGCGTCAGATGCCCCCGGCTGTGGCGCGCCGTCAAGCCGAGAAAGTCGGCGCGCATTTTCTCGTCCCAGTAAGGCGCCCATTCGCCCATCAGGTGCGGATGAAAAATGATGCCATCCGAGCCGGGGGGAATCTGTGCGGCGGCTTCGTCCATCAGCTTGTACGAGATGCTGTGGTTCAGCTCGGGCCACAACAGATCGCGCAGCCAGCGGAACGTTGACGCGGCGGATTTGCTCGCCGTGCCGGGATACCACAGGTCGCCCAGGACATGACGGTAGTTGAGGATATGCTGCTGGCGCACCGGCTCATCGGTGACGACCGCGATGCGCCCGACGCTCGCCAGCTTGACACAGGCAGTTCCCGTGCTGATCGCGCCGGAGCCGAGCATTTCGGCGACGGTATCGGTCGTCCCGGTGATCACGGGCGTGCCGGGGTGCAGCCCGGTATCCGCAGCACCCTGCTGGCTGACCTGCGACACGACCTGAAGCGGGTGCTTCGCTTCGGGCAGCCACGCCGGGTCGATGCCCAGATCGTCGCAGAATTCGGGAATCCATTGTCCGGCGACCGGATCGAACAGCAGGCTGCCGCCCGCGTCGATGATGTCGGTGATGGGGGAGGGGGCGAGGCGGTGGCGCACGTAGTCTTTCTGGAACAGGAGCCGCCGAGTCTCTCGCCAGACTTCGGGCATGTGATTGCGAATCCAGAGAAGCTGGGGCCACGACCAGACCGGGGTGATGTCGTTCAGCGTCCGTTCCAGAACCCGGTCGCCCCATTTTTCGAGGATCGCCTGCACTTCAGCGGTGCTTCGGGTGTCGAAAAGCAGAATCGATGGGCAGAGCGGCTTGTCGTTCGCGTCTAGCAGGACGGTATTGTGTGTCACGCCGACGATGCCGACCGCCCGGATTTGCCCGGTATCGACACCGCTTTTCTGAAGCGCCGCCCGCACCGTCGTGCAGAACGCGCCGTACCAGTCCTCCGGGTTCTGTTCGACCCAGCCGAGGCGCGGGTAAGCGGTCGGGTATTCCTGCTGGGCGCGGCTGATTGCCCGACCCTGCTCGTTCAGGATGACGGTTTTGCAGCTTCCGCTGCCGAGGTCGCTGGCGACGACGAAAGACTCGCTCATCGAACCGCCAGCTTGAAATAGACGCCCGTGAGCGGGCTGTCGCCGGTGTTGATCATCTGATGTGCTACGTTGCCGACCTTGTAGAATGCGACGCCGGGGCGGAGTTCGGCGCGACATTCCTCGTCGCCGTCGCGCCAGCGCGCTTCTCCCTGCCCGGTGAGCACGAAGAAAATCTCCGGTTCCGGGTGGATATGCCAGCCCGCCGCTTCGCCGGGCATCATCGCACCCATCCCGAAAATCATGCCGCCGTTGCCCGGCTGCGCGTCCACGTAGCGATGCCAGATGCCTTGCAGACCCGTGACCGGCGTCAGATCGTCAATGGAAATCGGCTTGACCCAAACGGACTCGGACCTTGTGGAGCAGCCTTTAGCCTTCGTAATGCGGCGCAATTTCGTGTCAGAACGTCACCTTGCTGAGTGTCTGAGCCGGGGTGTAGCCAAGCGCCTGCGAGATCGCCTGCGCACATTCCAGAACTTCGCCCACCAGCGCATCCTGCTTCGCCTGAACGCGCTGGACAGGTCCCGAAGCGGTCAGCGCGGCGATGACTTCGCCTTCGTAGTTGAAGATCGGCGCGGCAAGGCACATCGCGCCGAGAGCATATTCTTCGCGGTCGAATGCGATCCCGGTCAGGCGAACCTGCGTAAGCTCGGCGCTGAGTTGCGCCGGGTCGACGATGGAGTGCGGCGTCGACTGGAAGAACGCGCCCGCGCTGGCTAACCGCTCCTGTTCGTCGTCCGGCAGATATGCCAGCAACGCTTTGCCGACGGCGGTACAGTTGAACGGGCGGCGGCTGCCGATGGGAGCATCCAGGCGAATCTCGGATTGGCTGAGCGCCTTATCCACGTATACGGCGGCATCGTCCTGACGAATCGCCAGAAAGACCGTTTCGCCGCTGCTGGCGGCGAGCGCTTCAAGGTGCGGGCGCGCCACCTTGCGAATCTCCAGCTTTGCCAGCCCGGCAAGCCCGATCTGGATCGCCGCCGGTCCGAGGTGATAGTGCTGGGTAACAGGGTCCTGATTGGCGAAACCCTGCGCGACCAGCGCTTGCAGGCTTTTCTGCACGACGCCGGGGCTTAACCCCAGGCTGCGCGCCAGATCGCGGACACCGACTCCGTTAGGGGCGGACGCCATGTACTTGAGAAGCACCAGCGCTCGCTCGATTGCAGTAATGCTCATGCCAACCTTGCCGGAATATGGAAACACTGTTTCTAAATTTCAGATACAGTGTATCTCCTTTTTGATCTGCGTGTCAATAGGTTTATTGGCAGGCGGGAGTATTCGCCATGATCGCAACAAAACGCCACCGCACCCATCCCGGATTTTGAAACAAGCGGGGTGGGCGCGGCGGCGCGGATTTCACGTATTCTGTTTGAGTGCTGCTGTTCCTACAGGCGCGTATAGGCGGGCGTCGAGCAGGGCGCGTCGTGCAGCGCCAGCAGGTCGTCGTCCAGCCACATGAGCGTCAGCGAGCAGCCTGCCATGTCGAGCGAAGTCACCGCTTCACCGACAATCGGATCGTGAAGCTCGATCCCGGCGTCGTTCAGGCTGCGGGCGATGTCGGTGTACATCACGAACAGTTCTTCGTACTTGGTGCTGCCCAGCCCATTGACGAGGATGGCGGCGCGGCTTCCGGCTCCGGCTGGCGTATCGGCGAGCACGGTATCGACCATCAGCTTCGCCAGCTCGCGCGCCGGAACCATGTCGCCGGTGCGAATGCCCGGCTCGCCGTGAACACCCAAGCCAAGCTCCATCTTGCCCGGCTCGACCGTGAACAGCGGCTCGCTTCTGCCCGGCAGCGTGCAGCCGTCGAAGGCGACGCCGAACGAGCGCGTCATGGCGTTGGCGTGCTGCGCCAGCGCTTCCACGTCGTTCATGCTGTCACCGCGCCAGGCGGCTGCGCCCGCCACCTTGAACACGTAGAAATCCCCGGCGATGCCGCGCCGGTTCTCGATGTCGTCGGGCGGCGCGGATGCCACGTCGTCGGTCACCAGCACGGTGCGCACGTCCATGCCTTCACTGTTGCAGCGCGTCTCCGCCATGCCGAAGTTCATGATGTCGCCGCTGTAGTTGCCGTAGGAGAACAGGACGCCCGCGCCGCTGTCGACCGCTTTCGCGCAGCGATAGGCTTGCTCGGTCGATGGGCTGGTGAAGATGTCGCCGATCACGGCGGCGGCGGCGAGACCCGCGCCAACGTAGCCGCAGAACGCCGGGTAGTGCCCGGAGCCGCCGCCGATGACGACGGCGACCTTTCCGGCGAACGGCGCGCCGACCGCCATCACCGCCGAGGCGTCCGGTACGCGGCGCACGTAGCGCGAGTAGGCGGTGACGAAGCCCGTCACCATATCATCCTTGAAGGCGCGATGATCGTTGAAGATTCGGGTCATGGCGTATGCCTCAGACTGTCATCGGCAGCGTTTCTGCCGTATTCATGAATTCTACCGTCTTTTCAAAGTCGACGATGCCAGCGTCCGAGCCGAGTCCGGTGATGACCAGACTGCCCGCCGCCGTGCCCAGCCGCCCGGCTTTTTCGAGATCCCAACCCTGGGAGAGACCGACGATGAATCCCGCGCAGTAGGCGTCGCCGCAGCCGGTCGAATCGACAATCGGCGCTTTGTAAGCGGGCAGGCGAATTTCTTCCATTCCGGCGCGGCAAATGCTGCTGCCTTCGCCGCCCATCTTGAACACGGTGTGCTTCACGCCCCGGTCGAGGAAGAAATTGATCACATCGCGGCGCTTCCTGAGCTTGCAGATCATCATCGCTTCTTCAAGACCGGGCATGAAGTAGTCGACGTAGGGCAGGCACGGCTCGATCTTTTCGAGCAGATCAGGGCGATCCAGCGCGATCATGTCGAGCGTGGTCGTGACGCCGTGCTCCTTGGCGAATTTCAGCACGTCGCGGGTCGGCTCGCCGTCCAGCTTCGCCATCAGATACGTCCCGCCGAAGTGCAGATAATCCGCTTTGGCGATCACGTCGAAGTCGATGTCGTCAATGCAGAAAGTGGCGTTCGCGCCGAGCACGTGCAGCGCCGGGCGCGAGCCGTTGGTGCGGATCGGCAGCATGGTCGCCGAAGTCTGGACGCCGTCCTTGCGCACGAGCGAGTCGGTGTTGATGCCGTAGCGCTTCATCGTGTCGATGATGAAGTTGCCCAGCTCGTCCTTGCCGATGGCGCCCATCGCCACGACGTTCGCGCCCAGCTTCGCCAGTCGACACTCGCCCCGGCGGCAGTCCCGGCGACGGTGATGCGGACGTTTCTTCAATCAGGTCGACGTTCTGCCCGTCAGATCCGCGCGACGTAGCGCCCCAGAATGTCGAGAATGTGGATGCCTAAGCTGACAACCGTAGTCACGAAAATCTCTCCTTATCGACAGCCGTTCAGGTCGTCTGCGCCTGCGCAGCCGATAGTGCCGTATCGAGCCGGTGTCCGTTGGCGTCGAACACGTCTGGTCGAGCAGGCAGCGCACCCCCAGGCGTTCGCGCTGACCTGCTGACCGACGCTGGGCGGCACTTTCGCCTTCAGGCGGCGGTCGCCAATCTGGATCGTCAATAAGTATTGCCCGCCGACGACGATGGACTTGCGCAGCACGTCGCCGCGTACCGAGGCGGAGCATCCGTTCGGCGCTCACCACGACGTGTTCCGGGCGAATGCCGATAGATACCTTGCGCTGCCCGTCGAGTCCTCTGGCGGTCACGGGCGTCGGGAACAGCGGCGCCCCAAGCTGCTGCGCACCACCGACCGACATAACCTCGTACTCGATGAAATTCATGCCGGGGTTGCCCAGGAACCAGCCGCCGAACACGTCGCTGGGGTGGTTGTAAAGCTGGCGCGGCTTGTCGCGCTGAACGATTTCGCCCGCCTGCATCAGGGCGATCTCGTCGGCGAGCGTCATCGCCTCGGTCTGGTCGTGAGTCCGGCAAGCCGATCGTCTGCTGGTGCTGGCGCGTCGAGTCTTTCAGTGCGCGCTTAAGCTGCATCTTGGCGCTCACGTCGACGTTGGTGATCGGCTCGTCGAACAGGATGATGCGCGGCTGGCGGGCGACCAGCGCGGGCGACCGCGACCTTCTGGCGCGTGCCGGTATCGATCTCGCCTACATCTTTATATACAGGCTGTCCTTGAGTCCGAGGATTTCCGCCACGTTTTCGATGCGCTTGCGGCGCTCGGTGTCCAGGCTTGTCCTCCAGCAGCGGAAGCTCGATGTTGCGATAGACGCTGATGCGATAGACCACCGGGTACTGGAACACCATGCCGATATTGCGCTTCGCCGGAGACATATCGGTGACGCGCTCGTCGTCGAAGCCGTTTCCCCGGATGTCGGCTCCTCCAGCCCGGCGATGATCCGCATGCAGCGTGGTCTTGCCGCACCCGGACGGACCGAGCAGGCACGTAACCGTCGATGTGGGGAAGGTGATGGTCACGTCGCGGACGGCGACCAGGCTGCCGAATTCCTTGCGTAGCTTCTCTAGTCGTATGACTGCCATGTTTAACCGGCTCCCTGTCCCAGCCGCTGACCCTGCTCGTGCGCGAACAATACCAGCGCCTCCGGCTGCACCCCAAACGTGACCTGCCCGTTGGCGACGAGATGCGCTTCGTCGTGGCGCGCAACCGCCACCAGCGGCACGCCCTCGGCTTCCAGATAGACGACCAGCTCGCCGCCCAAATCCTCGGTGAGAATGATGCTCGCCTTGCGCGTCAGCCAGCCTTGTGTCCGTTCGACGCCGAAGCGGATGTCCTGCGGGCGAACGCCCACCGTGACCGTCTGCGGCGCCGCCTCGTTCACGAGCGCCGGGAAGTCGAACAGGCTGGTGCGACACCACATCGTTCCGCTGCGGCTTTCCAGCGTGCCGTCGAGCAGCGTGGTCGCCGGGAAGCCGAGCAGCGACATCGAGCGAAGCTGCTGCGGCTGTGCGTACAGCGTTTCACAGTCGGCGCTCTCGATGATCCGCCCACCGTCGAGGATGCTGAGCTGTTCCGCCAGGATCAGCGCTTCGAGCGGGTCGGACGTGGTATAGATGAAGGTCGCCTGGAGCGCCTCCTGCAGCCGCTTCAGGTCGTCAAACAACTGCTCGCGCAGCTTGAAATCCAGCCCGGTCAGCGGGTCGTCCATGACGAAGATTTCGGTGTTCTTGACCAGACCGCGCGCAATCGCCACGCGCTGCTTTTCGCCGCCGCTCAGTTGGTCGGGGCGTTTGGGCAGCAGCGGCTTGATCTGAAGCAGTTCGGCGGTCTGCTGCACGACCGGGTCGATCTGCTCGCGCTTCGCGCCCATCAGCTTGAGTGGGTAGGCGATGTTGTCGTAGACCTTGAAATGCGGGTAGAGCGCGAACGACTGCGGAACGTAGCCGATGTTGCGCTCGCCGGGACCGACCTCGGTCACGTCCTCGCCGCGCAGCAGCACCGTGCCCGCGTTGGGCTTTTCCAGCCCGGTCAGGATGCGCATCAGCACCGACTTCCCGCAGGCTGGCTCGCCGTAGATCACCGAGAACGAGTTGGCGGGGATGGTCAGGTTCAGGTCATCAAGCACGCGATGGTGCTGGTATTCTTTCGTAACTCCGCGAATTTCAACAGCGTTCATGGCTAACGTCCCAGATGGATCAACGAAGGGGCAATCGCTATCGAAAACAAGACCAGCGCGACGATGATCACAGCGGCGATCACCAGATACAGAATGGTCTGCCTGAAATTCGCGGTCGAGGGGATGTTCCCGAACGCGATTTGCAGCAGCGTGAAGAAGATCAGCAGCAGCAGCCCAAGCTGGTAAATCGACCGGTTGGCGTTCTGCGCGATCAGCACGAAGCAGAACAGCAGCAGGATGATCAGTGCGGCTTTGGCGACCGACGCGAACGGTTGTCGGGTGCGGATCATACTTCACCTCGCACGGTTCCGAAGGTCATGCCGACCAGCAGGTATTTCTGGAAGAAGTAGACCATCAGGATCGGCGGGATCATGAACACGGTCATGAGCGTCGCCACGAGGGGCCAGTCGATGCCCGCGTCGGCGTACATGTCCTGCGACAGAATGACCGGGATCATGGTCGTGACTCTGCCACCGATGATGTAATTGAACAGGAACTCGTTCCATACGAAGATCAGGTTGAAGATGAACGCGGCGACGATGCCCGGCAGGATTTGGGGCAGCACGACGCGGAAAATCACATGCAGGCGCGAGCCGCCGTTAATCAGCCCGGTCTCGTCGTAGCGCGGCGATACGCCGTCGATGAAGCCCTTGAGTATCCACACCGTGAACGGGATGCTGAACATGGCGTAGAAGGCGATCATCCCGAACCACGAGTCTTTCCAGCCGAGCGAGGTGTACATCAGGTAGACCGGGACGACCACCGCCGCCGCCGGAACCATGCGGATCGAGAGCAGCACGAACATCAGGAAATTCGTGCCAGCGGGCTTGTAGCGCGAGAAGCAGTATGCCGCCAGGAACGAGACGATCAGGGCGATGAGCATCGCCGAAATCGAGATGACCAGGCTGTTGCGAAATGCTTCCGGCACGTTGGGGCGGGTGAAGAAGTTTTCGAAGTTCGCCAGGGTGGGGTTGAACAGGAACTTGGGCGGCGTCGCCAGAATATCATTCTTCGACTTGAACGCCGCCATGATGATCCACAGGACGGGTGAGAAGAAGATCAGCGCGATTGCCCACAGGACGAGATGGTAGAGCGTCTGCCGCCAGCCTTTTCGTCGCATCGGTCAGCCCCCTTCCTGTTGTCTGAGGCGAAGATTGAGCACGTACAGGTAAATCGAAGTGAAGGCGATGGCGGTCAGCAGCAGAAGGATGGCGAGCGCCGACGACCAGCCCATGTTGAAGGCGTCGAATGCCTTCCGGTAGAGCGTGAGCGCGATAAATTCGGTGACGTTCCCCGGACCGCCGCGCGTCATGACGAAGATCAGGTCCATCGTCTTGAACGAGTCGATGGTGCGCAGCAGGATGCCGAGCATGAGGATGAAGCGCCCGTGCGGCAGGATGATGTAGCGGAAGCGCTTGAACCACGATAGCCGGTCGATCTGCGCCGCTTCCAGCTCCGCCTGCGGAACCGAGCCGAGCGCCGCCAGCGTGATCAGGATCATGAACGGCGTCCACATCCAGATGTCCACCAGCAGCACCGCCCAGAAGGCGATCTGCTCGTTGCCGATGAAGTTGACTTCCTGCCCGCCCAGCGACCTGATGAGAAAATTGAAAATGCCGAAGGTCGGTTCGTAGATCAGGCGGAAGAACGTGCCCGCCGCCAGCGGTGTGATGATCATCGGGGTGAACAGCATCGTCAGCGCGAGGCGGCGTCCGGGGAGGTGACGGCTGCCCCAGAACAGGATGCCCAGCAGAAAGCCGAGCACGGTCTCGAAGCCGACACTGAACACCACCCAGATCAGCGTCCGGCTGAAGGTCTGCCAGGTCGCCGCGTCGTTCAGGATGTCGGTGTAGTTGCCGAAGCCGAAGAATGATTCGGGGCGACCGCTGATCAGGCTGTAGCGATAGAAGCTCAGACCGATCATCCACAGCGTGGGGATCACGTTCCAGATGATGAAGAACAGCAGCACCGGAACCAGCAGGGCGAGTGGGAAGGTACGGGTGTGGTCTACCCAGCGCATAAAGCGCCGCCAGATGCGCGTCAGAGCACTGTGCTCGACCCGAACCTGCCGGACTGCGAGGAAATCAGCATTCGATCTATTCATTTCCATGGGCGTATCCCCAGTCTCTACGAGGTGGGTGAGGGGTGAGCAGGATGGTGCGCCCGCTCACCCCAAAATCCTATCGGGATGTTTTACGAGACTATTGCAGGGTTATGCCGTCGCATTCAGCGGGCGGCGCGATGTCGGTGCGCACGTTGTCATACAGAATCTTCTGCTGCTGGCGGGCGATCCAGTCGAGCGTGTGCGCTGCATCGGTGACCTGACCTGAAGCGTAGGCTGTCCAGCCTTCCTGCTGCACGGCGAGCATTTCGGAGTAGTTCGGCTCGTGCCCGAAGTCACGGGCGTTCCCATCGCTCAGCATGAAGCGGAATGCCGCGTTCCAGGGGTTGATCGAGGTGAATTCCGGTAGCTCCAGCACGAATTTCAGTCAGGGTTACCACCGCGCTTGGCGAATTCAAGCTGCGTTTCCGGCAGATACCACCAGGTCAGGAAGTCGTAGGCGACCTGCATGTGCGCGTCGTTGAAGGCATTCACGACCCAGGGCTGCCCTGCCATCGAGTAAACACGCTTGACCGAGCCATCCGGCTGTGCGAAGCCGGGCGGCGGCACGACCATACGGTCGCGGTTCTCGTCGTTGATCATGGAGAGACCGACGGCTGCCCACTGGAGAGCGGAGAAAACTTTGCCCTGCGTGAAAATGTCGACGTTTTCGGAAATGCCGAAGTTGAGCGCGCCGGGCGGCTGGTAATCAGGAAGCGCTTATTCCACACCATGCCTTCGGCGTTGGCTTCGCTGTTGAGGATGCCGTAAATCTGCCCCGTCGCCGGATCCCAGATGTCTCCACCGAGCGAGAACATGAACGGATACAGGAACATGGTCATGTAATTCGTATTCCTTCGAATACTGCATGACCGTCCGTACAAAGGTCATCTGCCGAGGCGGGTGAAGAACGCCGCCATCTGCTCGAACTTGTCGAATGTCAGGCTTTCAAAATCCTCGAACGACTGCGGCATGTCCCAGCCATATTTGGCTGTGAACGCGGCGCGCTCGTCGGGGTCGAGCAGCAGGTCTTTACGGACGAACAGCACGATCACGTCGGCTTCCTGCGGCAGACCCCAGATTTCATCCGAGCCATCGGGGTAAGTCTGATAGGTGCTGCGCACGACCGGATCGTACACTTCGAGGTCGAACTGAGGATACTGATCGAACAGATCGCTCAGCTTGACGATCCAACCGGCTTCCGCAAACGCGCCGAGCCACTGGCTGTCGGCGATGATGATGTTGTATTCCTGCGAGTGGGTCGCCAGCGAAGTCGCGCCCTTCTGGAACAGCGCCGAGAAGGGCTTCCTGGAATGTGAAGTTGACCGTATAGCCGTAATGCTCCTGGGCATAGGGCGCGAACAGTTCCTGCGCCATCGACACGCCCAGGCTGCTGGGCAGCCAGCCGCCGATGCCGAGGATCGACATGTCAATCGTCTGCCCGGCAAGCGGACTTGCTTCCTGCGCATGAATCGGGGCGACGATCAGCATCGCCACAACGACGAGAAGCACTGCAACCGTAATCTTGGGTCTACCGTTCATCAATTACAGCCTCCTAAAGATATGCAAATTGTGAAGAGCGGTATTTTGTCTGGGGTGAATAACTGGCGTCCCCGACGCTGAGCCGCTGACATGGCTCAAACTCGCCGAGCCGATAAGGGTGGTACAACTGCGCTTGCTGAGGATTAATGGCGGTGCGTTGAACGTGGTTTAGTTTTTGTCCTGTCAGAAACAACTAATTTGCCGACACGCCCTTAATCTTTTTGCTCAAATTGCCGTGTACAATTGTTCATATGAGGAATAAAACGTACAAGTGAGGAGCATAACAAGCGCCTGATGGACTGTCAAAAGCGGGCGGCATAGTCGTGATTGAAATCACCACTCGCCGATGACAAATATCACGTGCGCTGCGTGGCGCGAACTTATTGGTTCCCTTGACCGCCGCGCTCGGCCTCCCTACAATTTGCTCTGAACAAAAGTTCAGGGCGGCGTGTCTGCACCATTGGAAGGGACATCAATTGGCATCAAGCGATGATGATGGGCTGATGATCCGCGCTGCGTGGATGTACTACCACTACAACATGACCCACGACCAGATCGCCACCCGGCTGCACACCAGCCGCGTCAAGATCCGCGCGGATTCTTCAAAAAGCGCGCGATCAGGGCATAGTCGAGATCAAGATCAGCCGCCCGCTGCCGATCAATCTACAGTTGGGCGATCAGTTGGAGCGCTCGTTCAATCTGAAAGAGGCGGTCATCGTCCCCAGCAAGGGGATTTCGTCGAGACGCTGGAGGAAATCGGGCGGGCGACGGCGGATTATCTGATGCATATTGCGTTCCCCGGCTGTCGCCTCGGTTTCGCGTGGAGCAGCACCCTGAGCCGCCTGGCGGCGCACAAAGCCGCCTGCCAAGCGCATCCCCTGCACCGTGACCGATCTCGCCGGGAGTATGCTGGGGCAGGACAACCCCTACATCGTCAGCGCACGGGTGGGCGAAGTCCTTGGCGCGCCGATACGCCGCGCTGCTGGTTCCGGCGGTGGTCAAGTCGCAGGCGGCGCGCGACGCCATCATCAACGAGCCTGCGGTTCAGGCAGCACTCGATCTGGCGCGCAAGAGCGACATCGCCTTTCTGGGATTGGGCGACGCGGGGTCGAACAGCACGATGGTGCGCACCGGCTACCTCAGCCCCGACGACCTTGCCGACCTGCGCGCGCAAGGGGGCGGTTGGCGACCTGCTGATACACTACTTCGACATTCACGGTCGGCGTATTCCGCACGCCATCGACCAACGCATCATCAGGTTGAACTGGGACGAGCTGCGCCGGATTCCCCGACTGGTGATCGTCGCCGCCGGACGCTCAAGATTCCGCCGATCCTCGGCGTGCTGCGCAGCGGGTTATGCGGCACGCTGATCACCGACACCAACACCGCCCAGGCGGTCATCAACGCGGCGAATACCAACTCCTGAGCGGCGTTCGCCCTCGCCTGTTGACATGCGCGGGATCCGGTGTTATGCTTGCAGTTGAACGGTGGTTTATACGCTGTACAATTGTTCATCCTGTCAGCCTGTGATTTGATGCATCCCGCGCCTTCATGCCGGAGGCGGCGTGACTGTTCGCTTGGGTGACTGGAGACAATCGGTATGGCTGTGGAGCAAACTGCCGCATGGCAGCAGCGTGTACGACTCGCTGCCCGGAACATCCGTCTGCGCGTCCTCGATCACACCCTCAAAAACAACGGCGGCTATCTAAGCCAGGCGTGTTCCTCGGCGGAGCTGTTCGCCACCCTGTACCTGCGCGTCATGAAGCTGGGCGCGAGCCAGGCTCCGATGACGCCGCCGCCTTTCCCCGGCGCGGATAACCCGCATTTCTTCAACGGCAGCGCCTACAACGGACCGCAGCAGCCCGATCTGGATCGCTTCATCTTCTCGCCAGCGCATTACGCGCTGGTGCTGTATTCAACACTGATCGAAGTGGGGCGGCTCGCCCCGGAGAAGCGCTCGCCATGTTCAATCAGGACGGCAGCACCGTCGAGATGATCGCCGCTGAGCATTCGCCGGGTGTCGAGACGACCACCGGCTCGCTGGCGCAGGCGATCAGTCAGGCGGGCGGGATCGCGCTGGCGCGGCGGATGCGCGGCGATACGGGGCAGGTATGGGTGTTTCTGATGACCGACGGCGAATTTCAGGAAGGGCAGGTGTGGGAGGCGTTTTCAGCGCTGGCATACCACCGGCTGGACAACGTCGGCGTGTACGTCGATGTCAACGGGCAGCAGTGCAGCGGCGCGATGCAGTCGGTCATGAACATCGAGCCGCTTGCCGAGCGGCTGCGCAGCTTCGGGGCGCGTGTGTTTGAGGTGGACGGTCACGACCCGGAGGCGCTCGCCGCGCCCGCCGACCTCGCGCCGGACGGTCGCCCGCTGGTCGTGCTGGCGCGCACCAACCCGTGCTGCGGCATCGACCTGCTCGCCGAGCGCGCGCCCAACCTGCATTACGTCCGCTTCAAATCGCCGGAAGAACGCGCGCGCTATCAGGATACCTATCAAGCGCTGCTCCAGCAGCAGGAGTTGTGAGGCATGGACATCGTAATGCGCCCCCACGAGCGCAACTTCATCGAGTGGGCGAAGGACAAGCCGCGCGTCGTCGTCCTCACCGCCGACCTGACCGGCTCGTGCGAAGTCGCCGCGTGGCGCGACACGTACCCGGATCGCTACTTTTCGATGGGCATGGCGGAGCAGAACATGATGGGCTTCGCCGCCGGGCTGGCGCGCGAGGGCTATTTCCCGTTCATTCACACTTTCGCGGTGTTCATCTACCGCCGCCCCTACGATCAACTGGCGATGTCCATCGCCTATCCCAAGCTGCCCGTCCGGCTGATGGGGTTTCTGCCGGGGATCACGACGCCCGGCGGCGTCACGCATCAGGCGATTGAGGACATCGCCATCCTGCGGGCGACTCCCAACATGACGATCCTCGAATGTGGCGACGCGACCGACGTGGAATCGGTCCTCGATGTCGCCCAGTCGGTCGATGGTCCGGTCTACGTGCGGATGCTGCGCGGCGAAGTGCCGCGCCTGTTCGACCGCGCCGAGCCGATGTCGCTGAACCGGGCGCGCCGCCTGAGCGATGGCACGGACGTGACCATCCTGTCGAGCGGCGTGTGCACCGAGGAAGCGATGCGCGCGACTTCCGCGCTGACGGCGCGCGGCGTGGGCATCCAGCATCTGCACATCTCGACACTCAAGCCGTTCGACGACCCGACCGTGTTCGAGGCAATCCGAACGGCTCGCTACGGCGTCATCACGATGGAGATCACACCATCATCGGCGGACTCGGCTCGGCGGTCGCCGAATGGATCGCCGAGGAAGGGCTGAGCAAGCGGCTGATCCGCGTCGGCTTGCGCGACACCTACGCGCACGGCGCGGGCGACCCCTATCGATGAAGGAATACGGCCCGGACGCGCTGGCGCTGGCGGTGCCGCCGTCGGCTGACCGGGCAGTCTTATGGCGCCGCCGAAGATCAGTTGGCGGCAGTGCGCCTGCAGGCGATACACAGCATCGCCAAGGCAGGAGCGCTATGACGCTGCCGAACGTGGTTCGCGTGCCCGGCTTGTCCGGGGAGCGCTTCACCGTCCATTATGCGCTGTCGGGCGTGCCGACCGAGCGTGACGCTGCCGAGAAAGCTGCCGACATCTGCATCGAGCAGACGGTGGAATTCACCCGATCTGCTGCCGCCGGGCGACATCCCCGACCAGATCGTCGGGCGGATCGAGTCGCTGGAGCCGGGCGCGAACAGGGGATTCGATGCGCTCATCAGCTACCCGGTTGAAGCGGCGGGAACGGAGCTGACCCAGTTCCTGAATGTCGTGTTCGGCAACAGCAGCATCAAACCGAGGATCGCGCGTCGAGCGCCTGACTCTGCCGGACAGCCTGCTCGCCGCGTTCCGGGGACCGCGCTTCGGGCGCGCCGGGCTGCGCGACCTGCTCGGCGTGCAGGATCGCCCACTGCTGGCTACGGCGATCAAGCCGCTGGGGCTGTCGCCGCGCGAGCTTGCGGAGATGGCGTACCGGTTCGCGCTCGGCGGCATCGATCTGATCAAGGATGATCATGGACTCGCCAACCGGCCATTCTGCCCGTTTCAGGAGCGCGCCGAGCGCTGCGCCGAAGCGGTCGCGCGGGCGAACCGCGAGACCGGGCTGAACTGCCTCTACGTCGCCAACGTCACGGCTCCAGCCGACAAGTTAGTTGAGCGGGCGAGGGCGGCGAAGGCGGCAGGCGCAGGCGGCTTGATGATCGCGCCGGGACTCGTCGGCATGGACGCGATGCGCTGCATCGCCGACGATGACTCACTTGCGCTGCCGATCCTCAGCCACCCAGCGTTTCAGGGCAGCTTCGTCACCAGCCCGGAAAACGGGATCGCCCATTACGCGCTGTACGGTCAGCTAACGCGCCTCGCCGGAGCGGATGCATCGTCTTTCCCAATTATGGAGGGGCGCTTCGCCTGCACCTACGACGAATGCCGCCAGATCGCCGCCGGGACGCACGCCGACATGGGGCATATCCAGCCGATTTTCCCGGCTCCCGGCGGCGGGATGAGTCTGGCGAGCATCAGCGAGATGAAGGCGCTGTACGGGCGCGAAGTCGTCTATCTGATCGGCGGGGGGCTGCACCGCCACGGCAACCCGATCTGGTCGACAATGCTCGCTACTTCAGCCAGCTCGTGCGCAAGAGTTGAAAAGGCAGGGAAGGCGTTGGTTGGCGTTCGCCTATCCGTACTTCGCCAAAGCGTATAATAAGGGTGAAGTACAGGAGTGCGAAGATGACTCATATTGTCTACGATGCCGTCGTAGAGCTGGCTGAGCAGTTGTCGCCGGAAGAACAGCAGGCGTTGATCGAACATCTTCAAGGCATTGCGAAGCAGCGACGCTCCAGCTTTGACGAAATGGGGTGTTTTACTGGACTCGATAAAATTCAACGTCTCGCCCGGCGCTGAATTCTCGGATCGTCGTGCTGACTGGTATGGCGACGATGGCAGGTAAAGCGTTTGCCGATACCAACATCGTCCTGCGTCTTGTCAATGAAGGTCTGCCCGAACACGACGCGGTCAACCAATTCATCGATCAACTTCGCAAAGATGAATATGAATTGTGGATCAGCAGACAGGTTATTCGTGAATACCTTGTCCAGGTCACCCGTTCAGGGTTTCTGGCATCGGTAATTCCTGTGAAGCAGGTATTGACGCAGATTGAAACTATACGGACGCTGTTCAGGATTGCCGATGAAACCGATGCTGCAACCAGCAAACTGCTCGATTTGATCGAGGAATTTCCAACCGGGTAAGCAGATTCACGATGCAAATATCGTTGCTACCATGCTTGTCTATGGTCTGGACACTTTGATTACGCTCAATGCTGATGACATGAAGCGTTTTGCCGGAAAAGTAACCCTCGTTTCCCCGTCTGGCGTAAAATGAAAAGGCGTACCATCTGCGGTACGCCTCATTCACATCAGTGACGGACCTCGCAGCACCACCCGCGCCCGGCGATGCGCTCGGTTTCGGGCATGTTGGCGGCGCTGATGCCGACCATCGCCTCGCCCAGCCCACGACTCACGCTTGCCAGCACGTCCGGGTCATTGAAGTGGGTGACCGCCTCGACAATCGCCTTGGCACGCTTCGCCAAGGTCGCCGCTCTTGAAGGTCACCCGACCCCACGAACACGCCGTCGACGCCCAACTGCATCATCAGCGCGGCGTCAGCAGGGTAGCAACGCCGCCCGCCGCGAAGTTGACCACCGGCAGCCGACCGAGCTTCGCCGTCTCGACCACGAGGTCATACGGCGCGCCGATATTCTTGGCGAAGGTGAACATCTCGTCCTCGTCCATCGAGGTGAGCTGGCGGATTTCCTTGTTGACCGAGCGGGCGTGGCGCACCGCTTCGACCACATCGCCCGTCCCGGCTTCGCCCTTGGTGCGGATCATCGCCGCGCCTTCGTTGATGCGCCGCAGCGCTTCGCCCAGGTTGCGGCAGCCGCACACGAACGGAACCTTGAACTTGTGCTTGTTGATGTGATTTTCCTCGTCGGCGGGGGTGAGCACTTCGCTCTCGTCGATGTAGTCGATGCCGATGGATTCGAGAATCTGCGCCTCGACAAAGTGCCCGATGCGCACTTTCGCCATCACCGGGATCGTCACGGCGCTCATGATGCCTTCGATCAGATCGGGGTCGCTCATGCGGGCGACGCCGCCGTGCGCGCGGATGTCCGCCGGGATACGCTCCAGCGCCATCACCGAGACCGCGCCCGCGTCCTCGGCGATCTTCGCCTGTTCGGGCGTGACCACGTCCATGATCACGCCGCCCTTGAGCATCTGAGCGAGTCCGCGCTTGAGGGCGACCGTTCCGGTCTCGCCGTTATGTCCGTTGTTGTTCATACCTGTCCTCCTGTATAGAGCCAGCGTAACCGGGCTGGGAAGCACGATGTAGCGCCAAGTAAGACCAATAATGCCAGCGCCGAATTACGCGCAGTATTTTGATGCGCCCGCTTCTCATGCGTTAGAATGGCACGGGTTGATAGACGAGCCATTCCGAAGGGTACACGCTTAATGGCACAATTGCCAGTACTGGTCATCCTCGCCGGTGGCGCATCCTCCCGGATGTGGCCCCTGCGCGAGAAGCTGCTGCTGCGTTTCGGCACCGAGCCGCTGCTGATCAGCCAGCTTCGCCGCTTTCAGGCGCTCGGCTTGCAGGAAGCCGTGATCATCGCCAACCCCGCGAATGTCGAGGACGTGAAAGACCTGGCGGCGCAGGTCGAGCCGATGAACGTGCGCGTCGTCGTCCAGCCGGAGGCGAAAGGTATGGGCGATGCGCTGCTTCAGGCGGCGTCGGCGTTCCCGGCGCGCGAGGGGACGGCGATCTACGTCGTCCAGATTCACGATGTGGTCGACGATCAGCTTCACATCGACATGCTCAACGCCTATCAGAGTGATCCGACCGCGACCTACATCGCCGGGTTCGAGCGTGAGGATTACTTCCCCGGCGGCTACCTGATCGTCAATGCCGACGGGCGCATCGGCGGGATTGTCGAGAAGCCCGGCGCGGACAAGCGCCCCAGCAATCTGGTCAACATCGTCGCCCACATCCACAGCGACGCCGAGGAGCTGCTCGACGCGCTGCGGGCGGAATACGCCAGAGACATCGCCACCGACGATCATTACGAGCGGGCGATGGACGCGCTGATGAAGCGGCGCGTCTACCGCGTGATCCGGTATCAGGGGGCGTGGAAGGCGCTCAAGTACCCCTGGCACGTCCTCGACGTGATGGAGTACTTCCTCTCCCGGATACAGGGGCAGGTGGTGTCCGAGGGGGCGTTCGTCCACGAAAAGGCGACGCTGGTGGGCGACGTGTACATCGGCGACGGGGTGAAAATCTTCCCCGGCGCGGCGGTCGTCGGACCAGCGTACATCGGCGCGCACACCATCGTCGGCAACAACGCGCTGGTGCGCCAGTCGATGGTGCTGAATCACTGCAACGTCGGCTTCACGACCGAGGTCGCCCGCAGCTACGTCAGTGACAACTGCGACATGCACGCCTGCCGCGTCCTCGATTCGGTGTTCGCGCCGGGCGTGAATTTCTCGGCGGGCTGCACCACCGCCAACCTGCGGATTGATCGCGGGCACGTGCCGACCATCGTCAAGGGACAGCGCATCGACACCGGGCGCGACAAGCTCGGCGCGATCATCGGGCAGGGGGCATTTCTCTCGGTGGACGTGATGACCATGCCCGGCGTCAAGATCGGCGAGCGCGTCGAGGTGGGACCGGGTACGCACGTCCAGAGCGACGTGCTGGATAACCGGCGCGTCTACGTCAAACAGGAACTTACAGTCGTTGAAAAGAAGGACTGAGCGGAACGCCATTTGGAGACGGCATTTAGGGGCGTTCAATTGAACGCCCCTACGAGAAACCCACCTGTTCCGGCGTTTCCTCTTAATCCCAAGAATTGAGAATAATGGCAGAAATAGACGCAAAACTGTTTAAGAAGTACGACATACGCGGCAGAGCCGAAGGCGACGAAGCCCCGCTCACGCCGGACGCTGCCCGGCTGATCGGCAAGGCGTTCGGGACGTATTTGGATCGCGTCGCCGGGGTGCAGACGGTCGTCGTCGGGCGCGACAACCGCCGCTCGTCGCCCGCGCTGACGGCGGCGGTGATCGAGGGCTTGCAGGCGAGCGGCTGCGCCGTGATCGACATCCGTCTGACTTCGACGCCAATCGTCTACTGGCACGCCGTCCGCGAGGGGAACATCGGCGGCGTGATGGTGACCGGCAGCCACCTCGCGCCTGACCAGAACGGCTTCAAGCTGTGCGTCGGCGCGCGCAACATCTTCGGCGATCACATCGAGGCGCTGCGCCTGTTGATCGAGGATGACGACTTCAACAGCGGCTACGAGGTCGTCCGAGTGAACGAATCGGCGCTGCTCGATTACGTCGTCGGCGTCGTGCCGCGCCTGCGCATGGCGCGCGCGCTGCACGTGGTGGTCGACGGCGGCAACGGAACGGGCGGCGCATTCGGACCGCGTCTGCTCAAGGCGTGGGGGCATCATGTCACCGAACTGTTCTGCGACCTCGACGGCAGCTATCCCAATCACCAGCCCGATCCGCAGGTTCCAGAGAACATGCGCGCGCTCGCCGAAAAGGTGCGCGAGGTGGGCGCGGACGTGGGCATCGCCTTCGACGGCGACGCCGACCGCATGGGCGTCGTGGACGAGCAGGGCAGCATGATCACCGCCGACCGCGTGCTAACCCTGCTGGCGTGCGACATGCTGCGGCGGCATCCCGGCGCGAAGGTGGTCGCCGACGTGCTGAGCAGCCAGGTGCTGTTTGACGAGATCGCCAAGGCGGGCGGGATGCCGATCATGTGGGCGAGCGGACATTCGCTGGTCAAGGCGAAGATGGCGGAAACCGGCGCGCTGATCGGCGGCGAGATGAGCGGGCATATCTTCCTCGCCGAAGATTATCACGGCTTTGACGACGCCTACGTCGCGGCGGCGCGCCTGCTGCAACTGGTCGGCGCGGCGCAGGTTCCGCTGTCGGTGCTGAACGCCGGAATTCCGACGCTCTACAGCACACCGGAGTACCGCCCGCACTGCCCGGATGACCAGAAGGACACGGTGATCGCGGCGGTGAGGACGGCGCTGGAAGGGCAGGGCGAAGTCACCAGCATCGACGGCATCCGCGTGCGCTTTGAGCGCGGCTGGGGGCTGCTGCGCGCCAGCAATACCGAACCCGTCCTGAGTATGCGCTTTGAGGGCGAAACCGACGCCGACGCTTTCAACTACCGCGACCTGTTCTTCGCCGAGCTTCGGCGCTTCCCGCAGGTCGAGCTAGGGGAATAAAAAGCCCGACGCTGGCGGCGTCGGGCGGGTGACGGCTATTTCTTCTTCTTGCTTTTCTGCTTGTTGACGGTCGCGTAGGCGATGCGCTCGGCGTCCTTTTCGGATCGCCCGCGCTTTTCCTCGCTCTCTTTGATGTGCTCCGCCTGGCGATCTTCCTTTTTGGTAAAGCGACCGCCGCTGTCACGGTTCTTCTTGTCCGGCATGATTGATACTCCCTGCTCTCCAATTTTTCGAACCTGCCCGGAGCGTAGCAGATAATCTTAAGAATCGCATGAATGCATTCCTAAAATTCTTACAGATCATTTTCGCTGCGATTACTGATCCAATGGGCATGGCGTTCCGGGCATTTTGGCGGTTTAATTCAGAGGGTCTCGAATTAATTCAGGGAAGCCAATGAAACTGGAACCGGAGCTAACCAAGCCTCTGCGCATCCTCGTGATCGCCGCGCACCCCGACGACATCGAATTCGGAACGGCGGGCAGCGTCGCTCGCTGGGTGAACGCGGGCGCGCAGGTGGTCTACTGTATCGTCACCAACGGCGCGGCGGGCAGCAACGAGAAGGGCGTCGATTACGTCCAGCTTGCCGCGCGCCGCAGGCAGGAGCAGATCGACGCGGCGAAAGTCGTCGGCGTCACCGACGTGCGCTTCCTCGATTACGCCGACGGCACGCTTCAGCCGACGCTCGACCTGCGCCGCGACCTCACCCGCCTGATCCGCGACTTCCGACCGGAGCGCGTCGTGATCATGGATCCGACCCTGATCCTGCTTCAGGCGGACGACGAGAACTACATCAATCACCCGGATCACCGCGCCGCCGCCGAAGCCGCGCTTTACGCGGTCTTTCCCAGCGCCGAATCGCGCCCGATCTTCCCTGAGCTGCTCGACGAAGGCTTCGAGCCGCATCACGTCGTCGAGCTGTATCTGATGCTGACCGAAAAGCCGAACGTCTCGGTGGACATCACCAGCGTGCATGACCGCAAGATCGAGGCGCTGCTGTGCCATCGCTCGCAGGTGGGCGAGGAAGCCGCCGATTTCGTCACCAAATACGACCGGGAGGCAGGCGCAGCGGCGGGCGTCGAATATGCCGAGCCGTTCCGCGTGATGACCTTCTACAACGAGCCGCAGGCAGCCAAGGACGACCCGGCGGATTGACCTTGACCGCGCACAAGCTCCCCGATGTCGTGCTGCCGGGCTTGAAGGTCGTCTTTTGCGGGACGGCGGCGGGGACGCGCTCGGCGCGGGTGGGCGCGTATTACGCCGGGCGCGGCAACAAATTCTGGCGCACGCTCCACCAGATCGGCTTGACGCCGCGCCAGCTTGACCCGCACGAGTTCATCCGTCTGCCGGAGTACGGCATCGGGCTGACCGACATCGCCAAAACCTATTCCGGCGCGGACAGCGGGCTGCGCGGCGCCTATTTCGACGCCGCCAGCTGCGCCGCAAAATCGATTCCGCATCGCCGCGCGTGCTGGCGTTCAACGGCAAGCGGTCGGCGCAGGCGTTTTACGGCGCGGCGGTCGCTTACGGAAAACAGCCGGGTTGCATCGGCGCGACGACCGTATTCGTGCTGCCGTCCACGTCGGGCGCGGCGAGCGGCTTCTGGGATGAGAGCCGCTGGCAGGCCCTCGCCGATTTTCTCGCTCAGGCGGTGTAGCCGATGCCAGCCGAGGAGCTGCTCATCCTGCTCGCCGTGTTCGGCGGCGCTACCGCCTGGGGCGTATACTGATTCGCCTGCTGCGGGCGTCGAACGTGCTGGTGAAGCGGCTGCGCCGATCAGGGCGCGCTGCTCGTCATTTCCCGTCTGAACGCCAGCTTTCGCTGATGACGGTCGGCGCGAGCGATCTCGGCTGGCGCTCCGGCGTCATCAGCATCACGACCGACGGCATTACCTTCACCCGCGCAAAACGGAAATGGACGAAAGCGTGCGTTTTCCGGCTGACGGGCTGCTGGTTCGGTCGTCCGGTCAAATATCACGAGGGGCGCAACGAAATCTTGGCTGCACTTCGAGCAGGCGGGCGCCGGCATCTGGTCAAAATGCGCATGACGCGCTATCTGCTGGCGGACGTGGCGCGCGCGCTCAAGCAGATCGCCGAGCTGCCGCTGATCACCGCCTACCGCCGACGCCGTCCTTACGTCCATTTCGGTCCGGTGCCGGTCGAGCCTGCCGAAGAAGATATTCACGGCGCGTGGACGCTCGACCTGCCGATCACGCTGTATCTGACGCCGCTGCACGTCGTCCTGCTGCGCGCTGGACAGGTGGAGCGCCTGATCCCGCTGGAACAGGTGCAGAAGGTTACCGCCATGCGCCGTATCGACCGCCCCAAAGTGGATGGACTCTGCTGTCTTTCAGACCGAAGGGAGACGGTCGCCTTCGCTCGAAAACTACGAAGCGCTGGCGGGGCGATTGCCGAAGCCGCCCGGCGCAGGCTCGAAGAGCCGCTGCTGCAAAAAGCAGAAGGGCAAGAAGGATGACGAGGACGACGAATAGCCGCTCCTCAGCCCATGTTGTCGAGGATTTCCTGGCGCAGCTTGTCGTATTCTTCCTGCGAAATCAGCCCGGCATCGCGCGCTTCCTGAATCTGGCGCAGCTTTGGCGGTGAGGCTGGGCGCACGGTGATGTCGTCGGCTGCCCGAAAGTGTCGACCTGCTTCGGCGCCGAAGCCGTCGGTTGTCACCTGCACGCTGCCCACCCGCAGCACGCCGTCGTTGAACTCGATGCCTTCGATTGGGCTGGTCGAACTGCCATAGGGCGTCACGACCACATTCGGGTTGCCGCTGAAGCCGCCGACGCGAACCATGTTGCTGAATTGACCGCTTTCTCATGGCGCGCCGCGTAATGCCGACGATGAACAGCAGCAAGCCGAGCAAGAACGGGACGAGGAACGCCGCGATGCCGACCAGCGTCCACTTGGTCGTCACGTCCTCGCGGATGTTCTTGCCGGTCTCGCAATAGACCGTCATCGAGAAGCCCGTGCCGTCGAAATCGGTGTACGAATACTGGTCGCGCACGACGCGACCGCCCGGCTCGCATAACAGCGCCGTCAGGTAATCGTCAACGCTGCGGTTTTCGGCGGTCTGCGGAATCACCGGAATGACGACCAGAACCGCCAGCGCTGCTATGGCAGCGACCATCAACAGGCATCCAAACCCTATGCGCATGATTCCCACCCTGAAGCCACGCGGACGTAGCTATCATTAAAGCAGAAATTTGCGCAGATCGTGAAGCCAAGCTGCAAAAAAGCTGCAAAAGCCGGACGGCCTTAGCTGTCGCTGCCGAAGCCGTTGTTGTTCTGGTGCAGCAGGTCGATGGTCTGCTGTTCCAGCTCCCACATATCCATGTTGCTGCGGCTCTTGAGAAGCTGGCGCAGCTGGGGTAATCCGCGCCGAATTCCTTCGCCCATTCCTGCGCGAATTTGCCGCTGCGGATTTCTTTCTCGAGCGTGATCTCCATCAACCGCTGGCGTTGTTGAAGCGCTCGTAGCGGCTGAGCGTGCCGTACTGCGCCGGAAGCTTCCTGCAAATCGAGCGCCTTCATCAGCCCAGGATACGCCGCCTGCCGTAGATAATCCGACGTTTCACCGGAGAGATACAGCTCGGTGAATACCGCTTCGGGCGGGTAGCCGTGCTCCATCAGCAGGTGCGCCGCCGTGATCACGGCGTAGTGAAAGATCGGCAGGATCGTTGTTGCAGGAACAGGTCGAGTTCGGTCTCCTGTTCGAAGCGGATTTCGATTGCGCCGCCCTTGAGCGCGCCCATCGCCTTCGCCAGCCCCCAGCACATCCCAGGCGTGACGACTGGCGTCTTGAGCGACGGCAACGAAGCTGGCGTAGCCTTCGCCGGAAAGGGTTTTCGCGCACGGCTGCGCCCAGCGTCCGCGCCGAGACCAGCCCCGTCGACGAACGGCGGCGCTTCGATGAATCCGTAGGTCAGATTATAGGCGCTGCTGAACACCAGCGCCTGCCCGCGCCGCAGATAGGGCGAGACGTGTTCCAGATAGATTTTGGGCATGGCTTCGTCGCGCAGCAGCGGCATGATCACGTCGGCGCCGCGCACGACCGCCTCGATTTCGGTGATCGCAAAGCCTTCGGCGATGGCTTCCGCCTGTTTTTCCAGTCGCGGCTCGCTCACCAGCACCTGCACGCCGCTGTCGCGCAGGTTGAGCGCGACCGGGCGTCCCATGTTGCCGTAGCCGATGATCCCGACCTGTTTCCCGGCGAGGACGCCGAGGTCGCCATCTTCTTCGTGATAAATGACCGTCATCTTCGTATAATTCCTATTAGGTCGTCCGCGATGGAGTCATGAAATGCGACAACAATACCTTGCTCTCCTCCTCTTGGCAATGCTGGCGGTCGTCGGTATATCAGGCTGCGCCGTCCTGAATCCGCCGCAGCCCACGACCGTCCCGTTCGCCCGCTTCGGCGCGCAGGACGTGTTCAACGCTTTCGCCCGCGCCTCGCTGGAAATGCAGAATCCCGAAAAGTCGATGCTGGTGCAGGGGCGCGGCGCGCCGACCGAGTTCAGCGACCGCTACCTGTTCGAGATTCCGCGCATCGCGCCCGCCGGGGGACAGGTCATCGTCTTTGCCGACGCGAGCCAGATGCAGGCGTGGCAGGCGTACATCGACAAGCTGCACAACGATTCCGAGACACGCCGTGACGTGGTATACGTCTACTTCAACGCCAATGTCATGCTGCAGCTGAATGCCATGCTGACGGCTCAGGAAGCGAGCGCCTACCGGGATGCGTTCATGGGGCTGACGTGAGTTCAGTTATTGGTTTTCAGTGATTGGCTGCTGGTTCGAATGGCTGCGCTTGCCGGATGTTGGGAGTAGAGAACGGCGCGCTCGTGCTAATCACGAAGAACTGTTCCCTAGTTCGACCATCCACACGGGCAGGTCGTAGCCGGTGCGCTCGAAGCCGAAGCCGGTGTACAGGTGCTGCGAGCGCACGTTGCTCAACTGGGTGTTGACCGTCATCGAATGGACGTTGCGCCGGGCGAAGCGCTGGAGCACGTCGATCAGCAGCGACCGCGCCACGCCGCGCCCCTGCGCTTCCGGCTTGACCGCCAGCCGCGCCAGATGTGCCCCGTCGAAATACAGCGTGCTCAACTGGTAGCCGACGACATCGCCGTCGATCTGCGCGACTGTGCACGATGCCGAAATCCGCTGCGCCTGCCGCAGTTCCTCGCCATCCATCTGCCAGGGCGCGGCGAAGGCGCTGTTATCGACCGCACGGATTGTCGGCAGGTCGTCGGGCGTCGCCAGCCGGATTGTCAGCCCGTCGGGCGGCGGGTCTTTGGGTGTGTCGGTCTGCGCGCGCCGGAAGGTGATGATCTCCTCGGTATAGTGAAAGCCGAGCTTCGTCGCGTAGGGCGCGATCCAGTTGCGCACCATCAACAGCGCGACCGTCTGCACGCCGAACATGCGCAGCTCCGGCGTCAAATCTTCCCACAGCAGCGACAGCATCGCCTGCGCATCGGCGTGGTCGTTCACGGCTGCCAGCCGCAGCCAGCAGGTGTGATTGAGCGGCTCGGATGTCGCCAGAATCCCCTGCAGGCGCATATTTTGCCATGCCAGCCGGGCGGGATAGCGCTCGCCGTCCTCCAGCCATTGATCGGTTTCCTGCCAGTCGAGGTGCGTATGCGTGCGGTAGCCGCGAAACAGCAGGTCGCGGACGGCGTGGCGGTGGCGGCGCTGGTACGGTGTGACCGAGGGGACGTTCAGTGACGGGACTCGCATGGCGCAAGTGTAAAGGACAACGTTAAAAGTTAATAGACCCGCTTTTAGCGACTAGCAATTGGCACTTAACTAAAAGCTAACCGCTAATTGCTGACCGCTTCTTTACTTCCGATACGTCCGGCTGGTGTACGACGGCACGGTGATGGCGAACACCGTGCACAGCCGCCTGTCCATCAGCCGGGTACGGATGCGCTCGTCAATTTTCTCGATGGTCGACGATGAGGTGATCACCGTCGGCAATCCGCCGACGTAGCGGTGATTCAGCAGTTGGAACAGCTTCTCTTTCGCCCAGGCGGTCGCGCTTTCGGTGCTCAGGTCGTCCAGCACCAGCAGCGGCACGCCGCGGACGGTCTGGAAGCGGCGGTCGAAGGTCACGCTGGAGCCGGGGCTGAAGGTCGTGCGCAGGTGGTCGAGCAGGTCGGGCACGGTGATGAACACGACCATATTCCCGCGATCCTGCTGCACGTTGGCGATTGCCGCCGCCAGATGGGTCTTACCGCTGCCGTAGTTGCCCAGCAGCACGAACCAGCCCTGCGGCAGCTGCGCGTAGCTGCGCGCCGCCGAATAAACGCGCTCCAGATTCTGGCGGTCGTCGGGCGTAAGCCCGGTGCGCGCGTCGAAGTTGTCGAAGGTCATCCCGGCGTACAGCGGCAGGCTGGAAAGCTGGTCGCGCTGGCTCTGCACCGGCGTCCGGTAATCCGGCGCGCTGATGCGGATGCGGTGGATAATCGTGTCGTCCAGCAGGCGGCTGCGGATGCGCGGGTCGAGCATGTCGATGTCGGCGTTGGTGGTGATCACCGTCGGCAGCCCCCGGCTGTGGCGGTGGTTCAGCAGTTGGAACAGCTTCTCCTGCGCCCACGCGCTCGGATTTTCCACGCCGAGGTCGTCCAGGATCAGCATCGGCGCGTTGCGCAGCCGGTCGAACATCTCGTCGTAGCCGAGTTCGGCATCCGCGCCGTAAGTGTTGCGCAGATGGTCGAGCAGGTCGGGCGTGGTAATGAACAGCACCACGTCCTCGACCTGCAGCCGTGCGTTGCCGACCGCCGCCGCCAGATGGGTCTTGCCGCAGCCATACGTGCCTTCGAGCAGCAGCCAGCCATCCGGCTTGGCGGCATAGGTCTGCGCCGCGTTAAGCGCCGCCTGAAGTGACTGCGCCTGGGTCGGCGTCAGCATCGGCAGGTCGGTGCGGAAGGTGTCGAAGGTCTTGTCGGCGAAAGCGTCGAGGTTGCCGAGCGTGCGCAGGCGCTTGAGGCGCTCCGGGTCGGCGGGGCTGTTGGGGCAGCGGAACAACTGCCCGAACTGCGGGTGATCGACGGGCAGTTCGTAACGGACGTAGCCCAGCCCGCCGCACAGCGACTCGCGCCCGCACAGCGAGCAAATGTCGCTCTCAGTGTTCGATGTAGTCTGCATACTTCCCGGTGACGTATCGCTGTCCATTTTGTTCAGCAGGTCTCTCAACGGGTGCATTTTTCTTCCCTTCCGCCCGCCAGCGATCCAGCACGACCTGGATGAAACGCCAGCTTCGGGCATTGCTTTCGACGGCGATGCGGAATGCTTCCTCGATCCAGCTCATGGGGTAAGTCCGCTCGGCGTCCTTGAGCGTTTCGGCGATCATCGGCGTGAGCGGACCGATGTTGTCCTCGTAGAGCCGATAGATGTTCGGTCGTGCCGGGATGATCTCGACCGGCTCGTCATTCAGGCTCGGTATCCAGTCGCCGCGCGCCACCTGTTCGAGCGCGTCACGCCCAAGCTCGGTGTTGATGAAGTACAACTGCTCCGCCTCGCCACCGAGCACGATCTCGATGGTCAGCAGCGTGCCGCGCGCGCAGGCGCGTTCCAGCGCCGTGTCGAGCGTCGCGCCCGGCTCGAAATCCATCCCGGCTAAGCCCGCCATGAAGCGCGCGTCGCTCAGGAAGTCGCGGCGGCGCAAGTAGCGGAAGCGCCCCTCGCGCTGCTGGATCGCCCACATGAAATACAACGTCACTTTCAGTTCGGCGAGGTCGTCGATGCGCGGGAGCAGCTCGCTGATGAAGGCGCTGTATATCGAGAAGGTGGGCTGTTTGCCGGAGGCGAAGCCGTCGAATTTCTCGTTCATAGGGCGCTCAGATCGATGGTCTGGGTGCGCGCGTCGGTGAATTTCGTCAGCGACTTCTCGAAATGGAGCGACACCACGCCCGTCGGACCATTACGGTGCTTGGCGACGATCAGGTCGGCGCGGTTGGGGAACTCGGTCGCCTCGTTGTAGATGATGTCGCGGTACAGGAAGATCACGATATCCGAGTCCTGCTCGATGGAGCCGGATTCTCTCAGGTCGGAAAGCTGCGGGCGCTTGTCCTGGCGCTGCTCGACAGCGCGCGAAAGCTGCGCGGCGGAGAACACCGGCACGTTCAATTCGCGCGCCAGCTCTTTCAGGCTGCGGCTGATGTAGCTGATCTCCTGCACGCGGTTGTTCTCGTAGCCGCCGCCCGCGTTCATCAATTGCATGTAGTCCACGATCACCAGGTCGAGTCCGTACTCGTGGGCGATGCGGCGGCACTTCGTCCGCATCTGGATCGGCGTCATGGCGGGCGTGTCGTCGATGAAGATGCCGAAGCTGCCCAGCCGCCCGGTCGATTCCACGAATTTCGACCATTCCTGCTGGGAAAGCTGCCCGGTGCGCAGCTTCTGCGAGTTGATGCCCGTCTCCATCGACAGGAAGCGCTGGACAAGCTGCTCGTGCCCCATTTCCATCGTGAAGATCAGGATGCGCGCGCCGATGCGCGCCGCGTTGAGCGCCACCGACAGCAGGAACGACGACTTGCCCATGCCGGGGCGTCCGGCGAAGATCAGCAGGTCGCTGCGCTGCAGCCCGCCGAGCAGGGCGTCGAGGTCGCGGAAGCCGGTGGGCAAGCCGAGCGGCTCGTCCGGGTGCTGGATCAGGTATTCGATGCGCTCGAAGTAGTTGTTGATGGCGTCGCGCATCGGGATCAGGTCGCGGCGGATGTTGCGCTCGGTGACATGGAACAGGCGCGATTCGGAGTCGCTGGTGACTTTCTCGATGCTCAACTGCTCGTCCATCGCCAGCGCCTTGATCTCGTCAGCGGCGACCAGCAGGCGGCGGCGCGTCGCCGCGCGCTCGACCAGATGCCCGTAGACTTCGGCATGGACGGATGTTGGCGTGCTGTTGATCAGGTGGAGCAGGTAGGCGGGACCGCCAATGTCGTTCAGGCGGTTGATCGCGCGCAGCTCGTCCTGAAGCGTCACGAAGTCGATCTGGTCATTGCGCTCGCTGATGCGCTCCAGTGCTTCCCAGATGTAGGCGTGGCGCAGGATGTAGAAATCTTCGGCTTCCAGAAACGAGGCGACGCTCAGGAAGGCTTCGGGGTTTACCAGCACCGCGCCGAGCACGGCTTCTTCGGCTTCCTGGCTATAAGGGGCAAGCTGCCCGGTCAGTGTAGAAGATCCGCTCGACATCGGTCACCAGTATGTAAGAAATAAAACGGCGTGCCATACCGTACCGCAGCGCCGTAAATACTCCGTCAGCTTCGCTGTAGATGCGAACCGGTTCGCTCAGTTGTGAACCCCGCCCGGCGGTGCGGCAGGAGTCCTATTCTTCGTCCTCGTCCAGATCGTCGAGATCGAGCGTGTTGACGAAATCCTTGAACGCGCTCAGGCGATCCTCGTCGACTTCTTCGCGCTGGACTTCACCGGCGGCGTTTTCGACATCTTCTTCCGGCTCAATCGAATGGCGCTCCATCACGCTTTCGGCGACGAAGATCGGCACTTTGGTGCGCACCGCCAGCGCGATAGCGTCGCTTGGGCGCGAATCGACCTCGATCTGCTTGCCGCCAATGTCGATCACAATCCGGGCGTAGTAGACATCGTGACGCAGGTCGTTGATCAGAATGTGGACGACGTTGCCGCCAAGTTCGCGGATCATCGACTTGAGCAAATCATGGGTGAGCGGTCGCTGCGGCGGCATCTCCTGAAGTTCGACCGTGATGGCGTCGGCTTCACACGGACCGATCCAGATGGGCAGATAGCGGTCGCTGACGCTGTCCTTCAAGATAACAATACGATACTGCGACATCAGACTCACGCGAATGCTGTCGATAATGACTTCTATCATAGTTGTTTGTCTAGGCTCTAGCTCTGTTCACCAACCTGCTATTCTGGATTATACACGGAAGCGCGCTGGTAGCAACCAACAGTTCGGCTAGATCGACACGTTCTGATCGTGGCATTCAGCATCGATTCGTCCTATCATGGCGAGGCGAAACAGGAGCGGAAATGTGGTCAGAGTCTTATTGTTAGCGTGCCTGCTGCTGGCGGCGTGCGCGGCGACGCCGACCGAGCGCTTCGCCCTCGGCGACGTGCTTCAGAAGGTCGACTTCAGCCAGCCGAGCCAGTGGGAATCCTACGTCAACGCCAACCAGAACGTCGCCTTCCAGATCGAGGATGGCGTCTACCGGGCGCGGGCGTGGGACGGCGGCTTCATGTGGGCGATCCAGCCGCCGGCGGAGCCGACGGAGGGCGATGTCGTCATCGAGGTCGAGACGACGCAGCTTTCCGACTACCGCAACAACGCCTACGGCGTCATGTGCCGCGCCGCGCCCAGCGCCAACGGTAACGGCTATTACTTCCTGATCAGCGGCGACGGTCAGTACACCATCCGACGCGGCGCGGTTGACGAGGTCAAGGCGCTTATCCCGTTCACGCCGTCGGACGCTATCCGGCAGGATAAAGGCATCAACCGCATTCGCGCGGTGTGCATCGGCGACTATCTGGCGCTTTACGTAAATGAGACGTTCGTGGCGGAAACGCATGATGATTACTTCCGGCAGGGGTATACCGGCTTGACGGCGGCGGTCGTCAAAGGCGGGGATGTGGACATCGCCTTCGACGACCTGACCGTGTGGGCAGCGTCGCCGCTACCGTAATCGTTACTGGTTGGGAGTCCCCTGACCCGGAATGAGCAGTTCCTGACCGATGCTCAGGGAGTTCGGGTTGCTCAGGTTGTTCGCTTCCAGGATGGCGTTGACGGTGGTGCGGTAGCGAATGGCTATCGCGTACAGCGTATCGCCGGGCTGCACCGTGTACAGTTCCATGTCCGACGGTATCGGCGTCTCGCCCGCCGGGACGATCACCTGCTCGTTCTCGACCGTCGGTTCTACGTCCTCCGCGCCCGGCGTGCAGTCCGGCAGGCGCAGCACCTGACCCGGTTGCAAAATCGGTGGGTCGCCCACCAGTTCGGGGTTGGCGCTGCGCATGGCGGCGACGTTGGTGTCATTCAGCAGGGCGATGCGGTATACGCTGTCGCCAGGCTGGACGGTGTAGGTGCAGGCTGCGCCGCTCACCAGCGGCTCGCTGCTGAGCGTAGGCGCTTCGGTGGCGAAAATCCCTTCGAGTGTTGGCAAATCGGTCGGCAGCGGCGTCGGCGTCTCCGGCGTAACCAGGTCGAGCGCGAGACCGGGCGTGATGATCTGGAGCGTCGCCGTCACGGGACCGGTGACGGGCGTCGGCGTGGCGGTGCTTTCAAACGGCATCACGGTCACTTCCGTCAGCGCGAACGCGGGCTGTGTCGGTGTGCTTTCGCTGGTGTCCGGCGACAGCAGCGTGATCGGCGGAGCGCCGGGAGTCGCCGTCGCGTCGGTCAGCGGCGGCAGGATGGTTTCGGTGGGGAAGCCAGAGGTTGGCTGAATCGAATCGCCAGCGGGACGGAAGCATCCAGAAAGCAGTAATGCCGCCAGCACAAGTAGACGACCCGCTTTGGTGAATTTGTTCCTCAATGCCCTAACCTCCTGCTGTGCCAGTCCGCAATTCAGGATACACCGAAGTCGGTCATTCTGCCACCGACGCGGGAGCGAAGGCAGTGAACGCCGCCGTCACGCCGGTACGGCAACAGGTCGCCGACATGCCTGGCTTCGCTCATTATTCACAATTTTCGGCATATCGTCACGGCTCGATTATTGGAGGTTGGCGTGTACAATAGAGTTGCGTGACGACAGACGAAAGGCTGTACTGGGTGTCTGGGAAAAAGAAACGGGTACTGGTCATTGACGACGATCCCGAACTCCTCCAACTGGTGCGCGTGCTGCTCGCCCGGATCAACGCCGAGGCGGTGACGACCGATAACGCGACGACTGCCGCTGCTCTCCTGCGTAGTGGGGCTGCGCCCGACCTGATGATCCTCGACCTGATGCTGCCGGAAGTGAGCGGCGTCGAATTCCTGCGCCAGCTTCGCGCTGACCCGGCATATGCACAACTGCCGGTGATCGTGCTGTCGGCGCTGGTCGACCCGGATCGCATTCCCGAGCGGCGCTCGAAGCGGGCGCGGATCGCTATCTAACCAAGCCGTACATCGCCAACAATCTGCTGACGGTGGTTTCTGAAATTCTGCGCGTCGGTCGGCGGCAAGAGTGAGGCGGCGATGTCCGGAGATATCTTGAGTGACGTGGAACTGACCATCCTGAGCCTGGTTGTGCTGAGTCCAGCGCTGCACGGGATCGAGCAGGTGATCGAGATGCGCGGGCTGCGCGAGTGGCTCACCGTCGGCTCGGCATCGATCTATTACATCCTCAACCGTCTGGAGCAGCAGGAGCTTCTGACCAGCGCGCATCAGGCGGACGGCGACGGGGCGGGACCCATCGTCTACCAGATCACCGATGCCGGGCGCGGCGTGGCGCAGACCGCCATCGCCGAGCTGCTGCGCCGCCCGCGCCCGCTGGGGCAGGGCTTCGCGCTGGGGCTGGCGAACATGGGCATCCTCAAGCCGACTCATGTCTACCAGAAGCTGGCTCAGCACCGCGACGAGCTTACCCGCCAGCTTCAGTCGGCGCAGGCGCTCTGGTCACGCCGCCAGCAGGACGAAACGCCTGCCGAGGGCACGGAGGCGCTCTATTCGCACGGCATCACCATGATGCAGGCAGAACTCGACTGGCTGACGCGCTATATCGACGAGTGGCGCGAGCATCATCCGGTCGTAGAGCGCGACGAGCGGCGCGAAGCCGACGACGACAACAAGACGCCGCTGCACCAGCGTACCGTCAGCGCCGAGCGCGACAAGCAGCTTCAGCGGGTCAAGCGCCCGAAGAAGAAGTGATCCGGTAGACGACCAGGCTCTGCTGGATATAGACCTGATCGACCGCGAACCCTGGCACCGGCGAGCGCGTCCAGCCAGGAGCGAGCGGCTCGCGCGTCGGCGCGACCAGATAGCGCGGCGCGGGGCCGTCGAGCGCCAGCGCCCCGGCGACCAGCGCTTCGGGCGTGGCGTAGTAGACACGGCGCTTGTCCGTCCATTCGCCCAGGTAGTAGCCTAGCTCCTGCTCGAGCCAGTGATCGTATGATCAGCCTACGGCTGGCTATTCAGATAATCCGCCAGCGCTGTGATGCCGCTGTAGTCGCCGCCGCCTGCTGAACTCGGCGCGGTTCGCCTGCGCCGCGCGCGCGCCTGTCACCAGCGTGATGATCAAAGGCGATGGCGAGACGATCCCCTCGGCGCTGCTCATGCGCTGGTGCAGCCATGCCCACACCCACAGCAGCGCCGCCTGTGCTGCCAGCAGCCCCGCTGACGAGCAGCGGCAGCAGGTAGCGCGCAGAGGTTGAACGCCACCAGCCACTGCGCGATCAGGTATGCCAGTACGTAGATCAGCAGGGTCAGGTCGATCAGCGCCGAGCGCCGCCGCGCTTTTCCGATGACGTGCGCGCTGGTCATCGCCAGCACCGCCCCGGTTAGCACAATTGTCGGCGTGCCGACCAGCGTGCGCCCGTAATTCAGCCACACGGATCAGGCGCGGAGCGATCACCCGAGCGGATCAGCCGGGCGGGGTTATTGCCTGCCAGCGCCAGCGCCCACAGGCTGGTCGGCTGCGCGCAGCGCATCCCACCTGGCGGTCGCGGCGATGCCTGCCGCCAGCCCTGCCAGATACGACAGCCCCTGCCGCGCAGCGTCAGCCGATTCATCGCCCATACCGAACGCCCACGCCGTAGCGGCAGCAGATACAACGCCTGCTGCTTGCTGGCGAAGGCGAGCGCCATCGCCGCGCCGCTCCACAGCCATCTGCCGCGCGCCGCCAGCAGCAGCGACAGCCCGGCGAGCGCCAACATCAGCGGTTTATGAAGGCGGTCGCGCCGTAGACCGCGCTGTAAGGCGAGCAGGCGACGAACAGTTGCCCACGCCGCCGTCGCGCGGTCGTGATACAACCGCTGCGCCAGCACGCAGGTGAACGCCGTCAGGGTGATCATCGCCAGCGCGCCGGGCAGCCGCGCCGCGAACTCGCCCAGGCGCGGGGCGAAGTCGAGCACGCCGTTCGCCGGTTGCGCAGCGACGAAGCTCATCGATACCGCGCTGGCGTAAATCGACAGCGGCGTCTTGTCGAGGTCGCCGTGCAGCAACCAGTCGCCGCCGAGCGCGGCGTGGCGGGCGAAAGTGCTGAACAGGGCTTCGTCGGGGTAGAAGCGGGTGTCCTGCGCCAGTGCGTGGAACTGGATCGCGGCGCTCAGGGCGATAATCAGCAGGGGGCTGAACAGCCGAAGGACTGCGGATTGAGGACCGGGGACTGAGTTTTCAGTCATGGGGGTGTCGTCTCCTTGTAATCGAAATGGTCTTTCAGTCTTCAAACCTCAGCCCTTATTTCCTGACCTGCGCCGCAGGTATTCAGCGCGATACGATCAATTACGTTGGCGTCGTCCGGCGACCAGCGCCTCAAGATTTTCGCGGCTGACCAGCGCGAAGAACGCCCGCTTCGAGTCGTCATCCCAGATGCCGCTCGGCTCGGCTGCGAGATAACCCTGGCGCGCAGGATCGCCTGCACCGCGGGCGACCATCGCGGTGATCGGCAGGCGGTCATCGGCTTTCGGCGGCGCGAAATACAGGTGATGCAAATTTGAGCAGCGCCGCCATCCGCGCCAGCGGAGCCGGATCGTCGTCGACGCGCAGGTCGAGGTAGCGGTCATTGTCGCCGCCGTAGCCGCCGTTCGGTCGCGCCACGTAGATCGCAGCGCCCTGTTTGCCCCGGCGGTCGCCGCCCGCGTCATCCCCGGCGACCAGCGCCGCCAGCAGCCGATCCGCCAGCTCGCCGCGCGCCGACGTGTAAGCATCCGCCATCGCTTCGACCACGCTCGTGCCCGCTGTGATGTTGCCTTGGCATGTGAATCCCTCGTGCGTGCGATGCCCCGCCCAGTCGAAACATTCGCTGCCGGTGTGCGCGGCGCTGCGCCCCTGACTGTCGACGATGCCGATCTGCCGCTTTTCGCGTACCGGGTCGGCTGCCAGCAGCGCGTCGAGCGCATCCCTGCGCGCTCCTTCCCTGATCGAAGCCAAGCCGTCTACGCCGAACGAGACTTTCGCAAATGACTGCGTGGCGATTGCGCCGACGCCCGCGCGCACCTATGTCGACCGCGCCGACGGCGAGGAACTTGCTGGCGACGCCCACGCCGAAAGCCTGCTCGGCGGGGTCGTAGGCGGCAATCGAAAAGGTATGGATGAGCATGATGTCGCTCCGGTGGTCTAGGCTGGCGTGGGATTGTACCATCGGCGCGCTATAATGCCGACAGAATGAGAATGGACGGAAGGGGGCGTGGCGTCGCTTTGCCCCTACGGCAGAATGAAAGCGGAACTTGATGCAACTCTCCACAATCACCGGCGTCGTCATGGACATGGATGGCGTGCTCTGGCGCGGCGACGAGAAGCTGCCGGGCGTCGAGGCGTTTTTCGGCTTCCTGCGGACGCGCGGGCTGCCGTTCGTGCTGGCGAGCAATAACAGCAGCAATACCCCGGCGACCTACGTCGCCAAGCTGGATCGGCTGGGCGTCAGCGGCGTGCGCGAGGATCAGATCGTCACGTCAGGGACGGCGACGGTCGAGTACGTGCGCCAGCATTACCCGGTAGGGTCGGCGGTGCACGTACTCGGCGGCGATGGTCTCAAGGCGATGATTACCGCCGCCGGTTTCGTCCTCAGCGACGACGCGCGCGTGGTCGTCGCCGGTATCGACTTCCAGTTGACCTATGACCGTCTCAAGCGGGCGACTTACCTGATCCGCGCCGGGGCGGATTTCATCGGCACCAACGGCGACGTGACCTTCCCCATGGCGGACGGCTTGGCTCCGGGCGCGGGCAGCATCCTCGCCGCGCTCAAGACCGCCACCGACCGCCAGCCGATCATGATTGGCAAGCCAGACAAGCCGATGTTCGAAGCGGCGCTGCACATCCTCAACTCGCAGCGCGAAACTGCGCTCATGATCGGGGATCGGCTCGATACCGACATCGAGGGGGCGCAGAAGGCGGGTTTGCGCGCGGCGCTGGTGCTGACTGGCGTCACGTCCCGCGAAGTACTCGCCACCACTGCCGTTGTGCCGGACGGCGTATACGAGGATCTGCCCGCGCTGATGGCAGCGTGGGACGCTTAGATCATCCACCCACACAAATCGCTGCTGCTGAAAGCCGACGAGATGGAACTGCGCATGGAGCACCTGCTCAAGCAGTGTCAGGAGCGCGACATTCCGTCGCGCTCGACAGCTTCCCGCAGCCCGATCTGAATCATGACACAGTTGGCGGCGAAGTCCGACGATAGCCTGATTTTGGGATGCATTCTGTGGAATGTCGCGCTGATGGCGGCGCTATCGGTGATGGTCTGCGCCTCACCGTTGATGTCGCGCCCACGCAGACGAACGGTGACGGACGCGCCGCCCTGCAAATTCCTCCACCACGTTCGCTTCCGCTGAGTGAAGACGGTGAGACAGTCGCCTTCACGCATATATTCGACCGGCGTCGAGTAGACTTTCCTGCTCTTGCGCCCTGTAAACGTGATCAGTAGGATGTTGGCGCTCATCAGGAAATGCAGCCGCGAGCGCAGCAGGATTGGGGTGACGAGATTTGCCAGCTTGTTGAGCAGGTCGTGCATCATGATCTCCGTAATTGTGCCACTATTCACAATTACGGTCGAGCGGTATTTTTGTTGCGTAATGGGTGAAAACCAGCGAATCAGAGGGGCCAGGGGACGGCACGGCTCCTGTAGCCGCCGCGCTTTGGCAGCCGCTCCTCGTAGGCGCAGGCGGCGACCGCCGGGATGCCCCACTCCCACAGTCGCTTGAGCAGGCGCGTGACGATTGCCGCCTGCCGCGCGACCGTTGCGTCGCTCATGAATAGGTCGAGGGTGTAGCGGAAGTAGACGAAGCCGTCCGGGAACTGCCGCCGACGGTTCGAGTCGTAGTCCTCGTTCCGAACGACCTCGACTTGCAGCGATATGCCGTCATCCGGCGCGAAGATCACCGGCGCAGTCAGGCTGACCAGCTCATTTTCCGAGATTTCGGCGTCGACGAACACCTTGCAGTCGGGCGCGCGCAGCTCGCCGTCCATCGTCAGAAGGCTCCTGCTGCGTTGTGCGCCGCGCGGATCGGGTCGGGCAGGCGGTACTTGCTGGTGCAGCGCATCACCAGCTCAACCGACGTGGCTAAATCCGCCCGATGCCCGACCGAGATGAACACCGGCTTGACGGTCGCTCGCGTGCGCAGCACCGCGCCGATCACCTCGCCGCGATCCACCAGATCGCTGAACGCGCCGCGATCGTTGGGCGGCTCCCGAAAATGCCCGCTGAGCAGCGTCTTGCTGCAGCCAATCGTCGGTTTTTGCAGCCAGCTCCCATGTGCGAGGCGATACCAAATGCGCCGGGGATGCGCGCGCCCCATGCCGTCGAAGATGAAGACGTCAGGGTTCGGCTTGCAGCTTGCCGAACGCAGTCTCCAGTACGGGACCCTCGCGGAACAGCAAGCCGGGATATAGGGGAAGGGCGTCGGCATCTGCGCCCGCGCCGTCCGGATCACGCATACCGGGTAGCGCGGCACGACGACTGCCGCCTGCGAATGCCGCCGCGCCTGTGACCGGGTCGGTCTGACGCGCTCACAACCACGCTCGCCACCAGCCGGATCGCGTCGAGATTTAATCGGTATGGAAGTTGATCTCGGCAGCCAGCCGCTTTTGCAGGGCGATGGCTTCGGCAGCCGAGATGTTCCAGTCGTGCAAATGCTGGATGTGCATGTGTCCTCGGAATAAAAAAACGCCTCGCCAGTATAGCACGGCGAGGCGCGGGAACAATCCCGCTGATCAGGCAGGTTCGATGGGGCGCTGAACTTCCGTCAGCCATTCCGATGGATCGACCCGTGCGGGCCGCGATGAAAGCGTAAGCGCCATGTGCCGCTCAGTTTGTAGCCGTTCTCGACCACCCAGTAACGTTGAAGGAATAGATATTTTCATTGAGCGAATTCATGATCACCTGATGAACAGGGTTGCTGCTTCAATCGAAGGAAGTTCGTGTAGCGCGAGTATTCCTACCTCACCCAGTGATACAAGCCAGTGCGGCTGATCGACCGGAATACCCATCTCGGGTGTCAGAATCGTCCCCTTGAAATCCTCTTCATAAAATACCGCCATTATGCGCCACCATTTGGTTTGATCAGCTCTGTTTGATGGCTTCGCCGATGGCTAGGGCAACTTCGTGCACGTTCCTGATCCGAGTGAAAAACCCGCCGCAGCGTTTACCAGCGCAGACGGGCTCAACCCGCTTGACCACAATATCTACCGTTTGCATCATGCCCTCTCCTTCAATCTGGCGTAAACGAAATTGATCTGCGCCAAAGCGTGCTCGCTCTCGCGGACGCGCGTTGAGTTTCCGCCTGTTTCAGGCGAACATGCCGCGCATTCGCTCGGTCGGGAGGTTTTCGTTCAGAGTTCAGCGATTTGCTCAGCGACAGCTCCAGTTCTTTCAGCGCCATGATGCTGTGGGATGCGGGGCAGTTGGTCGAGCGCGTAGTAGCGATACGGTGAATTGATCGACAGACATCGGCTTCGGCGTGCCAATCTCGTCGTAATGGTGCAGCGTCTTGACCGTCACCCGGCTTACGCGAAAATTCGCTACCCTGCTACTTCGTAAATCCTCCCGGCACAACTGGGCTTGAAGGCAGCCTTCATGAAATAGTATCCAGCCTCCGGTAACCGGAGAGTCAAGAGTGCAAAAAAAGAGGTCGGCTCTCGCAGCAATACCCTCTTCTCAACGTGTATGGATTATGCCGCTCAGAAGTCGATGTCCAGAAGGGTTGTGGATGTTTCCGCCCATACCGAGGCCTCGGCGCTCGGCATCTTCTGCTGCGTGCGCTTCTCGTCTTCCTTGCCGAAGCGGATCACTTCGCCGCCTTCGCCGATGGCTTCGACCGCCAAGCCGAGGCTTTGCAGTTCCTTGACCAGCACGCGGAACGAGGTCGGGATGCCCGGCTCTTCAATCGGCTCGCCCTTGATGATCGCCTCGTAGGTCTTGACGCGACCCTGCACGTCGTCGGATTTGACCGTGAGCATTTCCTGAAGCGTATACGCCGCGCCGTAGGCTTCCAGCGCCCACACTTCCATCTCGCCGAAGCGCTGACCGCCGAATTGCGCCTTGCCGCCCAACGGCTGCTGGGTGACGAGGCTGTACGGTCCGGTCGAGCGGGCGTGTACCTTGTCTTCGACCAGGTGCGCCAGCTTGAGCATGTGGATCATGCCGACCGTCACCGCCTGATCGAACGGCTCGCCCGTGCGACCGTCGTACAGAATTTGCTTGCCGTAGACCGGGACGGCACGACCCGTCTCGAACATCACGCGGTCGGCGATTTGCAGGAGATCGCGCGTCGCCAGGTCCTGCGGCACAGCCGTTTCCGGTGCTGCCCACTCGATCCACAGACGGAGCTGCGGCGTTGTAGGCGTTTTCGTCGCGGCGGCGGCGTTCCTCGGTCGACATGCCGGTCGGGTCGAACAGCACGATGTCGTCCGGGTTGAAGCCCTTTTCGCGCAGCCATTCGGAGAAGACAGCCTTCCGCGCGTAAATCTGGTCGAGCAGCAGTTGGTCGGGGTCATACGCCGGATTCTCGCGCAGCCACTCGTGAACGTACAGGCGGCGCACTTCGTCGTCGTCCTCAAGTTCTTCGGGGTTGTACTCGAACTGCTTGATCCACTCCCACGCCCGCTCGGTGATCACGTCCCACGAGCGGTCGATCATCCACGCGCGCCCCAGCTCGGACTGGATTTCCCATTCCTTCGCGCCGTCGAACACAGGCGTAATCGCCCGGAAGCCGAGCCGATCCGCCGCCCAGCCGAGGTGAATTTCCAGCACCTGCCCGATGTTCATACGACCGGGCACGCCCAGCGGGTTCAGGATGATCTCGCACGAGCGACCGTCCGCCAGATAGGGCATGTCCTCAATCGGCACGATCTTGGAAATGACGCCCTTGTTGCCGTGACGACCTGCCATCTTATCGCCGACCGTCAGCTTGCGCTTCTGGGCGACGCTGACGCGCACCATCTTCTCGACGCCCGCCGGGAGGTCGGGATGTTCGTCGCGCGTGAAAGTCTTCACGTCCACGACTTTACCCTTCTCGCCGTGCGGCAGGCGCAGCGATGAGTCCTTCACCTCGCGCGCCTTCTCACCGAAGATCGCCCGCAGCAGCTTTTCTTCCGGGCTGAGTTCCTTTTCGCCCTTCGGCGTGATCTTGCCGACCAGAATGTCGTTCGGACCGACTTCCGCGCCGATGCGCACGATGCCGAACTCGTCCAGGTCTTTGAGCGCGTCCTCGCCGACGTTCGGGATGTCGTAGGTGATTTCCTCAGGACCCAGCTTGGTATCGCGCGCTTCAACCTCGTGCTTCTCGATGTGGATCGAGGTGAATTTGTCCTTGCGCAGCATGTCTTCGCTGATCAGCAGGGCATCCTCGTAGTTGCCGCCGTTCCACGACAGGAACGCGCCGAGCACG
>JAXLWE010000046.1:0-41590 GCA_046328655.1 Anaerolineae bacterium | reverse complement strand
GGGTTAAGCGAGAAATCGGTTTTGCATATCAGTTCAACAAAACGATACTTCCGATCACTGTACTCAAAACCGAGTTTCCTATCCAGATTTCCACAACTCAGACGTTGAGAGACAATCCTGTATACAGTGAGAACCGCGATCACGTACTCGACTTATTGATTGCGACTTTGCAGCAAAAGTTAAGTTAGGTATATTTCTTTGTAGCCCCGTAACCTTCTCGGCAATTTTCACGTATACAAGAATACAACGTGAAATGAGGGGGCTAACCATGACTAAGAAACTGTATCGCTCGCGCGCCGACCGCAAGATTTCCGGCGTCTGCGCCGGGCTGGCGGAATACTTCGACGTTGATCCGACGATTGTCCGCGCGCTGTTCGTGCTGCTCGCGCTGGCGGGCGGTCCCGGTGTGATCCTCTACATCATCCTCGTGATGATCATGCCGGAACAGCCGTACTGAAACAATCAGGACTGAGGGGAAAGGACTGGGGACTGAGTAATCCTCAGTCCTCGAACCTCAGTTCTCAGTCCTCGAACTGATTTCCCGCACCAGCTCAATCGAATATTCGGTCAGCGAGCCGAGCGTCCGATCCGCCAGCTTCAGCAGGTCGTCGCTCAGCGGGAAGCCAGGGCTTGGCACGGCGATGGAATACATCCCCGCCGCCTTGAGCGCGCGCAGCCCGTTGCCGGAGTCCTCGATACCGAGGCAGTTTGCCGGATCGACGCCGAGCTTCCCCGCCGTCGTCAGGTAGATTTCGGGGTCGGGCTTGCCGCGCTGCATGTCGTCGCCGTAGACCGTGTAGCGAAAGACCTGATCCAGCCCGGTCAGCTTCATGACCTTCTCGATCACCGAAGTCGGCGAGCCGGACGCCAGCGCGACCGGGTAAGCAGCCGCCGACGCCTGCACCGCCTCAATCGCGCCCGGCAGCACCGGCAGATGCGCTTCCAGCCGGGCGTTGACCCCGGCGATCACCTCGCTCATAATCGCTTCCAGCGGCAGGTCGAGCGCCAGTTGCTCCTGCATGACGCGCGCCCACCCGACCGTGCTGCGCCCCATCGCCAGCAGGTGATAGTCGAGCGTCCACGTCAGCCCGCGCTTCTCGGCAAATTCGACCCTCGACTGCCACCAGTATTCTTCACTGTCTACGATCACGCCATCCATGTCGAAGATGACCGCTTCTATGGGCATCCACACTGTCCTTTCAGGTGCGGGCATGATTATCATCTGCTTGCATAGGCGGCGCAAATCGGGATAATCAAAGTAATATACTTCTCAAGAATTTGACAAGAGGATAACCATGCGTCGATGGGTGGTGGTGGCGGCGTTTTTGGTTCTAAGCGTGGCGGTCGCGGCGGGAGTCACCGCTCAGGAGACCTGTTCGTCGTTCGTCAACGAGGCGCTGGCGCAGTTGAGCACGAACTGCGGCGATCTATCGCGCAACAGCGCGTGCTACGGCTTCGACCACGTGATAGCGACGTTCTTCGCGCCGCTCACCACGGACGCCTTCACCCATCCCAACGACCGTGTCGAGCTGGAGTCGCTGCAAAGTATCACCACGTCGCCGCTCGACGTGCAAACGTCGCAGTGGGGCATCGCCGTGATCAAGGCGCAGGCGAATCTGCCCGACGCGCTGCCCGGTCAGGCGGTGACGTTCCTGTTGCTCGGCGACGTGCATCTGCAAACCGGAGTCGAGCAGGGCAGCGACATGCAGCCGATGCAGGCGGTCTACTTCACGACCGGCATCGGCGATACCCGCTGCAGCGACGCGCCGCAGTCGTCGCTGATCATTCAAGGACCCAAGGACATCACCGTCGACCTGCGCGTCAACGGGGCGGACATCTCGCTTGGCTCGACCGCCATCTTCCGCTCGACCGCCAACAACACGATGGAGTGCGGCGTGATCGACGGCGCGGCGCACGTCGGCGGCGGGGATCAGGTGATCCCTGCGGGGTTTGCGGCGCGCGTGCCGCTCGACGAGCAGTTGAACACCAACGGTGACTGGGGCGGCAATCAGCCGCTGGAAGGGCAGGACGCCGAGGCGTTGCAAATCCTGCGCGACGTGCCCGAAGGCGTGCTGAACTACGCCCCCGACGTGCCGACGCCCGACGAAATCGCGCTGCCTCGCCGTGCTCGACCCCGACGTGGTCACGTCGCTCGACCCCGATGAGATGCGCGCAATTGTGCGCCTGATGATCGCCGACGGGATCACGCCGAGATCGCCGCTGAATGGGACGCCGACCGCCTGAATGCCTTCATCGACGACAACGCCGACGAGCTGGATCAGATGCTTGCCGACTCCGAACCGGCGGGCGTGGACGAGTCCCCCGTTGAAACCGGTCCACACCGAGGCGATACGGTGGCGACACCGGGATTGGTCGGCGATAGTGGAGGAGACGGCGGCTGATGCGGCTGGAAGTGGTCTCCCACATACCGGAAACGCCCGCCCGCCAGACGCCGATCCTGTTTCTGCACGGCGCATGGCACGCGGCGTGGTGCTGGGAGGACTACTTCCTGCCTTATTTCGCCCAAAGCAGGGTTTCGCCGCCCACGCCATGAGCCTGCGCGGTCACGGCATGAGCGAGGACGCGCCGGGCTGAAGGTGACGATGGACGATTACGTCACCGATCTGGTCGAGGTGGTACGGTCGCTGCCCCAGCCGCCAGTGATCGTCGCGCACTCGCTCGGCGGGTTCATCGCCCAGAAGTATCTCGAAAATTACGATGCGCCTGCCGTCGCCGCTTCGCGCCCGCGCCGGGCAAGGGCGGCCGGAAGTTCACCCGCCGCATCATGCGGGCGATACCGGGCGCGTTCGCCCGCGCCAGTCTCACGTTTTCACCCTACGCCCTGATCAACACGGTCGAGCGGACGCAGCACGTATTCTTTTCCGACGCGATGCCGCGCGCGGATGTCGAGCGGCACTTCGCCCGCATTCAGGAAGATCTGTTCCGCGCCTACCTCGATTTTCTGCTGTTCGCTGGTGACACGCGCCGTATTCGGGAGCGGGGCACGAAGATGCTGATCGTCGGCGCAGGTGCGGACGACTGGATTTTCCCCTCGGCGGAGATGGTTGCGCTCGGTGGAGTTTACGAAGCAGACGTGACGATCTCGCCGAAGATGGCGCACGATGATGCTCGGTGCCGACCAGGCGGTCGCCGCTGACCGGATCATCGGCTGGCTGGGAGAAAGAGGGGTGGAATAAAAAGGGTGCTTCAATCGGTGAGATAGCCTCGAACTGATAAGCTGATAATAGCCGAGTGTGATCTAAATGGAATAAAGATAGCATTCGGCTATAAAATCACCTTAATGCAATTAATAGAACTGGATTAACTTTTTAGTAATCCGGCAAGCGAGGCTAACATGGACTCTCAATGGGACAAACTCAAGGAAATATCGGCCTGCATCCCCATGCTCAGGCAGCAGGAGTTAATCAAAACAGAGGAAGGGACGAAGAACGCATTGATCAAGTTATTCATCAGTCGCGCTCGGATACAACGTATTTCCGATCCGACCGAGGTCACGCCCGAACTGATCGCCGATGTGGGCATCAAGAAGGGCGAAAAAGTTGACTATGCAATCCCCTGCGCGATGGCAAGCCCGTGATGTTGTTTGAGTGTAAATGCTGCGGCGCTGATCTACGAGCGCAAGCGTCACAACTGTATCGCTATTTCTCGGTTACGGCGGCGGCGCGTTTTGGCATTTTGACCGACGGCGTGATCTATCGGTTCTATACTGATCTCGATGCGCCTAACAAGATGGACGCGAACCCTTTTTCATCTTCGACATGGCTGAGATCAAGGAGGCACAGGTCGAGGAGCTGAAGAAATTTACCAAATCTGTGTTCAACGAGGACGGCATCATTACGACTGCCAGCGAACTCAAATATAAGGGGCTGATCCGCAAGCACCTGGGTGAACAGCTTGCCCAACCAACCGACGATCTTGTCCGCCTTCTCGCATACGACTCAAAGGCGTTCACTGGTCGCTTCACGCAAAACGTGATTGATGCATTTTCGCGCCATCGTCCGCGACCTATTTCGCATGTTCATCAATGAGCAGGTTGAAAAACCGCCTGAAGTCGGCGCTTGCTAATGAACAGCAAAAACGGACTGAGCAGCCTCCAATCGAGAACTCCGAGCCGTCGAGTCCGCAACCCATGATAGTAACAACCGAAGAAGAAACCGATAGCTTCCTGATAATCCGGAGTGAATATGAGCATGTTGATGTGAAACGAATCACCATGCGATGCTCATAGCTACTGCGCCATCTTGCTGGACGACAACAACAGACGACCAATCGCCCGGCTCTATTTCGGTGCAACCAAGAAGCATATTGGCATCTTTGACGAGCAAAGGCGAGAGCAGAAGCAGGAGCTAGCGTCCGCTATCGACATATACAAATATGCTGATCAGCTTCGCAGTTCATTGAAGCGCTACGAACAGACGCCCGTCTTGAAGCGTAATTCAGACAAAAAGCCGCTGGTTAAGCGGCTTTTTGCTGGACATATTAAGGATCGAGCAGGAAGATCACCCTTCCAGGAACGCCTGCTCAGATACCGTGGTAGCGCTTGTCCGGGAACAGCGTCACGACTGTGCCTGAACGCCCCGCCGCCGTTGGGTTCCTCGGCGACGGTAAATGCCCTGACCATCGCCGCCGCGCCGATCCCGACCAGATAGCCTTCATGAGCCGCCGCCATCTCGTAGGTTGCTTCCGTGTTCACCGCGATCGCCGATCCGGAAGAACTGTCGGAAATCCTGTCGATCGCCGTCGGCATGTGCTTCAACCCTCGACCCCGTGAAACGGCGAGTCCGGCTGAGCGCGATGATCTCCACGTCGGGGTTGTAGTCCTTCAGCGGCGACCCGTGCCCATCAGCGTGCCGCTCGTGCCCAGCCCGGCGACGAAATGCGTGACCGCGCCGTCCGTCTGCCGCCAGATTTCGACGCCGGTCGTCTCGTAGTGCGCCTGCCAGTTCGCCGGGTTGTTGTACTGGTCGGCGTAGAAGTAGGCTTCCGGCTCGGCGGCGACCACCTCGCGCACCGCCCGGATCGCGCCATCCGAGCTTTCCAGCGGGTCGGTCAGGATCAATTCCGCGCCATACGCCCGCAGGATGGCGATCCGCTCCGGGCTGACGTTGGCGGGCAGGTACAGCTTGACCGGGTAGCCCTTCGCCGCGCCGATCATGGCGTAGGCGATGCCGGTATTGCCGCTCGTGCTGTCGAGGATCGTCTTGCCGGGGCGCAGCGCGCCGCTGCGCTCGCCTTCGCGGATGATGTTCAGCGCCGCGCGGTCTTTGACGCTGCCGCCGGGGTTTGTCCACTCGGCTTTGGCGAGCACCGTGATGGTCTCCGGCAGGTGCGCCGTGACGTGCCGGAAGCCCACCAGCGGCGTATTGCCGATCAGCGTCTCTACGTCGCGGGTGGTCTCAAGTGCCGGTCGATAATCGAGGGTGAGTGTCATTCCAGTTCCGTTCTCGTCGTCGCTCAGATAGAAAAAGCCGACAGCAACAAAAAACGCGAAACATCTCCGGTCATTCGACCGGGGCGTTCGCGCCTTCATCACTGTCGGCTTGGAAAGTCAGTTGCTATGCCGTCTGAAGTCCGCTAAACGCCCCCTTCAAGACAGCAACAACACAGGCAGGTCTGCACGATATTCATTTCCGTAATCACGATCAGTTTCAAGTGTACGTAGAGCGCGCTTGCTTGTCAACCTTTGCTGTGATCTATTATCCAGACGCTCACAAACGCCCGCCGCTTACCCGTCCACCAAAATCTTGTCGACGGCGGCTGCCAGCTCGCGTAAATTGCTCACCCGGTACACGCCGCTGGCGACCGGCGCGTACAGCAGCATGTCGCTGTCGCCCGTGCCCCACTGCGACGGCGGCTCCGGGTTGAACCACAGCAGGCGGCGGCTGCGCCGTTCCAGTTCCTGCGCGATGTCGATGCGCGGGTCGTTGTAGTTGTTGCGCCCGTCGCCCAGGATGATGATCGTCGTCTTGTTGGTGACGCAGTTCATGAAATCCTGCCTGAACGTGTTCAGGCTGTTGCCCAGGTCGGTGTTGTAGTAGCCGGGGCGGTTCTCGTTCAGCACGCGCTCGACCGCCGCCATCGGCTCCAGCTCCTTGAACACCATGCTGATCTCGGTAATGTCGCTGATGAAGATGAAGCTGTCGGTCTTGCCGACCTGATCCTGAAGCTCGTAGATCAGCGTCAGCAGGAATTCGGCGCAGTAGCGCATCGACGTGCTCACGTCGCAGATCAGCACCAGGCGCGGCTTGACGTGGTGCGACTTGAACTTGAGTTCCATCGGCACGCTGTCGTATTTCATGTTGGCGCGCATCATCCGGCGCGTGTCGAGCGTGCCGGACTTGGCTTTCTTCTGGCGCAGGGCGGCGCGGCTGCGCAGTTTCGCTGCTAGCCGCCGGATTTCGTCGCGGATTTGGTCGACTTCCGAATCGCTCAGACGCGTGAACGGCACGTCCTGAAGGTCGGGCTTGGGCTGCGGCTCCTGCTCAGCCATGCGCTGCGCCAGCGACGCGCCGACGTACTGGTTGACCTGATCCGACAAGCCCTCGGCGTTCTGTTCGAGCATCTCGCGCAGTTCCTGAAGCGACTTGCCGTCCATACCCATCTGCTGGAGCATTTCGAGCAGCGCCTCAATCGCCTGCTGAAGCTGCTGCAAATTCATCTGGCGCTGCATCCGGCGCTCGAACCAGGGGCGCTGGTACATATCCGACGCCTGATCCAGCCCCGACTGCTGAGCGGCTTCGTCCAGTTGATCCTGATCGAACGGCTTGCCTTCCATCAGTTGCCGCAGCAGATCGCGCAGCGCCTGCATGTTGCCCATCAGCGCTTCGAGCGCCTGCTGGAGCATCTGCTGCTGTTCCGGCGACATGTTCGCCATGATATCCTGCATCGGCGGCTGGTTCGCATCGAAGAACAGCGGGAAGAAGTAGTCGAACTTGTCGTGATCTCTGGATTCTTTGACGAGGGTGGTTTTCATGGCGGCGCGGAACTGGTCGCGGCTGCCGACGCCGATTTCTTCGACTCCGTGCATGGCGTCGATGCTCTCCGCCAGCGAGATACGGACTCCGGCAGCGCGCAGCGCCCGGATAAAGTCGACCATGCGCTTATCCATCACAGTAATCCTTCGCCCCTCGTTCGGTGATCCTAATTATGGGGCTTTGCCTCAGCGTCGTCAACTCATCCAAACGGTCAGGTGACCGACCGAGAAAGATGGCAGCTTGTTGTAGGGCACAAGCGTTATAACTGGACGACATAAATAACACACATCGCTCGCAAATTTATGTAGAAACGATCATGCCTGAGAAGCAACGCAGGGTCTTGCGCTGTTGAACGAGCCGGTCCTTGAAATACTCTTAACTTCTGCGACTCTGGCACACCTTGCCTTCAACTGGACGGACGGAACGCCGCGCGTTGTCCCGATCTGGTTTCAGTGGACGGGGCAGGAAGTGGTGTTTGCAGCGTCGGGGTCATGCAGAAGCTCAAGGCTATCGGCGACAGCACGCGCGTCGCCATCACGATTGACGGCAGCGAGTGGCCTATCCCGTGCTGATGCTCCGGTACGGTCGCCATCACTGTATCCAGGCATCGTGCCCGGCTATCGTGAGACCGCGATCCGCTACATTGGCGAGCAGAACGGCGGCATGTTCATCGGCGCGATTGAATCGACCGGGCTGCCGATGAAGCGCATCGCCGTCGTGCCGGACTGGGTCGGCGTAATCGACTTCCAGACCCGCTGGCCCGGTCAGACCTGATTTTCCTGCTTCAGATTTCCGATTATCCGACGGCCACATCACTGATCGGTGACAGTCCGGGGGCTTCTTTCGCCTTCGACCAGCGCTTTCAGGCTGAGCAAGCCGTCCTGTAAATCCCGCTCGTTTTTCTGCTCAATCGTCAGCCGGTTGATGCGCTGCCCCAGCACCGAGCCGGGCAGGGCATACGCCGCGCGCACGGTCAGGCGCGTGCCGCCGTCGTCGGTGTCCGCGAAGCTGAAGTCGAACATGCCGTCGATGCCGCTCGGGTCTTCACAAATCCGCCAGATGCTTTGGGGCGGTCGATCTGAGCACCTGATGCTCACCCTGATGCGGATGCCCATCAGATTGAATACGTGGCGCTGACACCGAGCCGACGGCGGTCAGCAGGGGCGTCACGCTCCTGCTGCTCGAACGGCGTCCACCGTTTCCGGCATTCGCTCCGGCTGGTCGGCAATCAGCGCGAATACGGCGTCGGGCTGGCGCGCGCTGATCTCGATTGACTGTTCGACCTGCGGCATGAGTGCGTATGCTCCGGTAGCGCTTCTGTCTACCTCGATTATAGCTGAAAGGCGTGGCGATCCGGCGAGTTTCGCAAAGAGGGGGGAGCGGTGAGTGTCGAGGACACGCTCAGCTCTTAGGGGCTGGCAGCGCCGGTCTGCTTTTCACCCCTCTCCACGTCGTGGAGAGGGGAATTGGTCTTCCTGATTGCACGAAGTGGAGTTGTTTCGTTGACGCTTAGTCGCCGTTCCGGAATTTCCCCTGATTGTGGGTAGGGTCTACCCGTTGATCCGGCAGAAAGTGTTTCATCCCCCTGGAGTATCCAGTTCATGACCAAGATTACGTTCATCGGCGCGGGCAGCACGGTGTTCGCCAGAAACCTGATGGGTGACATCCTCAGCTATCCAGAGCTTGCCAACTGCACCATCAGCCTGCACGACATTGACGCCGAACGCCTGCGCACCTCAGAGGTCGTCGCCCACCGCCTCGCGGCAGCGCTCGGCGTCCAGCCGACGATTGAAGCCAGCCTCGACCGCCGCCAGTCGCTCGATGGCGCGGACTACGCCATCAGCATGATTCAGGTGGCGGGTTACAAGCCGGGCACGGTCGTCGACTTCGAAATCCCGAAGAAGTACGGGTTGCGCCAGACGATTGCCGACACGCTCGGCATCGGCGGGGTGATGCGCGGCTTGCGCACCATCCCGGTGCTGGTGGAGATGTGCCGCGACATGGAAGCGCTGTGCCCGGACGTGACCTTCCTGCAGTACGTCAACCCGATGGCGATGAACTGCTGGGCGATCAGCCGGGCGACGAGCATCAAGACCATCGGGCTGTGCCACAGCGTGCAGGGGACTGCTGAACAGCTCGCTCGCGACATCGGCGTGCCGATCGAGGACATCAACTACGTCAGCGCGGGCATCAATCACATGGCGTTCTACCTGCGTTTCGAGCGCGATGGGGTAGACCTGTATCCGCTGATCCGCCAGGTCGTTGCCGAGGGGTGCGTGCCGGACTGGAACCGGGTGCGCTACGAGATGCTGACGCGGCTGGGCTACTTCGTGACCGAATCGAGCGAGCATTTCAGCGAATACGTGCCCTGGTTCATCAAGCGTGACCGCCCCGACCTGGTCGAGCAGTTCAACGTCCCGCTGGACGAGTACATCCGTCGCTGCGAGGAGCAGATCGCCGGGTGGCAGAAGCAGCGGGCGGCGCTGGAAGCGGGCGAAGGGCTGGAGGTGCGGCGCAGCCACGAATACGGGTCGGGGATCATCCACAGCATCGAGACGGGGACGCCGCGCGTGGTCTACGGCAACGTCGCCAATCGCGGGCTGATCGACAACCTGCCGGAAGGCTGCTGCGTGGAAGTGCCGTGTCTGGTGGACAAGAACGGCATCCAGCCGACCAAAGTCGGGGCGCTGCCGCCGCATCTGGCGGCGTTGATGCAGACCAACGTGAATGTGCAGGGGCTGACGGTGGAAGCGGCGCTGACGGGCAGGCGCGAGCACATCTACCACGCCGCCATGCTCGACCCGCACACGGCGGCAGAACTGAGCCTCGACCAGATTTGGTCGCTGGTGGACGACCTGATCACCGCGCATGGCGGCTGGCTCCCGGAATACCAGTAAGCGAATTGGGGTTGAAATATCACTCAACTTGGCTAGAATGATGGTCAGAGTGGCCCCGTAGCGCAGTGGCAGCGCAAGTGCCTTTTAAGCACCTGGTCGAAGGTTCAGATCCTTCCGGGGTCACGGACTCAAGCTGTTCCGTTTGCCAGGAAGCGTTTTCTTTTGGCTGGCTTCAGCGGGCGACGCTCCACCGTCCCAGCCGCATCGCGCCGAGAAATTCGTCGGGCGACGCTCGTCCGGGCTGGTCATCATGGTGACGCCCGCTTCGGCGAACCCGGCTTCCAGCCGCGGCGATCTCCTGATGGCTCGCGCAGGCTGTCGAATGCGGGCAACTTCATCGGCTTGCGCGGGAAGCCCGCCTCGTAGCCTCTGCGCGTACAGCGCCATCAGCGAGGCGATGGTGCTGTCGGTGAAATACGGCCCCGAGGCGCTCAGGTTCATCATCGCCACGTACAGCTTCTCCGACCGCGCCACATCGCCCGCCTGCGTCGCCTTGACCAGCGCCGTGATGATTTCCGGCGCCCAGTTGTTCATCCCGGCGATCATCGCCCGCACGCCCATGTAGTAGTAGGGCAGCCAACCGTTCGACGTGCCGAGGATGATCTGGAACTGCTTGTTCGACAGCTTGGCGTCGTAGAACACGCGGCTCGAGCTCACCTCGACCGGGCTGTCCTTCATGCCCGCCAGCCCATCTCCTGGAGCTTCTTCACGGTTGCGGGCGTGAAGGCGAAGCGCGAGGTTTCCGGGTTGTTGTAGGCGAACACCGGCAGCGAGGTCGCTTCGATCAGGTCGCGGTAAAACTGCAAGACGAGTTCTTCGCTGTGCTTGTAATAGAACGGCGGCACGGCGCTCACGGCGTCCACCTGCAGTGTTTCCGCTGCCTTCGCCAGCGCAACGGTCGATTCGGTGTCGGCGCAGCCGACGTGGGCGACCACCGTCTTGCCCGGATAGCCCGCCGCGACTTCCTTCGCCACTCTATAGACTTCGATGCGCTCCTCAATTGTCATCAGCGGACCGGAGCCATACGACCCCGTGAGGAACAGCCCGTCGACCCCCCGGTCGAACATCCAGCCCATGTGCCAGCGGGTCTTGACGAGATCGAGCTTGCCGTCCTCGGTGAAAATGGTGATGTTGGGAACCAGCGCTCCGGTAATCATAATCATGAGTCTCCTAACTGCCTGAAGAATTTTGCAGGCGATCATTCAGCGAGCAGAATGCCCTGAATCGGTCTTGATACAGCGCGAACAGGGCGGGATCGGGCTGCACCGGATCGTCCACCTGCACAGCCTCGTAGCTCGCCGCTTCGCCGAGCGCCAGCCAGCCGAGGATCGCAGCCCCGCGCGCCGAGCTTTCGGGCGAGCGCTGCACCACCACCGGGACGCCGAATATGTTGGCGAGCGTCCGCGTCCGGATATCGGCGATGCGGTCAAGCCCCCGGTCAGATGCGGTCTGGGCGGCGCAGCCTTGCCGTCCTCGATGGCGTTTGCCACCCGCAGCAGCGCGAACGCCATCCCTTCGACGGCAGCGCGGATGAAGTGTCGGTGTCGTGCTGGAACGTCATGCAAGCCAGACCTTTACGCTTCCGGGTTTTCCAGCGGGACTTTCTGCTCCCCGGACAGATGCGGGATGAACGGCAACCCACTCGGCTCCGGCGAGATGGTCGCCGCCAGCCGGTCGACTTCCGAAACAGCTCGTCCACCGGCGCGTGACGGTGCGCCAGCAGTAGCCGCTTGAGCAGCCATTCGTATGCCGCCCCGCCGCTGCCGATGATCCCGCCCGTCACCCAGTGATCTTCGTCGGCGACATACGTCCACAGCTGCCCGGCGGCGTCGGCCTGCGGGTGCGACGTGAGCACCCGCGCCGCCGCGCTCGTCCCGATATTGATGGCGAGTGTCCCCGCGCCGACCGCGCCCACGCCGATGTTCGCCAGCGGGGCGTCGCCCGCGCCCATGATCAGCGGCGTGTCGTCTGGGATGCCGATGTGCGCGGCAACATCCGACCGCCAGCGGCGCAGGACGTGGCGCGACGACAGCAGTTCCGGCAGATTCCCGGCGCTGATCCCGCCCAGCGCCAGCGCTTCGTCGTCCCATACGTGCCGGGCGACGTTCAGCAGCCCGGACGCCGACGCCGTCGACCAGTCGGTGACGAGCTGGTCGGTCAGCCGAAGCAGCACGTAATCCTTGATCGATGCGAATCGGGCGTCGTCCGGCAGATCGAGGTTGGCTTTCAGCCAGCGTATCTTGGCGAGCGGGTAAATCGCCTGAATCGGGCAGCCCGTTCGCAAAAACAGCGCCTCGGACGCCGACCGTCGCGCGTCGTCCGCCAGCGTCGCGCTGCGCGTATCTCCCCACGTCAGCGTATTCGACAGCGGCGCGCCCGTCCTGTCGAGCGCGAGGATGCTGTACATCTGGGCGCTCACCACGATCCCCGCCAGTGAGCGCCCGGCGTCGGCAGCCGCGACCACCTCCCGCAGCGCTTCGATCACCGCTTCGGCGACGGCGTTCGGGTTCTGCTCGCTCCAGCCCGGCTGCGGGAACGACGTGTCGTAGCCGCGCCGCGCCTGGGCGAGATGCTGCGCGCGCGCGTCAAACAGCACGGCGCGCGCGCCGCTCGTGCCAATATCGACCGCTAACATCAGCCGGGAGCCGGTCATGAATACCTTCTCACCCTCCGCGCCGGGCTATCTGCCCGCTCATTTCGCGTAGAGGTAGGACTTCACGTTTTCGCCGAGATACGCCTTCCACACGACGAAATTGTACTCGTTGTTCCAGTCGAGATCACCGCCAAACACTTCGTGCAGCCGGTTGCTGTTGAAGATCAGGTGGTCGCGGTTGTCGAACGTCATGCCGTCCACCCAGATCATGCGCTCGTCGCTGATGAAGGGGCGGAACTGCTTCGTCGCCGGGTTGTAGATGCCGATCCCCTGTCCTTCGAGCATGGTACAGTAGATCAAGCCGTGGTTGTCCGCGCCGAAGCCGTCCTTGTTGGTTCCCGTATCCCCCAGGTCGACCACCGCTGCTTCGATGACTTCGTGGGGCGTGGAAAAATCCTGAAGCAGCGTCGTGTCGATGCAGTAGAGATGCCGCGATGTCAGCGCCGACCAGTACAGCGTCTTGCGGTCCGCCGCGAGACCGATGCCGTCCGCGCCCGTCCGCATCGGGCGATCCAGCCACACCTGCTTTCCGGCGATCTTGAACCAGTAGCCCGGCACGTCCTGCGTGCTGATGTGCTGGTGCAGCACCCGGCGCAGTTCTCCGGTGCGCATGTTGTAGATGATCAAGCCGCCTTCCAGCGGGTCGGTGTAAATCCCGGAATCGGCGATGTAGACGAAGCCGTTGGCGTTGTCGACCATCAGGTCGTTGAGAAACGACGCTTCATACGAAGCGATCTCGTTGGGAATCTTGACCGAGACCACCAGCTTGTTTTCGTTCAAGTCCCAGCAGACCAGCTTCTGCGAGCCGTCGACGCACGGCTTGCCTTCGATGTGCCCCTGATCAAGCATCCACGCGCGGTTTAGCTCGTCGATCTCCCAGCCCAGCACGGATTGCAGGGCAGCCGGGTTGCCGATTTCGTTCATCTCCCAGTTGGGGTACGCTGCCAGCATCGGCTTGCCGTCTACGATTTCGATTTTGCTGACCGTCGCCGGAATTCCTGCCGCCCAGCGCGGGACGGACAGATAATAGTTGCCATCCCGATCCACCTTGAACCCCGCCGCCAGGGCGCCTTTCCAGTATTCGTGGGCGAAAAAGTCTGACTTCATCGCTTCGTTCGGGAAAATCCACTCCAGATGACTCCACTGAAAGAGTATTTCATAATCGCCAATTTTCTTGCTGCTCATTAAGACCCTCCTTGCGCAACACTGGTGGAGAGTTTAGCAATTTGCTGAAATGATGTCAAAATGTCATCCTGTCACTACAAGTAAACCTCTAATTTTATCTGTGCCTGCCAAATTTTCGCTAAACCGGCAGCGCCGTCTCTCTAAATTGGATTAACTGGCAGGCTGTATTCGAACTGGAACCTCGCCTTATCACCCCTGCGCCACGCGACGTAATATTCAATCGGGGTGTTGTCCTGCGAGTAGGCGATATTTTCGATGAACATGATCGGGAAGCCCGCGTCGACCTCCAGAAGCTGCGCGACCGTATCGTTCGCGGCAATCGCTTCGATGGCGCGCTTGACGCGCACGACCTCGCGGTTGTAGTCGTTGCGGAAGGTCTGGTACAGCGAGCGGGATGTGAAGTCTAAATCCAGCAGACCGGGAAACAGCTTTTCGGGCAGATACGAATCCACCAGCAGGATCGGCTGCTTCAGGATATAGCGCAGGCGCTTCAGCAGGATTACGCCCTCGTGCGTCGCCAGGTGCAGCTCCTGGCTGACCGGGTAGGGCGGCTTCACGATCTTCAGGTCAAGCACCTTCGTTTCGATGGAATACCCCTGCTTGGTGATCGAGTCGCTGTAGCCGATAGCCGACCCTGACCACGCCTCCATGTATTTGGGGTTCGCCACGAACGTGCCCAGCCCCTTTTCGCGGGTCAGCAAGCCGTCCACTACCAGCGCGTCCAGCGCTTCGCGCACAGTCGTCCGGCTGACCTGAAACATTTCGCAGAGCTGGTTCTCGCTCGGCAGTTGGTCGCCGCCCTGCCACTGCTGCGAGGCGATTTCCGAGCGAATAATTTCGCGTAGCTGATAGTGATAGGGCAAGGGGCTGGACTTGTCGATGTGCCCCGTCAAGAGTCTGTCCATAGGATCGATCACCCTCCCGGTGCTTTGCCTTGATTGCCGTTGTGTCAACGCAGCAACCATATAATGAATCCCATTATATTCAAAGTGATTGTAATGACAAGGTAACAACCCCGCTTCTCGCTTACCTGAGCTTTCTCGATATTGGAACTTGTCATGTCAACCTGACATGTTGACAGGATGTCAGCATCATGCTATAAATGAATTATTGCGCTGATTTAGAAGGAGGAAAGGGTGTCCAGGACGACGGCGCCCGCCTGATATTTCGTTTTTATCCACCATAAAGCAGGGAAAATAATGTCATTAGCTGTTGAGAATTGGCCCTTTTCGAACCCCATCGTCTCCCACCTCTACGGAAAACCGCCGCTGGTCTGGCGGGACATGCGCGTTCAACTGGTCGTTTACGAAACTGATCTGGAGAACGTGGCGCGCGTCATCCCCGAACCGCTGGAGCCGCGCAGCAACATCGTCATCACCTGGCTGTCCGAATTCCAGTTGGGGACGACGCAGGGGGCATTCTCCGAATTCGCCGTCTACGTGCAGGTCAAATTCAAGGACTTCGAAGGCGACTACGAACCCTTCCTGTACGTCAACACCCACCTTCCGCTGACCGGCGGGCGCGAAATCTGGGGCTACCAGAAGAAAATGGCGACCATGTCCCTCCGCCACGAGCATGAAGCCGTCATCGGGCGCGTCGACCGCCTCGACCACGCCATTTACAAGGGGCTGGTCGTGCCGGAATACGAAGCCGACATGTCGGAAATCCCCTGGAGCCGTGACGGTGTCTTTTCGCTGAAGTACATCCCCTCCGCCGAAGAAAACGGCACGCCGGTTCGGGAGCTGGTGCTCACCGAAGGCAAGTTCACCGCGCAGCAGGGGAAATTCTTCGGCGGGCGCGGCTCGGTCAATTTCGAGCGCTCGGAAATCGACCCCACCTATCTGCTCGAACCCAGAAAAATACGCGGCGGCTTCTACGGACAGGGCGATCTGTACCTGCCCTTCGGCAAAGTCGTCCACGACTACCGCTAGAGCAAGTCCCGGCGCGCGGGCTTGTGACGGTTTTTACTCTCTACGGGTGGCAAACACATGCCGTACCCTCGGCATAGAGGAGGTGAATTGCGAGCATCTTGACAGCCGACAGGTCGCACGAATTGCGTGGGTTTCGTTACTGAATTTAGACAAGGCAAATGCGCATGAAAAACAGGCACTCCACATTGTTTGTTCTGGTGATCGTTTTCGTGATGTTGTTCTCCTCCTTTACCGCCGCGACCGCTCAGGAACCCGTCACGATTAACTGGATGACGCTCTCCGGCTTCTACACCGACTGGGCGAAGCAGGTCGTCGCCGACTTCACCGCCAAAACCGGGATCAACGTCAACATCATCGACGTTGACCTTCAGCAGATGTATCAGAAGGAAGTGCTCGAATCCGTCGGTCACACCGGCAGCCTCGACCTGCTGACCTACGACGGCGGCTGGAAATCCGAATTCGCGGAAAACGGCTATCTCCTGCAGCTTGACGACTATATCGCCAATGCCGACCCCGCCGAAGTCGCCTTCGAGGACATCGCCCCGGCTCTGCGCGAGACCACCAGCGTGTGGCGCGGCAAGACCTTCGGTATGCCCTACTACACCTTCACGATGGGCTACTACTATCGCTGTGACCTGTTCGAGAACCCGGACGAGATGGCGGCATTCAAGGCGCAGTATGGCTACGATCTCGGCATTCCGCGCACCTACGATCAACTGGCGGACACCGCCGCTTTCTTCCGCCGTCACCCTGGCGATACGCTCGCTGGGCAGACGCTGGATCAGGACTTCTACGGCATCGGCGTGATGGCTGGACGCTTCGACCAGGTTCAGGACGAGGTGAACTCGATTGCGTGGTCGACCGGCGCGCAGGTTATTCACGATGACGGCACGCCCGGCGTGACCGATCAGGCGTTCCTCGACGCGATGCATCTCTACGTCGACAAGCTGATCCCGAATGCGCCTCCTGGTGCGCTCAGCTCCAACTACGACCAGATCGTCGAGCAGATGCGCAATGGTCTCATCGCGCAGACCGACGCCTTCTTCCTTGACCAGTACGCCAACATGAAGCAGACCGAGACCAGCATCCCCGGCGCTCGCCTGTGCATCGCTCCCGCGCCCGGCGTCCACACCTGGGTCGGCGCGTTCGGTGTCGGCGTTTCGGCTGACTCCCCGCACCCGCAGGAAGCCTTCGATTTCCTGGCGTGGATGGCTGGTCCCGAAGCGCAGCGCAACTTCGCCATCGGCGGCGGCAGCACCACCCGCGTCAGCATCCTGACCGACGCTCAGTTGATCTCCGAGCACCCGAATACGATGGGGCACTTCCCGACCCTCATGACCGTGCTCGACTTCACGGCGAAGTCCAATTTCTATCCGAACTACCTGTTCGTCCCGCAGGGCGGCAAGATTTACGCCGAGATGACCACCTGGTATTCAACGGCGGCGTCCGGCACGATGTCGGTCGAGGAAGCCATGCAGAACATGGCGGATTCCATCACCAACATCTGCGGAGGTCCCTGCGAGGTCGCTAACGAAGCGCTTGGCGAAGGCTATCACCCGACGCCGCAGCCCTTCGACTACGACTCGTGGATCGCCACCAAAGAGTACGACATCAGCCAGTGGGTCGAGCTGCAACGTGCCGCTGGCAAGGTGACGTAAGCACCGCTGCCTGTACGTGATCGATCAGTGTTCCATACGCCGGGGCATCGAAACCGATGCCCCGGTAATCGCAAGGTGGCGGAAAGGAAAGCGGCATTATGCCCAGTGAAGTCTCGACCCGCGTTAGCACCGCATCAGCGTTCGCGCCGGTTCGCTCCGCGCCCGCCAAAGCGCGCATCTCGGAGCTGCTGTACGCCTGGCTGCTGGTGATCCCGGCGCTGATACTGCTGTTGATCTTTGGAATTATTCCTTTGGTCTATGCCATCAATGTTGCCTTTCGCTTTGCCGACCTGACCAGTCCGCGCGGGGTTGCCGAGTTCGTCGGGCTGGCGAACTTCCAGTTCGCGCTCAACGACAGCTTCTTCTGGGCATCGGTGCAGCGCACGCTGACGTTCGCCGTGTTCGCCGTCGGCGTCGAGATGATCCTCGGTGTCGGGCTGGCGTTCCTGTTGAACAGCCAGAAGTGGTTCAAGGGCATCACTCGCAGCCTGTTCATCCTGCCGCTGGCGATTTCGCCCTACGCCATCGGGCTGATCTGGCGCTACATGTACCATCCCGATTTCGGCGTCTTTAACCAGCTCGTATCGCTGGTCGGGCTGCCGGAACAGACGTGGCTGAGCAATCCGGGGCTGGCGATGGCGAGCATCATCGCCTTTGACGTGTGGCAGTGGACTCCGTTCGTCACCTTCATCGCCCTTGCCGGGTTACAGGCGCTGCCCAAAGAGCCGTTTGAAGCGGCGCGCCTGGACAATGCCTCCAGTTGGCGTGTGCTGCGCACCCTGACCTTCCCGATGCTCGCTCCCGTGCTGACGCTGGTGCTGGTGCTTCGGTCGATGGACGCCGTTCGCCTGTACGACCCCGTGATTTCGCTCACGGCGGGCGGACCCGGCACGAGCACCGAAGTGCTGACCTACTATCTCTATCGGCTGGGGCTGCAATACTTCCGCGTTGACCGGGCGAGTGCGATGGCGCTGCTGTTCCTGTTTGCGACCGTCGTCTTCACCGGGCTGGCGCTGCGACGGTTTATGCGCCGTATCGCCGAACGCTCACAGTCGAATACATAACGGGACCTCATGGGGCAATCATCATGCAAACAAGAACGATTACGCCAGGGGTTGTGCTGCGCCACGCGTTGATCTTCGTGGTGCTGATCATCTTCCTGTTTCCGATCTACTGGATGTTGATGACATCCTTCAAGCCGCCGACTGAAGTGATCACCCGCCCGCCGACGTGGGTGTTCACGCCGACGCTGGAGAACTACACCTACGCTTTCGAAAAGGCGAATTTCGGGCTGTTCATCCGCAATACGCTGGTGGTCGCGTCGCTCTCGACCATTCTGGTCGTCACCTTCGGCTCGCTGGCGGCGTATAGCTTCGCCCGCTACAACACCGGCGATGGGCACGTTATGTTCTTCATGCTCACCACCCGCATGATGCCCGCCATCGCCGCGCTGATGCCCTTCTTCCTGATCTTCCGCGACGTGGGGCGCACGCCCGTCGGGCAGGCGCTGGCGATAGGCTTGGATAAGCCCGGCGCGCTCGTCATCTCCTATACTGTGTTCAACTTACCATTTGCCATCTGGCTGCTGCATTCCTTCTTCCAGGACATCCCGCGCGAGCTGGAATATTCGGCGCGTCTGGACGGCTACGGACGGCTGGCGGTCTTTCGCCGCGTCGCCCTGCCGCTGGCTGCGCCGGGCATCGCCGTCACCGCGATTTTCTCGCTCATGTTCTCGTGGAATGAATTCCTGTTCGCCTACGTGCTCACCGGCGACAAGGCGCGTACCATCAACGTTGGCATGGCGGGCTTTTTCACGACCCAGGGCATTCTGTGGGGACCGATGGCTGCGGCAGCCGTCGTTTGCGTGCTGCCGACTCTGCTCGCCGCGCTGATCCTTCAGCGCTACATGGTGCGCGGTCTCACGTTCGGCGCGGTGCGCGGCTGAGGAGGAAACACGATGACACTGTCTGAAGCCTGGGATCGCATGTTCTGGTCGATTATGCTGACGATTTTCGTCGGCTTGGTGTGGATGAAATTTCTGGAGCAGGTTGCTCCGTGCGCAGGTCCGGGATTAGTAGTCTCCGTTTGTATCGGCATCGCCTTCTTCTATCGCGGCTGGCGACAGGCAGTCGCCCGCAAGCAGCAGGCTGACCAGATCGAGACGCTTGAGAAGGAGGATGTGTAACCGCCGTGTTGGAGCTTCGGAATATCACCAGAAAGTTCGGCAGCAAGACTGCCGTCAAAAACCTCTCTATTCAGGGGGTGGAATCCGAATTCCTCGTCATCTTCGGTCCGGCGGGCGCGGGCAAAAGCACCACGCTCAACCTGATCGCCGGGATTCTTTCGCCGACCGCCGGGGAAATCTACGTCAACGGCTTCCTCATGAACGGCGTGCCGCCCGAAAACCGCAATATGTCGATGGTTTTCGAAAACTACGCGCTCTACTCGCACCTGAGCGTTTATGAAAATCTGGCGTTCCCGCTGCGGGCGCACCGCCTCAGCCAGCCCGAAATCGAGCGGCGCGTCCACGAGATGGCGGAAGTCCTGCAAATCTCGGATTTCCTGCAGCGCAAGCCCGGCTTCCTCAGCGGCGGTCAGCGCCAGCGCGTGGCGCTGGGGCGCGCGCTGATCCGTGACGCCGACGTGTACCTGCTCGACGAGCCGATCTCGCACCTTGACGCCAAGCTGCGCCACCGGATGCGCGGCGAATTGAAGGCGATGTGCGCCCGTAAAGCGGCGACCGTCGTCCACGTCACCCACGACTACCGCGAGGCGATGTCGCTGTCGCACCGCATGGCGGTGATCAACAAGGGGATTTTGATGCAGCTTGGCACGCCCGACGAAATCTACCACACACCGGCGAACGAGTTCGTCGCCAGCTTCGTCGGCGAGCCGCCCATGAGCTTCCTCGACGTGGAATACGCCGAACAGAACGGCGATCCGCGTCTGGTCGTGAAGAATACCGAGGCGCGCCCGGTGCGCGTCGCCGTCCACGACGAAACCACCCGCTATTTCCGCCAGAAAGCGATGCCGAGCCAGATGCGCATCGGCGTGCGCGCCAGCGACATCACCATTGCGACGGCGGAGGACATCACCCATGCCGTGCCCGGCGAGGTCTACGTCGTCGAGAGCCTGGGGCATCGGGACATTCTCACGACGAAAGTCGGGGAGCATCTGGTCAAGGTCGTCGCCGCGCCGGGGATGAACCTGAACGTCAAGGATACGGTCTGGCTCGACATCAGCCCGCAGACCTATCACCTGTTTGGCGACGAGCAAGCCATCGCCCATCCTTCCCGCAGGATGCAGGCGGTGGAAGGAGCATAAGCGACGATGGCTACTGTCCGATTGAAGAATATCCGTAAAAGCTACGACCGGGGCAAGACCTGGGCGGTCAACAACGTCTCGCTCGACATTCCCGACGGCACGTTCATGGCGCTGCTGGGACCGTCGGGCTGCGGCAAGTCGTCCACCATGCGCATGATCGCCGGGCTGGAAGAACTCAGCCAGGGCGAAATCCTCTTCGACGATCACGTGATGAACCGTGTGACGCCGGAGCATCGCAACGTGGCGATGGTGTTCGAAACCTACGCGCTGTATCCCACCCTGACGGTCTACGAAAATCTGGCGTTCCCGCTGCGCGCCGCCGGGAAGCCGGAGGCTGAAATCCGCCAGCGGGTCGATGCCATTGTCGAAATTCTCCAGTGTGGCGACCTGATCCAGCTCAAGCCCGCCAGCCTGAGCAGCGGACAATCGCAGCTTGTCGGCTTGGGGCGCGCGCTGATGCGCCAGCCCAACGTGTTCATCATGGACGAGCCGATTTCGCACCTCGATACCCGCCTGCGCAGCCGGATGCGCTCTTACATCAAGCGCCTGCACATCGACCTCGGCTACACCATGCTGTACGTCACCCACGACCAGGAAGAAGCGATGGCGCTGGCGGACACAATCGCCATCATGAACGTGGGCAACGTCGTGCAGATCGGCACGCCGCAGGACGTGTTCCACCACCCGATCAGCATGTACGTGGCGGGCTTCGTCGGCGAGCCGCCGATGAATTTCCTGGAATGTCAGGCGGAGCAGACCAACGGGCAGTATCACCTCAGGTTCCATAACTACCCGGTTCCGCTGCCCGCCGACATGCCGGCGATCGCGCGCAGTCAGGCGATACCGCGCGAAGTCGTCGTCGGCATCCGCCCGTTCTACATCGGCGTTGCATCCGAGCGCAGCCAGACGCACACCATCCCGGCGACGGTGTTCGTCGTCGAGCCGATGGGTGATTCGACCGTGATCACCGTCAATGCCGAAGATGTCCGAATGCAAATTGTGGTCGACCCCCGCATCACCGCGCAGAGCGGCGATGTCCTGTGGCTCTCGCTGGAGCCGCCGCACATTCTGCTGTTCGACAAGGTGACGGGAACGCGCCTTACAGGATAAGCAAGCCAACCCACATGCCGGGTGATCACCTGCGAGGGCTGCAAATACGCCGTCGCTATCGCCGGGCATGTCTGGTACAGCCTAAGGAGAGAGCGGTATTATGGCAGCAGAGATACTGACCTACCGCCAGATTGCAGAAATGGTCGACATCAGTGCGGTGCAAGCCCCGCACGGCAAGACCGAGATTCAGGAACTCATCGCCGTCGCCGCCGAGTACAGTTTCGGCGCGGTGCACGTGCTTCCGGCATGGGTCACGTTTGCCCGGTCGCTGCTTCAGGCGACGCCGGGGATTCGGCTCGGCGCGCCGGTGGGCTTCCCGGCGGGCGGCACGCATACGGCGATCAAGCGGGCGGAAGCGATCCAACTGGTCGCCGACGGGATTGACGAGCTGGATATGGTGATCAACATCGGCAAGCTGCGCTCCGGCGACGACCAGTACGTCCTTGCCGAGCTGCGCAGCGTCATCAGCGCCGTCGCCGTGCCCGTCAAGGTGATCCTCGAAACCCATTACCTGACCAACGATCAGATTGAGCGGGCATCCGCCATGTGCATCGAGGCGGGCGCGAAATACATCAAGACCTCTACCGGCTGGGCAAAGACCGGCGCGACGATGGAAAACGTCGCTCTGATCACCTCCTGCACGCGCGGGCAGATCGGCGTCAAGGCGGCGGGCGGCATCCGTGATCTCGATACGCTGGTAGCGATGTACAAGCTCGGCGTCCGGCGCTTTGGCATCAACACTCGCGCCGCCGTCGAGATCGTCCGAAGCTGCGAGCAGTTGCCGGGCGGCTCGGTCAGGATCGCGTGATGACGACCATCCTCGCCTACGATCTGGGCACGGGCGGCTGCAAAGCGTCGCTCTACGACGTGTCCGGCACGACGCTGGCGTCGGTGTTCCACGCCTACGACACCCACTATCCGCATCCCGGCTGGCACGAGCAGCGCCCGCAGGATTGGTGGGAGGCGGTGGTCGCCAGCACGCGCGAATTGCTGGCGGTCAGCGCTGCCGACCCGCAGGCGATCCGCTGTCTCGCCCTGTCCGGGCAGAGTCTGGCGGTCGTCCCGCTGGACGAAGCCGGGAATCTGCTGCGCCCGTTCGTGCCTATCTGGTCGGACACCCGCCCCGGCGGGCAGGTGCGGGCATTCTTCAGCCGGGTCAATCCCGACGACTGGTATCTCACCACCGGGAACGGGTTTTCTCAGGAAACCTATTCCGTGTTCAAGATCATGTGGTACCGCGACCACGAGCCGGAGATGTTCGCCCGCACCCGCCGCATCGTCGGCTCGAAGGACTACATCAACTTCCGCCTCACCGGGCAAATCGCCACCGATCACTCGTATGCCTCCGGCAGCGGCGTCTACAACCTGAAAGCGCGCATCTACGACGAGCGCTTCATCGCCGCCAGCGAACTCCCGCGCGACCTGTTCCCGCCGATTCACGAGTCCATCGCCTCGCTGGGGCATCTCACCGCCGACGCTGCTGTCGCGCTCGGCTTGCCGCGCGAGGTCGAGGTGTTCTGCGGCGGCGTGGATAACTCGTGCATGGCGCTGGGCGCGGGCAATCTGCGCGAAGGAGCGATCTATCTCTCGCTGGGGTCGTCGGCATGGCTGGCGGTGTCGTCGGCGCAGCCCGTCGTCGATCTGGCAATTCGTCCTTACGTGTTCGCCCATGTCATCCCGGAGATGTTCACCTCCGCGACCTCGATTTTCGCGGCGGGCAGCGCGCTGCGCTGGCTGCGCGACACCGTGTTCGTCAATTACAAAGAGCAGGCGGCGCGCTGCGACCGCGACGCCTATGACCTGATGGTCGAGGCTGCCATGCAGTCGCCGCTGGGCGCGAACGGCGTTTTCTTCAACCCCAGTCTGGCGGGCGGCTCGGCAGCGTACCCCAATCCGCGCATCCGGGGGGCGTTCTTCGGGTTGGAACTGGGGCACACCCAGAATGATCTGATCCGCGCCGTCCTGGAAGGGATCGCCTTCGATCTGGGCATCATGTATCGCAAGCTGGCGAAGCTGGTCGATCTGGAAGACCTGATCCTGATGGTCGGCGGGGGCAGCAAGAGCGCCGCCTGGCGGCAGATGTTCGCCGACGTGTTCGACAAGCCGTTCGCCAGGGCGAATGTCGGGCAGGACGCCGCCTCATTGGGTGCGGCTGCCGTCGCCGCCGTCGGCAGCGGGCTGTGGCGCGATTTCGGCGTTGTCCAGAGCCTGATCGAGCAGCAGGACATCGCCGAGCCGCAGCCTGAAGCAGTCGCAGCGTATCGAAAACTGTCCGCCATTTACGAGCAGACCTGGACGCAGCTTTCGCAGCTTGCCGATCTGATGCGTCAGGCTTACGAATGAGCACCCCGATGAGCGATACCGCATCGACGCCGCTCCTCCACACCGTAACCGGCTTGATCGCGCCCGAAAGCGCAGGCATTGTCGACGGTCATACCCACGTGTGGATCGATCCGGTCGGCAGCGTCGATCCTGACGCGCCCGTCCTCACCGACGCGCCGCTGATCGCGCGCGGGCTGGCGGCGTTTCGTGCGGCGGGCGGCGCCACACTGATCGACTGCCAGCCGGGGGGCTGCGGTCGAAACGGAAACCGCCTGTTCGAGTTCAGCCGGGCGAGCGGCGTCGCCATCGTCGCCGCGACTGGCTTCCATCTCCGCCGCTACTACCCGGCGAGCGCCGCCCTGTTCAGCCTGTCGGCGCAGGACGCCAGCCGCCATTTCGTCGACGAACTGACGCGCAGCCTCGACGAGACGCGGGCGAGCGCGTCCCCCGTGCGCGCGGGCTTCATCAAGATCGCCTGCGAAGCGACGCTCGAAGCAACGCCGCAGCACTTGGTCGAGGCGGCGGTGCTGGCGAGCCGCGCCACCGGGTCGGCGGTCGAGGTGCATACCGAGCGCGGCTCGGATGCCGAGCGCATCGCCGGGTTTATGCTGGACGCCGGGATGCTGCCCGAAAAGCTGATCCTGTGTCACACGGACAAGCGCCCCGATTTTGGGCTTCATGCGTATCTGGCGCAGATGGGCATCGCCCTCGAATACGACACCTTCTTCCGACCCAAGTACCACCCCGACGAGCATCTCTGGGCGCTGCTGGAGCACATGATCGACGTGGGCTTTGAAGACTCCATTGTCGCGGCGACCGACATGGCGGATGTCGCCATGTGGCGTCAGCCCGACCTGGGCGCGGGACCCGCCGGACTGATCAACCACATCATCCCGCGCATGGAAGCCATCGGGTTTTCGCCTCTCACCATACGCAAGCTGACCGGGCTGAATGTCGCCCGCCGTTTGGCGCGGCTTGCTCAGGAGTCTACCGCATGAGTGATAAGCCATTTTCGTTTGACGTGTCCATCGCCGATGCTGTGCTGTCGCGTTACGACAGCCACATCGAGCGGCGGCTTTCGAGCATGAAAAGCATGTTTCTCGATACCGCCGCCTATGACGCGCTGCTGAAACAGGGCGATCCGCTCCTGTACGAAGTCTACGAGCTGAAGCGCCCGGAAATCGCCGGGGAGCTGCTGCATGGGCTGTCGGTGGTGCATCCGGGGCTGGTCGGCGACGAATATTACATGACCAAAGGGCATTTCCACACCGTCCTCGAAACGGGCGAAGTCTATTACTGCCTGAAGGGGCAGGGGGCGATGGTCATGGAGACCCCCGAAGGCGAGTGGGCTGTGGAATATCTGTCGCCCGACAAAGTGCTGTACGTGCCGCCCCGTTGGGCGCACCGCTCGGTCAACACAAGCCTCACCGACGATCTGGTCACCTTCTTCGTCTACCCCGGTGACGCCGGGCACAACTACCGCACTATCGAAACGCAGGGCTTTCGCAAATTGCTCATCCATCGGGACGGCGGCACACAGCTTGTCGACAACCCGCGCTGGCTTGCACCGGAGAACCGCACATGAAGAACCTCAAGGAGTGTCGCGTCCTCGTGACCGCGACTTCTTACGCCATGAACGACCCCACGCTGCGCACCGACCTTGAAGCCGCAGTGGGCGAAGTCGTCTACAACCCAACCGAGCATCCCCTGACCGCCCACGAGCTTGCCGCGCTGGTCGGCGGCATCGACGGCATGATCGCCGGGCTGGACGAGATCAACCACGAGGTGATCGACGCGGCGGATAAATTACAGATCATCGCCCGCTACGGCGTCGGGCTGGATCGCGTTGATCTCGAAGCCGCCCGCCGCAAAGGGATCGTCGTCACCAACACGCCCGGCGCGAACGCGACTTCGGTCGCCGAGCTGACCGTCGGCTTGATGATCGCCCTCGCCCGCCACATCCCCGAAGCCAACCGCCGCACCAAGCAGGGCGAATGGCCCCGGCTGAAGGGCATTTTGCTCTGCGGCAAGACCGTCGGGCTGCTGGGGCTTGGCTCGATTGGTCACCGGGTCGCGCAGGCGCTGACCGGCTTCGACTGCCGCGTGATCGGCTACGACCCGGTCGTCGGCGTGGACGAGGCTGCGGCGGCGGGCGTCACCTGGATGGAGCGCGACGAAGTCATCCGCCGTGCCGATTTCCTCTCGCTGCACATGCCGCTGGTTCCGGCGACCGAGAACCTGTTCGACCGCGAGCGGATCGCGCTTATGAAAGACGGCGCGTATCTGGTGAACACCGCCCGCAGCGAATTGATCGACGAGGCGGCGCTGATCGACGCCCTGCGCAGCGGCAAAATCGCGGGCGTCGCCCTCGACACCTTCCGCCACGAGCCGCCCGGCGCGGATCACCCGCTGTTGCAGTTCGAGCAGGTCATCGCCACGCCGCATACTGGCGCGCACAGCGACGATGCCGTGAACGCCATGGGGCGGCTCGCCCTGCACGACTGTCTGGCTGTCCTGCGCGGCGAAGCGCCGCAGTATCGGATTGTGTGAGAAAGGAAGTACGTTCGTGGATGCAAAAGCGCAGAATCTGGCGCGCCTTCATGATCTGGGACTGGTGGCGGTCATTCGCGGTCCGTCGCCCGAACTGACGCTCAAGCTGGTCGACGCGCTGGTGCGCGGCGGCGTGCTGGGCATCGAAATCACCTTCACCACGCCCGACGCGGTCGGCGTGACGCGCAGCCTGCACCAGCAGTTCGGCGACAGCATCCTGCTGGGGATGGGCACGCTGACCGAGCCGCAGCACGCGCAGCAGGCGGTCGACGCCGGGGCGACGTTCCTGGTCAGCCCGCACACCGAAGCCGAGCTGGGGCGGGCGATGACGGCGACCGGGCTGGTGACGATGATGGGGGCGCTGACGCCGACCGAAGTGATGGCGGCGAAGAAGCTGGGGACGGATGTGGTCAAGCTGTTTCCGGGGTCACTGACGGGAGCGGCATACGTGAAGGCGCTGAAGGGACCCTTCCCGGACATCCGGGTCATGCCGACGGGCGGCGTGTCGGTGGAGAACGTGGGGGAGTGGTTCGCGGCGGGGGTATACGCGGTGGGAGCGGGCAGCGAGCTGTGCCCGACGAATCTGGTGAAGGAAGGGCGGTTCGAGGAGATCGTGGGGCGGGCGGAGCGGTTCGCTGCCGCCGTCCGGCAGGCGCGCGCCTGAGCCGCCGATTTGAGTTCGCAAAGGTGAGGAACATGAGTGCCGAAACAGGCTCCGAGCAGTATACGATCACGAAAAAAGCCGTGCCGACCTTCTACTTCATCGGCGTCACAACCGGCAAATCCTCGATCAACCACGTCTTTCCCCGCTGGGCGAAGGCGTTGGGGCATCCCGAAGTCGTGCTGGAAGGGGTCGACTGCAAGCTGAACGACGAGCCGGAAAACTACCGTCGCGCCGTCGCCCAGATCAAATACGATCCGCTGTCGCTCGGCGGGTTGGTCACCGCCCACAAGATCAACCTGCTCAGCGCCGCCCGCGACATGTTCGACTTTCTCGACCCCTTCGCGCAAATCTGCGGCGAAGTCTCCTCGATCTCCAGGCGCGGCGACCTGCTGCGCGGGCACGCCAAAGACCCGATCACCTCCGGTCTCAGCCTGGACGCCGTGATCGGCAAGGATTATTTCGCGCGCACCGGCGGCGACATCCTGTGCTTCGGCGCGGGCGGCTCGGCGGTCGCCATCGCCCTGCATCTGATGAATAAGCCGGACGCGGGAGACCGCCCGAAGCGCTTCGTCGTCGTCAACCGCTCGCAGGGGCGTCTCGATCACCTGCGCGAGATGGTCGGGCAGGTGGAAACCGACATCGACTTCGAGTACATCCACAACCAGGATGCCCGCCGCAACGACGAAATCATGGCGCAGTCGCCGGAAGGCACGATTGTGATTAACGCGACTGGCATGGGTAAGGACATTCCGGGGTCGCCCATCACCGACGACGGTGTGTTCCCGCTCCACGCGGTCGCCTGGGAGCTGAATTACCGGGGCGAACTGGATTTCTGGCATCAGTCGATGGAGCAGGCGGAAAGCCGCCACCTGACGGTCGAGGACGGCTGGCTCTATTTCGTACATGGCTGGACTCAGGTGGTCGCCGAGGTGCTGGACGTGCAGCTTACGCCCGACGTGTTCGACGAGTTGAACGCGCTGGCATCCGACCTGCGCCCGGCGCTGGTTCATCAGCCGCGCCGCTAAGCGCCGCCTGGGTTAGCGCCTTGTTAGAGACCATTTGAATATTCAGTTTCTCGTAGGGGCGTTCAATTGAACGCCCCTACCTTCCCGTGAAATGGGGATTTTCAAATGGCTTCTAAACGCCGCATCTCACCGCGTTATGCTTGGAAATGATGTGAGGTCTGTAGGGGCGCACGGCTGTGCGCCCAATCACCACTCGCCCCGTCCTCACGCTTCGCTCAGCGCAGGAACGCTTCGTGCAAGCCGCCGTCCACGCTGAAAATCTGCCCGGTCGTCTTGCTGAAGGCGTCCGTGCTCAGCAGGTAGGCGACTTCCGCCTGATCTTCCGGCGTGATCGGCAGCCGGGTGAGCGTGCGCTCGGCGTAGAACCCGGCGAGCTTGCTGCGCAGCGACTCGGTATCTTCGTCCTCGCTGTATGCGATGTTGTACTTCACCAGCGAGCTGATCACCCGGTCGCGCGGGAACATGCTGCTGCCCGCGACCACCGTCGCCGGGGCGAGACCGTTGACCCGCACCAGCGGTGCGAGTTCGACCGCCAGTTCGCGCACAAGGTGATTGGCGGCGGCTTTGCTGGTGTCGTAGGCGACTGACCCCTTCTTCGAGACGGCGGCGTTGACGCTCGTCGTCAGCACCAGCGAGCCGCGCAGCTTCTGCGCTTCCCACACCTGCCGCGCTTCGTCCGCCACCAGATACCCGCCCAGCACGTTCACGTCGAAGGTCAGCCGCCAGCGCTCGTCCGGGATGTGCCCGCTCTTGTCCGGCGAGACGAACACGCCCGCCGTGACGATCACGTTGTCGATGCCGCCGTAGGCGAGGATCACCTCGTCCAGCAGCGCCCGCACGCTCTCGCGCCGAGTCACGTCGACCCCCAGCCCAATCGCCGGACCGCAGCCCGAAATCCCCGTCCCGGCGACGCCGATTCCCACGCCGTAGATTTTGGTCAGTTCGTCGGCGGTCGCCTGCGCTGCATCAGCGCCGAGGTCAGCCGAGACGACGTGCGCGCCTTCCTTTGCCACCCGCTCCGCGACCGCCTTGCCGATGCCGCTGCCCGCGCCGATCACGATCACGACGTTGCGCTCCAGCGACTTTTCCGGCGGCATCCGGCGCAGCTTGGCTTCTTCGAGCAGCCAGTATTCGATGTCGAACGCTTCCTGGCGTGGCAGCGCGACGTACTCGGCGACCGCTTCCGCGCCCTGCATCACGGCGATGGCGCAGGTGTAGAACTCCGCCGTCACCCGCGACTCGCTCTTGTTTTTGCCGAACGCGATCATGCCGACGCTGGGGATCAGGATTACCGTCGGGTTCGGGTCGCGCATGGCGGGCGAGTTCGCGTGCCTGCACTCGTTATAGTAGGCGGCGTAATCCGTGCGGTACTGTTCCAGCCCGATTTCCAGCATTCCCATCAAGTCGGATGTATTGTCGTTTTGCGGATTCCAGTCGACGTACAGCGGCTTGATCTTCGTCCGCAGGAAGTGATCGGGGCACGACGTGCCTAGCTCCGCCAGCCGCGCGGCGTCGTGGCTGTTGACGAAGCGCAGCGTCGCGTCGTCTGCCTGCACCGTGCCGATGAAGCGCTTCTGCTGCGACACCATCCCGCGCAGCTTCGGCAGGATTTCGACCAGCACGCGCTCGCGCTGATCTTCCGGAAGCGCCGTGTGCTTCGCGCCGCCGAACGTCGCCTCGCCCTTGTCGTGCGCCTCCAGATAGCGCGCCGCCATCTCGATCAGCGTCAGCGACAGTTCGTAGCATTCCTTGTCGTCGTCCGCCCAGTTGATCAAGCCGTGCGCGCCCAGGATGACCCCCTTGATGCCGGGGTGCGCCTTGATCGTCTCCTGCAAAATCAGTCCGAGGTCGAAGCCGGGGCGCTGCCAGTCGACCCACACCACGTCGTCGCCGTAGATTTCCCGCGTCAGCGCCTTGCCGTTGCTGCACGCGGCGATGGCGATCACGGCGTTGGGGTGAGTATGATCGACGTGGCGATACGGCACGAAGGCGTGCAGCGGCGTGTCAATCGAGCTGGCGCGCGGGTTCAGGTTGTAGACCGTGTGCAGGTACATGTCGACCATCTGGTCTTCGACGGGCGTCTTGACGCCTTTCTCGTCGGCTGCCGCGTACACCGCTTGCAGCGCGATCAGCTTGTCCATGTACGAGGCGAAATTGGCGCGCTTCGACGTGCGCAGGTCGCCGCCCGACCCCACCCACAGCACGTCGACCTGCTCGCCCGTCAGCGGTCGGTCATCATGACCTGCTCGACGTGTTGCCGCCGCCTTGGTGACGCGCTGGTCGCTGCCCAGCAGGTTCGAGCGGTAAGCCGCTCGACCGGATCGAGCGCGCGGCGCGCGCATCATCCCACCGATACGACGCCGGTATTCGCGGGTTGTAGTACTGCATGTTGGCCTTATGCCGTGCTCGGCGTCGTTACCGTATCGAATGCGACTATCCGGGAGGAATCGACCACCGAAATAGGGCGTGTTCTTTTACGGGCAACGAGCCAACCGCAGGGCGCACCTGCCCCCATCAAACTGAAGTCAGCTAGCTGGGCCAGCGCATCCGACTTTACGCGCTCTCATCCTTTCGCGCCCTATCATTCCAACCCCGCGCCGCCCTCCCCGCAGGTCTTTGACTCAGCACCACCATCACCGCTCATCGCCCGCCTTTATCCCACATCCCCTCAATTTCTGGGGTGTACAAATGTGCCTTGACAAGCGAAGAATCGGCTTATGATGGGTGTGATTTCCGGTTCTTCCCTCATCTTCACGTACCATCTTGATCACGCGAGCGCTTCGGCTGTTTTCCGTGCCCGTTGATGATCGGACGCGAGACGCCTCGCTCAGCTTCCCGTCCACTTGTTGATCGGACGTGAGCGCACGGGGAGTTTTGCTGCAAATGATGACGGACGCGACGCCACGCGAGACCTTCCCGTCTCATCTTCGTGCGTTTTCTCGCTCATTCTTCGCGTCCGATCAGTGTCGCCCTGTACGGTATCTCGGTTTTTCACCGTGATCATTCTGGCTGCGCTCGCTTCGACTGCACCGCCTTTTCATGCGCCCGGATTTCGTCCATGAAGGCGATCCCGACCGGCACATTCTGGCTCTGGCAGTGGTAATCCCAGACCGCGCCGAGCGGCAGCCCCTTCGTCTCTTCGAGCAGTGCCAGCCGCGCCGTGTAATTCCCGTCGGCTTCGTACTGGCACAGCAGGTTTCGCGGCTCGACCAGCGCCATCAGCAGGGCGCGCAGGGCGTTGCGCGTGCCGATAGTCCACGCCGCCAGCCGGTTGATGCTGGCGTCGAAGAAGTCCAGCCCGATGTGCACGCGCGGCAGGAAGTCCCCGCGCACGATCTCCTGCATGATGAACTGGAGGTCGTCGTTCAGCGTGACGACGTGGTCGCTGTCCCAGCGCACGCCCCGGCTGACGTGCAGCAGCAGTTCGGGCACGTACAGCAGGCTGGACGAAATCTTGTCGGCGATGCTCTCGGTCGGGTGGAAATGTCCAGCATCCAGGCACAGCAGCACGTCGTCGCGGCTGGCGGCGTAGCCCAGATAGAACTCGTGCGACCCGACGACGTAGCTTTCCGAGCCGATGCCGAACAGCTTGCTCTCGACCGCGTCGCGGTGCTGCTGCGGGTCGAGCGGCTTCTGGAAGATCGCGTCCAGCGAGGCTTTCAGGCGCTCGCGCGGCGATTTCCGGTCGACCGGCGTGTCTTTGTAGCCGTCGGGAATCCAGACGTTGGTCACGCACGGCGTCCCCAGCTCGCGCCCGAAATACGCGCCGATCTCGCGGCTGGCGATGCAGTGTTCGATCCAGAACTGGCGGATGCCCGCGTCGGCGTGCGCCAGCGTGAAGCCGTCGTCCGCCAGCGGATGCGAGAACAGCGTCGGGTTGAAGTCCAGCCCGTGATGGTTGGCTTTCGCCCAGTCGACCCAGCCGGAAAAATGCTCCGGGCGGATAGCGTTGCGCTCGATCTTGCGGTCGCTTTCGAGATAGATCGCGTGCAGGTTGAGGCGGTGCGTGCCGGGGATCAGGCTGTAGGCTTTGTCCAAATCCTGACGCAGCTCGGCGGCGGTGCGCGCCTTGCCGGGGTAATTCCCGGTCGCCATGATGCCGCCGCTCAAGCCGCGACCGGGGTCTTCAAAGCCCCCTACGTCGTCGCCCTGCCAGCAGTGCAGGCTGATGGCGATGCCTTTCAGCGCATCGAGCGCCGCGTCGGTATCGACGCCGAGGGCTGCGTAGCGTTCCTGCGCCAGCCGGTAGGCGCTGGCGATCTGTTGGTCGTTCGGAGGGTTGGTCATAATCGTCTTTTCAATCCAGGTGAAAAATCTCTTCCAGTTCAATAAACATCACGTCGGGGTGCGCGCCTTCAGGGATTTCGAAGAACGGACTCATCATCGCCTGCCAGCGGGCATTGACTTCGGTCTGCGCCATCGCCGCCTGCGCCGCCTGGAGCGACTCCGGCGTCTCGAAATAGCCGAACAGCGTGCCGTCGTCGCGCATGAAGATCGAGTAATTATGCCACCCGGCGGCGCTGAGCGCGGCGCGCATCTCCGCCCACACGCTGCGGTGATGCGCCTTGTATTCCTCGATCAATGCCTGTTTGACTTTCAGCGTGAAGCCGATGCGTTTCATCGTTGCCCTTTGCGTTGACCGGCGCTTCTCGTGACAGGTGCTTCTGGCGCGCCATACAGCCCGGACGTGACGCACAAATCTAGTTTACCTGATTTACCTGCCCGGAAGCACGAGCGCGGCGCAATTCCTGCCGGGAATCGCTCACAGTCGGCGGGGAGCCGTGCAAAGACACGAAATTGTGGAGGCAACAGGCGTGTAACTCGGTCGTCCGGGGAGCCTGCCGCTTATGTGGAGGGGGTGCAGCGCGCCGACTCGCGCTCGATCAGCCTGCAATTGCTGACGAACACGCGCTTTTCGGCGATATTCGGCTCCTCGATGCGCTCGAACAACGCTTTCGCCAGCTTCAGCCCGATGTCGCGGGGGTCTTGCGCAATCGTCGTGAGCGACGGGCGCACGATGGTCGCTTCGGGAATGTCGTCAAACCCGACGATGGCGACATCCTCCGGGATCGAATAACCCGCCTCCTGCAGCGTGAGGATGATGCCGATTGCCATCAGGTCGTTGGCGACGACCAGCGCCGATGGAAGCTCGCCAAGCTGCATCAGGGTGCGGGCGACGTGCGTCCCGCCTTCGAGCGTGAAATCGCCCTGAAGCATGAAGCGCGGGTCGGGCATCAAGCCCGCATCGCCGAGCGCGCGCATGAACCCGTGCAGGCGGCGCGGTCCTGCTGGCAGAAATTCGGGCACGCCGACGAAGCCGATCTGTCTGTACCCGCATTCGGAAATCAGCCAGGACGTGGCTTCGTAGGTCGCCTGCTCGTCGTTGACGTATACGATGTCAATACTGGGGTGGTCGACGTATTCGGCGAGCACCACGAACGGGATGTGCGTCTGCGACACGTAATGCTCGAAATCGCCGTTGGTCAGGTGGATGGGAACCATGATCACGCCGTCGACGCCGCGCCCCAGCACGATCTCGCAGAAGCGTAGCTCATTCTCATACAGATGATCGCTGTTCGAGAGCAGGACTTCGTAATTGTGCTGCCGCGCGACATCCTGTACCGCGCGCGCCATCGGATGATAGAAGCTGTTGGAGAGATCAGCGATCAGCATGGCGACGGTGCGCGTGCGGTGGGTGCGCAGGCTGCGCGCGACCACGTTGGGGCGATACCCCAGCTCGGCGACGGCGTCGAGCACCCGCTGCCGCGTCCGCTCGCTGATCGGAACCATCGTGTCGTTTTCGTTGAGCACCCGCGATACGGTCGGCTGGGAGACGCCGGCGAGCTTGGCAACGTCATGCATTGTCGGCGGCTTCCGCCGTTTCATTTGCGTCTTCACGATGGCGCGTGCATCCTTCTGTTCGACTGCGTCGGTTTAGTCTCAGCCGGTAGTTCTCTGGATAAGCGTAAATGATCCCTTGAATCAGCTTGCACCGCAAACCGGAGGGGCGGGCAGGTCGAGCCGGTGTTCTTATGGGGGCGATGTGCTGCTGCGTCCCTCAAACCGCCATAAATTCCAGCTTTTCCAGAAGCGGGCTTTTGACAGGCATCGGCTGTTGCTGCCGCCGCTGTCGTTCACGGCTGACGAAGTCTGCATGTAGAGCGGTTGAGTCTCAAATCGCACCGCCTCGACCACTGGTTGCTCACGGTGGTCGGGGCTGTCGATCATTTAGGCGTGGCGACCACGTCCGCCGCGACCGATTCCTCGACCCAGCCACCCGCGTTTCGCCGGATGAGCGCCGCCATCGCATCCAGCCATTGGGGATGGTCGTTCAGGCAGGCAGCCAGGTGGAAGCGCTCCGGCTGTCCGCCGCCTTCGGCGAATTCCTCCCTACCTTCGTTGCCGAGTTCGTCCAGCGTCTCCAGACAGTCGGTGATGAAGCCGGGCGAGAACACCAGCGGGCGCTCGACGCCCTGTCCGTGCAGGCTTTCCAGCACCTGATCGGTGTAGGGTTCCAGCCACGCTTCAGGACCAAAGCGCGACTGAAAGCTGATCTGCCACTGGTCGTCGCGCCAGCCCATCGACGCGGCAAGCAGCCGGGCGGTCTGCTCGCTCTGCACCCGGTAGGGATCGCCCGTTTGAATGTAGCGGTTCGGGATGCCGTGAAAGGTGACGATGTATTTGTCGGGCGGCTCCGGCAAGGCGGCGATAGTCTCGTTCAGGTGCTGGCGCATCGCGCCGATGTAGAGTGGGTCGTCGTAAAACGGCTCGATGAAGCGCAGCGTCGGGATGAAGCGCTTGTGCTCGTGCGCCAGCGGGTGATGCTTTCCGGCGGCGGCTTCGTACACGGCGTCGTAAATCGAGGCGGTGGTCGTCGACGAGAACTGTGGATACATCGGAAAGACGATGATCCGGTCGATTACCTCGCGTTCCAGCCCGCGTATGGCGTCGTGGATGCTCGGCTCGCCGTAGCGCATCCCCAGCACCACGCGGTACTGATCGCCTAGCCGCGCCTGCACCCCGGCGACCTGATGCTGCGAGTAGACCAGCAGCGGCGAGCCTTCGCTCGTCCAGATGCGGGCGTACAGCCGGGCGGAACGGCGCGGGCGCGTCCGCAGGATCATGCCGTGCAGGATCGGCTGCCACAGCAGCGGGTGATAGTCGATGACGCGCATGTCGGACAGGAACTGGCGAAGATATGGGCGCACCGCCCGGCTGGTCGGCTCTGCCGGTGTGCCAAGCTGTGCGATCAGCACGCCGGTCTTTGCGGGGGAATCGGTCGGCATGAATGAACCTCGCGGGGATATGGAACAACACACGGGGTAATTCTAGCAAGAAACCGGGTAAACCTACAGAATTCTTGCCGCCGACGGCGCGTCAGGCTGCGCTACGACCCGATGCACTCCGGATTGTCGACCGGGCACATGTAACGATCCTGTCCTTCGGCTTCGGCAGCCCAGCCGAGCGCGTTGCCGCGCGTCGTGTTCTGCACGTACCAGTACAGCTTGCCAGAGCCGCAGACCGGACCGGCGATGATCTGCAGTTGGTCGTTATCGTATGCCTGGGTGCGCGTGCTCAGCACCGTCGCGTTCGGGTCGGAGAGCAGGCGGAGCGCCCCCAGCCCGAGGAAGTGGACGATGGCGGTGTCGCCTTCCTTGAACATCGACGCAGGCGCCCCAGGGCAGTCGACGCGCGTGGGGGCGGGCGACGGCGTGATGGACGGCGTGAGCGTCTGCGTCGGCGTTTCGGTCGGCGGGATTTCGCTCGGCGTGAGCGTCGGCGCGGGCGTCTCCGTCGGCGTCGGCTGAGCGATCTCGGTGGTGGCGGTCGCTGTCGGCGTCGGCGTGTCGCTGGGTGTCATCGTGAAGGTCGGCGTATCGCTCGGCGTGAGCGTCGGCAGCGGCGTTGGGAAGCCTTCGAGCGCGTGCCCGGAAGCGTAGGGCGAAGTGTAGATCAGCAGCCCCATTGTCAGCATCGCCTGTTCGCTGGAGCGGGTGATCGCCATACTGACGATGTTGACGCTGGGAAGCGACGCTTCTTCGAAGCGGGCGACGAAGTCGATCAGGTTGGCGACGCCGCCGCTGACCTGAAGCTGGTACAGCGCGGTGTCGTAGGGCGCGTCGGTCTGCGTCTGCTGCGCGGGCTGCTGCGCCTGAAGGCTGGTGACGCGCACGCCTCTGGAATAAGCGTAGGCGTACAGGCGGTCGAGCACCTGCTCGGACTCGCGCTTGGTCAGGAACATGCCCCCGGCGGTCGCCAGCGCTTGCTGCGCGTTGCTGATCTGGTGATCGAGCAGCACGACGTTGTCGTTGTCCTTCTGAGCGGCGATCAGCGTTCCGGCAGCCGCACGCTGCCCCTCGACCTGATCGGAGAGCGTCTGATACGACTCCACGCGCGGCAGTACCGTGCGGATGGCGAACAGGATGATGCCCATCAGCAGCATCAGGATCAGGAAGAACGGCAGCCACTGGAACAGGCGTGTGCGCAGGCTTTCGAAATCCATCAGCTTGCCGCTCCCGCCAGATCAGCCGTGAGGGTGAACAGGAACGGCATGTAAAGCTCGCCCAGCGTCGCGCCCGATGTCTGTTCCGGTGCGACGGTCGGCGGCGGCACGGGGTTCACGGTGATCGTCTGCACGTTGACGCGGGCGAAGAAGTTGGTTCGCTCCAGTGCGTGAGCGTAGTCGAGCACGGCGCTTTCCTGCATGGCGTTGCCTTCCAGCGAAAGCTGCCCGGTCTGGTTGTTGAAGCTCGTCAGGCGAATCTGGTCGGCGTCGTAGCTGTGGACGACCGTCATGATCGCGGGCCAGTCGATGTGCCCGGCGATCAGGGTTGCCGGGATGTTCTGGATCGCGTTGAGATTCGAGCGCAGCGCCAGAAGCTGATCCGCCAGCGCCGCCTCGTCCGACGGCACGGGCGGCGGCGCGGTGATCGTCGCCTGAAGCATCTCCGCCTCGGTCGCCAGCGGCAGGCTGCTATCCTCCAGCGCGCCGGAAAACAGGAAGATCGGCACGAACAGGAGCGCCAGCGCCAGCACGAACAGCCAGGGGACGAAGCGCGCGGCGCGTCCGGGCGGTGGACTTTCCAGTTCCTCTTCCGGCGGAGTTTGGTCGGGGAGCATGATTACGCCTGCTTCGCTTAAGGCAGATTCAGCATCGGGCTGAAGATGAGGATGATCACGGCTCCCAGGCACAGAAACGGCGCGTAGGGGATGGACTGCCGGGGCGACTGGCGGCGCAGCGTGAGCAGACCGATGATCACGATGGCGCTCGCCGCCGCGCTGACGATCAGCACCCAGAGGACGTGCGGAAAGCCGAACGCTGCACCCAGCAGCGTCGCCAGCTTGACATCGCCGCCGCCCAGTCCGCCCGGTCGCAGCATGGCAGTGAGGTAGAACACGCCGAAGGCGAAGAACATGCCCAGCGCGATATTCAGAATCGGATGGCGCAGCACGACGACGTTGATCACAAGCGCGATCACCACACCCGGATAGGTCAGAATGTTCAGAACTACCCGATATTTATAATCCATGATCGTGATGAGCGCGAAAAATGCATATGCCGCCAGCAGCCACAGCATTTCGGCGGCGTCGCTGTGCAGCGCGTAGATCAGCGCGAAGGCGATCCCGCTGACGACCTCAAGCAGCGCCTCGGCGACGACGGCGCGATCAGCCGCCCGCCGGGTGATTACTCGCCAGAGGGCGGGGGGGCGAAGCGCCGGAGCCGGATGGGGAACCGGAGTGCCGCTGTAACCGATCAGGATGTCACCGGCGATGCTGACCAGCCAGCCGACGACGACGCCCAGCAGCGCCAGGACGACGATCATTCGTCCTGTCCTGCCGCTGCTTGCCAGTCGGCGCGGGCGCTGGCGGGCAGCGTGATGACGAATTCCGCGCCGCCTTCCGGTCGGTTCTGCGCGGTGACGGTGCCCATGTGCGCCTCAACCGTCGTGCGCACGATTTCCAGCCCCAGCCCGATCCCCTGCGAGTCGGTATTCGGCTTGCGGTGGAAGAAGCGGCTGAACAGGTCGAACAGTTCTTCCTCCGGGATGCCGGGACCCGTGTCGCTCACGATGATGGTGATCCCATCGGGTGCGAACACCAGCCGCAGCCCGATCTCGCCGCGTGACGGCGTGAACTGGATCGCGTTTTCCAGCAGGTTGTGGACGCTGTGGAACAGATACTGCGAATTACCCCAGATGTTGAACGGCTGCCCCTCGACGTGGGCGTAAATCTTGACTTTCCGCGCGGCGGCGGCGTCCTGCAGCGAGTCCAGCGCCTTGCCCGCTACCTCGACCAGATCGCACGGTCCGCGCTGGGTGATCGGCTCCAGACTGAAGCGCGCCATGCTCGTCAGCCGCTCGATCAGCTCCAGCATATTTTCGCCCGCCGCCCGAATTTCGCCGAGCGTTTCCTCCGCCTCGTCCGCCGAAACATCGTCGGTCTGGAGCATGGAGGTATAGCCGACAATCGTGCCAAGCTGCCGCTTGACCTCCTGCGACAGCGCGTACTGAAATGCCGAAACCACCTTCGAGCGCCGGGTCAAATCCTGGCGTGTGCGCTGGTACAGCCGCGCGTTCTGAATGGCGATGGCGGTGAAGTTGGCAATCGCCACCATCACGCGCTCGTCGCGGTCGGTAAAGACTTTGCCCGGTTCGCGGTGGACGGCGGAAATGACGCCCATCGGCATGTCGTTGAACGTCAGCGGCACGTAGATCACGCCCTCGGCGATGTAACCGGTCTTGAGCTTAATCGGGTCGCCATCTGCCTTGCGATTGGAGCGCTGCGCCTTGCCCTCCTGAATCGCTTTCCCGGCGAGGGTTGTCGCCAGCGGTAGTTGGAACACCTTCTGGTTTTCCATGCCCTGCCCGGATTCGAGGAACAGCTCGCCGGTCATCTCGTCGATCAGCCAGACGCTGACTTCGTCGGCGGGCGTGTACAGCTTCGCCATCTCAATCGCCTGCTTGATCACGTCGCGCAGGGCGAGCTGCGTCGAGATCGACCGTGCGATGATCGGCATGATCACTTCGGCTTCGTTGCTATGCGCCGCCGGGTCTGAATCCGAGGCGCGCGGCATGTGGACGATGCGGACAATGAATTCCAGCCGACCGATAGCGACCATGTCGCCGTTCATGACCGGGTAGGCGGTGTTCACGCCCAGCGGGCGTGTGTTGATGCGGGTGCCGTTGGTGCTGCCCAGGTCGAGCAGGTAGAGGACAGTAGCGGTCGGGCGGAACATGGCGTGCTTGCGCGATATGCCCAGCCCCTCGGCATCGACCGTCGGGAAGATCGCCCTGATCTCGTCGGTCTCGTCCCGACCGATAACCACTTCCTGGTCGATGGACAGGTCGAAGGTCACGGCGGGGTCGCGCGACAGTTCCAGCCGCAGCTTCCAGACGTGCGCTTCGTCGGAGACCGTCTCTTCCTCGGAATGAAAATAGGCGGTCTTTTTCGTGTCGGCTTCGCGCCGCATGTCTTCGCGCAGCTCGGTAGTTAATCGCTTAATCGTATCGTCTGAGTTCATCCGTAATTCCCCCTCATCCGCCTCGGTTGGTGCGCTTGGTTCCAAGCTCAGCGGCGATCCTGCTTGCCATCGTTAGGAGTTCCTCGGCGCTGCCCACTTCGATGCCCTGGAGCAGCACGTCGTAACGCCCGCTTACGTCGTCGTCGACGAACACACTGTCGAGGATGTCCTGCATCGCCGAAGCGACCCCCTCTCCAGCCGATTTTTCCTTCTCCTCCTCGGATTTTTCTTCTTCGGAGGCTGCTTCGACTGCTGTGCCCTCGGCTCCCGGCTCTGGCTGGGCTGCGACCGCCTCGGCGGGAGCGGGAGCAGGCGCCTTCGCCCCGGATTGCTCGACGGCGGCGGGCGCTTCGGCTACTTCTTCGGTTTCAGCGTCGGCTTCCGCTTCGTCGTCCTCGTCAGCCATCGCAGGGGTCACGGCGCGCCCACGTTTCTGCTTCTTCGCGGCTTTCGCCTTCGCTGCTTCGGCTTGCCGGGCGGCGCGGGCTGCCTGACGCCGCGCGCTCATTTTCTTCCAGCGGCGGTATATGCCGGGTCCGACCGCCAGAACGATGGCGAGTACCAGCACCAGCCCGACGATCATCAGGCTGATGAGCACTTCTTTTCGGGCGAGCATGACCTCAATGAGCGACATGGCGCAGTCCTAATCCTTACTTCGACAAAATGCCCGCGACCATCGGCGGGATGGCGATAAAGCTCATCCCCGCGATGAAAATGGACAGGGCAAGGTAGAGACTCATCTTCAGCTTCATGCCGCCGTCGGTGAAGATGACGGCGGCGGAGCTGGCAATCGAAATGGCGACCACCATCGCCAGCGTGATCCCGCCCAGGAATGCCAGGTCTTGCGGCGAGAACTGCGCCAGCCCCAGGCTCAGGCTGGCATTCTGGGTGGTGCTTTTGCTGGTCTGTTCCGCCGACAGCGTCGTGACGATGTCCGCGAAGCCGTTGACAATCGAGAGGACAAAGATCAGCAGCGCGGCGGTCATCGCCACCATGACGGTCGATAGCGCCGAGAACGTCCCGCCGACCAAGCGCCGCTTGGCGCGTAGCTGCGTCGTGCGGGCGACGAACAGCGAGCACAGGTAGCCCACGCGCTCCGGGTCGCCGCCGATTTTGACCGCGCTGTAGAAGATGCCGGTCACGTCGTTAATCAGGCGGCTGCCGCTTTCGATGCCGAACTGACTCCAGCAAATATCCGGCTCGATGCGCGCCAGCAGGCGGGTGCTCAGCCGCTCGATGTCGGTTTGCAGCGCCGGGAACGACGTGAGGTCGATTTTCGTCAGCGCCTGCTTGAGCGTCGTCCCGCTCGAAGTCGCCATGCCGCCCATCGAGCGCAGCAGCGTGCTGAACTCGACATCCTTCTTGGTCGTCCGGCGGTCGCTCCTCATGCTGGCGACGCCAATCGGCAGCAGGCAGACCGCCGCCGCGATCAGCGCAACGCCGGTGTTCTGAGTGATCAACTGAAGCACGGCGGCGACCGCAATCGTGATCGGGATCATGACCCGGAACAGGCTCATCGCGCGGCGCTGCTCCGGCGAACCCTTCGACAGCGACACGTTCATGACTTCGCGCGGGGCGGAGCGGTAAATGATGTAGGCTCCGAAGCCCGCCATCAGCGCGCCCGCCGCCACCAGCGACGCGATGGTCGATGGGCTGGTCGAATAGATCATCGACGTGATCATCTGGATGATGATGATCAAGCCGACCGTGATCGTGATCGACGAGTAGGCGTTCGTCCACTGCTTGAGATTTTCC